>CAZQIX010000015.1:0-53433 GCA_964593855.1 uncultured Desulfobacula sp. | reverse complement strand
TATTAGACCGGCACATGAAAAGCTCCAGGCAACCTTCTATTGCCTGAAAACTTTCAACTTGCTTTTTCAGTGTGGAATGATTTAAAAAGGTCCTAAAAATCAAGGAAACGACTCTCATGCCCCGAACCCTGAAGGGAGACCTGATCGAGCTGGCCCTTGCCGGATCCTTTGATGTGATCGTTCACGGCTGCAACTGTTTCTGCACCATGGGGGCCGGAATCGCCAAAAGCATCCGGGAAATCTTTCCGGAAGCCTGGGAGGCGGACCTGGCCACCACAGCCGGAGACAAAGCCAAGCTGGGCACCTTCACCATGGCCTCCGTTAAACGAAACGGTCACGAGCTGACCATTGTCAACGCCTATACCCAGTATGGGTATGCAGGTCCCGGCCGGCTGGCGGACTACGATGCCGTTCGACGGGTCTTCGCCTCTCTGAAACAGAACTTTTCCGGTCGCCGCTTCGGCTATCCGAAAATCGGGGCCGGCCTGGCCAAAGGAGACTGGAACATGATCCGAAACATCATCGACGAAGAGCTGGACGGGGAAAATCATGTGCTTGTGGAATACCAGGGATTGAAATCATAAAATTCGAGGAGCTGTGTCATCGAACATGATCAAAGCAGGAATCGCCGGTGTCACCGGATATACGGGAATTGAACTGGTCAGACTGATCACCGGCCATCCGGCCGCGAAATTATGCGGGGTCAGTTCCAACACTCACACGGGCCGGTCACTGACGGATGTCTTCCCCTCCATGAGGGGGTTCGAGGATCTGGTTTGCGGGGACCTCCTGGAACAGGCCCGTTCACTGAAACCGGATCTCCTGTTTCTGGCCCTGCCCCATAAAATTTCCATGGAATTCGTGCCGGAACTCCTTGATCTGGGCATAAAGGTTGTCGACCTGTCCGCAGATTTCCGTTTCAAGGATGCGGCCGCCTATGAAGCCGCATACCAGCCCCAT
Source organism: uncultured Desulfobacula sp. (assembly GCA_964593855.1). GTDB lineage: Bacteria > Desulfobacterota > Desulfobacteria > Desulfobacterales > Desulfobacteraceae > Desulfobacula. The sequence continues at coordinate 52,473 of CAZQIX010000015.1, read as the reverse complement.
ACCGCCGGACACCTTCTTGCGGAAAGCGTTTACGGACTTTGTGAAATTTTCCGGCAGGAAATCGCTTCGGCCCGCATCATCGGTAATCCCGGGTGTTATCCCACCAGCATCCTGCTGCCCCTGATCCCGTTGCTCAAGGAAGGCCTGATCCTGTCCGAAGGCATCGTGGCGGACTCCAAATCCGGAGTCAGCGGAGCCGGACGAGGCTTGTCCCTGTCTTCCCATTTCTGTGAAGTCAATGAATCGTTTACTCCCTACAAAGTCGGAAATCACCGGCATACACCGGAAATCAACGAAATTCTGACCCGGCAGTCCGGTAAACAGACGGCCATCACTTTTGTTCCCCATCTGCTGCCGCTGACCCGGGGCATGATGTCCACCATTTATGTCCAGGCGGCTCCGGGCACTCGGGAACGCCATATCCGAGAGACATACGCCGCATATTACGGGAATGCCCCTTTTGTGCGGATTCTGGGCCCGGCCATGTTCCCGGCGGTCTCCTGGGTCAAGGGAACCAACTGCTGCGACATCGGCATCCACTGCTACCCGGATTCCGGGCAGATCATCCTGGTCTCGGCCATTGACAATCTCATCAAAGGCGCTTCCGGACAGGCGGTTCAGAACATGAACCTCATGTTCGGACTGGAGGAAAAAACCGGACTGGATCAGGTTCAGGTGCCTCTGTGATCCATGCCGCATATTGTGCTTGACATTAAAAACAGATCTGAATAAAACAGGAGCAATGAAAAAGAGAGTCAAAATATGGTTTCATCCCGGTGCGACCTCTGATATCAGAGAATTCTCCATCCATAAGGTATTATTGGCTTTTCTTATCGTCGCCGCGCTGGGGGGCTTCATGGCCGCCGCCTATGTCGGGTACGACTACTATCGCCTGAAACGTATCGCTTTTGACAATACCGCCCAGCATCAGACCATATTTAAACTCAACACGGAAATCAAACAGCAGAGACAGCAGATTCAAAACTTCGCAGAAGAGATCGAAGGGCTTAAAAAAATTGTGGACACCCTGTCCCAATTTGAAGACAAGGTCCGGCTCATCGCGGATATCAAACAGACCAGCGATTCCAGCGGCCTCATCGGCATCGGCAGTATTCCGTCCGAAACCCTGGATCCGGACATCCCCCTGGACGAGAAACACAACAGTCTGATCCGTGAGATGCATCAGCAGGTCACCCAGACAACTCTGGCCGCAAAAAAACAATCCCTTGATTTCGAATATCTGATCAAACAGCTGGAGCGGAAACGCAACCTGCTGGCCGCCACTCCCTCCATCCGACCGGTGGAGGGCTGGATCACCTCTGGGTTCGGTAACAGACAATCCCCTTTTACCGGGCAGAAGGAATTTCATTCCGGCATCGACATCTCCAATGCGGCCGGAACACCCATTGTGGCGACCGCCAACGGGAAAGTGTCCATTGCGGCCGAAAAGCTGTATATCGGGAACCTTGTGGTCATCGATCACGGCCATGGCCGCGTCACCAAATACGGTCATCTTCAGAAAATCCTGGTCAAACCCGGCCAGGAAGTGAAACGGGGAGACGTGGTGGCCCTTGTCGGAAATACCGGGCGCAGCACGGGTCCGCATCTGCATTATGAGGTCCTGATCAACGGAACCCCGGTCAATCCCTTAAAATATATTCTCAACTAATCCCGCCCTTTTGCCTTTGTTTTGGCCTCCGGTTAAAATTTTACACTTTTCTTTGCCGGATTAATGCTTATATGTTTGACTGAACAAATGACCCGAACTTTATCAACTCACAGGTAACCCATCATCATGCTATTGAATTTTCTCACAAAGGTTTTTGGTTCCAGCAACGATCGCATATTGAAAAAACTTCAACCCCTGGTCGACGCCATAAATGGCCTTGAACCGGACATCAAAGCCCTTTCGGATGCCCGGATGGCGCAAAAAACCCTGGATTTCAAACAGCGAGTCCTCAATGGCGAGCCCCTCGACGATCTGCTGCCCCAGGCCTTTGCCCTGGTGCGGGAGGCATCGGTCCGAACCCTGGGAATGCGTCATTTCGATGTCCAGCTCATCGGCGGCATCGCCCTGCACAACGGCACGATCGCGGAAATGAAAACCGGTGAGGGGAAGACCCTGATGTCGACTCTGGCAGCCTATCTGAACGCGCTGACCGGCAGAGGGGTGCATGTAGTGACGGTCAATGATTACCTGGCTCGACGGGACGCCGAATGGATGTCCCGGATCTATCATTTCCTGGGCCTCGAAGTAGGCGTCATCCTTCACGACATGACGGACAGCGAGCGAAAAACAGCTTACAATTCGGATATCACCTACGGCACCAACAATGAATTCGGGTTTGACTATCTCCGGGACAACATGAAATTCGACCGGGAATCCCTGGTCCAGAAAGACCTCCATTTTGCCATTGTGGACGAGGTGGACAGCATTCTCATCGATGAGGCCAGAACCCCGCTCATCATTTCAGGCCCGGCGGAGAAATCCACCCACCTGTACACCCAGGTCAACACCGTGATGCCGGCCTTCAAACAGGATGTGGACTATACCCTGGACGAGGAATCCCGATCCGTTTCCCTGACCGAAGCCGGCATCGCCAAAGGCGAGAAGATGCTCAGCATCGATAACCTGTACGATCCGGCCAATATCGAAGTCCTTCACCATCTGAACCAGGCTCTCAAAGCCCATAAAGTTTTCAAACGGGATACGGATTACATCGTCCAGAACAATCAGGTCGTGATCGTCGATGAATTCACAGGCCGCCTGATGACCGGCCGACGCTACAGCGAGGGACTCCATCAGGCCCTGGAGGCCAAGGAAAACGTCAAGATCGAAAATGAAAACCAGACCCTGGCTTCCATCACTTTCCAGAATTATTTCAGAATGTACGACAAGCTCTCCGGCATGACCGGAACGGCCGAAACCGAAGCCCCTGAATTCAAAAAAATATACAACCTCGATGTGTTGGTGATTCCCACGCACAAAAAAATGATCCGGGAGGACATGCCCGACCTGATCTATAAAACCAAAAAAGAAAAATACGACGCGGCCATCAGAGAAATCATCCGGCTGCACAAAAAGGGTCAGCCCGTTCTGGTCGGCACCATTTCCATAGACGTATCCGAGGAAATGAGCGAAAAACTCAAGAAAAAAGGCATCCCCCATTCGGTTCTCAACGCCAAGCACCATAAGGCCGAGGCCGAGATCGTGGCCGGAGCGGGTCAGAAAGGCTCGGTCACCATTTCCACCAACATGGCCGGCCGGGGAACGGATATCGTCCTGGGGGAAGGGGTGGTGGAGCTTGGCGGCCTCCATATTCTCGGGACCTCCCGCCATGAATCCAGGCGCATCGACAACCAGCTCCGGGGCCGCGCCGGAAGGCAGGGGGATCCCGGATCCTCAAGATTTTATCTGTCCCTGGAGGATGACCTGCTCAGAATTTTCGGAGGGGACCGGATTCACGCGGTCATGGATCGCCTGGGGATTGAGGAAGGCGAACACATCGAACACAAATTCATCAGCCGGGCCATCGAAAACGCCCAATCCAAAGTGGAAGGACATAACTTCGAGATCCGGAAACACCTTCTTGAATACGACGATGTCATGAACCAGCAGCGGGAGGTCATTTACCAGCAGCGGCGCAAGGCCCTGGTGGAAACCAACCTGAAACCTCTGGTCATGGAAATGACGGATGATCAGATCGACCGCATCCTGGATGAGTTCACCGACGACAAAAAGAATATCCATCAATGGGACCTGGACGGTTTGAAAACCAGGGTGAAACAGATCTTCAATTTCACACCCGATCTGGAAAACGCGGTGGTTCAGCGTTTCACCGGGGAGCAGCTGGCACAGTCCCTGTCGGATTCACTCAAGGGCGTGTATGACCGGAAAGAGGCGTCCATCGGAGAAGAGATCACTCGCCGGATTGAACGGCATATCGTTCTCCAGACCATCGATACCCGTTGGAAGGAACACCTTCTTTCCATGGATTACCTGAAAGAGGGTATCGGTCTTCGAGGATATGCCCAGCAGGATCCGTTGAGAATCTACCGAAAAGAAGGGTTTGACATGTTTCAGGCGCTGATGGATCGAATCCAGCAGGAAATTGTGGAAATTCTGTTCAAAATTCAGGTGACCAGTTCATCCCAGGTGGATACCCTTAAAAAAAAGGAACAGGAAAACCTGACCTTTTCCCATTCCGACGGCTCAACCGTGAAACAGCCTGTCAAGCGGTCGTCCCAGAAAGTCCAGAGAAATGATCCCTGCCCCTGTGGAAGCGGCAAAAAATACAAGAAATGCTGCGGGGCTTAGGAGGGTTGGCCATGACATCAACAGATGCCGGGACCAAACGCATTTCCGCCACCCGTTCAAGGGACGATAACCCTCCCATGTATAAAGTCATCCTGCACAATGACGACTATACCACCATGGAATTCGTGGTTGAGATTCTACTGAACGTTTTTGGAAAATCACTTGAAAAAGCGACACAAATCATGCTTAATGTACATCATAAGGGAAGGGAAGTCTGCGGTATCTACCCCCGTGAGATAGCGGAAACGAAAGTGGAAACCGTGCACCGCCTGGCCGGCAGCAAAGGCTTTCCCTTAAAAAGCACAATGGAAAAGGAGTAGTGGGCCATGATCAGCAAAGAACTCAGTACCGCCCTCGGTTTTGCCGTCCGTGAGGCAAAAAAGAGAAGGCATGAATATGTATGCGTCGAACACGTTCTTTACGCCATCCTTAACCATGAATCAGGTATTGAAACCATTGAAAAATGCGGTGGAAATCCGGACCAGATAAAAGAGGAACTCGAAAAATTCTTTGACGAAAAACTGACCAAAATAGATTCCAAAGAAGAATATGTACTTCAACAGACCATCGGATTCCAGAGAATGATTCAAAGAGCCATCAACCAGGCCCGGTCGTCGGAAAAAAGCGAGGTCAATCTGGGAGATATCCTGGCCTCCATTTTTCAGGAAAAAGATTCCCATGCGGCCTTTTACCTGGAATCCGAAGGCATTACCCGTCTCGATGTGCTTCGATATATTTCCCACGTGTCGGAAAACGGCAAAAAGAATATGCCTCCGGTCATGGATCCCAATCAGGACATGTTCAAACAGGCCGACATGAAAAACAGACGGCCGAAAAAGAAAGATCCGCTGGAGTCGTTTACCACCAATCTGCTGCAAAAAGCCCAGGACGACAAGATCGATCCCTTGATCGGACGGGTCAGTGAACTGGACAGGGTCATGCAGGTGCTTTGCCGAAGACGCAAAAACAACCCTATTCTGGTGGGAGATCCGGGAGTGGGAAAAACAGCCATCGCCGAAGGTTTGGCGCTGAAGATCAAAAACCGGGAAGTTCCCGCGCTTCTGGAAAACTGTGAGCTCTTTTCTCTGGACATGGGGTCCCTCCTGGCCGGAACCAAATACCGAGGCGACTTTGAACAGCGCCTCAAGGACGTGATCAACGCCCTCGAAGCCAAGGACAACGCCCTGTTGATCATCGACGAGATCCATACCGTCGTGGGGGCCGGCGCCACCACCAGCGGGTCCATGGATGCATCCAACATTTTGAAACCCGCCCTGTCTTCAGGGGATATCAAATGTATCGGAACCACCACCTACGAAGAATACAAGAATCATTTCGAAAAAGACCGGGCCTTTTCCCGTCGATTTGAAAAAATCGAAGTGGCCGAACCTTCGGTGGAGGAAACCCGTCAGATTCTTGAAGGGCTCAAGACCTATTATGAACAGCATCACGACCTGGTCTACCCGCCCGAAACCATCGAGGCGGCCGCCTATCTTTCCGACAAGTATATCAATGACCGCCTCCTGCCGGACAAGGCCATCGACGTCATCGATGAAACCGGGGCCGCCCTGAGGCTCAAAGGAGCCGATTCCCGGCAGGCCGTCACGGTGGAAGACATTGAAGGAATCGTGGCCAAAATCGCCAAGGTTCCCGTTACAAGTGTGACATCCACTGACAAGGCCAATCTCGAATCCCTGCCTGAAAAATTATTCAGCGTCATATTCGGACAGGACAGCGCCATCCAGACCTTGACCACCGCCATCAAACGGTCCCGGGCCGGTCTCTCGGCACCGGACCGGCCCATCGGCTCCTTTCTGTTCATGGGGCCCACCGGTGTGGGGAAAACCGAAGTAGCCAAACAACTCGCCCACAACATGGGAATTTCATTTTTACGGTTCGACATGAGCGAGTACATGGAAAAACACTCCGTGTCCCGCCTCATCGGTGCGCCTCCGGGTTATGTGGGTTTCGATCAGGGCGGCATCCTGACCGACGGCATCCGGAAACACCCCCATTGCGTCCTTCTTTTGGATGAAATTGAAAAAGCCCATATAGATCTGTACAATATCCTGCTCCAGGTCATGGATTATGCCACCCTTACCGATAATAACGGCAAATCGGCTGATTTCCGGAATGTGATTCTGATCATGACCTCCAATGCAGGCGCACGGGAAATGAGCACCAACACCATCGGGTTCGGATCCCAGACGGCCGGTGTCGACGCCAAAAGCATGAAAGCCGTTGAAAGGACCTTCAGTCCGGAATTCCGGAATCGCCTGGATGGGGTTGTGCAATTCAACCACCTGTCCACGGAAGTCATGGAAATGATCGTGGACAAAAACATGAAGGAACTGGAATCCATGCTCAAGGCCAAACACGTTGTCCTGAATTACTCGGAAAAGGTCCGATCCCATCTGGCCAGGGAAGGGTATGATCCCAAATTCGGGGCCAGACCGCTGGCCAGAATCATCCAGACCCGGATCAAAGACCGGCTGACAGATGAAATCCTGTTCGGTCGCCTTGAAAAAGGCGGCAAGGTATCCATCGGGTTGCGAAACAACCAGCTGAGTTTTCAGTTTAAGTGTTGAATGCCCCTTTTCAGGTTATCAGAACGACTGGATTTCCCGCCTGCATGGCTCGCGCGTTCCGACGGTCTACTGTGTCTGGGCGGAGATCTGTCCGCCCAGAGAATCCTGCTCGCCTATGAAAACGGCATATTCCCCTGGTTTTCGGACAATGAACCCATATTGTGGTGGTCTCCCGATCCCAGACTGGTTTTATTTCCAGATGATATCCGGATTTCCAGAAGTCTGAAAAAAAAAATCAGGAAAAATCTTTTCCGGATCACCATCGATCATGCGTTTGAGCAGACCATCCTGTCCTGCGCCAGGCCCAGAAAAAAAGAACCCGGAGGAACCTGGCTGGTGCCTGAAATGATCGAAGCCTATATCCGGCTCCATCACCTTGGATACGCCCATTCCATAGAAACCTGGCGACATGGTCGTCTGGTGGGTGGGCTCTACGGTATCAGCATGGGCGGCGTTTTTTTCGGAGAGTCCATGTTTTCGTTTGAAGCCGATGCGTCCAAAACAGCCCTGGTGACCCTGGCCCTTTATTTACAACAGTGGAATTTCGATCTCATCGACTGCCAGGTCACGACCAGCCACCTGCTGAGTATGGGAGCCACGGAAATATCCAGGCATGACTATCTTGATCGCATCCATGATTCATTAGGGCGAAAGGATATCAAACCGCTCTGGGGTCCTCGAACGGTTTGTCTGTCCGACATGCTCAAGGACAATAAGGAATATATTCAATGTTTTTAAAACTGTTTTTGTGCTTTACGCTGATTCCCCTGATCGAACTGTATCTTCTGATCCAGATCGGTACGGTGATCGGAGGCTTGAACACTCTTCTTCTGGTGATCCTGACAGGGCTTGCGGGAACCTGGCTGGCCCGACTCGAAGGCATGAACACTCTTTCAAGGCTCAGGATGAACCTTCGGCAGGGACTCATGCCCGCCGAAGAGCTGCTGGATGCCGTCATCATCTTTATTGCCGGCATACTGCTGATCACCCCGGGTTTCATCACCGATCTTTTTGGATTGCTGCTGCTGTGGCCCCTTACCCGCAATAAATGCAAACAGATGGCCCGAAAAAAAATAGATGCCCTCAATTTGCAGGGAGATATCAGTATCACCCGTTTCGGACGTTTTTGAAAGGATGCCGCCATGTTTCTGGATCTGATCACAACCCGGAGAAGCATCCGCAAATTTCAATCCCGACCCGTGCCCCGGGAAACCATAGCCCTTCTCATCGAAGCCGCGCTCCGGTCCCCTTCATCGAGAGGGATCGAGCCATGGCGGTTTGTCGTTGTCGACGACCCTGTCCTGCTTGAAAAACTATCCCGGGCCAAACCCCACGGTGCCGGTTTTCTGAAAACCGCTCCCCTGGGGATTGTGGTCTGCGCCGATCCTTCAAAGAGTGATGTCTGGGTTGAAGACGCAAGCATCGCCTCCGTGTTTGTCCATCTCGCGGCGCATGATCTGGGGCTTGGGTCCTGCTGGATTCAAATCCGTAAAAGGGCCCGCGACGATGGAAAAACAGCGGAGGCCCATGTCAAGGAAGCGCTGTCCCTGCCGGGTCACCTAACGATTGAATCCATCATCGCCATCGGGTATCCGGATGAAGTCAAAGCCCCGCATCCTAAAACGAGCCTGCCGTTCCATAAAATATCCGTTAACGCTGATCCGATAAAGGTATAAATGGACATCAAAGCCGACATCCTGAAAATGGTTCAGAAAAAAGAAAGCGACCTGCCCACGCTTCCGGTCGTGATCAATCGAATCATCAGTGCGGCGACCGACGAAAAAACAACCACCGAAGAACTGGCCGATGTGATCGCCAACGACCAGGGCATGACCAACAAACTGTTGAAACTGGCCAATTCCATTTATTACGCACAGAAAACGCAGGTGGAAACCATTAAGCGGTCCATCACGGTCATCGGGTTTGATGAAATCATCGGCATCGCCCTGGGTATGGGGATTCTTTCCTCTTTTACGGACAAAACCGGTTTGAGCCTCGACATGAAAGCCCTGTGGATTCACGGCATCGGTGTCGCTACGGCTGCAAAGGACCTGGCCAAAAGAACCAACCCGGGCATTGCCAAAAAAATTTTTGTCCCTGCCCTTCTGCACGACATGGGCAAAGTTATATTTTCGGTATATTACGGGGATGAATACCGTAAAGTCCGTCAGCTGGCCATGGAACAGAAAAAGCCCTTGTATTTTGCAGAAAACGCCTTGTTTCATCTGGACCATGCCGTCTTGTCCGCCCTGTTGATGAAAAGGTGGAATTTCCCGGCATCCATCATGCTTCCCTGCCGATTTCACCACAGTCCGGAATCCGCACCCATCAAATTCAAGCATCAGGCCCTGATCCTCAATCTGGCCGACTACCTAGCCCAGAAAGCGGGCATCGGGCATTCGGGCAATCCCGTCCCCGTCACCATTAAAAATGTCAGCCAGAAGATCGGGGCGAATCAGTCCGTCATGAACCTGGTCATCGATCAGCTGAAACGAAAAGAAATCGAAATCAGAGAATTCTTCGATATCACCACGGAGACCTGAAAAATCTCAGACAGCCTTGATTTTTTTGTCGCCGGAAGATGACCGGCAGGCTTTTTCGAAATCGGCAAAGCAGGATTCAAAGGTTTTGAATTCCGGTCGGGCGCAGATGCCATGGATGCCGGCCGCTCCTTTTTCATAAATTTCCATTACATCCAGGACCGTGAGTGAGGTCGTTTCTCTGGCCGGAACATAGCCTACGCCGTCGGCGCATACTTCCAGAAGCAGTCTGCAGGCCAAGAGTTCGGATAAGAGGTTGCGGGTGATTTTCAGCGGGATATGGATTTCACTCGCAATGGTTTTGTCCGAGGGCGGTGTCTCACCGGCTACAAACCGCGCAAGGCAGAAATGGACGATGCGAAGAATCAACAATTGTTCCGTACGTATACTGATGGCGGCATCGGTCATATCCGCCGATTCCGGGTCCTGAACATTTTCCCAGGAAAACGCGATTTCGGCTCCGAGCAGAAAAATGAGCCAAGACGCCTGGAGCCAGATCAGAAACAGGGGCAGGGCCGCAAAGCTCCCATAAATCGCATTGTAGCTGGAAACGTTTATCTGAAAGGTAAAATAGGCCATCTGAACGATCTGATACAGGGTGCCGGAAACCACCCCTCCCACCACGGCGGCTCGGATATCCACCTTTCGGTTGGGGATGAATACCAGAAAAAAAACAAACAACAACCAGGTGGCAAAGACCGCGAAAACTTTGATGCACAAGGAAACCAGACGCTCCAGATCGCCGGGCAGATGAATAAGGGATAAAAACGACTCCAGGTATGTGGTGATGAAAATATTGGCGCTGCTTGACACTACGGCCAGGAAACCGGCCGCGATGGAAATGGCGATATAATCGGTGAATTTCCGGACCAGGGTGCGATCACGGGCCACACACCCGATCTGATTGAAAGCGTTTTCAATGTGGCCCATAAGTTTTATCAGAGAATAGATCAGCAACAGCACACCGATAACCGCCATCAGGCCGCCCTTGGTTTTTTCCAGAAGGTTGTTGGAAAACGACAACAAGGGGTGCAGGATCTGTTCCTGACCTGAAAACAGATCCAGGATCCGGCCTTCCAGAAATTCCCGGAACCCGAATCCCTTGGCGATCCCGAATGCCATGGCCATGACCGGAACAATGGACAAAAGGGTATACAGCGTCAGAGCGGACGCTCTGAGATCGCATCGATCATTGCGAAATTCCCGGATCGCAACGGCCAGCACATGGACCATGCGGTTCCGGGAGTTGAGAAAACAAGATTTCAAGGACTGGATCATGTCATCTCCCCCTTTTGTTCAAACCATTGTTTCAATCTCTCAAGTCCTTCCCGGGTCGATATTTTCGGGTCATATCCAAGGTCTTTGCGGGCCCTGGAAATGTCGAACCAGTGAGAAGTAGCCAGTTCTCCGGCGGCGAATCGAGTCAGGGGCGGCTCTTTTCGAATTTTCAGGAAACGGTAGACGAATTCAAACAGAGCGCCTGCGACATAAGCGGTCCGGGCCGACATGCGGCCTTTGATGGGAGGTTTTCCGGCGGCTCTGAGAAAGGCGTCGGCCATTTCCCATTTGGAAACGGGATCCCCCTGGCTGATAAAATAAACATTGCCCGACAGCGATGGGGTTTCCCGCAATTTTTCAAGGGCCAGAATATGGGCGTCGGCCGCGTTGTCCACATAAACGAAGTCCACGCGGTCATCGGAGCGCCCCACCTGTCTGAGACGGCCCGCTCGGTTGACGATGCCCGGGACCAGGTGATTGTCTCCGGGGCCCCAGATCAGGTGCGGTCGAAGAATGATGGCGTGCAGTCCTTTTTCAACGGCCTGCCTGACACGTTGTTCGGCCATGGCTTTGGTTTCAGGATAAGGCGCCGGATATTTTTCCGGATAAGGAGTGGATTCATCCACATTTTCCATGTCCTTGCCGTTGAAGATGACGCTGGGGGAGCTTGTGTAAATCAATTGGCCCACCTGATTCTCGAAACAGGCGGCAATCACGTTTTCCGTTCCCTTGACATTCACCTGCCAATAGTCATCAAAAGCCCCCCAGATGCCGGGCTTGGCCGCCACATGGAAAACGGCTCCCGCTCCTTTGAAAGCCTCCGTAACGGCCTTTGCATCCGTCAAATCCCCCTGGAGCTGATCAACGCCCAGTTCTTTCAGGCATTCATGGAAATGCCTGGAAAAAGACGACACTCGGTATCCCTTTGATATCAGTTTCCGGACAACGGCGGATCCTAAAAAACCCCCGCCGCCGGTTACGACCAGATGCTTGCTGTTAAATGCGTTCATTGTTTCAATCCTGAAAATGGAACTCGAAAATTCTTATGGAAACACCCATTCTTCCCTTGACAAACAAGAGGTGATTGGGTAATAGAAACCATTCTTTTGCTGAGCGGGAATAACTCAGTGGTAGAGTGCGACCTTGCCAAGGTCGAAGTCGCGGGTTCAAATCCCGTTTCCCGCTCCACTTTCCCTCTCGAATCCGAACTAAAAATCCAGCTTCCGTCCCATACCGAGTTTCACTGCGGTTTCATATATATTCGAAGCAACGACCAGATCGAACAGGGCCATGCCCACCGACTTGAAAAACAGGGTTTTACCGTCTATCTTTTCACTCCCGCTTATGGATGCAGACGCCTTCCCAAGCAGAGAAGAAAAAGGTTGAACCCTTGAGGGGACAAGCACTCCGGATTTCAAAGGAATGGCCAGATCGCCGGATTCTTCCATGGCGAACAGGGTGTCCACAAACACGCCATCGGCCGCCTCGATCACGGCATCCGGGAATTCCCTCATGTCGGGCCGGTAAGACCCGATGGAAATAAAGGTTTTACCTTGAACGGTCTTGACCGGCAAACTGAACAAGGGGGTTCGGGTGGTTGTGGCTGCAATGATCACCTGGGAGGATTCAACCAGGCGTTCCGGATTTTCGGTGATCGTGACCCTGAGGCCGGGAAACTCCTCGCCAACTTGCCTGGCCATATCTCCCGCCGCCGCCGGGTTGATATCATAGACATAAAGTTGCTGAATGGGGCGGTTCAGGAGCAGAAACCGGGTCTGGCTGAGCCCCTGAACCCCCGCTCCCAGGATTCCGGCTGTTTCAATGGACGGAGGGGTCAGCCTCGCAACGGCCAGCCCACCCACCGCACCGGTTCTTCGGGCCGTCACGGCGGCACCGTCCAGAATCGCCAAGGGTCTGCCGGACACGTTATCGCACAATACGACCACCCCATTGATGACGGGAAGCGCCTGTTTTACGGCGTCCGGGAAAATGGACACCAGTTTGGTGGCAAAATAAGAGCCGGAAAAGCAAGGCATCAGCAACAGCATGTTCTCCCGGTCCGAGATATGAACCCGGTCGGGCATGTTGAACCGATTGTCCTGCATTATTTCATAAGCTTTTTGAACGGACGCCTGAATAAAATTCGGATCCGGATTCCCGATATCGGATTTATTGAGAACCAGCATAACATCTCCTGTTTCTATGCATTTTTTTCTTTCCCACTATCCCATATCATACAATCCTTGCATGCTTCAACAAACCCTTCCCATTTGCGGTTCATTTTTTCAACCGGACATGTTAAAAAACAATTTTTCAACCAATCCAAACCCGAAAACAAGGGAAGTGAAATGGAAAAAGTCCTGTGCATCCCAAAAAACACCCTGCCGATTTCCTGGCAGGGTCAAAGAATCGCCATCCCCATGGATCTGGATGAATTTGTCCGGAATTGTTCGAAAACGGGCTTTTGTTTTCTGAATCGGGATCAGGCAGAAACAAATCCCGATTTCAAACAGATCATCCCCTATATCGTTCTCCAGACCGGCGATTTTTCCAAAACCGCCGTCTACCAGCGCCAGGGCAGCGAAACCCGACTGCATCAACTGTGGTCCGCAGGCATCGGGGGGCATATCAATCCAGTGGACGGCGACGGCCTGTCAGACCCGTTCAAAGACATTTTGTATTCCGGCATGGAACGGGAACTGAGCGAAGAAATCGACCAGAGACCCGAAACAGATCAACCCGCCTTTGCCGGGGTGATCAGTGAAGAGCTCACGGATGTCGGAAAGGTACATCTGGGGGCCGTTTTCAGAATCACTACGGACAGCCCGGAGCAGTACCGACCCGGAAAGGAACTCTTCCGGTTTACCTGGATGGACACCCGGGACCTGGGCAGGCTGTCCATTGAATTGTGGTCCACCCTGGCCCTGGAGCTGCTTGGCCCTTACTGAGCGTTCAGAATTTTAACGATCGCAGAATCTTTTTTTTTCAGAACCCTCGATCCCCGGGTGATTTTGCACAGGCTGATCCGGTATTTTTCCGCGATTTTCCTCTGGGTCATTCCTTTGTGCAGATCTTTGAGAAGTTTCCACCGCAGCGAGATGGCATCCAGTTCGGCAGGTGTGAACAATTCGTCCAGAAAGCGATTCAGTTCGTCCCGGTCTCTAATGACCAGAATAGCATCCAGCAGTTCGTTGTCGATATACATGGGTTATCCTTTCAGATCTTCGGGCGTTCACTCATTTTCTTGAAACGAGCGAACCTGATACGTCGAAATCTCCAGATCACCGGACTTCCACGCTCCGGAAGGCAGCCCGGCTTTCAGGCACAACTGGCTCAGAAAGGATTCCGGGGTCGTCAACTGTTCCCAGACCTGTGGAAGAAAAGTCGCCCGGCGCCCGCCTTTTTCCAGAATCACACCGTCAACGCCCGGCCGAAGGCGCTGAACCAGATCCTGCACGTCGGCATAATGCAATTTCCGGGTAGGGGTCAGAATGCTGATCTCGATTGTGACGTCGTCTAATTCAGACGACGTCAGCGGGCTGAAACGCGTATCGTGAAACGCGGCATGCCTCGCATTGTCCACCACTGCATCCAGAAGCGATTTGACCGGCTCGATGGTGCCGATGCATCCTCTGAGGGTGCCTTTTCTCTGCAGGGTCACGAATACGCCTCGCTTTTCCAGAAACAGACCGTTGTCCAGATCCACCATCCGGAACTTCGCATTGTTTTCGGAGCCTTCAAAAGATTCTCGCAGAATTTCACGGGCAATCGTCAGCAGACGTCTGCCGTCTTCGTCGGAGATGCTCATGGGCCGGACCTCCCTTACCCCGATAGATTTAAGCGGGGTTGATTTTATGGCGATTTTTTTTCATTCGGGAAACCGTCGATTAATGGCTTCAAATTCACTGATATAGATCAGCAGCAATTGAATGAGCCGGCTGTCAAAATGGGTTCCCGACGATTTTTCAAAAAAATCGACAACCCGGCTCATCTCCCAGGCCTGTTTGTAGCACCGCCCATGGCTGAGCGCGTCAAACACATCGGCAATGGCGGCGATTCGGCCGAAAATATGAATGCCCTCTCCTGCCAGCCCCTGGGGATATCCGGCGCCGTCCCACCTTTCATGGTGCTGCAGAGCCACGATGGCGGCTGCCTGCATGATGGACCGCTTTGAATTTTTGAGGATATCATATCCGGTGCGGGCATGTTTTTTCATGATCTCAAATTCATCCGGGGTCAATTTCCCCGGTTTGTTCAAAATGGCTTCCGGCACCCCGATTTTTCCCACATCGTGCATGGGAGCGGCCATTCGCAGAAGTTCACAGTTTTTTTCGGGCAGGCCGAATTTTTCCGCCAGCAGATAACAGACCTCGGCCACCCGGGTCACATGGTGTGCCGTTTCCTTGGATCTGGTTTCAACAACCTCTCCCAGGGTCAGGATCACTTCTTTCTGAGTATTGATGATTTCTCTTGCCAAACTGGCATTGTCGAATCCAATGGCGATGTTGTTAGCATAGATCCTTACCAGTTTTTTGTCAACAGCCGATAGACGGCCGCATCCGTTCATATAGAGGATGCTGGAAAAACCCTCGTCGGTGTTGAACACCCCCACGTAGTGATCTTCGGAAAAACTTTCCCCTCCTGTCGGTTCGAATTGCCTGAAAATCCGGATTACGGAGGGCGGCATGATCTCCTCCAGGGGCTGACCGATCCTGTTTCTGAATCTGCCGGTACCCGACATGAGCATCACACTGCTGTCCGGCATACCCATACCGTAAGCGCAATCGATGTCCGATTCGGGATTGATTTTCAGGATTTCAAACAGTTGCCGCAAAACATGTTTTCCGAAAAGGGAAACCGATTGGTGTTTGAAAACCTCCGCCGAGGAGCGGATAATGGTTTCCAGCCCCTCGTTGTTTTTTTCTATGACTTTCAGGTTATGGTATGCCCTGAGACAGGCCGTCACCGTGGTGAACAGTTTTTGAGCGGTAAACTCGGGCTTGGTTTTATAGTCGTTGATATCGTAGCGGGTGATGACTTCCTGCTCCGGAGCCTTACCCGGCTGCCCGGTCCGGAGGACAATCCGGACCGATGAATTGCCCAGTTCCTTGCGAATGTATTCCACCAGTTGCAGACCGGTATCATCCTTTTCCATGACCACATCCAGCAGGATCAGAGCGATGTCCGGATGGGCCGCCATAACGGATTTCACATCGGCTTCACAGTAGGCGCTCAACAGTTCAATGCCTCGGTTTTCAAACCGGTATCCCCTCAGAGTGATCCGGGTGATAGCATGGACATCTTCCTCATCGTCCACGATCATTATTTTCCAGGGATGATCAGGGGGGTTCAGATCCTCTTTGACAAAGACATCATCTTCGTCGGCAAATTCCAGGCGATCTTCTTCCAAATCGGTTGTCTGAAAAATCATCATTGAATCATTTTCTCGGGTATTGTTTCAAATAAAGATCCACCAGGTCTTTGGCCAACCCTGTATAGGTCGCCGTCGTGAGGTGTTTCATTCGGGCTCGAACCGCTTCCGGCACCCGGGCCAGGGTGTCGGCAAAACAATCCAGATCCTGTTTGCTGATCTTTCTGCCGCGGGTCAGGACCTTCAAGCGCTCATAGGGCTGATCTTCCCCGTAAACGCGCATGACGGTCTGAAAGGGTTCCGCCAGCAGTTCCGGGTTGTTGTCCAGGTCTTTTTGGATCACATCCGGATCCACCTCCACCTTGGACAAGCCTTTCACGGTATTTTGAACCCCGATGATCAGGTATCCGAAGGCCGTCCCCAGGCTCCTCAAAACCGTACTGTCGCTCAGATCCCGTTGGAACCGCGATTTCAAGAGCTTTACGGCCAGATGTTCCATGAGCGCGATGGCCATGCCCATATTGCCTTCACTGTTCTCAAAATCGATGGGATTGACCTTGTGAGGCATGGTGGAAGATCCGGTCTCCCCCTTCTGCACTTTCTGTTTGAAATACCCCAGGCTGATATACCCCCACATATCCCGGTCAAAATCAATGAGAACGGCGGCGACCCTTACCAGGGCGTGGACGACACAGGCAATGGAATGGTTGGGATTGACCTGTGTGGTCCATACAACCGGTTCCAGGGACAGATGCCGGGAAATGAATCGTCTGGACGCCTCGATCCAGTCGATTTCCGGATAGGCGAAATGGTGGGCGTTGAAATTGCCGGTTGCGCCGTTCATTTTAGCCTGAACCCGTGTCCGGTCGATCATGTCGATTTCCTGCCGGAGCCGCCAGGCAAAATTGATGAACTCCTTTCCCACGGTGGTAGGGGTGGCCGGCTGGCCATGGGTCCTGGCCATCATGGGAATGGATCGATACAGCCCGGCCTTGTCTTCAATGATCCGGAGGAGCCGTTCCAGGTGCTCCACTGCCGCTGCCTTGCCTTTTTGAAGCATGAGGGCATAAGACGTGTTGTTGATATCGTCGGACGTGCAGGCGAAATGGACCCATTCTTTGATGCGGGCCAGACCGGCCTGCTCCAGCCGATTCTTGATAAAGTATTCAACGGCCTTCACATCGTGATTGGTCTTTTTTTCCGTATCTTTAACCTCGAGAGCGTCTTCCCTGGAAAACTGTTCGGCGATGCGGTCCAGATTGTCCAGGTCGCCCTCTTCGACCGAGGCCAGTCGCAAGTCCGTCAATAAAAATTTCAGCCATTCCATCTCAACCCATACCCGATGCCGGATCAATCCGTACTCGGAAAAGATATCGGTGAGTTCAGCGGTCAATGAGGCATATCGTCCATCCAGAGGTGTCAGAGAGGTGATCATGATTATTTGCTCCGTTGCAGAAAAATCGATCCGTTCAAAACAATTGACTTTGAATCCGAAATTCATTAGGTTTGAGGCAGTCATTGTATATTGCCAAAGATAACAGACAATCTGAAAATTAACAATCCAAAACAAGATAGGACCCATGGATATGATAGAATAATTGAACATTATTTTCATTATTTTTCGGAGATTGCATGGCCCAGACCCCAGACAGCCCCCCCGACGAAGACCGGCTGACGTTTATCGCCGAATCGGATATTTTCCCGGACCCGGCGGCACCGTCTCCTCCCAGATTCAAATTGATCATCGTGGATGACGACAATGACATCCATGTCATGACACGACTGGTTTTATCCGATTATATGTTTCAGGGAAGCGCCCTGGCATTTTATTCAGCTTATTCCGGTAAAGAAGCCAGAAATCTGGTTAAAAACCACCCCGATGCCGCCTGCATGCTTCTGGATGTGGTCATGGAAACCCAGGAAGCTGGGCTCGCAGTGGCCAGATACATCCGGGAAGAAGAAAAAAACGACAAGATGAGAATCATTTTACGGACGGGCCAGCCCGGTAAAGCCCCGGAAAAAGAGATCATCCTCAATTACGACATCAACGACTACAAAGAAAAAACCGAATTGACCAGTCAGAAACTGTTTACCACCATTACCACGGCCCTGCGATCATTCATTCATCTGACCGAACTTGAAAAAAAGACCCGTGAAATAGCCGATAAAAACATCCGGCTCAACGAGGAAATCGCGCGGCGGATAGTGGCGGAATCCAATCTGACCAAGTACAACCGTAGTCTTGAAAAAATGCTCGACAGCAAAAGCGCACGGCTCAAAACAGCCATTCTCGATCTGAAAAAAAAGGAGACCGAACTCCGGGAAGGTAACCGCCTGTCCGGCATCGGCTCCATTTCCCAGGCCAATATGGGCCAATTAGGGTTATCCAGAGACACCCTCAGACAAAATCTGGCCCGGGTGGATCACTGCCTCAGGCACATGACCCGACTTCTGGAAAAATACGAAACCCTTCAGCTACTGATCGCCATGGGCATCCAATCATCATTGGATTTGGAAAAAACCGATCCTGAGACAAAAACCCGAGAGATTTTGAAAGATATTGATCAGTTCAAACAATCCGTCGATCTGAAAAAAATTCTGGATCAGTATCCTGAGATCATCAGGGATTCCACAGAAGGGATCGAACATATTTCCCGCGCCGTCAACGACATCCGGCTGTTCATGGCCATAACGGACGAACCACCGACCGGAACCGACATCAACGGCATTTTGAAGACCGTGGCCGATGATTTGAAAGGTGTTTCCGGACCACGCATCGACCTCCAGACAGACCTGGACGAACTCCCTGAAATGTTTTTGACCGGAAAAAACCTGAAAGCGGCTTTCCATGAGGTCGTGAAAAACGCTTTTGAGGCCATCCAGGCCAGAGGGATCGTATCGATCTCCACCCTGTATGATGAATCCGGCGCAACCGTTCTCATCAGTGATGTCGGCGTCGGAATTCCCGCCGAAAACCTGGACCTGATTTTCAAGCCGTATTTCTCGGCCCATAAACCCGGGGCCAAAGGGCTGGGTCTGACCTTTGCCAGAAGCGTCGTTCTGAACAACAGCGGAACCATCGAAGTGACCTCCACCCCCAAGGAAGGCACCACGGTCACGATCATCTTCCCGCTGAAAACCGGGGGCGACAGGTAGCGACCCGGCACCCGGCTGCTCATGCCTTTATTTGAGCAGGAAGCGAACCCGGCTGTTCTGTCCGTTATCTCCTTCGGCTTTGTTTTCAACCGGTTCCACGAGGAAAATCCTTTCAGGCGCCACTTTTCCCGTATCCGCGAGATAAGCCTTGATGTTTTCGGATCGGGTCATGGCAAAGGTCCGTAAATCGGCTTCATCAATCTGGATATGGGTGATCAACAATTTCTTTTTTTCCTCCAGGTCCAGTTGTTTTTCAGCACCGCCCTCGTCCTTGGGTTTTGGGAAACCAGCCGTTTCATAGGCCTGTTCAATAAAGCGGGCCATGGCCTCCGGAGAGATGCCGGCCTTGTCGGAGTCATTGCCGATCGCCGCCGGTTGGGCGCCCTTTTGAGTCCCCGATTGAATTTTTTCTTCAAAACGCTTTTCCCTGAGTCGTTCCGAATCTCTGAGGGCATCGTACCCTCCTTGAATTTCCAGTTTGACGGCGGGTTTGCCGTTGAGAATTTCCGCCAGGGTATTCAATTTTTCAAAATTTTCGGATCGGATTTCAGTTTCACCATAGTCAAAGTCCACGTATCCGAGTTCCTCACCGCCACCGAACATGGCGCCGATGACGGCAAAAGGCGAAGTAATGACTTTGACGATGAGATTGGTGACCATTTTCAGGATAATCGGCCCGATTCTGAATTCAGGGTCATTGAGGCGCCCTTCCACGGGCAGATCCAGGTCGATCCGCCCTTCTCTGTCTTTGAGCAGCGAAATGGCCAGTTCAATGGGCATATTGGTGGCATGCGGACTTTCAACCCTGTCCCCCAGTTGAAAATTGTCAAACCGGACCCGATTCCTTGATTTCAAAGCATCTCCGTCGATGATGTACTTCAGGTCCAGAATGAGTTTGCCTTTTTTAATCTTGTATCCCAGATACTTGGAAGAATACGGGGTCAGGTTCGACAGTTCGATGTCTTTGAAGGTGAGATCAATGTCCGCGTATTTTTTGGGGGCCAGGGGACTGACGGTTCCCAATATTTCCAATGGGGCCGACTGCCCGTGAACCCCTTGAAGATGTAGCTTTGCGCGGGATTTCGGATCCGACGACAACCCGGTCAGGGACCCGGCGATCTGTTTCATGCCGGCATTGAAGTTGGGCTTGTTCATATAATCGGAAAAATCAATGTGTCCGCCCTGAAGGGTGACGCCTTCGATGTGGATGTCCGGCGTGACCGATTCTTTTCCCGTCTGTTCGGTTTGAGCCGGTTTGGTTTCGGGTTCCAGGCCCGGATCTTTTCCGGATCCCTCGGCGTTCTTGACAATCCGAGCGAGATTGAGCCGCCCGGTCTCGTCAACGATGATTCGCGAATAAAAATCCGTCAGGGAAATCTCTTCCGCCGCCGCGTAGACCGGAAACAAAGACACGGTAAGGCCGTTCAGAAACAAGGAATTGCATTTAAAAAAATCCTTGGATGTTTCCTTTTCAAGGCTTTCAAACCGGGTGACCGAGGCTTCTCCCGCAAACGCCAGCCGACCGGCCGTATCGGATCCGAGGTCGAAACGAAGCCCGCCTTTGGCGGCAAAATCGCCACGGGATACGCGGACATTGATGAAATCATCGAAATAGGGTTGAAAGGTCCGGATGTCGATATGGTCAATATCCAGGTCCAACTTACCTCGGCGATGAAGGGGGGCCAACTCTCCATGGACATGGACCCGGCCGTTCCGATTCCAGACCATCCGGGCATCCACCCGGCCTTTTTCCTCTCCCGAGGTCCTGAAGTTTTCAGCCGTGACCGACAAGTCGGTGAGCTGGATATCCACCGGGTCTCCGGCGCTCTGATCCGTAAACGACACCTGGAACCCGTCAGCTTTAAAAGTGTTCAACAAAAGGTCCCAGGTTTCCGAGTCGCTTTGTTTCGAAGAGGCGCCCCCGTCAGATGCCTTATTTTCGGCTCGAACGAACATGCCGGCCAGATTCACCTCTTTTCGCGGGTTCAAGACCACTTTGATCCGGCCGTCCTTGGCTGATAGGGTACCGGTCTGGATTTGCCGTCGGGTCAGATCCACCACTGATCCGGACAGCGTGATGTCCGGAATCCGGATGATATCCTCATCCGAGCCTCGTTCCCGAAGGACCAGGGCCCGGATCGCGGATTCCCGATTGCGGATCACCAGACCGGGCTGTGAATCCTTTGAAGACACTTCAAAATCGAGGAACAGATCGAGGGCTCCGCTTTTGATAGCGACATTCACGTACGGCTCGTAGTAAGGGGCGAAACGGCTGATGATCCATTGACCCAGGGTCAGGTTGCCGGCGGCCTCCAAGGGATTGGTCTGGAAATCTCCCTGGGCGTCCAGGGTTTCACCGTCCCCGGTTTTCAGATTCAGCATATAATGGCCGGACAGTTGCTCTCCTGCCTTCAAATCGGTGACTTTCAGGTTCACCGGCGACAAAAGGCTTTCGAAAACCGTGGCGTTGGATTCGTCCCGAAATGCCACCTGACCGTCCTGAACACTCAATTCATCCAGGACAAGCGTCAGGGCGTCCGAACTGCCAGGATTCTTTCCCGGATCATGGTCCTTTGGACGGGTCGGAAAATGTCGCAGCAGAGTCAAATCCCCTTTTCCATCCCGTTCCAGATGCAGTTCAGGAGACTGGAGATGAACGCCGGAAATATGTATGGGACCGGCCAGCACATTGGATGACGCCACCCGGATATCCAGGACAGGCAGGGTCAGAATGGCCTTGTCCGGAGCCTCCCGGATATCGAGACGCTCCGCACCCAGCCGGCCGCCGATTTCCAGAACCGGCCCGGCGTCCGTATCGGCATAATCGGCACGGGCCTCCAGCCCCAATTCCAAACCGGAAACGGTAAGGGTTTCAGGAATGGGCAGGTAAGCCAGGTAGCGGGTGCCGTCCAGACCGGATATTTTGAGATCCACGCCGGCGGTCCGATTCTTGTCAAAAGGCCTGGATTCGGTCATGATGTCCCATCCGGACCCGTTGAGGTCAAAATCCAGGCCCAGATGAACCAGTGTCTGACGATCCTTTTCCCGAGTGCTCAGAAACGGCAGGGTCAGATTCAAATCAGACAGTTTGTGGGACACTTTTGTTTTGCGGTCATCCCACTCCACAATCCCCTGTTTGACACTCACATTTTCCAGTACCAGCTTTGGAATGGCACCGCCCTGAGCGAATTCGGCCCCTTCAGACGAAGGGTCGGTTCCGGGCGGGATCAAATCTGAAAAATTCCAGGTCCCATCCGCCAACCGGATGATTTTCACATGGGGGCCCTCAACCTGAAGTTCGGATATCCAAGGCGTCAACGTCAGCAAACGCAAGGCGCCGAGGTTGATCCGGATCCGGCGGATCGCCGCAAACCCGTCTCCGGTTTTGTCCCGGACCGTCAACCCCGTGACGATCGCGTTCAACGAAAAAGGATTGAAGGTCATGGATTCGACGGTTACATCCCGATGCAGCACTCCTCCGAGCTGACGGACCAGAAAATATCGGCTCAGAACCGGGACAAGAAAAAATCCGGCCAAAGTATATACAGCAAGAACCATCCCTGCGATCAAAGCTGTTTTTTTCGAAAAAAACCGTTTCAGTTTCATGGTTTCCTCCTGTTTAAATAATTCCCGCGAGCGGACCGCCGGATTTTCCCATTTCCTTCACCCGGGAAACCAGGTCGGGATCACGGTCCACCGGGCCGGCGTGAAAAGGTTTGATTCTTGCGTCGATGATCAGGGGCGCCGCGCACCGCCAGTGTTTGAACTCAAAGGTTTCATCCACCCCGTAGACATCATGGGACGGATTGGATCGCAGAAATGTGACCCATAGAAAATCGGCAAACGTGGCAACCGCCTGTTCTGTATCGTCCACCACCGCCATCAGCGGTATGGAAGACACGCCGGACTGGTCCCGAAGCCGGTTTTTCAATTCATCCATCCGGACGCGGGCCTGTTCATAAGTGCTGAAAGAAGGCCCTTGAATCACGGCCATGCCCGGGGCAACCATCCGGGGTCGGGTGAAATCCCCCGGCAGGGCAAAGTCCCGGGGAAACCCCTGGGCCAGGGTCCGCCGCTTTTCACCGGCCGCGGCCACGATGAGCTTGGATCCCTGGTTGATTGTCCGGGTGCTGTAATCCAGCGTATCCATGGGCACTTCGGTCATGAAATGCAAATCCCTGGAAAAATCCACCCGTTCCAGCAGATGCATGAAAAAAGAGCGGGTATCGGTGACATCGAGTTCAGGCCGGTCCTCATGGGCGCAGATCAACAGGTATTTCGCCAAGGAAAGCTGGCCCGTACCCAGGACCCGGGCCGCGTGGGTCAAAAGTTCCCGGGGACGGCGCGTTTCAAAAGGCACATACCGCTCATGGGCCTTGACCAGCAAGAGCGGATGAACCCCCGCCTCATCCACTGCATGGACGGCGGTCACCCCCGGAATAGCTTTCCGGATCGCCGATCGCGTGATTTCATGGATCAATCGGCCGAAATTGGAATCCTCCTGGGGCGGACGTCCCACCACGGTGAAGGGGAAAATCGCGTCTTTCCGATGATATACGTCCTGGACGCGGATAAACGGATAATCATGGGCCAGGGAATAATAACCCAGATGATCGCCGAAGGGACCCTCCTTTCGGGTCTGCCACGGATCGATACTTCCGGTGATGCAGAAATCGGCGTCCCCGGAAATCAGATGCCCGTCCCGGCGGGCATACCGAAAATGACGGCCGGCAAGGGCTCCGGCAAAGGCGATTTCCGGGACCCCTTCGGGCAGCGGCATGACGGCGGCAAGGGTATGAGCCGGAGGACCGCCCACAAAAATACTGACCTTCAGCGGTTGATTGTTTTTCAGGGCCTTTTGATGATGGTTGGCAATCCCCCGGTGAATCTGATAATGCAGCCCTATTTCACACCCGGGTCGATAGTCGTTGCCGGAAACCTGAATTCGATACATACCCAGGTTGGAGCGAAACAGACCGGGATCGTCCGGGTCGGTGGAAAACACCTGGGGCAGAAGGATAAAAGCGCCTCCGTCACCGGGCCGGCAATGGATCATCGGCAGATCCTGAATTCGGCATTGCCCTTCCATTACCCTGGGCCGGCCGGTTTTCATCGGCAGGGAACGGACCAGGGACGGTAGGGCTTTCAGAACCGTCCCGGGACGGCGGACCGCAGAGCCGGGATCGGACACCGAGTCCACCAGAGCCTTGATGGAAGACAACTGGGGCTCGAATATCTTCAGGGTTCGCTCATAGGTGCCGAACAAATTGGAAACCGCCGGGAAACGGGAATTTCCGACCTTCAGGAACAAAACAGCCGGGCCCCCGGCCTCGAACACCTGCTGGGTGATCTCGGCCATTTCGAGGTAAGGGTCCACCGGTTCCGCAAGGGTCACCAATTCGCCTTGACGGTCCAGCTCCACAAGGCATTGTCGCAGGCTGGAAAATTTCATGAATTATTTGGCGTACCCCCATTCTTTCAAACGGGTGTAAGCGTGCTGGGAGTATTTGTTCGACTGATAATTGACCATTTTCAGATACTTCATATAGAGATCCGCAGCCCCTTTCCGGTCCCGGTTGTTTTCCAGGCAGTAACCTCTGAAGAAAGCCATCTGGGGATTGCCCGGAAGGATCTCGTCGCACCGGGCGAAATCCCGGTAGGCGTCGGCAAATTGTTTCCGATCCGTGTTCGCGAGACCGGCCAGGTAATATCCCTGTACTTCGGAGGGATAAATGGCCTTGGCCGCATTGGCGTACGACAGGGCCGACGCACTGTTTTTCCTGAGCATCTGACATTTGGCCATGAGCACGTGAGCGGTGTAATCGTCTTTGAATTGGGAAATGGCTTTTTTGAAAGAAGCCTCGGCCTTGTCGTATTCTTTGGCGTCCATATATTTTTCGCCTTCCTGCATCCATTCGACGGCCTGTTTTTTCGATCTCAGGGAAGCGGTTTCATCCATGTACCGTTCCCGGTTCAGCGGCCGGTCCGCCGTGTTCCGATAAATGTCCCGCTCCCGCTGAAGAGCCGAATCCAGACGTTCCGAACTCATGGGGTGGGTAGAAAACAGCATGCTGGAGGCACTGGGTCTTTCCTTGTGCAGAGAATTCAGCATTTCCATCAGACCGGAAAAACCCCTGGATCCATACCCGGCCTTGACCATGTATTCATTCCCCAGGGCGTCGGCTTCCCGCTCGTTGTCCCGGCTGTATTTGGACAGAAAAATTCCCTGTCCCAGGGCTCCGAGCTGCTGGGTCAATTCTCCCAGGGCAGACCCCTGGGTGGCGGCCGCTACGGACAATCCGCCGATCAAAAGGGAGGATAGCTGGCTCTTGGACACCTGTTCGGCCGTGTGCCGGGCATTGACGTGCCCCAACTCGTGGCCCAGCAGGGCCGCCAGTTCCGCCTCGTTCTGCAGCTTCAAAAGGATTCCCCGGGTCACGGCGATGGATCCGCCGGGGAAGGCATAGGCGTTGATATACGTAGCGTTCACGCACTGAAAAGCATAGGGCATATTCGACCGATGCACATGGGGCACCAGATCCTGCCCGATCCGGGCCACATAGTGGTTGAGGTTGGAATCCTGCGTGATTCCGTAATCCGACGAGAACTGAAACGGAGACTGCTGTTTGTCAATGGCGATCTCCTGTTGCTCGGAAACCATCATGAGTTGCCGCTGGCCGGTGACCGGATCGATTTCGCAACCGGGAAAAAACATGGACCCGGCCGCACCGGCGGATACCAGCAGCGAATACTGCAGAAATCGCCTCCTGGAAATGAATTGTGGGTTTGTATATGTGGACATGCACCTCTCCTGAAAATGATTATGAATTCAAACCGGATGGAAAGGAAGCCACCTGGATATCAATAATTTTTGAAAAACAGTGAGATCACAAGCAGAATCAATCCCAGCCCGGCTAAAAAAAAGGAAAAGGAAAGGTCCAGCAACAGGTAATGGAGAGCATCGTGAAAGATTCCCGCTTCAGTGATGCCTGTAATTTTCTGAGTGGCGGTTTCTCCAATGACTTTGGACAAGGTAATGTCCACCCAGAAATTTTTGCTTTCCATGAATTTCGAGATCCCGCTGAATACTCCGACGATAAAACCGGCCAGTACGCCTAAAATGCCAATTTTGGTCAACATCTTGTCTTTTCCCCGTTCCTTTGACGTCAATCTTTGTTTTGGTCCAATATATTCCCGGGATCAGTGTGAAGTCAAACAATTTTCCCTGGCGAACCTTTTATTTGCATCTTCAGTATGATACACCCTGTCCAAACGATCATGAAGACCAACACACCCATACTTGGAAAAATCGGCATCGCATCCATCATCATGATGGGGTCGGTGCTGGCCAGCCGCGTGATCGGAGTGGTGCGCGAAATGGTCATTGCCGGCAGCGGCGGCATACGGGCCGAAGTGGATGCCTATCAGGTGGCGTTCATCATTCCCGAAATTCTCAACCATGTCACGGCTTCTGGGTTTCTCTCCATTACCGTGATCCCCATTTTTGCCGGATATCTCTCCCAGGGGCGAAAAGAGGAAGGATATCGGGTTTTTTCCATCATCATGACCACCTTCGGCAGTCTGCTTCTGGGTTTTATTCTCCTGTCCGTCTTCCTGGCCGAACCTCTGGTCCGCCTCCTGGCCCCCGGTATCCAGGACCCGGACACTCTGATCCTGGCCGTCCGGATGACGCGGATCATCATCCCGGCCCAGTTCTTTTTTTTCACGGGTGGTCTGTTCATGGCCGTCCAGTTCGCCCAGGAAAAATTTTTCATGCCGGCCCTGGCCCCGTTGATCTACAACCTCAGCATCATTCTGGGAGGCATCTGCCTCGGTCCGTCCATGGGTATGGAGGGCTTTGCCTGGGGCGTGCTGATCGGCGCTTTTGTCGGGAACTTCGCCGTTCAGTTTCTGGCCGCGCGAAAACTGGGGGCGCGATATACCTTTTGTCTGAATTTTTCCCATCCGGATCTTCTTTTGTACATCAAAATGACCCTGCCCCTCATGATCGGCCTGACCATGACCTTTTCAACCGAAATCCTCCTGAAATTTTTCGGATCCTACCTATCCGAAGGCAGCATTGCCGCCATGAATTACGCTCTCCGGATCATGTTCATCCTGGTGGGGCTGTTCGGTCAGGCCATCGGAGTGGCGTCCTACCCTTTCATGGCACGCCTTGCCGGAGAAGGGAAAATGGCCGACTTGAACCATCTGCTCAACACCACCCTGTCCTATATTTTCCTGGTCATTCCTTTTTCCGCCGTATTCATGGTCCTGAGTCGGGAAACCGTGGTCCTGCTGTTTCAAAGGGGGCAATTCGATCGTACCGCGACACTGATCACCGCCGGGATTCTGCCGTATTTCATGGCCGGGGCCTTTGCCTTTTCAGCCCAGAACATTGTTTCAAGGGGCTATTACGCCGTCCGGAACACTCTGTTTCCCTCCATTTTCACATCCCTGTGCGTTCTTGTCGGCCTGCCCCTGATTTTTGCTCTCATGCATTTCATGGGTCCGCGGGGCGTGGCCCTGGGCCTTTCCCTGTCCGTCATTCTTCAGGCCTTCGTTCTGTTCGAGTGCTGGAGCCGCAAATCGGGAAACTCCGGGAAAAAGAAGGTATACGGGGCACTGGGCCGGATGTGTGTTCTGGGCCTTGTTCTGGGTTCTGTTCTCCGGGGCCTGGTCCTTTTCCTGCGGCAATTCCTGGATTCTTTCAGCTTTTTGGGAGCCCTCACGATCTCCGCCGCTACGGGAACGGCTTTTCTGATCCTTTTCTTCGGGGCCGGACATGTCCTGGCCATTCCGGAAATAACCCGGTTTTACGAAAAATTCTGTCAAAGGAGGCCTTCATGGATGAAAAAATCACTCGCATGGCGGAAAAAATAAAATCCGCCCGGAAACTGGTGGTGTTTACCGGAGCAGGGATGTCGACGGAAAGCGGTATCCCGGACTACCGCAGTCAGGGAGGGCTGTGGGACAGGTTCCAGCCTGTGTATTTCGATGAATTCATGTCCTCCCGGCAATCCCGGATCCGCTACTGGCAGCAGCGGATGGACATGGAAAAAAGCCTTTGCAAGGCCGAACCCAACGCAGGTCATCTGAGCCTTGCGGCCCTTCACGACCATGGGCGGCTGCATGCCCTCATCACCCAGAACATTGACGGCCTGCACCAGGCCTCGGGCATTCCCGGGGAAAAAATCATCGAGCTGCACGGAAACACCCGCAGGGTCCGGTGCATGAGCTGCAAGGCCTTGAAATCCTGGGAAGACACCCTGAAAATGATCGAGGCCGGGGACCCGACCCCGGAATGCGAATGCGGGGGCTATCTGAAACCGGACACCATCTCCTTCGGTCAGAGTATGCCTGTAAAAGAAACCGGCAGAGCCGTGAAACTGTCTTCGGAATGTGACGTATTTATCGTGATCGGATCCACCCTTCTGGTTCAGCCCGCCTCCCTCATGCCGGAATACGCCCGGTCGGCCGGGGCTTTTCTGGGGATCATCAACCTGTCGGAAACCCCCTATGACGGGAAATGCGATCTGTTGATCCGGGGAAAAGCCGGACAGGTACTGCAGGCGATCACCGAACGGGTGCTCACACCTTGAACTGACGGATCAGGGCCGTTAGCTGCTCCGCCATATGGGAAAGCGTCCGGGCGCTTTCGTTCAATTGCCGGCTGCTTTCCTGAACCTTCCGTGCGCCGTCTTCCACCGCCGTGATTTCCCGCGCGATATCGGAGGCGGCCGCCGCTCCCCGGCCGACATGGGAATTCACATCGGACAGCTCGGACGACACGTCATGGATGTTTCTGGCCATTTCCCGGGTGGTGACGTTCTGCTCCTCCACGGCGGCCGAAATATTGGAAATAGCCTGGTCGGAATCTCTCACCAGGCTGGTGAGGCCCGTCACTTTTTCGAGCACTTCAAGGGATTTGTCCTTGATCCACCGCAGTTTTTCATCCGCCTGAAGGGTGGACCGGTTGGTTTCCTGGGCCAGATCGGTGATCTCCTGAGCCACCACGGCAAACCCTTTCCCTGCCTGCCCGGCCCGGGCCGCTTCAATTTTGGCGTTCAAGGCCAGCATGCCCACCTGTTCGGCAATGGATCGGATTTGATCCGTGACCCCATCCACGTCGTCGGCCCTCTGTCCCAGGTCTCTCACAGCCGTGTGAATCATCTCGAAACTGTCGGCCACCTGTGCAATGACATCTTTTGTGGCATGGACATTTTTGGCGATCTCTCCCACCGTGGCCGTCATCTGTTCCATGGCCGAGGCCATGGCATTGAAATTATGAGTGGTCTGCTCCATGGATGCGGCCATGGATTGATGGCCGCTGTTCATTTGTTCAGCCGAGGCGGAAACCGCGACGGCTTTGCAAGACGCGTCCGTGCTGGCCGAGGTCAGGGTGTCGGCGATACGACCCAGATCGGCGGCGGACGTGAACAGGCTGCCGGAATGATCTCTGAACTGAACGAAGGTCTGGCGCAGGTCCAGGGTCACCAGATTGATCCGGGCCAGAATATGATTGATCTCGTCACCTTCCCGAATCGGTTCGATAATGGAAAAATCCTTTTGTCGCATACGGGCCATGGCGTTCAGGACCATGCGAACTTTTTTGTTCACCAGAAAATGAAAAAACAGCCGGAAAAACATGAAAATGAGAGTCAGTCCCACGAATCCGATCCCAACGCCGACTTTAGCCGACCGGGAGGCGGCGTCGAGAACCGATTTCCGGGACACGGCCATGGAAATCCCCCCCAGAACCGGACGGTCCGTACCATGACATCCCGCACAGGAAGAATTGTTCAGGATCGGCCGGTTTTCCATGAGATAAGGCTCCCGGTCGATCACCACATCAAAGGATCGGTCCGAAGCCTTTCCGGTTCCGAGCATGGTTCTCAGGTCCTGGACAACAGGGCCGTCAACCACCTGGGTCATGGTCTGCCCTTCGGTCTCTTTTCCCGATCCGAAAGAAATCCGTCCGTCAAAATTATAGACAAACACCTTCAAATCCCTGGTCCGTCCCCCCAGGAGCCTAAGCTGGGCTCGTACCGCTTCATTGTCTCCCCGGGCCAGAGGCTCCTGGATCCCGCCCGAAACGGCGGCCAGAAGCCCGGCGTTGTATTCCGCCAGACTCGACTGTCCGTTTTTTTCCTGTTCCATCACGTTATATCCGATGATGGCCGCCATAATCATCCCCACAATACCGGTCAGGGGGATCAATATTCTCAGTCCGAGTTGCCGATTGATAATTTTGATCATCTGTAAAAACATGGTGTCGCATCTCTCCGCCGGGTATCCGCCAATGATCTTTTCATATAATAAAGGGAAAATGGAAAAGCAATGAAATTTTAGACCCGTCACCAGTCCACGGGGACCCGCACCTCCCGTCCCGCCTTGTTTTGAAACACCAGGAATCGGTTATCTTTACCAAACCTGTACAGGTCCCTTGTCACCCGCACATCCTGGCGACAGTAGTCGATGATTTTGTCCATTTTCCCTTCGGCCCACCACTTCAAGGCCATGATGCCGTCGGCTGATTTCCGGCACCCCAGTGTATGTCGGGCCAAGTGGTCCAGAGACAGACGGTATCCCAGCCTTTCGTGGACTTTGAGCAGGATGTCCAGAGTGGGAAGTGCGCCGAAATCAAAGTCCGACAATCCGGATAGCACCCGGTAGTCAAACCGGACCAGGTTGAACCCCACGATCAGATCCATCTGTCCCAGATCCCGGCACAAAGAGGGAAGATCCTCCTGCCGGTAGTCTTTGAAGATATCGGTTCCGGAATCATACAGAACGGCGCAGCTGACCCCCATTTTTTCCGCCCGGTGCCAGCCTCCTACTTCCTGGGCCGAGCGTCGGGTTTCGATATCCAGGACCCCGTATCGCAGCGAGGTTTCATTGACGGGCGTTTTGACGCTGTGAGGATCGTTCGGCTGCGCAGGTCCGCCCGGTCTCGCCGAGTCGACCGGAAAGCCGAAATCGATTGGACGGGTCGGGGCCGCGGGTTTTGTCGAATACGCAACCACTGTTTCCCGAACCAGGTTTTCATCGGATTTGTCCACCCCGGCCAGGATCTGCTCCAGAATGATCCGGGCCGCGGACTTGTCAATGGGCCGATTGCCCGACCCGCACCGGGGGGAATGCACACAGGCGGGGCATCCGTTCTCGCAGGGGCAGCCGGCGATCACTTCCAGGGTCTTTTCCATCAGGCGGTCAACGGTTTCAAACGCCTGTTCGGACAACCCCAGCCCTCCGGGAATCCCGTCATAGACAAACACCGTGGCACAGCCCGTCTGGGAATGAAGCGGAGTGGAGATCCCGCCCAGATCGTTCCGGTCCGTCATGACCATCAAAGGCATGATACCGATGGCCGCGTGTTCCAGAGCATGGATCCCTCCCATGAAATGCAGCTTCATGATTTCAACCTGATCCCTGACCGTGTCGGGAATTTCAATCCAGAAACCCTGGGTTTCAAATTCCAGCTCAGGCAGATCCAGCGGCACGACGCCCAGAGAGGTCTGGTCCGAAACCCGTTTTTTTTCATAACCGGTCACCTGCTCCCGTATCCTCAATAGACCGTATCCGACCCTGGCCCCTCCGGCCTGAAAAGAGCGTTCCTGACGGATAATCCTAGTTGATTTGGAAGACCTGGCCCGGGTGAAATACGGTACGGCCCGGGGCCGGGCTTCGATCACGCCTTTTTCATGGTCGAATCGGGTGATTACATAAGACTGCCCCCGATGAAGGTAGACAGCTCCTTCATGGGTTTCGAAAAAAGACCGGTGGCGGTCGATGTCCCCGATGGTGCGGGTGGTTCGTTCCAGAAAAATGGTCAGACTGCGGCCCGTACCCCTCAGGTTCACCTTTTGATGGACAAATTTTCCGGCGGCATACCAAGCATCCCCTTGACGGGTCGCGAGCAGCTCGCCCGCTTCTTCGAGTTCGGACAGGACGGACAGGACATCCTCGCCGGTCAGAAACGGTTCGGACCGCTCCAAACTCTGTTCGGCGGCGGCGCAGACCAGATGCTGCCGGAGAATCATCCGGTTAAAAGGATTGATGACCGCCTTTTCCGGCGGGAGGCTGAAAACCGTTTCCGGATGATTGATCATATACTGATCCAGAGCATCCTCGTGGGCGATGAAAATCAGGGCCGAGCCCCGACCGTCCCGTCCCACCCGTCCGGCCCGCTGCCAGAAGGACATGACGGTGCCCGGATACCCGACCAGAATGCAGACGTCCAGGTGGCCGATATCGATACCCAGCTCCAGAGCACTGGTGGACACAACGGCCAGAAGCTCTCCGGAAGCCAGCCGGGCCTCGATGTCACGGCGTTCTTCGGGGAGGAAACCGGCTCGATAGGCGCTGATTCGATCCGAAAACCGGGAAGCCCGGCGGGAAGCCCAGACCGCGATAAGTTCCGTGATCTTCCGGGACTGGGTATAACAAATGGTTCTCAGGTTCCTGTGGATGGCGGCGTGAATCAGGGTGATGGCTGTCTGGGCGGCCCCTTCCAGCCCTCTCATGAGGATCACGTCCTTTGGGCCGGCCGGGGCCGAGGACCGATCCACCACCCGGACCGGCATACCGATAAGCTGTTCGCACAATCCGGCCGGATTGGCAATGGTGGCGGAGCAGAACACGAACACCGGAGAAGCTCCGTAAAATCGACAGATTCTCAGAAACCGGCGGAACACCCAGGCCATGTGAGAGCCCATGACCCCCCGGTAGGTATGAACCTCGTCAACGACCACGAAGGAAAGGTCCCTGAAAAACGATTCCCATAAATGATGATGAGCCAGCATGGACAGATGAAGCATTTCAGGATTGGAAAGAAGAATGTGGGGAGGTGATTTTCGGATTCGGGTCTTGCGATACCCGGTGATATCTCCGTCATAGACATCGGCCTTCAATTCATCCCCGTGGGCACGGAGGGTTCCGGCCGCATCAAGCAGACGCCGCACCGTATCCAGCTGATCCCTGGCCAGGGCCTTGAGCGGAAACAGATACAGGGCCCGGCAGGAGGCGTCCCGGATCAGCGCTTCCATGACCGGCAGGTTGTAGATCAGCGTTTTCCCACTGGCCGTAGGCGTTGCCACCACAGTGTGGACGCCCTGTTCAATCAGGTCGACGGCTTTTTTCTGATGCTCGTACAGGTGATCGATTCCCAGGGATTCAAGCAGGCGGGACCGTATCGGGGTCGTATCCGGAACATCCGTAGCGAAAACCGGCGGAGACGGATGGAGGGTACGGTGACAGACGATATCCCCGGCAAAACCTTTATAGCGTTTAAGGGAACGGATATAATCGGTCAGGCTCACAAAATACTCTTGCCCAGGGCCGACAAGGTCAGCTCCACGGCCAGTTCGGCCGTTTTGTTGGCGACATCCAGGATGGGGTTGATTTCCACCAGATCCATGGAAACGATCTTACCTGAATCCGCCAGTATTTCCATGAGCAGGTGAGCCTCCCGGTAGGAAATCCCACCTGGAACGGGAGTTCCGACGCCCGGGGCCTCCACCGGATCCAGGGCGTCCATGTCCAGGGTAAGGTGGATTTTCTTGAGATGCACCAGTTTCATCAAAGCTTTGTTGGCAATGGAGCTGATTCCCTGCTCATCGATGTCCCGCATGGTGAAAACCATGATACCCGATTCTCGGAGCCGTTGTTTTTCCAGAACGTCCAGGTCTCTCTGGCCGATGAGGACGATGTGATCCGGATGGATCTTGGGGCCGGGCCGGCCCACATTGACCAGGGACGGATGGCCTTCCCCGATGAGTACGGCCAGGGGCATGCCGTGGATGTTGCCGCTGGGCGAACTTTCCGGCGTATTGAAATCACCGTGGGCGTCCAGCCAGATCAGGCCCACGGGTTCCGGTCCGTCGGCGACGGCGCTGACCGTGCCGATGGCAATGGAATGATCCCCCCCGATATAAAGGGGAAACCGCCCCTTTTCAAAGGCCTGTTTCCCGGCCCGATGAATGAGGGTACAGATCCGGGCGATTTCCATTACATCCCCGTCCCGTTTTTTTTGATCACAGCGCAGACCGGACGGCGATTCGCAATCCCTGACCGGCACCGACACGTTGCCGGTATCGAGAACATCATGGCCCAACTCCCTGAGTCTTGGGATAAGACCCGTATACCGAACCGCGGCCGGACCCATGTCCACGCCCCGGAGCATCTGTCCGAAATCCATGGGAATGCCGATGATACTGATTTTTCGACCCATAGCCAAATCCCTTCGCCCCCATAAAATCAGGTATGAAGCCTGATATATCATAGACTGGAAAAAGGATTCAACACCAAAGATCCAGACCGGCTCTGAACCTTTCCCGGACGGTAAAAGTAAAAAAACTGTTTTCAACTCGGCCGGTTTCCTGTTAATAATTTCTCTGGATCCTTTGGATTCCTGTTAATACGGCAACTTTCAACAAGGACAGACCCCATGCACACCACTGATGAAAACCCGTTCTTCTGCCCCCATGACCACGACTTCCTTCCGGATTCCCATGACGCCAACGCTCGGCGAACCTGGTTCGTCATTCTGCTCACCGTATCCACCATGGTCCTGGAAATCGTCTCCGGACTGGTGTTCGGCTCCATGGCCCTTCTGGCCGACGGATGGCACATGGCCAGTCATGCCTCGGCCATGGGCATCACGGCCATGGCCTATTATCTGATCAAAAAACACCGCGGCAACCCGCGTTTCACTTTTGGAACCGGCAAAATCAATTACCTGGCCGCGTACAGCAGCGCCATGCTTCTGGCCTTCATCGCTCTTTTCATGGCCTATGAATCCGTTCAGCGTCTGCTCGACCCACAGCCCATCCGGTACACCGAAGCCATGATCGTAGCGGTGATCGGGCTGGTGGTCAATGTCACCTGCGCGCTCATTCTCAAAGAAAACCCGGGTCATCGACACGATCACCACCATACCGGTGACCACGATCATGCCCACGACCATGCCCATGATCACGACCCTGACCACGATCGCGAATACGACCAGAATCTCCGAGCAGCCTATTTCCACGTTCTGGCCGATGCTTTGACCTCCATTCTGGCCATCGTCGCTCTGTTTTTCGGCAAGACTTTTCAATGGGGATTCCTGGACCCGGTCATGGGTATTGTGGGAGCCGCGGTCATCAGCCGATGGTCCTGGGGCCTGATGAAATCCGGAGGCATGGTTCTGCTGGACCATAACCCCGACACCAGCCTGATGGAAACGGTTCGAGACACCCTTGTATCAGCCGGCGCCGCTTCAGTGGACGATTTGCACATCTGGCGGCTGAGCCAGGGCCGATACGGAGCCCTGGCCTCAGTGACCGCTCCGGCCGGAATTGTTCCCGGCACCTTTAAATCAGCCCTTAGCCGCATCTCGACCCTGTCCCACGTGACCGTTGAAATCAACCCGAAACCTTCCGCTCCCTCCCATCCGGAAACCGGACCTTTCCTGCTCAAGCCCGTGGGCGTTATCCGCAGCCAAATTTCCGAACCGGATCTGAAAGCCGATGAAAACGGCCTGTCCGCCGAGCAGCAGCGACATCGCGCAGTGGAACGCCGGCGGAAAATTCAGGACCTGATCAGCGAAATCGTCATCGATCAGGACTTGTCGGAAATTCTGGATGGAATCGAAGGCTTTTCGCACATCCTGGTCCTGTACTGGCCCCACCTGATTGCGCCCGAACGCCGCAGACTCCGGAAAGTCCATCCCATGGGCCGAAAAGATATCCCGAAAAAAGGCATTTTCGCCACCTGCAGCCCGGCCCGGCCCAATCCGGTTCTAATAACGGCCGTCCCGCTGGTGGAACGAAGGGGCAACATCCTCCGGGTCCGGGGATTTGAAGCCGTTGACGGCAGTCCGGTGCTGGATATCAAGCCTTACAACCCCGGATACTACCGTGTGAATGACCCCGTTATCCCGGACTGGATGCAACAGCTTCAGGAAAACTGATTCCCGTTGAACCGGCCACCCATGCTAAAAGGAGAGCATTTTCATGACCCCTGAACAACCGCTGCGATCCCGAGAAACCCTGGACGTCCTTCAGTCTCTGCTGGAACGGGGAATCCACCGCATCAGTATTCTGATACGCCATTCCGAACGTCATTTTTCAGATGATCCGGTGATGGAACCGTTTATGGAACTGACCGATCCCGGTCGGCAATACGCTTTTGATCTGGGCCGATCCATGAAGCCCGATCTCCTGCCTCGGCTGAGTTCCAGTTTCATGGGACGGTGCATTGAAACCGCCTATCTGCTGGACAAGGGATTTTCCATGGCCCATGGGCGATTTCCGGCCAACAACCGGGTAGATCGACTGTTGTCTCCTTTTTACGTCAGGGACATCGATCGAACCGTCCGACACATTCTGGAACTGGGCAACGATCTGTTTATCCGAAACTGGTTCGACGGACGGATCGATGAAACCATGATCGAAAATCCGCAAAAAACCGCGGATCAGATATGCGCCTTCATGATCGACCGAATCAGAAACCTCGATGCGCATGAAATCGCCGTGTGTGTTTCCCATGACTGGAATATTTATCCGGTCAAGGAATTCAAACTGGGCCTGAAGCATGAAACCTGGGGCCGAGTGGGATATCTTGAAAGCGTCTTTTTTTTCGAAGACCGGGGCCGCTTTTTCGTCACCGGTTTTCAGGCGGAATCGGCGGCCCTTTTACCTGTCGGCCGTCATGATCCCTGCCGCTCCCTGAACAGTCAAACCGATTGGCGGCCCAAACTGCCAGTCAAGGAGGAATCAACGTGAAACAGACCACCCTAACCATCCTGTGTGAAAACCGGGCCTTGAGCGGAAGAGGCATCATCGGTGAGCACGGCTTTTCCGCCCTGATCGAAACCCCCCATGAACCGATCCTGATGGACACCGGGCAGGGACTGGGACTCAAAGGCAATGCCGAAGCCCTTACCATAGACCTGAACGCGATCGGAAAACTGGTCGTCAGTCATGGGCATTACGACCACACCGACGGACTGGATCGCCTGGCCGGACGGACAAATCCTCTGGACATATACGCCCATCCCGGCATTTTCGGCCCCAAATACGCCGCCAACCCGGACAACCCGGATAAGGTCCGTTTCATCGGCATGCGGTATCATCGGGACTACCTGGAGTCCGCCCTGAAGGCCCGTTTTCACCTGACCCGGACTTTTACGAAAATTTCCGAAGGGGTTTATTTTTCAGGAGAAGTGCCCCGGCTGACCGATTTTGAAAAAGGGGACCGGCGTCTTCTGCTCAAACAGGGAGATGCCTTTGTGCCGGACCCGCTACTGGATGACGCGGCCCTTCTCATCGAAACCGCCTCCGGGCCGGTGGTCCTGGCCGGATGCGCCCATTCGGGCATCGTCAATATCCTCCACCATTTTTCCAGTGAAACCGGACATACCCGCTTTCATGCCGTGATCGGCGGAACCCACCTGGGATTCATCGGTTCCGACACCCAGTTGGAAAAAACCATGGAAGCCTTTGACCTGTTTCAGGTCAACCTCATCGCGGTCTCCCACTGCACCGGCAACGAAGCGGCCGCCCTCTGTTACCTGAGGTTCGGGAAGCGGTTCGCCTTTGCCAACGCGGGGTGGCAGGTCCGGTTCTAAGGACCCGACCCGGGGACCGGGGGTTCAGCAGTGCCAGCATGCGACCAGCTGACCGGCCCGGCGAAGAGTGAGAGGCGGCGTCTGTTGACGACACTGATCCGTC
The DNA here is from genome assembly GCA_964593855.1 of uncultured Desulfobacula sp. Taxonomy (GTDB): domain Bacteria; phylum Desulfobacterota; class Desulfobacteria; order Desulfobacterales; family Desulfobacteraceae; genus Desulfobacula. The sequence continues at coordinate 14,506 of CAZQIX010000015.1, read as the reverse complement.
ACCCGGGGGCAGCGGGACTGAAATCGGCATCCCTCGGGCGGATTCAGGGGGTTGGGCGGTTCTCCCGTACAGATGATGCGCCTGCGGGCTCTCTGGACCGGCGGATCGGGAATGGGGACCGCCGACAGCAAAGCCTTTGTGTAGGGATGGACGGGATCGTCGTAGATCAGGTGCCGGTCGGCCAGCTCGACGATGCGGCCGGCGTACATGATGGCGATGCGATGGGAAATATGGCGGACCACGGCCAGGTCATGGGCGATGAACAGGTAGGCCAGCCCGAACTCGGCCTGCAGATCCTGAAGCAGGTTGACCACCTGGGCCCGAATGGACACATCCAGGGCGCTGACGGGCTCGTCGGCCACAATGAAATCCGGTTTCAGGGCCAGGGCCCGGGCGATCCCCACCCGCTGGCGCTGACCCCCGCTGAACGCATGGGGATAACGGGCCCCGGCGTCCGGGGGCAACCCGACCCGTTCCAGCAGATAGGCCACGGCTTCGGCCGCTTCCCGCATGTTCCGGACCAGGCCATGGACAAAAAGAGGCTCGGCCACGATATCGATGATCTTGAGCCGGGGGTTCAGACTGGCGTAAGGGTCCTGAAAAATCAACTGCATGTGCTGACTCAGGGCTCGAACCTGGGCTTTGTTCGCCCGGGTGATGTCCCGGCCTTTGAACAGAATCCGGCCCCGCGTCACCGGCACCCGCCTCAGAACCGCCCGGCCGGTTGTGCTTTTGCCTGATCCGGATTCACCCACCAGCCCCAGTGTCTCTCCCGGATGGATATCGAAACTCACCCCTTCCACAGCATGGACCGTCAGACGCTTTCGACCCCAGAAACCGGCCCGGCCGGCGTCAAACAACACGCTCAGGTCTTGAACCTGGACCAGGGGGGCGGATCCGGTCATGCCGGGCTGACGGGCCGTCATGATTTTTTCCGTCCTTCCCCGGCACACCGACAGCAGACATGGCGGTCCTCTCCAATGCATACCAGGGACTGGGGCAACGCACAATCGTCCTCTGCCTGATCGCACCTCGGTGAAAACGCGCACCCGGGCGGGGGAGAGATTAGATCCGGCGGTACGCCGTCGATGGACACCATGCGCTCGGTAATTTCGGTCAGGCTGGGCGTGGCTCTGAGCAGCCCTCGGGTATAGGGATGGACCGGATCGGCGAACACCTGGTCGGCATCTCCCACCTCGACGATCCGTCCGGCGTACATGACCGCTACTCTGTGACAGAGCTGGGCCACCACCCCGAGATCGTGGGTAATGAGAATGACGGAAACGTTGAGTTTTTTCTGAAGATCCGTCAGCAGCTCCAGAATCTGGGCCTGGATGGTCACATCCAGAGCCGTCGTGGGCTCGTCGGCAATGATCAGTTGCGGCTCGCAGGCCAGGGCCATGGCGATCATCACACGCTGCCGCATGCCGCCGGACAGTTCGTGGGGATATTGTTTCAGTCGTTTTTCCGGCGCGTTGATATCCACCATGGACAGCAGGTCCATTGCCCTCAGACGGGCCTGAGCCGAATCCATTTTCAGGTGGTGGCGAAGAATTTCCGTGATCTGGGTGCCGATGGTAAACACGGGATTCAGAGAGGTCATGGGATCCTGGAAAATCATAGCCATTTCCCTGCCCCGCACCTGGCGGACATATTTCCGGCCGGCCGAATCCAGAAGGGATCGGCCCTTGAACCGGATATCCCCGCCCTCGATTTCTCCGGGGGTCTGGATCAACCCCATAACGGCCTGAACACACACGCTTTTGCCGGAGCCGGATTCTCCCACAATGCCGAGTGTTTCGCCGTATCCGACCTGAAAGCTGACGCCACGGGCCGCCTGCACCACCCCGCCCCGGGTATAGAAATGCACGCGAAGGTTGTTCACCTCCAGGAGAGGCGGATGATGTGATTCACTCATGATCCCGCTCCCCGCCGTCCTGTTTCAGGTTCATTTTTTTTCGCATGATTCCTGCCATGTGCCGGGCAAACTGTTTTTCCCGCTCCTGGGGATCGGAGATCAATCTCAGCCAGCTGGCCACCAGATTGATGGCCAGCACCGTGACGGCAATGGCCAGGCCCGGGACCGTTACCAGCCACCAGGCCATGAACATGTAGGTCTTGCCCAGGGACACATCCAGACCCCATGAGGTGGCGGGGGGCTGAATGCCGAGCCCCAGAAAAGACAGAGCCGCTTCGGCCAGAATGATGCGGGCGAATTCCAGAATGGCCAGGGTAATCAGCGACGAGGTCAGATTGGGCAGGATATGCCGGAAAATGATGCGGGGCCATCGGCAACCCACCACTTCGGCCGCCTCCACATAGGGAGACTGGCGGATGGACAGGACCGCGCTGCGGGTCATGCGGCCGTACACCATCCACCCGTTCAGGGCAAGAACCAGAACCACCGTGGTCAGGCTGGGGCCGATGACGGCCAGAATGATCAGGGCCAGCAGCAGGCCGGGAAAAGCCACCTGGGTATCGATCCACCGCATGATGAACGCGTCGGTCCGCCCGCCCAGATACCCGGCCGCAAGGCCCATGACCACGCCGAACCCGCCGGCCGTCAGCACCACACAGGCCCCCACCCACAGGGAGACCCGGGATCCGTGAATGGTCCGGGACAGGACATCCCGACCCAGGTGATCCGTTCCCAGAATATGATCCCAGGACCCTTTCGCATACCAGACCGGAGGGGCCAGCCGAGCCGTGAGATCCTGTTCGGCCGGGTCATGGGGGGAGATATAAGGGGCAAAAACGGCCATGGCCAGAAGGGCGATCATCAAAATCACCCCGATCAGTCCGGCCTTGTCCCGTCTGAGTTCCCGGGCAAGCTCCCGAAGGTTTCTGACCCACTCGAAACGGGACTTTAGAAGGGCCTGTTCCAAACGATCGGTATCCGGCTGCGTCATGTCAGTTTGAGCCTTGGGTCAATGAGTTTGTAAATCAAATCCATGGTCATGTTGACCAGGACCACGGAAATCGCCGCCGTAAACACAATGGCCTGAATAAGGATCAGGTCTTCCCGCTCGATGGCCTGGATCGCGGCCAGACCGATGCCGGGCCAGGCGAACACGGTTTCCACCACCACGGAATACCCGGCCAGGGACCGGATGACTTCCCATCCGATAAGGGTCATGATGGGAAGTCCCGCGTTCTTCAAGGCATGAAATCCCACGACCCGGACAAAGGGCAGTCCCTTGGCAAAGCTGGTCTTGACATACTGCTGATTGAGTTCGTCGATCATGGACGAGCGCACCAGCATGACCAGCCGGGCCAGCGTGGGCAGAGCCATGGTCAGGGCCGGCATCACGATGTGGGCCGGCGTGGCGGCCCCGGAGGTAGGCAGGATTTTGAGCTGAACCGCAAACAGGACGATGAACAAAAGGCCCAGCCAGAACTGGGGAACGGAAAGCCCCAGCAGGCTTCCCAGAACCGTGACCCGGTCCAGGACGCTCCCAGGCCTCAGAGCGGACACGATTCCCAGCGGGACAGCCAGGATACAGGCCAATCCGATTCCCACACCCGTGAGCAGCAGGGTCATGGGCAGTTTTTCAAAAACGATTTCCATGGCCGGGCGTTTCTGCCACAGCGAGTCTCCGAAGTCCAGCCGGGCCATGTCACCCAGAAAATCCACAAACTGGATATAAATGGGACGATCCAGCCCCAGCTGTTTTTTGAAAGCCTCCCTCTGCTCCTGGGTGGATTCCAGGGGCAGCATAACCTTGACCGGATCGCCCACCATGCGGGTCACCACAAAAACGATCACGGTCACGCCCAGGATGACGATCAGGCCATGCACCAGCCGTGTAAAGACAAACCGTCCCATCCCGGGCCTAGTTCACTTTCATTTCGCCGACCAGAAGCCGGGCGTCTACACGGCCCGGCCATTCCAGGCGTTTGCTCAGTCCATAGATATCCTCGATGTTGAGCAGCCAGACAAAATAAGCCTGGTCATAGGCCAGTTGAACCGCCTGATGATAGAGGCCCGCCCGCTTTTCCACATCCACCTCGGTCCGGGCCGCATCAATGAGTCCGGCCAGGGTCTGGTCCGTGTTGGACGCGCCCACGCCTCCGGACTTGTAATAGGCGGAAAAACTCTTGTCCGCATCCAGAAGTTCGTTGGAAGAAACCACGAAGATTCCGTCGGCACGGGTTTTTCGGTCAAACAGCCGGTTCAGGTATTCATTGAATTCAAAAATCCGAACGTTGGTGTTCAGACCCGCTTTTTTCCAATAGGCGGCCACGGCTTCCACCAGATCGCGATCCTTGAGCCAACGCCCGCTGGTACCGATGAGTTCGATGGTCCCACCCTCGACTCCGGCTTCCCGGATCAATTTTCTGGCCTGTTCCGGATCATAGGGATAAGCCTTGACCTGATCGTTGAACCCGAAAAACGATGGGCTCAACAGCTGTCCCTGGGCCACCTGGGCGTAATTCTCGAACAGTCCCTTGGCCAATGCTTCCTTGTCCACGGCGTAATTCAGGGCTTTTCTGACCCTGATATCCTTGGTGATCCCGTTGTCGGCGTTGAGAATGATGATGGGGTGCTCCAGCCCCAGCACATTGACGAATCTGGGCACCTGTCCGGTGAATTCCGGCAGAAGATTGGTGATGAGATCGAACTCGCCGGCCATGAGTCCGGCCAGACGGGTCCCGGGTTCTTCGATGAACCGGTAGACCACGGATTGAATCCGGGGCTTGCTTCCCCAGTAAGCCTCGTTTCGTTCCAACTCGATGCTCTGGCCCCGATTCCAGCTCATCATCCGGTAGGGTCCGGTGCCCACGGGTTTTTCAGCGAATTTGGGATCTTTGGAATGAACGGGCGGAACCACTTTGAGCCAGTACAGCCGGGACGGCAGAATGGGATCTGATCCGTTGGTAATAATATGCAGGGTCAAATCGTCCACCCTGGACGCATCCTTGATGGTGGAAAAAAAAGAGATCTGTTCGGAGTTGAACTGAGGGTCGATGACCCGTTTGATGCTGTAAATCACGGCATCGGCATTCATGGGTTCATTGTTCTGGAAAACGACGCCGGGCCGCAAACGGACCTCCCAGGTCGTATCGTTCACCAAAGTAGGCATGTCGGCGGCCAGACAGGGGATCAGTTCTCCTGCCGGAGTCCGGGTCAGAACGGTTTCATAGATATTGTCGTTGACCGCCCGTTCGCCTCCGTCTTCCCTGATCTGAGGGTCCAGGGTTGTGGGCTCGGACCCCAGGGCGATGGTGATGCCCGGACTTTTTGCCCAGGCGCCGGACCCGAACACGGTGATCAGAAGCAATACCGCCAGCAATACCCCCCCAAACTGTTTCATCACGTCTCTCCTTACATTATAGTGGTTATGGTATGGCCCGAGAATGGATGGCGGGCATCCGGACTCAGGCGAAAATCCGATCCAGGCCCGCTTTTTTCACCCTGGCCGCGACAGCTTCGGGGTCAAGGGTATAGCGTCCCTGTGCTTTCATTCTTTCAAACAGAACCGATCCTGAAAAGGTAAATTTAAGGGCCAGGCCGCCGGGGGTCTGCATCTGTTCCCGGACAAAGGACAGGGCGTCGCCCAAAATCGATGCGTCCGGCAGGACCAGGGGTTTTTTGCCCGAAGCCGTTCGAACCGCGTTGAATCCGGCCAGGGTTCCGGTGCAGATGGCCTCGGTATGCCCCACCATGGACCCGACCTTTTCCCCGGCACAGAACAGATTGTCCAGACCCGATACCTGAAGGGCGTCATCCCTCGGGGACATGCCGATATACCGGACCGAATTGCCGATACCTCCGGCGTAAGGGTCTTCGAACCGTGCGTTTTCCAGACCCGGAACCTTCCGAAGATCGTCCAGCGGAAAAAAAGGTGTCATGAGCTTGGCATGACCCGTATCCAGAAGAATGACGTTCTGTTCGAAATCGGACAGGGCGTATTGCTGACAGGCTTTCAAGGCAAGCTTTCCTTTGAGCTGCTGATCCGGATTCAGGGGAACCACGGCCACACCGTCCCGGTTCAGCCGTTCCAGAAGTTCAGGGGACAGAGATTCCTTGTGCAACTTGCAGGAGCCGCTGAGAGCGCCGGTCTGATCTCCCTTTCGGCCGTTGACTTCGCAAACCCCGGCCTTGGCCGCAATGCTCACCCGTCCGCCGAAGGCGTGACACCTTAGTATGCACATGGCGCATCCGTTGCCGTATTTGATGCAATTGGCAGGCGGGCCGGCCGTCCCTGTGCCTTCCACAAAAGCGTCGGCCTGGAGACTCCGGTCAACCCCGGCCTGTTTTCCGATCACGGCCTGAATCCCATGGGGCCCCATTTCCACATCCGCAATACGGATGCGGGTTTCTATATGAACGCCCTCTTCCGTCAGAAACCGACGGATAATGGGCTCCATTCTGGATACATCATAGAGGGAGGCATGACGGTGCCCCGGAAATTCGATATTGCGGTGAATCAAATTGGTGTCGATGACATCGAACATGCGACCGCCGCCCATGGCCTTGAGCTCTTCGGTGGCGGTCAGCCGCCCGTTGTTTTTCATGATTCCACCCACAAGACCCGTTCCGAGCAGCATGTCGGTTCGTTCCAGCAGGGTCACGTCCGCCCCTTGACGCCGTGCCGACAGAGCGGCGGCACATCCGGCCCATCCGCCTCCGATCACGATAATTTTCATACGCTTCCCCCTTCTTTTTCCAACGGAATCTTTTCCGTCCGTGTTTACTATTAATTAAATCTGTGTTTTATTGTCAAGGGATTTATACCCTTCGCCTCGCAAGCCGGGACCAAGGGAACTCAAAACGGCTTTAAAAACAAATCGCTCAAAGATGCCTGGTTTGATGCATAATAAAAAAACAAGATAAAAAAATTAATTAAATCTGAATTTTCATTTTGTGAAACAATGATTTGAGGGGCATGGCCCTCGGGCATGCCGGGAGACGTCGTGAAAAACGCCGGGCGAAACAGAAAAACCCAATTCGATCATACACGGATCGCTCATGAGGGCATCCGACGGCTACTGTTTAAAAATGAAATCGTTCCGGGTCAAAAACTGTCCTATCGGATGATTGCCGAAAAACTCGGCATCAGCCTGACCCCCGTGGTCCAGGCCCTGAAAATCCTTGAATTTCAAGGCCTGGTCCGACATGAACCCAACAGGGGATATTACGCCGAACCCTTGAGCCTTCAGGAAATTCGGGAAATTTATGAACTCCGCGAGGTCATTGAACTGTCCCTGATTCCGGCCATTATCGACCATCTGGACGGTGACGCCATCGGTACCCTGAAAATCCTGGCGGACAAAAGCGCTACCCAGGGGATGGATCTGAACGCCCGACTCATGACCGACCGGGAATTCCACACGGCCCTGTCGGCCGTTTCCGGACAAAAAATCCAGATTCACATTCTTCAGAACCTGTTCGACCTGCTTTACCTCAAATACCGAGCCAGTCTTTTGTTCGTGGCCTCCGAGACCGTGGTGGGCTCCCAGCACCGAATGATTTTTGACGCACTGGTGACCCGGGACGTGGACAAAGCCACGGCGGCCATGAAACAGCACTTCCTCATTATCAAAGACAAGGCCTTGTCCACGCTGTCCCGGATATTGGCGGGGGAAACCGTTGAAAACCGGAACTGAGAATCTGAACGCCATCCGGGATCACCGCGGCCCCATTTTTTTTCTGACCGGCATTTTCTTTTTCAACATGATTTCCAGACTGGGGTTTTCCCCTTTGCTGCCGGTCATCGAAACGGATCTGAGATTGAGTCACAGCCAGGCCGGAGGATTTTTTTTCCTGATTTCCACCGGCTACTGTATCAGTTTGTTCTCTTCCATTTTTCTGACCCCGATATTCAGCCATCGCCGCCTGATCGTGGCATCCAGCTTGGCAGTGGGCATCAGCCTGCTGCTGGCGGCCGCAAGTCGGGACATCCTGTTTCTGCAGGGCAGCCTGGTGGTTCTGGGCCTTGCCGGGGGTTTCTATCTGCCCTCGGGGGTGGCCAGCCTCACCGGACTGGTCCGGCGCCGGGACTGGGGGAAGGTCCTGGGCATCCACCAGCTGGCTCCGAACCTGGCCTACATCCTGGCGCCCCTGACCGCGGAACTGATTTTATCTCGTCAGTCCTGGCGAACGGTTCTGGCTTTTTACGGGGGATGCGCATTGATTCTGGGGATAGGGTACGCTCTGTGGGGCGGAGGCGTTGACGAGCGGACCGATCCGCCCGGATTCGATGCCCTGAAACAGATGATCCGGGGACCGTCCCTGTGGGTCATCGCCATTCTGTTCATTCTGGGAATGGGAATGAACCAAGGGATTTTCGCCATCATGCCCCTTTATCTCAATTTTGAACGTGGCTGGGATCCCGGCCGGACCAATTTTGTTCTGGCCCTTTCCCGGGTGGCGGCCTTCATATTCCCCCTGGCCGGGGGATGGCTGGCCGACCGGTTCGGGGTGAAACGGATCATGGGGCTCACCCTTTTGTGCACCGCCGTCGGCACCCTCTGTCTGGCCCTTCTGCCCGATTGCTGGCTCTGGGCGGCCCTGACGTTTCAGGCCGGAGCCAGCGTCTGCATCTTTCCCCTGTGTTTTGCCGTGCTGTCCATGGTCACCACGCCGCTGACCCGATCCATTGCCGTTTCCGTGGTCGTCCCCCTGGCCCATTTTCTGGGATCGGGAACGGTTCCCCTGGCCGTGGGTTTTCTTGCCGAGGCAGGGCGTTTCAACGCCGGATTCCTGGGTCTGGGCGCCCTGGCCCTGGTCGTCCTGCCACTGATTGTCTGTCTGAAACCCAATGCGTCATCCTAATTATTTTCCGGAGGCAACATGCAATTCCGACATCTGATCCACACCCTGGACTATCATCACGGGCAGGCCAGCCGGACCATCATGTCCGGATATCCACCGATTCCGGGTCGCACCATGGCGGAGAAAGCCGCCTTTTACGACCGCCACCTGTCCTGGATTCACCGAAGCCTGATCCGCGAACCCAGGGGCCATGCCAACATGCTCGGCTCTATTATCACGGAGCCGGTGAGTCCGGAAGCCGTCGTAGGAGTTTTGTACCTCCATGCCGAAGGGCAGTTCGAGATGTGCGGAGACAGCGCATTTGCCACGGCCCACGCCGTGCTGGAAAACGGCATGGTGCCCACGACCGAACCCTGGACAGACTTCGCCATGGATACGGTGGCCGGTCCGGTTCGGGTCAGAGCCGGGGTGGAAAACGGAAAGGTCCTTCAGGTCTCCATCGAAAACGTCCCGGCCTTTTACCTCGGCGATCGGTCGCTCCGTCTGCCGAACAAAAAGGCCCTGACGCTCGAAATCGCTTACGGAGGTTTGTATTACGCTTTTGTGGACGCCGGGACCGCCGGTTTGCCCCTGGTGCTGGAAAACGGCCGGGCCCTCATCGGACTGGGCATGGAGATTATTCAGAAGGCCAACGCCGATCCGGATATCCGGACGATGGACCCTTCCCGGGAAACGGCCATTCAGCTGGTGACGTTTTATGAACCCTTGACGGACGGCACGGCCGACTACCGGGTCTGCAATATTTATCCGCCCGGGCGAATGGGACGGACCCCTTCCGGAACCGGACTCAGCGCCCACATGGCATTGCGCCGCCACAAAAAAACGCTGGCCTTACACCAGGACCTGATCCAAAAAAGCATGGTGGGAACCACGTTCACCGGACGCCTGACCGATTCCCGGGACAGGGACGGCCACGTGTGTTATACGCCGGTGATCTCCGCCAAATCCTATCTCATGGGTATCCATCAGTTCGTCATCGACCCGGACGACCCTTTCAAGGAAGGGTTCATGATGCCGTATTGACGGTTTTGGATCAGGAGGCTTCAGCTAAAAAAACGGCCCGGACCGGCGCCGGATATCCCTCCACCGTCAGGTCCGGATGTTCCGGATCCAGGAAATCGGCCAGTGATTCGGTCTGAATCCACGGGGTGCGCCGTTGCTCATCCAGGGTGGTCCGGGACACGTCCACGCACCTTATCCGCGCGAAACCGGCCCGCTCCAGCCAGGACGCAAGGACGGCGAGATCGGGGATAAAATACACGTTGCGCATTTTTGCGTACCGATCCCGGGGGAACAGACATCGGTTGTCCCTTCCCCCGAGCACCAGGGTTTCAATCACCAGTTCCCCTCCCCGCCTCATGGACGCGGCGATTTTTTTCAGCATATCCACCGGGGACGGACGATGGTACAGAACACCCATACAGAACACGGTGTCGAAAAATCGGCCCATCTCCGGCAAATCCTCGTGTGCGACGGGCAGACAGAACACATTGGCCTGACGCAGATATTTCTGAAGGGCCAGATACTGGCAGTAAAACTGGCTCTGAGGTTCCAGGCCCAGGACCATCAAGGGTTTTCTGGCCGCAGCCCTGAACATGTAATACCCGTTGCTCGAACCGATGTCCAGAATCCTGCGCCCTTCGAGATCGGCGATATGAGGGATCAGCCGGTTCCATTTCATCCAGGACTGCCATTCCGAATCGATCCGGATGCCGAACAGATCAAAAGGTCCTTTTCGCCAGGGACACAATCCGGCAAGGGCGTCCAGAAGGGTTTGCGCCTCGGCCGGATTCAGATCCGACGCCCGGCCGATGGTCACGGCCCGATCGGTCAGATCGATTCTCGACGGGACATGGGGTTTCATCCGGTCCACCACATGCCTGAATTTTCCGAAATTGCCGCCCGCCTCATCCAGAAAAGCGCGTCGGTCGCGAACCAGCTTTTCCAGGGCCTCCCGGCAATGATCCAATTCGAGCGGGGTCAGATGGGCCAGCAGGGATTCCATGATCAAATACATTCCATCATCTATTGTTTGACGGCCAGAACCGAGGCGAAATTGAACCATTTCAGCCAGATGTCCACGGTGTTGAATCCAGCCTGTTTCAACCTTTTTTCATGGTCCTCCAGGGTGTCCGGAACCAGCACATGTTCCAGGGCTTCCCGTTTCCGACTGATTTCCAGCTCCGAATACCCGTTTTCCAGCTTGAACCGTTCGTAAAAACGGATCTGAAGGTCGTTCATCCGCTCGTCCGAATGACGGATTTTCTCGGTCAAAATCAGTATCCCCCCCGGGTTGAGTCCTTGAAAAATCCGTCGCATCAGCGCATCGCGTCCCGAGGGCGAGATGAACTGAAGGGTGAGGTTCATGACCACCACCGAAGCGTTCCGGATTTGGACGTTTTCCAGAAGTCCGCAGATCAGGATGGCCCTGTTTCCGCCGGGGTTCTCTTTCAGCCGCCGGGCATATTTCTCCACCATGGGCCGGGAACTGTCCACCGCGATCATGAACGGACGGCTGTCCCTGATCCGGTTCAGAATCAGCAGACCCAGGTTGCCGTTGGAGCATCCCAGATCATAGACGCGGGTATTGTCCCGGTAATGGACCTCGCACAGTTCCGCCTGGCGCCGAATACTTTCCCGGTAAAAAGGTACGGAGCGGACGAGCATATCGTCAAACACCTCGGCCACATCCCGGTTAAAGGCAAAGGGTTCGGGCGGATCCTTGATGTGGGAGAACAGCCTGTCTTTATTCATCGGTCGGGTTCAACTCCATTGAAATGGCTTTTCTTATATTATTTTGCAGTGAAGCGCAAGACCGGTCAGGGCTGGAAATCCCTTGACGGAGACGGATGGCTGATGGTATCTAAGGAAACATCCGGAAAGCCTGAAATTCCAATCTTATCCCAGGCCACGCAAAAAAAGGAGATCTTCATGGAAATTGTCGGCATCGATGTCGGTTTCGGGTTTACCAAGGCCTGCAACGGCAAGAATTCGGTCATCTTCAAATCCATCATCGGAGACGCCACCGATATCCAGTTCCGCTCCGTTCTAGGTGATGAACCCAAACTTTCGAACATTCACATCACCTTTGAAGACAAATCCTATTTTATAGGCCAGTATGCCGAACTTCAGTCCAACATCCGGGAATTCACCCTGGAACAGGACAAGCTTCTTGATCAGTTTTTCCGGATCCTGGCCGTCACGGCCGCAGGACTTTGCACGGACGCAGCAGTTCCCCTGAACGTGGTCACGGGCCTGCCGGTGGGATTTCTCAGGCGGGACAGCCGGAAATTAAAAGAACTGATCACCGGGGTCCACCACATCACTTTTCATCACCCGGACGGACAAAACGTAACCCGTAAAATCCAGATCGAACAGGTGCATGTCATCCCCCAACCCATCGGTTCCATTTTCAACCTGATTTTCGATGACCAAGGACGGCTCATCGACAAAGGTCTGGCCGCTCAGAAACTCGGGGTGGTGGACATCGGATTCAAGACCACGGATTTCAGCATCTTCGACCGGCTGCAATATGTGGAAAGAGGTTCCACCACCATGGATACGGGTATTTCCAAATGTTTCTCCGTAATTGCCGCCAAACTGCGCCAGGAAAGCAATATCAACATCGAACTGTTCCGGCTCTTCAAATTCATCGAATCAGAAATCATTAAAATCCGGGGCAGGGAATACAATATCTCCAATCTCAAAAAGCGGGTCTATGCCCATGCGGCAGGCGCCATTGCAGCGGACCTGAACCGACTGTGGGAAAATGACTGGGACATGGATTCCATCATCCTTTCCGGCGGCGGCAGCGTGGAACTGGCCGAATATCTGGCTCCCGGCATCGAAGGGCATGTCATCCCCATCCCGAGGAACCTGGACGCCCGGTTCAACAATGTCCAGGGCTACTGCAAATTCGGCCGGTACAAATGGGGGTACGCCCGATTTGTCCCCGAACCCGGGGACACCCCTCCCAGGGCGATCCGGGAAGACGGCCCCGTGACCGAACGTGCCGACACTCAGGCTTCGCCACCTCCGAGCGAGGCGTCGGCCGGCAATGAAAAAACTTCCCGCGGCCTGTTCTGGATCAAGCGCTCGGCCGAACAGCCGAAACGCCCATGAACAAAGATCGGCTCCAGCACATTCTGTCACGGGTGGCGGCGGGTGACCTGTCCGTTCCGGAAGCGGCCCGCGATCTCTCGCACCTTTCTTTTGAAAACATCGGATTCGCCCAGATCGATCATCATCGCTCCCTGAGAAAAGGATTTCCGGAAGTGATTTTCGGACAAGGCAAAACCTGTGATCAGATCATGGGTATCCTGGACAAAATGCAGGATACGGAAAACGTGATCCTCGTGACCCGGCTGGAGAAGGAGAAGTCCCCGCCCATTCTGGAGCGCTTCGCCCAAGCAGAATATTTCGAAGACGCACGGCTTTTGAGGATTATGAAAAAAGAGCCGGCCGTCACCGGACTGGGAAAAATCCTGGTCATGACTGCGGGCACATCGGATATTCCCGTGGCCAGGGAAGCTTTTCTGACCGCCGAAGCCATGGGAAACGAGGTCATTTCCCTTTTCGACGTGGGTGTGGCCGGCCTCCACCGCCTGCTGGCCCATTATGAAACCATTGCGGCGGCCGGCGTCATCATTGTGGCGGCCGGCATGGAAGGGGCCCTGCCCAGTGTGGTGGCCGGCCTGGTCAAGGCTCCGGTCATCGCCGTACCCACCAGCATCGGTTACGGCGCCGGCCTGGGAGGGTTCGCCGCTTTATTGGGAATGCTCAACTCGTGCAGCTCGAACATTGCCGTGGTCAATATCGACAACGGCTTCGGAGCCGGGTACATGGCATCCTCCATTAACCACATCACCACGGACAGAACCTGATGAAAGGTTAGAGATCTTTTCGAAGGGTGATGGCGTCTTTGTTCTTAGGATCGATTCTCAGAATCTGATTGAGATAATCATCGGCCTGGATGATTTTGCGGTCCATGAAATAAATCTTGGCAATCTGAATTTTGGCATCCACATGCCCACGTGCCTGACGGTCCACTTCCAGGAAATAAGCCAGCGCCTTTTCCCGGTTTCCAAGCTCCAGGTTGATCTGTCCGGCCTTGTAAAGCACGTCGTAATTGGAAGGGTTTTCCCGGATGCTCTGCTCCAGGAGCTGAACGGGAAATTCAATTTCATCATGGGCCATGCAGATATCGATAATTTTTTCTCTGAGACCCGATTGTTTTCTGGAAAGGGTTACGATTTTGGAAAAAATATCGATGGCCATGTCTCTGTCGCCTTTTTGCAGAAGCCTTTCTCCCAGGACCATGGCCTGATCAAAATACCGTGAACTCAGAGACAGGATCTGGAGATAGTGTCGGCCGGCTTTTTCAAGCTGGTTCTGACTCATGTAATAGTCGGCCAGCATGGCGCGGGTAACGGTGTCCTGCTTATTCACGGATGCGGCTTTGAGCAGGCATTTTTCGGCAACGGCCGGTTTGTCGATCTTGAAATGAAGAAGTCCGAGCTGTCTGAGCAAGCGGGAAGCCGAAGGTTTGTACGTCAGGGCGATCCGGATCTGTTCAATGGCATCTTCGTAATCCCCCTTTTCTTCCAGATCCCTGGCCCTGTTGCGGTGCAGGGTGGCCGGGTCCGGGTTGTTGGCTTTTTCGAGGACCGATTTGATTTTACCGTCCAGAGAGGCAAGGGTAAGAGGCTTGAGCAGGTAGGCATCGAT
>CAZQIX010000014.1:0-65865 GCA_964593855.1 uncultured Desulfobacula sp. | reverse complement strand
CATTCCGATGCGGTCATGCCGGCCCAGTCGATCCCGGTGTAATGGTCCGTGCCGTAATCCGGATGAACCGAAAACCGGTAATACAGAGAAGCGTCGCCGCTGTGCCGGGCTGTCGCCGTGATCCGGACGGGACGATTGACCCGAGGGGATTCCGACAGGTGCAATCCGGTGATGTCGATTTTTTTCAGGTTCCACTCCTGGGTCACGGACGTACCCACCGGGAAGGAAAGATTCCCGAAAGCGTCTCTGGCATAAACAGCAACCTGATAGGTCCCCCTGGCCGAAAAATCCGTGTATGTGCCGGTGTATCGCCCGTCGGCCGCCGTCACCCCGTTGCCGACCCGGGTCAGCTTGGCCAGATTCCCGTCATTGGCCTCGTTGCCGATGCCGTTGCCGGTATCGTCCAGGACCGGGGTCTGATGGGCATAGGTGTATTCAATGGCGTTTTTGGCGGAAATAAAGGCATCACCGATGTTCATGCCGTTGAAGATATGACCCCAGAACAGATAGGAAAACGACAGCGCCCCCTGGGAGGTGAAATAGGCCCGCTCCCCGCCCAGGGCGCTGGCGATCAGATAATAATAGTGTCTTTGGTAAATCCCTGGTAGGTGAGCACCCGATAGGCGTAATTGGCACACACCTGGGTGGCGTCCCACAGGGTGTTGCCCGTATACGGCCCGCCCCCGGCTACGATGACGACCCGCCATCGGGATATCCCGCCGCCGTACCCGGAGAGCCGGTACACCATTCCGTTGACCTGATCCGCCACATATAGGGATTGATTGCGAGCCGAGACAATATCCACAAATTCGGCTTCCGGATAGTCCAGAGGCAGGTCACCGTAAAACAGTCCGTTGGATTCGAAAATCTGAACCCGTTGGTTGCCGGCATCCAGAATTATAGATGTTGCCATTGTCATCCACGGTCACATCCCGGGGCTGGTTCAGGCAGGCGCTGATATTCTGGGGCCACATGCGTTCAAAGACAAGGGAAGGGGGTTCCCCGGCCGGAGCCGACCCACTCCGCAGCAGTAGGATTCCCAATCCTATACAGCAGATGATTGATTTCAACATCCGTTCCCTCCTGTTTTCAAGAATCAAATATGTTTCGGAAAATTCTATGATTGCAGACGGATATTTTTCTTTTACCACACTACTATAGCCATCCATTTTTTGACAGCCATTTTTTAATTCCAGCTCCCGACTTGACAAAACCCCGGGAAAAACCCTACATAGGCCGAATGAATATCCTGCTGACCAATGACGACGGGTACAATGCCCCAGGCATTCTGGCCCTTTATGAGACACTGAGCCGTTCCCACGAGGTTCTCCTGATCGCGCCGGACCGGGAAAAAAGCGGAATCAGCCATGGGATCAGCCTGAACACCCCTTTGCGCATGGACCCGGTCCGACTGTCAAGCGGCAGCCGGGGATACACCGTCAACGGAACCCCGGCCGACTGCGTGAAGCTGGCACTGGCCGAGCTGTTTTCATCACCGCCGGACCTGATCGTCTCCGGTATCAACCCCGGAAGCAACACCGGGGTGGACATCAATTATTCCGGAACGGTCGGAGCGGCCCGGGAAGGCGCCATCAACCGGATTTCCAGCCTGGCGGTGTCCGTTCGGAAAAACGACAAGGTCATGGATTTTCAAGGACTTGCCGGGCTTGTGGCCCGGATCGCGGCTCAAATAGGCCAAACCGGCCTGCCCTCGGGCACCTTCCTGAACATCAACGCTCCGGGGATCCCCATGAGCGAGGTGCCCGGCATCCGCATCACCCGGCAGGCCATGGACAACGTCTCAAAACAGTTCGAAAAACGGCTGGATCCCAAAAACAGGGCATATTACTGGTACGGGCCGGTCAGCCGGGACGCCGATGGAACCGACACCGATGTCCATGTTCTCATGCGGCGGTATATATCCATTACCCCCATTCAGTGCGACATGACGAATTACCAGGCCATAAAAGAGCTTGACCTGGATCGATTTATGTGATCTATCTGATAATCAAAAGGAAACAATAAATGTTTTTTTGCCGGACTTACACCCTGTATGCGTATTATATGTACTACCATACAGGTCTGCCTGTCCGGTGATAAAGTCGATTACCAACTCAAAAGCCGCGGGCAGCAAAAGCCCGCGGCTTTTTTTGTTCTCAGGCCGCCGGCTTTTTCAGACTGGATCCCGCAAAAAAGGAAAACACCATGAACCAAACCCATGACATCAACGTGAAAGCCTTCAATCCCCTGATCTCCCCGGCAGCCATCAAAGAAGAGCTGCCCGTGACGGACGATGCGGCCCGGACCGTGCTTCAGGGACGCAAAGAAGTGGAAGCCATTCTGAACAGAAAAGACCCCCGCCTTCTGGTGATCGCGGGCCCCTGCTCCATCCACGACGTGAACGCGGCCCTGGAATACGCCGAAAAACTCAATACCCTGAGAAACGCCGTCAAGGACAAGATCAACCTGATCATGCGGGTCTATTTTGAAAAACCCAGGACAACGGTGGGATGGAAAGGGTTCATCAACGATCCGTTCCTGGACGACACCCACGATGTGAATCAAGGCCTGCGGCAGGCCCGTTCTTTGCTCATCCGCATCAACCGGATGGGACTGCCCACGGCCACCGAACTTCTGGACCCGATCACGCCCCAGTATATCGACGGCCTGCTCACCTGGGCCGCCATCGGGGCCCGGACCACGGAATCCCAAACGCACCGGGAATTGGCCAGCGGTCTATCCATGCCCGTGGGGTTCAAAAACAGCACGGACGGGCGCCTCGATTCCGCCGTCAACGCCATTACCGCGGCCCGGACCCCTCAGCATTTTCTGGGCATCGATCCGGACGGTCGGGCCTGCGTGGTCTGCACCACGGGCAACCCCCTGGGCCATCTGGTTCTCAGAGGCGGGCCCACCCCCAACTACGATCCGGTATCCATCGACAAAGCCAGACAGCACCTGGTCCGGAGCAACCTTCCGGATGTGATCATGGTGGACTGTTCCCACGACAATTCTGGGAAAAAATGCACGGGTCAGCCCTTTGTTTTCAAAAGTGTTTTGGAGCAACGTCTGGAAGGCAATACCGCCATCATCGGCATGATGTTGGAAAGCAATCTGTTTGAAGGATGTCAGAAATGCGACGGAAACATGCGAAATATCCGGTACGGGGTGTCCATCACCGATGAATGCATCTCTTTTGAATCCACGCAGACCTTGATCCAATGCGCCATGAAACGGCTGTAACACGAAAAGGCGGCAAAAGAAGGATAATGACACTCACGGCTTTTGAAAAACGGGTTCGCAGACGCATCACGGGCCGGGATCATGATTTCTTCGTAGTCTGTTCCCCGGGCCTCAGAACCCTGTGCCGGAAGGAAATGACCGCCCTGGGAATACCCGGGGACCGGATGGAAATAATGGACGGCGGCATCGGTTTCACCGGCCGCATCCAGGAATGTGCGGCCTTGAATCTGACCTTACGGAGTCCGTCCAGGATTCTCTTGCGCGTCACCCGGTTCCGGGCCGATTCTTTTGACCGCCTTGAAAAAAAAATAAGGGCCGTGGACTGGCCTCTTTTTCTGCCTCGAAACACACCCCTTCATTTCACTGTCCATACCCGGAAATCCAGGCTGTATCACTCCGACGCCGTTGCCCGGCGATGCGAGGCCCTAATCCGGGATCAGCTCCTGTCCCATCCGGAAGCCGGTCAGGCGATCCAGGCCCCGGAAAAATCCGGACAGACCATCCATGTCCGGGCCGATCAGGATGAATTTCTGATTTCCCTGGACAGCTCCGGAGATCTTTTGTTCAAAAGGGGCCTCAAAAAGACTGTCACGGCCGCTCCCCTCCGGGAAAACCTGGCCTTTGCCGTCCTGACCTGGGCCGGGTTTACCCCGTCGGACATTCTGCTGGACCCCATGTGCGGCTCAGGCACTTTTTCCCTGGAAGCCGCCATGATCAAAGCGCATCTGCCTCCGGGCCTGTTCCGGTCCTTTGCCCTTGAAAACTGGCCCGCCTTCAGTCCCAAGGCCTTTGCCCATCTCCGCAAACAGGCCGAAGACGCCCGGGTGCGTGTTTCGGAAAAACAGATCTTTGCCTCGGATACGGATATTCGGGCGGTTGACGCCATGAGCCGGAACCTGTCCGGCCATGATTTCTGCCGGAGCATCGAACTCAGCTGCCGGGATTTTTTTTCCCTGGATCCGGCCCTCATCCGCCCCGGACAAAAAGGGGTGATTGTCCTGAACCCTCCCTATGGCCGAAGGCTTGACGGCGAAACGGGCACAAGGCGATTTTACCGTGAACTCGAAAACAAACTGGCGACCGATTTCAAAGGATGGCGCCTGGGCCTTATTTTCCCTTCCAAGGCGTCGGCGTCACAGTCCCGACTGCGTTTGCAGCACCGGCCCATTTTCCACGGCGGGCTGGAGGCGGTTGTCGCCTTCGGTCTCATTTGACCGCCGACTCCTGAAAAACGGCTTGCATTCGTTTGAAAAGGGCTTCCCAGGTATAGGGAGCGACGGCCCTTTGGATCTGTTCCAGATCCGGTTCCATCCCCTTCTCCACAGAGAGGATGGCCTGGCTCAAGGTTTGGGACAAAACCGCTTCCAGAAACGGCAGATCCTTTTCATGGGGAGTGTCGATGGTTTTCAATGCCGGCAGATCAATGAAAGAAACCATATCGCCCAGATCATGCCCCAGGATCTCCCGGACCCCCGGCAGGGCCGTGGTGATAATACGGCATCCGCAGGCCAGCGCCTCCATCAGGACCAGGGGCAGCCCCTCAAAAAAAGACGGCAGCACAAACACATGACACCGCCGCATCAAATCGCCCAGGGCTTCATGGCTCAAAGGACCATGATACACGACCTTTGAGCCCAGGTTTTGGGCCAGAGCCAGGCAGTTTTCCAACTCCCTGCCGGTGCTGCTGCCCGCCATGTGCAGCCGGAAAGGCAGTTCCCGGATGCGGTCAAGGCTTTTCAGCAGCCAGGGCACGCCCTTGAAGGAACTGAGCTTGCCCGCATAGAGCAGCTCCACGACACCCTGAAACGATTTGGGCTGATAAAAAAAACAGTCCTTGTTGTACCCGCCGCTGATCACGGTGATGCGTCCCGGATCGATCCCAAGGCTTTCCTCGATGATTTTTTTCTGACCGCGGCTCAAGGCAATGACCCGGTCTATCCGGGACAGGTCGGATCGTATGCTCCGACCCGTTTCCGGACAGAGATGATGCTGCCGCAGGCAAGTGCCGTGGCAGGTGGTGACCATGGGAAGATGAGGGGCCATGGACCGGGCCAGGGCCGACACCACCCAAAGATGATGGGTATGCAGAATATCGGGCCGGAACAGGTCCAGGGCCTGCCGGATTTTTTCCCTGAACGCGCTCCGGTAGCGCCTCAGATCCGCGGGGGAAAGAGAAGAAAACCGCGTACTCGGATAAGGCATGACATCACTCATGCCCGCAATGGGCCAGGCAATGTCCTTTCCGGCAAAGGCCACGGACCGGCAGGCATCTTCCGGTACCAGATCGCCGGGCATTTTGAAATCCCCCTGAATCCCGGCCACCAGGAAATTTTCATGGCCGTTCAGGGCACTCTGCCGGACCACTTCGCGAAGATATTTGCCGGATCCGGTGAAATCCGGGGTCTGGCTGATGATATGAAGTATTTTCAAACTTTTCCCTTCAAAGCGCGGCAAACCGCTCCAGGATCCGGGCGGCATGGACTGCGGGCGCGACCTGATCCAGGACTTCGGGCAAAGAATGTCCAAACCCGTTGACGGCTGCTTCCATATTCCCGGCATACGCCCTCATGATGGTTTCATCATATTCCGGATGAAACTGAACACCCCAGGCACAGGACCCGATCCTGAACGCATGGTGGGGTTCGAAGGCGTTCCAGGCCAGCTTCACGGCGCCGTCCGGAAGCCGGACAACCGTCTGGGAGTGGCATACGTGGGCCGTGAACCGCTCCGGCAATCCCTGAAACAGCAGATCCGGTTCGACAGTGGCCCGATCCACCCACACCGTTCCGATTTCCAAACCGCCGGGATGATAATCCACGACGCCCCCCATGGCTCGGGCCAGCAGTTGATGGCCATAGCAGATTCCCAGGACCGGAACGCCGTCCCGGATCAGACCCGGCAACCAGGCTTCCACGGCCAAACTCCAGGGTAGAAGATCCGTCACCATGGCATGGGAACCGGTGATGACCACCCGCCGGCAATCCGTTTTTTCAGGCAGGGCCTGCCCCCGGGCCACATCCACCACCTGTGTATGGTCGTCTGAAAGCCCCATCCCCTTTCGGACCCAGTCTTCAAAATCCCCCAGGGATCGGGCGATATCCGGGAACGTATCGCCCGTCTTTATGATCACTGTTTTTTTGCCTGTTGATCCCGTGTCCATCGCCTCCTTTGTCATGATGCCGTAACCTTTGCCAGAATGATATCTTCGACGGCCGGCAGTTTGCCCAGATGATCGGTTATGCAAAACACCGCATGGGGATGGGCCGCTTCCACCCTTTGAACCACGTCGGGGATATCCACTAGGATGTGGCTTCCGGACGCAATGAAAAAAGGAAAAACGACTATATGGTCGGCGCCCTTTGATACGGCCTCTTCCAGCTTGTTTTCCAGTAGCGGCTCGGCAAACTGCAGAAACGCGTAATCCACCAGATCAAATTCGCCTGCCGCCTTTTTGGACAATCGCTTTGCCAGGGCCGCCACTTCCATGTTGGATTCTTTCCGGCGGCTGCCGTGGGCGGCAATAATAAGTGCTTTCATTCATCTCCTCATAATTTTCTAAAATCATTTCCAAACACCCGGATGGCCGAAACACCCGGAACCGGACACACATGCTCACAGATCCCGCATCCGATACACCTTTCCGCCACCACATAGGGTTGCTTGATTGTGGTCCGGGTGTCGTCCGTCCGTTCAAGAATCGTTTCCCGGAATTGAATGGCTTTGACATGGACCGGGCAATGCTCTTCGCAGACCATGCAGGATTGATGCCGCGCATAGACCAGACATTTGTCATGGTCAAACCAGGCCTGCCCCATAACAAAGGAATGCTTTTGTGACCGATCCAGTTTCCGGATGGCGCCCGTGGGGCAGACCGAGCCGCACAAGGTGCAGTTGAATTCACAATACCCGATCCTCGGAACCAGCACCGGCGTAAACATGCCGTCCAGGCCCTTTTCCAAAAACAATGGCTGAAGGGCGTTGTTGATACAGACTTTCATGCATTCCCCGCACCGGACGCAGGCGGCGCTGAAGGAGGGCTCATCCATGGCCCCCGGCGGCCGGATCACCTCATCTTGGGACATTCCGGACAGAGCCCGGGTATGGGCCAGGGCCGGAAGGGCAAGACCCGTGATCCCGGCCAGAACCACCTGGCGCCGCTGGATATTCAACGGGGTCTGATGTCTCGGCCATGCAAAGGTAAAAGTCGTGATCCCGTCCGGACAGAAATCCAGGCAATCCATGCACAAGGTACATTCTTCAAATCGAAACCGGCCGGTTTCATCAAAGGCCGCCATCCGGCAACGGGTTTCACACAGCCCACAATGGGCGCAGGCCTTCAGGGGAATTCGTTTGAAAACCGCCACCTTTGACATCAAAGCCAGCATTGCGCCCAATGGACAAATGGTCCGGCACCAGAACCGCCGCCCACCCAGTCGTTCCATGACGAAAACAGCCATGAGCATCAGAAACGACAAGCACCCCAGACTGAAAAAGCTTTGTTTGTAAGGCAGTACAAAATCTTTGAGCCATTGATAAACCGGCTCGGTCCGATCCGACACAAATTCGGGCCCGTGTTGATAAATCCCGTCGAACAAACCGGAGACCAGGAAATTCATCATGGGATCCAGGCTGAAGGTCAGCCCCCGGACCAGAATGGAAAACGGATCGACCAGGCCCACCAGCTGAATCCCCATCAGGGCGGATATGAGAATCACGGCCAGCACCATGTATTTCAGGTATCCAAGGTCTGTACGCCACCTGTTTTGTGGGCGGATGACCCGACCGGACAGGTCGATGAGGGTGCCCAGAGGGCACAGAAAAGAACAGAACACCCGCCCGAATAAAAGAGTCAGCCCCACAACGATCAACGAGGGCCACAAAAGGGAAACAAAAATTTTTTCAGCCAACGTGACCGCGGCCAGGACCAGGGGATCCAGCCGGAACAGAATGTTCACGGCATAGGGAATAATATCTTCGCCTGAATAATCGGTTTTGCGGAACAGAAACAAAAAGGCGAACAGGCACAGAATCTGACAAAAACGCCGCACCTGCTTCAAATGTGGTTTGACGGGCATAGGGATCAGAGGTCAATCGTCCGGATGCGGCACCGGGTCAGATCCATCTGTCCCAGCCCCCGCTCATGGGCTTCCACCGTGGATTGAATGTCATGGGGGGCCTGACCGAACAGGGTTGTGGCATAGGCGTCTACGGCCACGGGGTCTCGGGATCCGATCAGAGTGTCAAGGATTTTGACATCGGCAAGGTCCCCACCCTGGGGGCCGTTCCGGACAATGATCCGGGTGGCGTCCACAAGGGTCAGAGCCGGCCGGATCACCGTGTTCAGATCCGCCAGTTTGGCCCCGAGCCGGTGATGAAGCTGCCCTCTTGGTCCGCCCACGACGCCCATGATGTTTTTCAGACCCAGGGTCAGGCCGGACAGGCCGTGGTGTTTGGCCACCGGCACATTGATGTAGCAGTCGGCATCCAGAGCGTCCCGGTGAAAGGACCATTCACTGAGTACCTGCCCGTTTTGGATGGTGACGGGAACAAATTTCCGGTCATCCACATAATCCAGCCGAAACCGCTTGTCCCGGATCTTTTCCAGGGCGGCGACCATCCCGCTGTTTTGGTAGCACCGCCGTTCTTCGTTGCAGGTCCGATCGAAAACCCGTACCCGGGAGGCGCCCGCGTCCAGGCAGAGTCCGGCCAGCGCCGCCACGATGAGCGGATGGGTATTGGCGCCCTGTTCAATAGTTCGGTCCCAGCCGATATTGGGCTTGATCACCACCTTGTCCCCGGTTTTCACAAAGGATTCGATCCCGCCCAGTTCCTGAACCATTCGACGGGTCAGAACGAGGGGATCATGTCCTTTGATCACGCAGATATCCGGAGGATCAGCGGCCATGGCCCAAGAGGATGCGGCCGGATCGAAAACCGGAGGAACGGCCAGAAGTCCCGCCGACCAGAGGGTAACCTGCTTGAGGAATGCGCGTCGATCCATTTTTCTCCTTTCACCCGACCTGAATCAGATCTTGAAAATCTGTATCACCTGGTGCAGGTCCCGGGCCAGCCCGGCCAGTTCGTCAGCCTGGGTCTGAATTTCCTGGATCCGAACGGCCGACGCTTTCACGGACTCATTGGTCCGCCCGACATAGGTGGACACCTGGTCGATACCGCCGGTCGTGATATTGACATCTTTCCGGATCAATTCGGACTCCCGGGATGTGGCCTCTATATTGACGGCCACCTGCTGAATGGCCTCCATATTCTCTCTGGCTTTGATGCTGAGTTCTTTGGCGCTTTCCGCCGTGGCACCGAGGCTGGCGGAAATGTCGTTGGTCACGGTTGTCTGTTCCTCCACCGAGGAGGCGATGGCGATCATGATCTCATCGATGTTTTCAATCACCTGAACGATGGACTGGATTACCTCGATGGCTTTTTCGGCATGGGCCTGCATGCCCAGGATCTTGGATCGGATGATACCGGCCGATTTCTCCGTCTGGTTGGCCAGCTCTTTGACCTCGTTGGCCACCACAAAAAAACCTTTGCCCGCGTCTCCGGCACCGGCCGCTTCAATGGCGGCGTTCAGGGATAAAAGATGAGTCTGTGAAGCGATGGTCTGGATCATTCCGATGATATCACCGATTTCCCGGGCGGATTCTCCGAGTTCATTCATGATCACCGTGGTTTCCCTCGCCTGCTGGGCCGCACTTTCCGTGACCCCAGCCCCCCTGCTCGAATTCCGGGCGGTTTCGTTAAAGGATGCGTAGATCTGCTCAACGGCGCAGGCCGCCGCGGTGGTGGATTGGGACACATGGTCGATGCGGGCCCCGACGGCATGGGTATTGGCGGATACTTTTTCCGTAAAATCGGATATGTGCTCCAACTGGTTGTTTATTTTACTGGTGGCGGCCAGGATATTGACCATGTGACCGGAAATATTGCGGGTCTCACGGGTGGCGCTGTCTGAATCGCTTTCCATGTCCCCGGATGAATCCTTTAGGTCCTGGGCGATATCCAGCAGTCGGGAAGATGATTCGGCAATGGTCATGGATGTCTTGACAAACTGGCGGACCAGGCGGCTCAAATCTTTTACGCCTCTCCGCATGGATTCGGCCATTTCCCCGAACTCATCACGGCTCTGATAGGCAAGATATTCATTGGCGGTGGAAAAACGACCCGCCCCCATTTCACGGGCAAAGGCAGCTACCTGCTGCACCGGCTTCAAAAGCTTGCGGACGATGATGACGGACAGCAGGGTGAAGCACAATGAAAAAAACAGGATCACCCCGATAAAAGAAACCAGACCTGTTTTCAGTTTTTCCAACAGGATGGATTCCTTTTTAACGGCAATATCCTTGATGTCGTCGTTATAGATGCCTGTCCCGATGATCCAATCCCATTTGGGAATGCGCTTGAAATAGGTCAGTTTCTCACTGACCACCCCTTTTTGACGCGGTTTTTCCCAGTGATAGGAGATGAATCCCCGAGCCTCTTTTCTGGAGCGTTCCACCATTTCGCGGATGATCAGGCGGCCGTCTTCGGATTTCAAATCCATATGGTTGACCCCGACCAGGTCCGGCCTTTCAGGGTGAACCAGAAAAACACCCTGGTCGTCCAGCACAAAAAAATAATTTCGGTTGTCGTCGCCGAACCGCATGGCATTCACCGCCTTGATGGCGTAATGGCCCGGGCTTTTTTCAAGCACGGAGGAGGCATTTTCCGTCAGTTCCACCAGTTTCTGTTTGCGCTCTTCAAAAATAAGGCCGTAAAGTTCTTCCTGATTGGTTTTTTTCATTTCCCGCAAAGACAGAAACGAACTGGCGAATACGATCAGCAACGTGGAACCGATCGCCGACAAAACCAGAACACTGATTTTCGTTGTCACGCCTGCGTGTATGCGCAACGCCTTCTCCTCGATGCAAGAACCCGTAAGATTATCTTGTTTCCTTTCCCGAAAACCTCTTTCATATAAACAATGGGAGTCCTTCAATGTCAAATCTTTTTTCCGCCCGAACCGGTCCTGGCTGTTTCTTTTTATTCTCAAGGGTTTGCCAATCAGAGGGCAAATGGTGTATGAAAGCACATGGACGAGATGATACAGAAAAAATCCGGCGGACCGCCGGATGCCGACGACCAGTACGGGCATCAGGCAGACATGCTGGCCAACCGGGTTCGAAAACGGTTCAAACACCTCAAGAAGCGGTTTGAAAAACAGCAAATCGATATATTCCGGCTCTATGACTGGGATATCCCGGAAATCCGGGCCGTGGTGGACTGGTATGACGGCCATCTGGTGGTGGGTGAATACAGCCGCAAACAATCCACGCCGGACTGGCTCCCTCTCATGGGAAAAGCCGCGGCCGCCGCTCTCGACGTCCCGGATGACCGCCTGCACCTGAAAATCAGAAAGGCCGGGATCAAGGAAGGCAAACGGTATGAGAGGATCGCCCATACGGACCTGATGATTCCCATGCGGGAAAGAGATCTGCAATTTTACATCAACCCCTGCGACTACGTGGACACCGGGCTGTTTTCCGACCACCGGGATACCCGGGTGATGATACGGAAGCGGGTCGATGGGAAACGATTTCTGAACCTTTACTGCTATACCGGGGCATTCACCTGTTATGCGGCTGCGGGCGGCGCCGCTCTGACCGTTTCCGTGGACCGCTCGGAAACCGCCGTTCAGTGGCTGGCCGACAATCTCGATCTCAATCGGCTCACGGATCCCCGGCATATCCGGATACAGAAGGACGTCATGGATTTTCTGGCTTCCCCCGGAAATCGGTATCGGGATTTCGACCTGGCCGTGGTGGACCCGCCCTCCTATTCCACCACCCGGACCCGTCAGGCCCATTTTGATATCCTAAGGGATCACCCTGTCCTGCTGAAAGGTGTTTTCAGCCTCATGAAAAAAGGCGGGGCTGTTTTCTTTTCAACCAACCATCAGGATTTCGAACTGGCGACCCAGGCCCTGAACGTGACCGCCATCCGGGAAATCACCGACCAGACCATTCCCGAAGATTACCGGAGCAAAAAAAGGCGGATTCATCGCTGCTGGGAGATCACGGTGTGACATTCGACCCTTTTGAAAACCGACTGTGCCGTGATGTCCGCAATACCCTGGGGCATGCTTTCGTAAGCGCCCTCCGGCAAAGGGATTCAGCCCCGTTTATGGTACCGGCGACAAAATGGACAAAATCCATCGACAACGATTCGGTTCTGGCCTACATCGACCACCGGCAAACCTGTCTGACGGACATTCTGACCGCACTGAACGAGCCTGGCGGTTTTCCTGAAGATCTGCCGCCCCCGGCCATTCTGCTCTGGAACCGTGAATTGTTCTTTGAGTTTCATGAATGGCTGGAAGCCGAATGGATCCAGGCGACCGGGAGCCGCAAAAAATGTCTGCAGGCCCTTATTCTGGCATCCGTCGTCTATGAACAGCTCCTCTACCATCGGCCCGGTCCGGCCCGGAAAAACGCACAAAAAGCGCTCCTCCTTTTGGAGGCTTACGGCAGAGAACTACCCGCCGGATTTGATATAGAGCTGCTCAAACAAAAACTCACAGACCCGGATCCGATTCCGCCGCGATTTCGTTTTCCGCTTTCCGACCCTGTTTTTTATAAGGATCCCCCATCATGACCCCATTGACGAGCCCTCCCCATACTTTCACCGTACGGGTGTATTATGAAGACACCGACCATTCGGGCGTGGTTTACCATGCCAATTACCTGAAATTTTTCGACCGGGCCAGAGAGGATATCATCGGCATGGACACCCTGGCCGAGATGTGGCACCGGCACCAGGTCGGATTCGCGGTGTACAAAACCGCCATGGGATTCCACGAGGGTGCGGTCTTCGGGGATCTGCTCACCATTAGAACCACATGGAAAAAAGACGGCGCCTACCGGGTCGTTTTTTTTCACGAAGCCTTTCGACCCGATGGAAAAAGACCGGCGGTAACCTGCACCCTGGAATTGGTCTGCCTGGGACCCGGCAAAAAAGTCATGCCCATCCCGGACCTGGATTTCTTACAAACCCCATCATGATTCTGAATCCCGATTCACAAAATCATCGACAAATTTAATCTTCCATCTTGACATCCAATATGGATGCAAATATAGAGTCAATTTTCAGATTCAGTTGAAAAAGTATAACTATTTTTCAACGAAACGCAAAAAAAGTGTTTCATTTTTTAACATTCAAAAGGAGGTGCCCGTGAAAAAGGATTGCCCGTTGCCCCATGGGCCGCAACAAAAGACCGGGGTTTCCAGGAGAGCCTTTCTGAAAGCCGTTACAGGAACTGCCGCCGGGATCGGTATTTCCCAGGTATTCAATCCAGTTCTTGTGTCGGCCATTCAAAAAGCCTTGGAAACCCATCCTGTCCTCTGGATTCAGGGTCAGGGATGCACCGGCTGCTCTGTGTCGCTTCTGAACAGTGTCGAACCGACCATTGCCGATGTACTGCTCAAGGTAATCAGTCTCCAGTTTCACCCCACAATCGAAGCGGCCGAGGGAGAGCTGGCCATGGCAACTCTTTATGACATTGCCGACGCCTATCAGGGAAAATTCTCCCTGGTTGTCGAAGGCGCCATCCCCATGGCTGCAAACGGCAGATACTGTATCGTGGGTGAACACCACCACAAGGAAATCACCATGATGGATCTGACCAAAGATCTGGGCGCAAAAGCCGGCAGCGTTCTGGCCGTGGGCACCTGCGCCTCTTTCGGCGGGATCCCGGCGGCCAAGGGAAATGAAACCGGGGCCACCGGGGTGATGGAATTCTTCAAAAGCTGCGGCATTCAGACCCCGGTGGTCAACATTCCGGGTTGCCCTCCTCATCCGGACTGGATTGTCGGATCCATCGCCCACCTCCTGACCCATGGCCTTCCCGATCTGGACAGCGACGGCCGTCCCGTTCTCTTTTTCGGTGAAAACATTCATGACAACTGCCCGAGACTCAAGGAATACAATGCGGGCAACATGGCAGGGAAACTGTCCGATCCCAACGGCTGTCGTATGGACCTCGGGTGCAAAGGTCCGATCACTTTTGCCGACTGTTACAAGCGCAAATGGAACAGCGGCCTGAACTGGTGTGTGGACAACGCGGTCTGCATCGGTTGTGTCGAACCCGGATTTCCGGATGCGACATCACCCTTTTATGAACCGGCCTAATAAAGTGACCAGAACATATATTAACCATAAGGAGAGTTGTTATTATGGCAGGCTGTAATCCAAAAGCAGCTCCGGTCGCGGCCGGAACCCAAATCAAAGTCGCCATCGACCCGGTCACCCGGATCGAAGGCCACCTGAAAGTCGAAGTCGAAGTAAAAAACGGTGTCGTAGCTGATGCCAGGGTATTCGGAGGCATGTTCCGCGGTTTTGAACAGATTCTGATCGGCCGGGACCCCCGGGACGCCTCCCAGATCACCCAGAGGATATGCGGTGTCTGCCCCACGGCCCATGCGACGGCATCGGCCCTGGCCCTGGACGACGCCTTCAATGTCACTCTGACCGACAATGGCCGGATTGCAAGAAATCTGATCTTTGGCGCCAATTTCCTCCAGTCCCATATCCTTCATTTCTATCATCTGGCAGCCCTGGACTATGTCAATGGCCCGGATACGGCCCCCTTTATCCCCAGATATGCCAAAAACGATGTTCGTCTGCCCGCGGACCTGAACGAAGTGGCCGTCGGCCAGTATCTGGAAGCCCTGGAGATAAGAAAAATCTGCCATGAAATGGTGGCCCTGCTGGGCGGCAAAATGCCCCATGTCCAGGGGATTGTCGTGGGCGGGACATCTGAAATCCCGACCCGGGAAGCTCTGAACGCCTATGCCGAGCGTTTCCAAAAAGTCAGACAGTTCATCTTGGAAAAATACCTTCCCCTCGTTTACCTGCTGGCCGGTCCCTACGGGGATCTTCTCAAAACCGGCGGCGGATACAGAAACTGCGTGGCTTGGGGCGTGTTCCCCATGGACGACAAGGGCAACACTCTGCTGAAACGGGGCGTATTCACCGACGGACAGGATTATCCGGTGGACACCGCCCTGATCAAGGAATATGTCAAATACTCCTATTTCGATGATGCCACCACCGGACTGAATCCCACTCAGGGTCGAACCATTCCGGCGCCTTACAAAGAAAACGCCTACAGTTTCATCAAAGCGCCGAGATACAACGACAAACCCCATGAAGCCGGTCCATTGGCCAGAATGTGGGTCACCAACCCGGAACTGTCCAAAATCGGACAGGAAAAACTCGGGGTCAAAAAAATGAGAGATATCGGCGACGCCGCTTTCTCCATCCTGGGCCGACATGTGGCCAGGGCCGAAGAAACGGCCATGGTGGCCGGTGCTGTCGAACAATGGCTGGCTGAAGCCCGGCCCGGAAAAGAGACCTTTGTTCCGACCCCCATCCCGGATGCGGCCGAAGGCCTCGGGCTGACCGAAGCTCCCCGTGGCGCCCTTCTGCACTATATCCAGATCAAAAACAAGGTCATCGCCAATTATCAGGTGACCTCCGCCACCATCTGGAACGCCAACCCCATGGATGATATGGACCAGCACGGCCCCATGGAGCAGGCCCTCATCGGCATACCCGTTCCCGATCCCGAAAACCCGGTGAATGTGGGGCGGCTGATACGCTCCTTTGACCCGTGACTGGGTTGTGCCGTCCACGTGCTGGACGCCGACACCAACCGGGAAATCAAGGTGGAACTGCCTTTATAACCTGATTGGATAAAGTTGTACGGGGAGGGGATGGCGGAATGCCTCCCCTCCCATGTTTTCAAGCCTTGAAACAACCACGACGAAGAAACGGAATCGCCCATGAAAAAACTGCTGGTGCTGGGGGTCGGAAACATCCTCATGATGGATGAGGGGATCGGGGTCCACGCTATCCACGCCTTCTGGAAACAAAAGGAAAGGTTTGACGATACCCTCGTGGATTTCATCGACGGCGGCACCTTTACCCAGGACATTTTCTATCTGTTCGAAAACTACGAAAAACTGCTGGTGCTGGATGTGGTCCGGGCCGGGCACCCGCCGGGAACGATTTTCAGCCTGACAGAACAAGACCTGGTCCAGAACCCGAAGCAGATGTTGTCCCTGCATGACGTGGATCTCCTGGACTCATTGAACATGGCAAAACTCAGAGGCCATCGCCCTCCCCTGAAAGTCGTCGGCATTGAACCGGAAAAAATAGACTGGGGCACGGACATGACCCCCACCCTGGTTCAGGCATTTCCGACCTTCCTTCAAACGGCCGAAAACCATATCCGACGGCTTCTTGAAGACTAACAGATCCTGGGAAGCTGTTCGCCGGTCAGCATATCCAGGGGCCTGCGCCCGCCGATGGCGGTCTGAAGAAATACCCGGCCGGGTCCTTTTGCTGATACTTTTCCGATAACGGCCGCGTCCCGACCGTATTCATGCGTCCGCATAATCTCCAGAACCGCGGCGGCCTCCGCATGCGGAACAAACGCCACCAGTTTGCCTTCATTGGCGATATAAAGGGGATCAAACCCCAGCAACTCGCACATACCTTTCACAGAAGCCCTCATGGGCAGGGCGGATTCCTCGATGACCACCTCCACCCCGGATTGCAGGGCGATCTCGTTGAGGGTGGTGCCAAGCCCCCCCCGGGTGGGATCCCGGAGCACACGCACCGTCCGGCCGGAATCGAGGATGGCCTGAACCATGCCGTTCAGAGGAGCTGAATCGGTTCGGATGTCGGCATCGAATCGCAGATCCTCCCGGGCGCTCAAAACCGCCATCCCGTGATCGGCCAGGGTGCCGCTGACAATTACGACGTCACCGGGCCGGGCGTTGGCGCCGGATACATTCACTCCGGGCTTGACCACGCCGATGCCGGCGGTATTGATGAAAATCTTATCCGCCTTGCCTTTGGGCACCACCTTGGTATCACCGGTGACAATGGCCACACCGGCCTTTCCGGCGGCCCGGGCCATGGTTTCCAGAATCTGTTTCAGGTCATGGACGCTGAACCCTTCCTCAATGATCAGCCCCGCGCTGATGAATCTGGGCATCCCTCCGCACATGGCGATGTCGTTGACCGTTCCGTTCACCGCCAGATCACCGATGTTGCCGCCCGGGAAAAAAACCGGGTCCACCACATAGGAATCCGTGGAAAAAGCCAGCCGCCCCCCGTTGAGTTCCAGGACGGCCCCGTCGTCCTGGCGGTGCAGGGCAGGGCTGTCAAAAAACGGAAGGATCAATTCCGAAATCAGGGCATGGGACATTTTTCCGCCGGATCCGTGATCCAGTCCTATGGTCTCGTCTGTCATGGCATTTCCTTTTTGATTCATGAATATCGGTAAAAAGCCGCGCAGGCCCCTTCACTGGAGACCATGCAAGGCCCCACCGGGGACATGGGGGTGCATTTTTTCCTGAACAGCGCACATTGGGATGGTGTTTTCAGTCCCATAAGGATATCCCCGCAAGCGCACCCCCTGGGTTCGGGGACTTCAATCGGATTTATATTGAATTGAACGGCCGCGTCAAAAGCCTGGTAATCCGATTTGAGCTTCATGCCGCTGGCGGGGATGTCGCCGATTCCCCGCCAGGCGGCCGGGCAGACCTCGAACACCTGGTCCATGACGGCCAGGGCCTTGAGGTTGCCCGCATCGCTCACCGCCCTGGGATAAGCGTTGATCAGGGCCGGGGACCGGGTTTCGTTCTGCTCCACAAGAAGCCGGACGGCGTTCAAGATATCCAGGGGCTCGAACCCGGCGATGACGGACGGGATCCGGTACCTATCAAAAACGCTTTGATAGGAACGGGTGCCGGTGATCACGGAAACATGGCCGGGCAGGATCAATCCGTTGATTTCCACCCCCGGGGTTTCCATGAGTGCGGCCAGGGCCGGCGGCGTCAGCTTGTTGGCGGTATAGACGAAAAAATTGGACAGACCGGTCTGTCCAGCCGTTATCAGAACAGCGGCGATGGTGGGGATGGTGGTCTCAAACCCCACCCCGCAAAACACCACTTTTCGGTCCGGGTTCTCCCGGGCCACGGCCAGGGCGTCCAATACCGAATACACAATCCGAACATCCGCGCCTGCGGATTTTTCCCGCCCCAGACTGGATTCGCTTCCCGGCACCCTGACCAGATCGCCGAAGGTGGTCACAATCACTCCAGACTGCCGGGCCAACGCGACAAAGGCATCGATGTCCTTCTGGGCCGTCACGCACACCGGACACCCCGGTCCGGACAAAAGGGTGATCGTGTCGGGCAGAACCGACCGGATACCGTGCCGGAAAATGGACATGGTATGGGTGCCGCACACTTCCATGAGCCTCAGGGGCTTTCGGCTGATCCGGCGGATGGCGTTTGCGATATCTCCGGCCATTCGGCCGTCCCGGTATTCGTCCACATATTTCAGCGACATGAGGCATCTCCTTTCCGAGCCGCCGCAACCGCAGCCTGGCCCAGGCTGATCCCGCCGTCCCCGCAGGGAACCCGGGTGTGGGTATACACAAGGAAGCCCTGTTCTTCGAGACAGGCGATCATGCGGGTCAGCAATCTGTCATTGTTGAACACCCCGCCGGACAGCACGATTTTTCCAAGCCCGGTTTGTTGCCGGACAAGGACCGCGGCCCGGATGAACGAATCCGACAGGGTTTCATGAAACCGGGCACTGATGAGAGCCGGCTCTTCCCGGTTCATAAGGTCCTGAACCAGGTCCCGGAAACAGGGGGCCATGTCGATCCGGATCAGTCCCGGGGGATCATCCGAATCGTCTTGGATCAGATCAAATCCGTATCCCCTGTCCGCTCCTGTATTTCCGGCCACGGCCTCCAGTTCCATGGCGGCCTGGCCCTCATGGGTGATAATGTGCCGGATGCCCAGAAGCGAGGCCGCGGCATCAAAAAGGCGGCCGCAACTGGATGTCGGCGGAGAATTCAGGCGCTTTGCCGTCATCTGGGTAACAAAAGCGAGTTTTGTTCTGTCCATGTTTCTGATCCAGTCAATGGGCAGCTTGATAAAATCCTTTCCAAAAACCTGATGCAGGACAGCCGCCGCCATCCGCCAGGGTTCCAGCACCGCCGCATCCCCGCCCGGCATGGGAATGTAGGCCAGATGCGCCTTTCTCTCAAAATGGCCCCGGGTGCAGGAAAGAATTTCGCCGCCCCAGATATGACCGTCCGTCCCATAGCCGGTTCCGTCCAGGGTGATGGCCAGAACCGGTTCATCCAGGTCGTTTTCGACCATGCAGGCTACGGCGTGGGCATGGTGGTGCTGAACCCCGACCCGGGGCAGGTTCGACTGCTCCGTGGCAAATGCCGTGCTGAAATATCCGGGGTGAAGGTCATGGGCGACGATCTCCGGCTCCATGGCCAGAATCTTTTTTAAATGGCCGACGGCGTCCCTGAAATACTGCTGGGCGGCCGTTGTGAACAGATCCCCGATATGCGGGCTCAAAAAGGCCTGGTTTCCACGGGTGAGACAAATCGTATTCTTCAGCCCGGCCCCGCACGCCAGAATTTTCGGCCATGGCCGGTTCACGGTGACCGGCAGAGGCGCATATCCCCTCGAACGCCTTACAAACCGGGAGCGGCCGGCCTGGACGAGGACGATGGAATCATCGGCCCGGAAATAAATGTCCCGGTCATGCACCAGAAAAGCGTCGGCAATATGGGAAAAGGTTTGCAGGGCTTCGTCATTGTCAATGGCCAGCGGGTCTCCGGAACGGTTACCGGAGGTCATGACCAGTATGGACGGCCCTTTTTCCAGCAGAAGATGGTGAAGCGGCGTATAGGGAAGCATGACGCCCAGGCGGGGGTTCAGGGGCGCCACGGACCGGACCGGCCCTTCCACTTCGGACAAGTCAATTTCCCCCTTTTTTTTGAGCAGCACAATGGGCCGGTGCCGTGACTCCAGAAGCGCTTTTTCATCCCGGCTCACATGTACATGGGCCTCAACGGCCGAAATGGAAGCGACCATGAGGGCGAACGGTTTATGGGGCCGATTTTTTCTCTGTCTCAACTTCTGCACGGCCTTTTCACAAGTCCCGTCACAGGCCAGGTGAAACCCGCCCAGCCCTTTGACGGCCAGAATCTTTCCCTGCGCCAGATATCGGGCCGCCAGGCCGATGGCCGATTCGGGGTCCTCGTCCAGCCGGTCGCCCCGGGCATCGAGCAGACTCACCTTTGGTCCGCATTCCGGGCAGGCATTGGGCTGGGCATGAAATCGACGATTCCGGGGGTCTTCATATTCGGCCCGGCACGCCGGACACATCGGAAATTTTTTCATGGCCGTTCGGGGCCGATCATAGGGGATATCTTCAATGATGGTGTATCGGGGGCCGCAATGGGTGCAGTTGATGAACGGATAAGCGAACCGCCGGTCCATGGGATTTCTCATTTCCGCCAGACACTCCCGGCACACGGCCACATCCGGAGAGATCAGGGTGATCCGGCCGTTCAAGGCCCGGCTCTCGACAATGCGGAAACCGGAAAAACCCACCGCATCGACCTCATGGGTCTGAAAACCGGTGATGGACGCCAACACCGGGCATTGTTCATAGATATCGTCGCAAAACCGGTCAATGGCTTCAGGCGGGCCTTCCACCGTCACCGCCACCCCTTCGGAAGTGTTGGACACCTCCCCGTTCAACCGGTATTTTTCGGCCAAGGAAAACAGAAACGGTCGAAAACCCACTCCTTGAACCACCCCGCTGATGTCAAGCCTTCGGGCCGCGGCAAAAGACATCGCGGTCATCTAACGAGGGCCGTTCAGGGTTCCGGATGTCCGGGCATCGGCCGACAGAATGGCCCGCAGGTCTTCCAGGGTTTGAAGGGCCGCGGCCTCGTCCACCCTGGATATGGCGAACCCGGCATGGACAATGACATAGTCGCCTTCTTTTACGTCATCCAGCAGCAGGAGGCTGGCTTCACGCACCACACCGCCCACATCCACCCGGGCCGTAGTGCCGTTGATATCGATAATTTTAGACGGAACCGCTAGACACATTTCATTTCCATCCCGCAATCACTGTTGAATCCGGTAAATGATTACTATAGCACAGGGGCTCTTTCGGGCAAGGGTTATTTTTCGGTCATGGTGTCCAGATTATCGACGATGGCCCCGGCCGCCTTCTGTTCTGACCTTCTCTTTCCATTCCCTTTCACAGGCGCATTCAGGAGTTTTCCCTGTTTTTTTTACGCTTGTTTCTCTGTTTGTTTGGTGATAAAGCTTTTGCTTATTCGATGAATCATATTTTCAGGAGGAATAATGGCGATAGAAAAAGAAATGATCGACAAATTGAAAGACCAGATCGAAGAGGAATACAAAAAAAAGCTGGGAGAGCTGAATCAAGATCGAAAGGACAAATTAAAAGCCATCAAGCTCCTGTCCACCCTCGGACAGCCCGATCTAAAAAAGGCCGAACCGGACGGTGTGGAACCGGACAAGAAGAGGGGCCGACCGCGAACGAAAAAAAACAGACCCTCCGTCCGCAGAAAAAGAAACCCATCGGTATCCGAATATATCCGTGAAACCATTGAAAACACCGACACGGATTTCGATAAAAACACCATTGAAAAAAAACTGAAAGAGAACCATCCGGATATTTTTCTGACCAAGGACAGTGTGCGTGTCGTCTGCACCAACATGGAAAAGGACGGCAACCTGGTCAAAATCGTTCAGGGGAAAGGCAAAAAACCCACTATCTATCGAAAAATCATCCAGGGGTGAAATCCTTGTCCGGATCCAGAACCTCACGAAGCATCACGGCCATCTCGGCTCGAACCACCGGTTTCATGAGAAAGCCTCGGATGCCTGCTGCATAGGCCTTCTCCCGGTCGATGCGCTCACTGAATCCGGTGCAGATGATAATGGGAATATCGGGCCGGACAGCCAGAAGTTCGGCAGCCAGCTGACTGCCGGTCATACCCGGCATGTTCATGTCCGTCACCACCAGATCAAACTTTGATGGATCGGACCTGAACACCTCCAGGGCGTCACTACTTCGGGTAAAACAAGAAACGTGATATCCCAGCCGTTGCAGCAGTTGCTTTTCAAGATTCACGATGGGCGCTTCGTCATCGACCAGCAAAATGCTTTCCGTGCCCATGGGGAGCGGCGCCGCTTCTTCGTTTTCTCCGGTTTTCTCGAATTGGTCCGAAACCGGCAGAAAGACCATGAACGAAGATCCTTTCCCCACCTCACTGATCACTTGGATATCGCCGCCGTGTTCTCTGGCTATCCCATAGACCGTCGCCAGGCCGAGGCCGGTCCCTTTTCCCTTTTCCTTGGTGGTAAAATACGGATCAAAAATTTTGTTCATGATACCGGGTTCGATACCCGCTCCCGTATCAGAAACACTGAGCACCACATAGCGGCCCGGTCCGAGCTGCAAACCGGCTTTTTCCCGCTGATCCCATTGTCTGTCTGTAAGCCGGACGGTAATGGCGCCGCCGGTCTGTTCAACCGCGTGGTAAGCGTTGGTGATCAGATTCATGGCAATCTGGTGGATCTGAGTGGGATCCGCCAGGACCACCGGGCAGTCTTTACCGATGTCCTGAATCAGTTCGATATCGGCCGGAATGATCGACCGGCAGAGCTTTAATACCTCTTTGAGTACCCTTTGAATCTGGATGGGAATCAGGCGACGCTCGGACTGACGGCTGAAGGACAGAATCTGTTTGACCAGTTCGCTGCCCCGTCTTCCGGCCCTGAGGATTTCCTCCGCGCTCTGATGTTCCGGGCTGCCCTGGGGCAAATCTTCCAACAGCATTTCCGACAGCCCGACAATGGGGAACAAAATATTGTTGAAATCATGGGCGATGCCTCCGGCCAGAGAACCGATGGATTCCATTTTCTGAGCCTGGTAAAGTTTTTCATCGGTTTTTTTCTTTTCCGTAACGTCCACCAGCTGCTCAATGATGAGTTTGATCCGTCCGTCTTCGTCCAGAATCGGGTTGCTCGAGCAGATAAAATACCGATCCAGTTCTTTGATATAGGCTTCCACCGTTTCCATGGTCTTGGTGACGTAGGCCCGGGATGTGGCGCAAACCTCACAGGGTTTGTCCCGGCCCAGGAGTTCATAGCATTTTCTCCCCTGGACTTCGGTTTCAGAAACCCCCAGCAATTCATATCCGGCCCGATTGTATTGAAGGATGGTGTGATCGGGAAGCTGCACTCCGATGACATCCTTGATGGAATTCAGGACCCCTTCGAGAAGCTGTTTCTGAGATTTCAAAGCGATTTCCGATTCTTTCCGCTCCGTAATGTCCCTGACCCATTCCATGAACATTTCCAGGCGGCCCTGCTCATCTTGTATGGGAATGACCCTGAGGTCGATCCATGTATCATCCGGCAGCCGGACTTCCTTTTGAAAAGGACGCCGGGTCTCGAGGACTTTTCTGGCCTGACAGTCCGGACAGATGTCGTCAAAACCGCGATAGGTCCGATAGCATTTGGTATTGAAGGCCCGTTTTTCCTCCGGAACCGCCCCGAACCCCTGCCAGTTGCTGTAAATAATGTTCATGTCCGGATCATGGATGGAAATCATGTCCGGAACCACGGCCAGTATCCGCTCTCCGGACCCTGCCCGCACCTCGAATTCCTTCCATTCGGCGCTCTCCTTTCGCATACAGGCTTCGTCCCTCCGCTGAGCTGATGCCACCTTTTGCTCCAATTCCCGAATTCGTTTTTCCAGCGCCTCATAACTTGGTTTTTCCGACATGATGATCTCCTCCCTCGGGCTATCGGTCCGTCTGAATCGAACCGGATTCATGACGGACATCGTCTTTGTCCAGCAGGTCCCGCAGTTTGACCGCAAGTTCGGCTCTGGAAAAAGGTTTGCGGATGAATTCCACCCCCCCGTCCGGCACTCCGTGACGGGCAATGATGTCGGCCGGATATCCCGACATGAACAGACATTTCATCTCAGGGTGGCTTTCATGGATTTTTTCGGCCAGATCCCGGCCGTTCATTTCCGGCATGATCACATCGGTCAGCAGCAGACGAACGCTTTCGGAACGGCGATTGACCAGCTCCAATGCCGCCAGGGGTCCGGGAGCCTCGATCACGTTGTATCCCAGCCGAACGAGCATCATCCGGATCATCTTGAGAATGGCCGGTTCATCCTCCACCAGAAGAACGCTTTCCCCGCCCCGGGGCGGGGGTTCGTTCACGGGCCGGATTTCAGCGGTTTCGCAGGCGGCTTCATATCGGGGAAGATAGATTCTGAAATCGGTCCCACGGCCCGGTTCGCTCTCGACATGGATAAAGCCTTTGTTCTGCCGGACAATCCCGTATACCATGGGCAGCCCCAATCCGGTGCCGCTGCCGACATCCTTGGTCGTGTAAAACGGCTCGAACAGGTTCTCCAGGATGTCTCCGGACATGCCGCAGCCGTTGTCGCGGACCTCCAGAAGGACATAATCCCCGGGGATAAAACCGGGGTGAGCCTTGCAATCGGATGGATCGATGTGTTTGTTGGCCGTTTCAATGGTGATCCGGCCCGGGCCTGATATGGCATCCCCGGCATTGACGCACAGATTGACCAGGATCTGATGAACCTGCAGGGGATCCATTTTCACGTTCCACAGAGATCGGCAAGGCCGCCAGACCAGATCGATATGCTCGGAGATCAGCCGCTCCAGCATGGTCGTCATCTGTTCTACGGTCCGATTCAGGTTGAGAACCCGGGGGTTGATGATCTGTTTTCTGGCGAAGGTCAGCAATTGCCGGGTCAGGTCCGCCGAGCGCCGGGCCGCGTTCAGGATTTCGCGCAGGCTGGAATAGAGCGGTTCGGACGGATGGACATCTTCCAGAGCGGCCTGGGTATAGCCGAGAATCACCGTGAGCATGTTGTTGAAATCATGGGCCACCCCTCCGGCCAATCTCCCCACGGATTCCATTTTCCGGGCCTGATTCAACTGTTCCTGGAGTTTCTCCCGCTCTTTTTCGGCCTGCTTGCGGTCCGTAATGTCCTGAAACGCGGAGAGCAGTGCCGGTGATCCATCATGGAGAATCCGAGAAGTATTGGCCAGAACGGTCATCTCCCTTCCATCTTTGCGGATCAGGGCCAGTTCCACGGCTTCGGCCGTTCCACCCTTTTCCAGAACCTGAAGGCGTCTTTGGCCGGCCAGCTTTGCATAATCAGGATGAATCCAGTCATCGGGGCGGGTATCGATAACGTCTTCCGTGGTTTCGATTCCCAGAAAATCCAATACGGCGGGATTCACAAACACAATCCGTTCATCCCGGGTGACCAGAAAAGGCAATGGACTGAAATCGATCAGAGAGCGATACCGCTCCTCGCTCTCTTTGATCCGGTTGAACAGGACAAAATGGGGGCGGGTCAGCCCTGAACGGACCAGGGCCAGATAAATGAAATAAAACGACATGATTTTGAGGAAATGACCGATCAGGTTCGACAGGCCATAGACATCAACGTAAAAGGTGAACGCCAGTTCCGCGAAAATCGTCAAGACAATGGATACGGCTATGAATCGATACACAAAGGGGTCCAGGAGGGATTTTTTTTTCCGGAGAACCATCAGGGCCGACGCCAGGATAAGGCATATGAGATACTCACTCGCTTTTTTAAAAACCGTCAGACCGGTTCCGTCTATATAGCAGACCGGAAAGATTTCCCAGTAAAGGATAGCCAGGATGCCGGCAACCGTTATGAATGAATAAACACCAAACACCCGGAGCGGATGGACAGACTTGAAAAAAAGAAACGGAAACACCAGCAGGGTGATGCTCTCGATATAACGGGCCAGAATCCATAACTGGGTGGCCGGATCGGCCCCCCTTTCCGGTCCCAGTAAATTCATGCCGCTGTAACTCAGTGTATGGGTAAGATCGATGATGCCCACAAACAGATAGGCAATCCCCATCACCACAAGGGCTTTGTTTTCCACCATGGACCGGGTGTTCCACAAAATGATGAAAAGGCTCCAGGCCACAAGAACGGCAAAAAATTCGGCCAGGGTATGAAACAGCAGAAAATTCACCCGGCCGACCGCCCACAAGGCGGCCAGAATCAATGCAAATCCCGATATGGTCATCCATTTTGAAAGTTGCCGGGCCGGTGGGCGCATAGGCTCTGAAACCTCTTTTGGAATCACGGCGCCTCCCTGTCCGGTCTTTTCAGTGTCACGACAAAGGACGCGCCTTTGCCGATCTCGCTCTCAATGTCAATGGCGCCGTCCAGAGTTCGGAGGATCCGGGTGAGTCCGGAGACGCCGAAACCGTTGCCGCTGTCCCCCTTGGTCGTCAGAACCATGCCTTTGCGGATGCCCTTGAGCACATCTTCGGGAATACCCGGCCCGTTGTCGATGACTGCGACCTGAACAACTCTGTCCATGGGCGTTATGCGAACGGTAATCCGGGGGGCCGGGGTTTCGTGCTTTTTCAGGGCTTCCACGGCATTCACGACAAGGTTCATGAACACCCGGATCAACTGATTGTTTCCCATGACCGGCAGAGGTGTCGGGGGCTCACCGAAGATCTCCCACTGGATGCCGTTCTGGATCAAATTATAGGAAACCAGATAAAAGGTCCGGCGCACAATCCGGACGATATCCACGGGTGCCGGCGCCTCCTGCCTGCGGTTGATGGACAGCAGGGTTTCCAGAAATTCCGTGCATTGAACCGAATTGGCCTGAACTTCCGAGATGTCGGACAGGACTTCACGGACCCATTCTTCCGATGGGTCCAGTCGTTCCTTGAGAGTCGGAATGATCATGGATTCCAGCATCATGATCATGGCCGATGTGAATTTTTTCACATCATGGACCACCCCGGCCACCAGGCTCCCGGTTTCAAACAGGGCCGACATCT
Organism: uncultured Desulfobacula sp.; assembly: GCA_964593855.1. GTDB lineage: Bacteria > Desulfobacterota > Desulfobacteria > Desulfobacterales > Desulfobacteraceae > Desulfobacula. Next base: position 38,791 of record CAZQIX010000014.1, on the reverse strand, counting down.
CGTTGATGGTGTTTTGGAGCTGCTCCGCGTAACGGGCCAGTTGCATACGTCCGTGCCGGATTTCCAGGTGGATCCTCACCCTGGATCGGAGTTCCTCCAGATGAAAAGGCTTGGTCAGATAGTCCACGCCTCCTCGCTGGAAGGCCTCAATTTTCTCGTCGGGGCTGGAAAGCCCGCTGATAAAAATAACGGGCAGGTCTTTGAATTCCTCACGGGACCGGACCCGGGTGCAGACCTCGTATCCGCTCATCCCGGGCAGGTCGATATCCAGCAGCATCAGGTCCGGCGGATCGGTTTCACACTCGTCCAAAGCTTCTTTGCCGGAACCGGCCGTCCGGGTCTGAAACCCCGAAGCGCCCAGAATAGTCTGAAGTGTCTTAACATTCTGAAGATCGTCATCCACAATCAGGATGCGGCTTCCGGAAATGCATGGGTCCAGTCCGTCCATATCGGGAGTCCTTTTTCCGGTTCGGCCGACCGGTTTTTTGATCGGGTTATTGCACTGCGTCTGATTTTTTTTTATCATCACGGCCATGGCGAATCAAACAAAAAATCGAAACAATTCCCTGCTGACCGCCGTGGTCGCGACCGAAAACGGGGAAATTTTTGATCTGGAAGGATATGGCGCCGCAGGCCTGTCCGGGGACATCCCTTTTGTGTTGACCCGAAAAGAAACCCTGGCCATGCCCCACGGCAGCGAACTCATGAGACTGCCCGAACGGCTGCCCCTGGTCTACAACCTGGCCGGAAACACTTTTGAAGTTCTTGAGCACAACCCCTACAATCCCGGACAGAAAATTTTTCCGGTGGCGGTGTTCAATTCTCCCGGGCATGTCAATCGTCATTTCTGCGCCTACGATGACGCAGGCATCAAAGATCCTCTGCCCCTTTTTTCATACGGAGCCGTAGGCTTTTCTGGAAAAGGGTTCCGGTCCTCGGCCATTCTGGTGGATGCCGAACCCCGGCAGGACCTGAGACAGATGCCCCCCAAAAAAATCCTTAAAGGGGTTCGGGACATGCAGACCAATTTTCCGGATAATCGTCTCATGCGTCACCTGGAAACCTGCGCCCTGATCTATGGCTGCCCGGCCGGGAAAAATTTTTTTCTGGGCCGATACGAAGCCCCGCTGCCCACATCGACCGTGTGCAACGCCAACTGTCTGGGCTGCATTTCCCTTCAGACGGAAAACAACCTCTGCGCCTGTCAGGAACGAATCAAATTCACCCCTTCCCCGGAAGAAATAGCGGAAGTGAGCCTCACCCACATCCGCCGGGTGCCGGACGCGGTGGTGAGCTTCGGCCAGGGATGCGAAGGCGAGCCCCTCATGGCCTACAAAACCATAGAAGCGGCCGTCCGGCTCATCCGCGAACAAACGGACCAGGGCACCATCAACCTGAATACCAACGCCAGTCTGCCCGAACAGGTTCAGGGTCTGGCCCGGGCCGGACTGGACAGCATGCGGGTCAGCATGAATTCAGTCCGGGACAATTGGTATACGGCCTATTTCAGACCCCGCTCCTACCGGTTCGGAGACGTTCTGGAAAGCATCCGGACGGCCAGGCGCAGCCGCCTTTCTGTTGCCGTCAATTACCTGAATTGTCCGGGATTCACGGATTCGGAAAAAGAATTTCAGGCCCTGGACGATTTTGTCCGAGACCTGGACATCAATATGATTCAGTGGCGGAACCTCAATTTCGATCCTCGTCATTATTTCCGCCGCATGACCCGGGTCGGCGATTCGGGAAGGCCCCTGGGCATGGGTTTCATCATCCAGTCTCTTTCATCCCGGTTTCCGAAACTGATTCACGGATATTTCAATCCGCCCCGGAAACGCCATGGGAACTGAATCCATTCTGGTCATCGACGAAACCCTGAGAGAGGGAATGCAGTACCGGGGTCTGATGTTTTCCAGGGAACAGCGATTCAGAATCCTTGAATTCCAGGAAGCCTTGGGCGTGAACGTCTGCCAGGCCGGATACCCGCCAGCCCATGCTGCTGAAGCGGAAATTGTCCGAGACCTGTTTGAACACGCCCGAAACCGAGGCTTTCAAATCCGTGTGGCCGCCATGGGGCGGGCGAACCGCCGTGATGCCGAGGCGCTGCTGGCGACCGGCATCAGGGATCTGCACCTGCACCTGCACCTGCCACCCCAAACCGGACCGGAACCAATCGAAGGGTTGCTGCAAGAAACGGTTGACACCATCAAAACCGTCAAAGCCCGGAAACCGGATGCCGTGGTTTCCGTTGCCTTGCTGGACATCGGGAAAGCCGACCCGGCCGTCCTGGACCGATGCGTTTCTTTTTTGAACGCCCATGGGGCCGATATCCTGTCTCTGCCCGATACTTCCGGCATGATGGGACCCAACCAGGTGTTTGAAGCCATCTCCAGGTACAGGGGAACGGCCGCCACCCTCTCCATTCACTGCCACAACGATCTGGGCATGGCCTCGGCCAATACCGTCCTGGGGATTCTGGCCGGTGGCCGTGTGCTGGAAGCATCGGCCCTGGGCCTGGGCGAAAGAAACGGGATCGCGGATTTATTCACCGTACTCCGGACTTTAAAAAACCAGGGAGTCCACCTATCGGTCGACACGGACGACCTCCGGACGTTCAGGGCCTATTATCGGTATGTGGACGCCGTCGTCCGGGAACAGACCAAAGAGTCGCTGCTCACCTACAATACGCCGTTTTTCGGTCAAGGGGTCATCACCCATGTGGCCGGCACCCATGCCCATGGCCGATACGGGCCGGCAACCGAAGCGGACTTTTACCTCAATGTCCTGTGCGGAAAGGGCCTGGTGGGGAAATACCTGGAACGGCACAACCTCTCCTGCCCGGCAGACTTTCTGGGAGACCTTACCCGGGCCGTCAAAGCCGAAAGTATTCGACTCAGCCGCCGCCTTTCCCTGACGGAAGTGCAAACCCTGATTTCTTTGATCCAGAAAAATAAGGCATTGCAAAACCATTCATAATCTGTTTTAAATTGTTGGTTATGTTAAAAAATCAAGAGGATCGGATTTTGGATATCACTCTCAAAGGTCTTGTGATCATTTGCGGCAATTACGGCAGCGGAAAGACGGAAACCGCGGTCAACCTGGCCTTGCATCAAAACAGGAGAGGGGTCGGCGTAAAGATCGCCGATCTGGATCTGGTCAACCCTTACTTCAGGACCAGAGAGGCCAGATTCCTGTTGGAAGACGCCGGAATCCAGGTCGTTCTGCCCGAACGGCAGTATCTTCATGCAGACCTTCCCATTCTGGCGCCGGCCGTTGCCGGCATGATCCGACAACCCTCGGAACTGACCATTCTGGACGCCGGCGGCGACGATGTGGGGGTCATCGTGCTGGCGGCCCTGGCCGATCACCTCTCCCGACGGAAGGTTCACATGCTCCAGGTGATCAATCCCTTCCGGCCTTTCACGGAAACGGTATCCGGCTGCATCCGGGTCAAGGAAGAAATCGAAGCGGCCTCAAAAATGAAGATCACGGGCCTTGTCGGAAATGCCAACCTCATGGACGAGACCCTGCCGGATCACATTTACAAAGGATACGACCTCCTGAAAGAGGCGGCCTCGGAAACCGGACTGCCCGTTGCATTCATAACGGCCTGTTCCCCTTTAATACCACAGCTTGAGATGGATCATTTTACCTGCCCCGTGCTGGAACTTCGCAGGATCATGAATCCTCCCTGGAAACGTTTAAGCAGTAAAGGAGTTTAGTCAATGGCGTATAAACATATCGTTGATTCGGAAAGATGCAAGGGATGTGGACTCTGCGTCAGCGTCTGTCCCAAGAATGTCCTGGAAATCACCGACAAGGTGAATGCCAAGGGGCATTTCCCGGTGCATCAGGCCAGACCCGAGGACTGCATTCACTGCACCATGTGCTGTATCATGTGCCCGGATGTGGCCATCAGTATTGTTGAGGTATGAGTAGTGAGCAAAGGGTAGTGAAGATTTCGAGAAAACTTAATCGAGAAGGAAAACCATAATGGCAAAAGTGTTGATGAAAGGGAATGAGGCCATCGGCGAGGCCGCGATCCGCGCCGGGTGTAAAAATTATTTTGCGTATCCCATCACCCCGCAGTCCGAAGTGGCGGAATATCTGGCCAAACGGATGCCGGAGGTGGGCGGGGTGTTCCTCCAGGGTGAAAGCGAGGTCGCCGTGGGATACATGATCTTCGGAGCCGCCGGGGCCGGAGAGCGGGTCATGACCACCTCATCCAGCCCCGGTATCAGTCTCATGAGTGAAGCCCTCTCTTATATCGCTGCGGCCCAGTGCCCGGCGGTTTTTGTGAACATCATGAGGGGCGGTCCCGGCCTGGGCGGAATTCTGCCGTCCCAGGGCGATTACTTCCAGGCCACCAAGGGCGGCGGGCACGGAGACTACCACCTGCTGGTCATGGCCCCGGACGGGGTTCAGGAAGCCGTTGAAATGACCATGCAAGCCTTCACCCTTGCTGAAAAATACCGCGGACCCGTCATGATTCTGGGAGACGGCATGATCGGACAGATGATGGAGCCTGTGGAATTTCCCGATCACCTGAAAACCGAGCCCTCCAACAAGGACGACTGGGCCACCAACGGAATGGATAAAAGGAAATCCGGGAAGCGGAACCTGGTCAAATCCCTTTTCCTCGATCCAACGGAACTCAATGCCAACAACCTGGCGCTCAAAGCCAAATACGAGCGGATGAAAAAAGAGGAAGTCCGATTCGAAGGATACAATACGGATACGGATTACCAGGTGCTCATCGTCAGCTACGGCACCATGAGCCGGGTATGCAAGACCGCCATCGACATGATGAAGGACCAGGGGATCGAAATCGGTTTGCTCAGACCCCAGACCCTTTTCCCGTTCCCGGAGCAGGCGGTGTTCGAGGCCGCTTCCAGGGAAAGCTGCAAAGCGGTGATCAGCATTGAAATGAGCATGGGGCAAATGGTGGAAGATGTGGAACGATGCGTCAAAGGGCAGAAGAAAGTCCACTTTTACGGAGAATGCGGCGGAGACATACCGACCCCTGAAAAAATCATCGAGATCACCAGAGGACTGCTCTAAGTTCTAAACGGAGGAGATATAAGAATGGGAAAGACATTTTCAAAACCGGAAGCCCTGAGCAGCAACATGACACATTATTGTCCCGGTTGCACCCACGGCATTGTTCACCGGCTGGTGGCGGAAGCCATCGATGATCTGGGCATCCGCGGCCGGACCGTTGGCATAGCCCCTGTGGGCTGCGCGGTTCTGGCTTATAATTATTTCGACTGCGATTTCCAGGAAGCGGCCCACGGACGAGCTCCGGCCATGGCAACGGGAATCAAGCGGGTCCGGCCCGACCTCATCGTGTTTACCTACCAGGGAGACGGCGATCTGGCCAGCATCGGCATGGGGGAAATCATCCATGCCGCCAACCGGGGCGAGAAATTCACGACCATTTTCATCAACAACGCCATTTACGGCATGACCGGCGGCCAGATGGCGCCCACCACCATGCCGGGACAGCGGGCCACCACCGCCCCCATGGGTCGGGATACGGAACAGACCGGCATGCCCATCCGGATGGCCAATCTACTGAAAGAACTGGTCACCCCCGGCTATATCACCCGGCAGGCCGTACTCAATCCAAAACTGATCAACCGGGCAAAAAAAGCCATCAAAAAAGCCTTTGAATACCAGGTGGCAAATAAATGCTTCAGCTTTGTGGAAGTCATCAGCACCTGCCCGACCAACTGGGGCCTGACCCCTCTGGACGCTTTGAAATGGGCGGAAGAAAAACTGCTGCCTTATTATGAACTGGGCGACTACAAAGTCCCGGAATAAATTGGATACTTCGTTCACTTTTTAGAGTTGTTTTTTTTGGAGACACCCATGCAGACAGAAATCAAATTTGCGGGATTCGGAGGGCAGGGCATTTTACTCAGCGCCAAGCTTCTGGCCTATGCAGCCATGAAACAGGATTATTTCGTGGCCTGGGTCCCGTCCTACGGACCTGAAATGAGAGGCGGAACCGCTTATTGTACGGTCGTGATCAGCGACCGGCGGATCGGTTCCCCCATCATCAAAAACCCGGCCCACCTGGTGGCCATGAATCGCCCATCCCTAGAAAAATTTGCCGATGACGTGAAACCGGGCGGTGTGATTCTGATCAACAGCTCCCTGATTCCAACCCGGAGCAACCGGACGGACATCACCGAGCTGGTGGTGCCGGCCAATGATGCCGCCATCCGGGTGGGCAGCGTCAAATGCGCCAATATAATTGCCTTGAGCGCCTTTGCGGCCAAGGCTGGTATTGTCGACCTGGAAATTCTCAGAAAATGCGTCCAGGAAGAATTCGCGGCCAAACCCAAAATCATTCCACTGAACATGAAGGCCTTTGACGAGGGAATAACCATCGCAAACCAGAGTTAGACCATTATCCAAAGGACCGCAGGGGGGGGTATGATCAGAACGGAAATATCGCTTTTCCTTAAAAATGTACCGGGCGAGCTGGGTAGACTGACTGAACTTCTGGGCGGTGCGGGCATCAACATTGACGCCATTACCATCCAGGATGTATCGGCCTATGTTCAGAATCTTTTTGAAGCCAGGGGAAAATCCTTGAAACGCCTGGCCTCATCCGCCAGCTACAGCTCCATGCGGAGAGATTCGGCGGACTTCGCCCTGATCCGCCTAGTGGTGGATCAGGCTCCGACGGCCATGGAACTGCTCACGGCCCACGACTATCTGTTCGATTCCAAGGAAGTGGTCGCCATCGACGTGACCAACCGGCCGGGTGAATTTGCCAAAATCACCAAAAAATTCGGTGAGGAACAGATCAACATCAACTATGTCTACGGATCTGTTTCCGATTCCGACGGCAAATGCCTGTTCGTTTTCTCGCCGGAAGACGTGGCCTCGGCCGCTGAAATTTTCAAAAACGGGTATTAGCCTGATTGTCCCGGATCAGGGTTTTCGCCGGTCCTTCAGCACATGGTTGGAAATCACGATGCGCTGGATTTCGCTGGTGCCTTCATAGATGGTGAAAACCCTGGCATCCCGGTAAAACCGCTCCACATCATATTCTTTCGTGAATCCGTATCCGCCGTGGATCTGGATGGCCCGGGCCGTGATCTCGTTGACCATTTCCGAAGCGAACAGCTTGGCCATGGAGGCCTCTTTGCTGTAAGGTTCCCCCCGGTCCTTCATGGACGCGGCGGACAGGATCAGCTGCTTGGCGGCCTCGATCTGAACGGCCATGTCGGCAATCTGAAACCGGATGGCCTGGTGCTTGGCAATGGGAACTCCGAACTGCTTCCTGGATTTGGCGTATTTCACGGCAGCGTCAAAAGCGGCCATGGCCACCCCCCAGGACTGGGCCGCGATACCGATCCGACCACTGTCCAGGCCGGCCATGGCGATCCTGAACCCATCCCCCGGGTTGCCCAGCAGCTGGGTTTCCGGCACCCGGCAGTTTTCCAGGATGAGATCCGTGGTGTCCGAAGCACGGAGGCCCATCTTGTCTTCCTCGTGCCCCACGCTCAGGCCGGGGGTCCCCTTGGGGATGATAAAACAGCTGATCCCTCTGTGACCGGCGGCCTCGTCGGTTTTGGCAGTCACGAGAACCACCCTGGAATGCTTGCCGGAGGTGATGAATCGCTTGGTTCCATTCAGGACCCAGTCATCTCCCTGCTTGACCGCCGTGGTCTGCTGACTGACCGGGTCGGAACCGGCATCGGGTTCGGTGAGTCCGAAAGCGCCGATCATCTCCCCGGAAGCCAGAGGCACCAGAAATGCCTGTTTCTGCTCTTCAGTGCCGAATTTATACAGGCTCTCGCAAACGATGGAATTCTGAACGGACATGACGACTGAAGTGGACGCGCAGGAATAAGCGATCTCGGACAGGGCCAGGACATAAGACACCGTATCGGCCGCCTCTCCTCCATAATTTTCCGGAATCATCATTCCCATCAGCCCAAGCTCGCCCATCTGCCTGAAATTTTCCTCCGGGAACGCCTTGGTCCGGTCCCTTTCCGCCGCCGTAGGTCCGACCACCTTTCTCGAGAATTCCCTGACCATGTTCTGGATCATCAATTGTTCATCCGTAAGCTTGAATAACATGATTTATCCTTAATCTATATGGGTCGTTACAGGCTATGGCGCATAGACCACGACAATGAGCTCGGCATCGGTCTTGCCGATGTTGCGCAAATCGTGTTTGATGCCGGAATTGAAATGCAGGGCATCTCCTTTTTTCAAGACGTTGACGTTTTCTCCCACCTGAATTTCCACCTTGCCCTTGAGCACATAGGCGAATTCCTCTCCGTCATGCTGGAATCCCACCCCGTCATGACTTTTCTGGGCTTCAACAACGATTCGGAACGCTTTCAGATGTTTGTTCTCCGCATGGGGGGTCAGAGAGGTATAGGCATAATGATCGGTTCGCTTGGTATAGGCCTTGGAGCGTTCTTCCACGGCTTCATCCGGCTCTTTGAGCAGAAAGCTTGAATCGATGTGAAGAGCCCGTGAAATCTGGAGCAGGTTGCCGACGGACGGCCGTTTTTCACCCGACTCGATTTTCATGATGGATGCCTTGGACAGGCCTGTCTCATTCGCCATGGCGTCCAGACTGATCTTCTTATCCAGCCGGGTCCGCTTGATTCTTTTACCGATGGATGTCATGTTTTCTTCAGCCGCCATACTACCTCCCGCTCTTGGTAGCGCCCGATCGATAAGATTGAGCGCTCGTTCAAAAGAATGAAAATGAAAAAAACAGATATCGTTTTTCCCATTCAGAAACCCGTCAGCCGATCACTTCAATCCAGTTTTCCGTATCTTCGGCCTTCCCGTATTGAATGGCTGTGAGGGCGTCGTAAAATTTCATGGCTGTAAGGCCGGGTTTGCCGTCTCCAATGGCAATGATTTTGTCGCCATACCGGATTTCACCCACAGGAGAGATAACGGCAGCGGTCCCGGAACCGAACACTTCCAGCAGCTTCCCCGACGCGTGGGCCTCGATCACCTCGTCAATACCTATCTTGCGTTCGGACACGGTCATCCCCCATTTGCGGGCCAGAGTGAGTACCGAATACCGAGTGATGCCGGGCAGAATGCTGCCGTTCAGATTGGGAGTGACCAGTTCGTCTTTCATGAGGAAAAAAATATTCATGGCTCCGACTTCTTCGATGTATTTGCGGTCGATGGCATCCAGCCAGAGTACCTGGGCATATCCCTGTTTCTTGGCTTGTTCGGATGCATACAGACTGGCGGCGTAATTGCCGGCGGTCTTGAATTCACCCACCCCGCCCCGGATGGCTCTCACATGGTCTTTGGCCACCCAGATTTTCACCGGGTTCAGACCTTCGGCATAGTAAGCCCCCACCGAGGAAAGGATGATGAAGAACCGGTAAGTATGGGATGCACGCACCCCAAGGAAAGGATCCGTGGCGATGATGGTGGGCCGGATGTAAAGAGAGGTGCCCAGGGTTTCCGGAATCCAGTCCCGTTCCAGCAGAATGAGCTGTTTCATGGCCTTCATGACGAAATCGATATCCACCTCGGGAATGCAGAGTCCTTTGGCGGACCGGTTCATTCTTTCGAAATTGTCCCTGGCCCTGAACAGGCAGATCTTTTTCTCCGGGGTTTTGTAGGCCTTCAGACCCTCGAAGATAGCTTGGCCGTAATGAAAAACCATGGCGGCCGGAGAAATGCTGAAATTTCCGTGGGGCACAATCCGCGCGTCATGCCATCCCTCATCCTTGGCGTAATCCATGACAAACATATGATCGGTAAACACCTGACCGAATCCCAGTGCCGAATCCTCCGGTCTTTTTCTGTTGGTTTCGGCCCGGGTGATGCTGATTTCCATTTCATCCTCCATAAGTTACGTGTTTGACAGAGTTTGTTGACATCTCCTTGAATAAAGCATAATGGTCGCCTTCCCGGTTTTCTGTCAAGATAATTTTATCCCGTTTTCATTGACGGGGTCCTTTTTTTTCGGTTAGTATACTGAAATATCCAATCGATGCAGACAAAGGACACAACCTATGGACATCAAATACCATATTGAAACCGCCTGGGAAAAATGCATCGGCAATGTTCTGCCGTTGATCCTGCTGACTCTGGTGGTGTTCGCCGTCAGCTTTGCAACTTTCGGCATTCTGGCCCCCACAGCTTTTGCCGGATACACCCATTCCCTTCTCCAGCTTCTCCGATACAACCGAGCACCACGGGTCCAGGACGTGTTTTCCCAGCTCCGCCTGTTCATTCCCCTGTTTCTTTTCAGCCTGGCCGTTCTTGCGGCCGGCATGATAGGCCTGGCTCTCCTGGTGGTGCCGGGAATCATTGTCGTCATTGCCGTCTCTTATATCTGCCTCTACATGCTCCCCCTCATGATTGACCAGGGACTCGGACTGATCGAAGCCGTCAAAAAAAGCGCGGCCATGGTAACCGGCATCCATCTCACCGACCATGTGATTGTGTTCATCCTCTTTTTTGCCCTGACCGCCATCGGCGGGTCTTCATTCATCGGGTTTCTGCTGCTTCAGCCCTTTGCCACCATGTTCTGGCTTTCCGTTTATGAACAAACCGTCCACTGATACCGACACCCCGCAAAAGGAAAATGGATCGGTGAGATCCGACCTCTACGCCTTTGAAACAGGGATGTACCGCCCCCCCAGCGAAGGGGGCAGCGCTTCTCTTCTGGTCCGCCTTACCCGGAACTGTCCCTGGAACCACTGCACCTTCTGCGGCATGTACAAAAAAGAGAAGTTCGAACTGCGCCCCCCTGATGAGATCATCGCAGATATCGACGCCATGAAGCACATCGCCCGGGAAATCAAAGACGTTTCCCACAGGCTGGGTCAGAACGGACGACTTACCAACCAGGTAATATCCGAATGGATCCGAAAAAAACCGGAGCTGTATTACCACCAGGGACTTTCCATGCTCCTGGGATGGCTCGCGTCGGGTGGGAAAACGGTTTTTCTGCAGGACGCGGACAGCCTGATCATGAAAACCAACCATCTGACACAGGTACTGGAGCATCTGAGATCCACTTTTCCTTCTGTCGAACGCATCACATCCTATGCCCGATCCCGCACTCTGGCGAGAAAACCCGTATCCGACCTTGAAGCCGTTCACAAAGCCGGACTGGACCGGCTGCACATCGGGCTTGAATCCGGGGACGCCAACCTTCTTAAGACCGTCAGAAAAGGCGCGACCCCCGAAGACCATGTCAAAGGCGGAAGAAAGGCCATGGCGGCCGGATTTCAAGTCTCGGAATACTGGATGCCCGGGCTGGGGGGCAGGGCTCGATCAAAGGCCCACGCCCTGCATACGGCCGAAGTGCTCAACCGGATCAACCCTCACTATATCCGGTCCCGGCCGTTCAGCCCGAGGCCGGGAACCATCTTCTACCCAAAGGCGTCCAAGAGCGGATTAGATGAGCTTTCGCCCATCGAACAGCTTCTGGAAATCCGAACGACCCTGGAAGCGCTCACAGTCACCTCCAGGGTCTGCTTCGACCATGCCGGCAACTACTGGACCTTTCCCGACGGCTGTCTGGTCCTGAGTCACAGCTACGAAGGGTATCCGTTCCCGGAATCGAAAAAAAAAGTGCTGGACCTGATCGATCAAGGTCTAAAACGCGGTTCATGAGACATATCGAAGTCCAAAGGAGAAACCCATGCTGATCCAACCGGACTGTATCCCCTGCATCCTGACCATGACCCTGAAAGCCGTCCGGAACCTGAACCTGGATGACGATACCGAACAGGCCATTTTCTCCGATATCCTGACCATCCCCGGACTTAAGGGTCTTGAATGGAACCGGACCAGTCCGGAAATCATTGAAACCGTGATGCAGAAAATCACGAACGCAGTTCATGAAACAGATCCTTTTCGTGCCGACAAAAAAAATCTCAATGAGCGGGCATTGTCCCTCGTTCCTTTCCTGAAACAACTGGCGGATGACTCCGGCGATCCTCTGTACACGGCCGCTAAAATCGCCATTCTGGGAAATTCCATCGACATCATGATGCCGGGCGGCCTGTCCTCGCTGGAAACCTTTATCATGGAAAAAATGGCCGTGCCCCTGCCCCGAAAAGATTTTGAAACCCTTCGCCGGCGGATTTCACGAGCCGGGCGGATTATCTATCTGGCCGACAACTGTGGGGAAATCGTCTTTGACAAACTCTTTATCCAGCGTATGAAACAAGAATATGATGTGAACGTGTTTTTTGTGGTGAGAAGTCAGCCCACGCTGAATGACGCCAACCTTTCAGACGCCATGGAGGTGGGCCTCGATGAAGTAGCCACCCTTATGGACAACGGTGTGGACGGACCGGTCCCCGGAACCATTCTGAGAAGGGTCTCCCCAGAGCTGCGGGAGCTGATGGATCAATCCGGACTCGTCATTTCCAAGGGCGGCGGAAATTTTGACAGCCTGAGCGAAGATGTGTCGCAACTCAAAAGCGATGTGACTTTCATGCTGCTCTGTAAATGTCATCCCCTGATCCGGTATTTCAACATCGATCTGCATCATCCGATCATGGCCAACACAACCGGACGGCCGGCTTAACCGCTCATTTCGAATCCATATTCGGGCAAGGTCGGGTACACCATGGGACACTCGCTCCAAACCAATTTAGACAAGGAGGGTTGGAACATGAACACAATGACGGCCCTGGTCAAGGCCAGACCCGAAAAAGGACTCTGGCTGGAGACCATTCCCATTCCCGGGGTCCGCCACAACGAAGTACGGATCAAAATCCTCAAAACCGCCATCTGCGGTACGGATGTCCATATTTACAACTGGGATAAATGGTCTCGGCAAACCATTCCCGTGCCCATGGCCATCGGTCATGAATTTGTCGGGACCATCGATGAAGTCGGATCCCATGTCATGGATTTCAAACCCGGTGATCTGGTGTCCGGCGAAGGTCATATCATCTGCGGCCATTGCCGCAACTGTCTGGCCGGCAGGCGGCATCTCTGCCGGGACACCCAGGGGGTGGGCGTCAACCGGCCGGGCGCTTTTGCCCAATATCTGGTCATTCCGGTCACCAATGTCTGGTACTGTGACAAAACCATTCCCACGGACGTGCTGGCCTGCTTCGATCCCCTGGGTAACGCCACCCACACGGCCCTGTCCTTTGATGTACTGGGCGAAGACGTCCTGATCACGGGTGCCGGGCCCATCGGATGCATGGCCGCGGCCATCGCACGACATGCCGGGGCCCGTTACGTGGTGGTCACGGACATCAACCCCTTTCGGCTGGACCTGGCGCGGAAAGCCGGAGCCGATCTGGCACTGGACGTCCGCACCCGAAGCATCGCCCAGGCCCTGAAAGACCTGGGCATGAAGGAAGGATTCGATGTGGCCATGGAAATGTCCGGCAGCCCCGAAGCCCTGAACGGGATTCTGGACAACATGTGTCATGGCGGCAAAATCGCCATGCTCGGCATCATGCCGGACAAAACGGATATCGACTGGAACAAGGTGGTGTTCAACATGCTGACCATCAAAGGCATCTACGGTCGGGAAATGTATGAAACCTGGTACAAGATGACCAGCATGATCCAGTCCGGCCTGGATATTTCCCCTTTGATCACCCACCGGTTCCATTACACGGAATTTGAAAAAGGATTCGAGGTCATGCGATCGGGAAAGTCAGGGAAAGTCATCCTGGACTGGCAATAACCCTCTCGACGAGCGGACCGGCACACAACCTGTTTTATGGAGAACGTATGAGCACCGACAAACTGGATCAATCCCTTTCACGGGAACTGGCGGAACTGGTTAGAGAAGGCCGGGCAAAGGCGCCGGAAAGGGTGATTGAACAATACATCGCTCCCCGGGGGGGAAAGGGTCCCCGGTATAAACTGATCGGACACGAAACGGAATTCATCCGCATGAATTCCAACGCCTATCTGTCCCTGTCCCAACACCCGGATGTACTAGCGGCCGCGGATCGGGCCACTCATGATTTCGGGGTGGGCCCGGGAGCGGTACGATTCATCGATGGAACCTTTGTCCACCATGTCCGGCTGGAGCAGAAAATCGCCCAATTCGTCGGCAAACCCGCCGCCAAAATTTTCAATTCCGCCTACACGGCCAACTGCGGCCTGGCCCTGGCCATCTCCGGCCCCCAGACCCACTGGATCGGAGACCAGCTCAACCACAACAGCATTATCCGGGCCATGCGCATCAGCAATGTCCCCAGCGCCAACAAAGGCATCTTCCGGCACAACGACATGGACGACCTGAAACGATGCCTGGATGAGGTCCCTTTAGACAGAGAAAGAGTGGTGGTCATTTTTGACGGTATTTTCAGCATGCGGGGGGATTGCGCTCCCATCCATGAAATTGAAACGATCTGCAGATCCTATGATTCCGGATTCAGAGACGGAGTCATCACCGTGGTGGACGATTCCCACGGCATCGGAGCCTATGGAACGACCGGCCGAGGAACCGCCGAATTTTGCAATGCGGTTCCCGACGTCATCGTCGGCACTTTCGGCAAGGCCTTCGGCGTCAACGGCGGGTTTATCGCGGCCGGAAAGACCGTGATCGAGGCAGTCCGCCAGAAAGCGGATACCTATATCTACACCAATCCGCTGAGTATGGCCGACTGTGCGGCTGCCGTCAAGGCCCTGGAAATATGTGACGGTCCGGAGGGAAGGGATCGCCTGAAGCATCTGAAGCGGATGACGGATCGATTCCGCGGGGGGCTGGCCGATCTGGGCCTGGAAACCATCCCCGGCCCTCACCCCGTGGTGCCTCTCATGGTCCGGGACACCCGGAAAACCCATGCCTGGGTCGACGGCCTTTTCCAAAAAGGCGTTCTGTCTGTGGGGCTGACCTTTCCCGTGGTTCCCAGAGGTGATGAAACCATCCGGTTCCAGATCAACGCCGGCCATACCCCTTCAGACATCGACCATGTTATCGGATTGCTCAAAACTCTCCGGCAAGACAACCCCATGCATGATAGCGGGCCTGGAATGGAGAGCATCTCATGAACGACGACCATATCCTTGCCGACAAAAAAATTCTGGTGGTGGACGACGAACCGGATATTCTGGAAACCCTTGAAGAGCTTCTCTGCATGTGCTCGGTGGACACAGCCGCCACCTTTGAACAGGCTGTGGCCCTGCTGAAAACCAACACTTACGACCTTGCCGTTCTAGATATCATGGGGGTCAAAGGCTACGACCTGCTGAAAATCACCAGCCGGATCGATGTTCCCGCCCTGATGCTCACCGCTCACGCGCTCACGCCGGACAATCTGCGGATCTCCATTGAACAGGGGGCCGACGCCTATGTGCCCAAAGACCGGCTGACGGATATTGCACTTTATGTGGCCGATATTCTCAAGGCCCGGCAGGAAGGCAAGAAAGCCCATGTGACGTGGTTTTCCCTGCTCAAGCCCGTTTTCGACAAACTGTTCGGGGAAGGGTGGCGGAAAACGGATCGGGATTTCTGGGATGCTTTCGACGAAAAGCAGATGTCGGCCAGGGACGACATCCAGAAAATGGAATAGCCTTACAAGGGGATCTTGACGATAAACTCGGCGCCTTTTCCATCCGTTGAGTTCAACACCAGTTCCCCGCCCATGTCTTTCAGAAGCACCATGACACCGGCCAGTCCAAGGCCGTGGCTTTTGATGGCGCTGTCGATGGAGGCCCCCGTAGTGAAATAGGTTTTGAAAATATTCTGATGATCGGCCTGGGGAATGCCCCTGCCGTCATCCTTGACCCTGAGGATCAGGCGTTTGTCTTTATCCTCGATGTTGCCGGAAATGTCCACAAAAGCGGTCCGATGCTTGAAGGCATTGGTCACCAGGTTTCTGAGAATCTGGCGGACCTTGGCCTCATCCAGATGCACCACGCTCTTCCACACCTTGATGTCAAAGAAAAGCCGAACGCCGCATTCCGACACCATTCCACAAAGATCTTCATAGGACTTGACGTTGCGGATGACATCCACCCGGCCCGGGTCGGCCAGATCAAAAATTTCAATCAGAACCGCCATGACCAAGGAAGAGACGGGAAAATCCCGGGTGATCATGACCCCTTCCCGGGACCGCCCCAGCTCCAGGACATCGTTGACCAGCCTCTGGGTGGCCAGTGCGTTCCGGATGATCCGTTTGAGTACCTTGATCTGCTTGTCCGTCAAAGGACCGTAAGCATCCTGGCGATTGAGAAGGGATTTGGCACCGGCGTCGATCACTGAAATGGGAACTTTGAGATCATGAATCAGAATTTCTGTTTTTATGATGGCGTCTGACATTTCTCTGTTCTACCTTCAAAATCCTTGCAATTATTATCAATGATTTTATATATTGTAGCCGGAGAAAGCAAGCCGGCTGTTTCAGGCAAAGTACCATCAGGGTCTTTCACATCTAAAAATTTGTTATACGGATATCGTTCAATCTTGTAAAGCCTTTTGGAGTTTTATTTATGGAACGCAAGGATGCTTATATATCTGAACTTGAAGACCGGGTCAGAAAACTGGAACAGGACCGGAAAATTCTGGAAACCATTATCTACAAAACCCCCATTCCCATCTTTGTTCTGGACAAAACCCACGCCATCACTCATTTCAATAAGGCACTGGAAGAGCTGTCCGGACTGTCCGCCAAAGACATGATCGGCACCCGGAACCAGTGGAAAGCCTTTTATGGGAACGAGAGGCCGGTCATGGCCGATCTCATCATCGACCGGTCCTCGGACGCTGAAATCGTCGAGCATTACGGTCTGAAATATGACCGGTCCTCCAAGGATCGAGAACGATTCGCCGCTACGGACTTTTTCCAGGATCTGGGCGAAGCCGGCAAATGGCTGTATTTTACCGCTTCCGCCGTAACCGATGAAAACGGAGACATCGTTGGTGCCGTCGAAACCCTTCAGGATGTCACGGAAGAGAAAACCGCTTCCCGAAAAAATCGGGAGCTTTACCGCGTCTACCGGAAAATTCTTGAATTCGTTCCCTATCCCATTGTGGTCTATGACGACCGGGGACGGGTCACCTATCTGAACCCTTCCTTTACCCATACTTTTGGATGGACCCTGGATGAACTCAAGGGCCAGGCCGTTCCCTTCGTGCCCGAAGAACTCAAGACGGAAACCAGCGCCGTGCTGAACAAATTCCGTGAAGACAAGAACCTGACCCGCTATGAAACCCGTCGCCTGACACGATCCGGCAAAGTCCTTGATGTGGTTCTCTGGGCCGCTTCCCATTCCGATTTCAAAAACGGATCTTCCCAGACTTTTGTGATTCTGAGGGACATCACCGAAGAAAAACGCCTGGAAGCCAACAACAAGACCATCATGCGGATCAGCGCGGTACTGCCGGAATACCCCGAGCTCGAAGACCTGATGACCTATATTTCCAAGGAGGTCAAGGCCCTTCTCAATACGGAAGGGGCACTGGTGCTTCTGTACGATGAAATCCGCAACGAGTTGTTTTTCAAGGGCGGGGCCTATGATGATTCAGATACGGACAAAAGGGCAAAGACATTTCGATTCCCGGCCGATTCCATTCTGGCCGGAGAGATCATCCGCACCGGGGAATACGCTCTGGTAAACGACGCCGAAAGACTCCTAAAGGACTACCCCGAGCGGGATGAGCGGCTGGGATACAAGACCCGAAGCCTTCTGGAAGTTCCCATCAAATCCGATGACCGGATCATCGGTGTGCTCTGTGCCATTAACAAGAAGAAAAATCTTTTTGATTACAATGACATGGAACTGATGACCATGATCGCCGGCACCTGCGCCATCTCCATCGAAAACGCACGGTTCTCCGAAGCCCTCAGAGATGCCTATAGAGATGTGGCGTCCATGAACCGGGCCAAGGGAAAGGCCATCAACCACCTGTCCCACGAGCTGAAAACACCCGTGGCCGTGCTGACCGGTTCACTTCAAATCCTGAAAAAAAAGCTGGAATCAGTCCCTCAGATCAAGGTGGACGCCACCCTGAACCGGATCGAAAGGAACCTCAACCGAATCGTCGACATTCAGGACGAGGTGGCCGATATCATGGACGACAAATCTTATTCGGCGCAGACCTTGCTGATCCGGATGTTCGAAGTCTGTCAGGATGAACTGGAAACCCTTATCCTGCAAAGCCTGGGTGCGGAACATCTGGAAACGGCCGTAAAAAAATTGATCGATGAACAATTCGGCCCTCGATCCCTTGCTTATCGACCCATCCATTTCTCCGAATATTTCCGGGAGCTGTATGCGTCTTTGCAACCCCACTTTCATTTCCGCCCCGTCCGGGTGACCGTGTCCGTCGAAGACAACCTGCCCGAACTCGTTCTCCCCGAGGAAATAATCACCAAGATGATGACCGGCATCATCAAGAACGCCGTGGAAAACACCCCCGACAAAGGCCTTATCGACGTATCTCTCACCCGGAAGGACGGTGGCGTCCTCTTCAAAGTACATGATTTCGGGGTCGGCATTGAAAACGAAGCCCAGAAACGAATTTTCGAAGGTTTTTTCACCACCCAGGAGACTCTTCTGTATTCCACCAAAACCCCCTTTGCCTTTAACGCCGGAGGGAAAGGCGCGGATTTGCTTCGGATGAAAATTTTTTCCGACCGTCATGGATTTGTGCTGAAAATGGAATCCCAGCGGTGCCGGTTCCTCAAGGGGAGCGAATCCACGGTCTGTCCCGGAGATATTGAAAAATGCAAATTCTGCCGTTCCGCCGAAGATTGCCTGAATTCAGGGTATTCCATTTTTACCCTGTTTTTCCCGTCGGAAAAAAAATAAAAAAAAGTCTTTGACAAACCCGAATGAATTAAATTATTACAGAGTCATAAAGACTGAGCGCTCGTTTGGTTTGCCCGTGCGTCAGTGGAAGTTGAGTTCCAATGAGTTCCGAACAGATTACTGTAAAGTAGATTGAAAAGGAGTCATGTTTCATGAACCGTCTTCACACCCTGACCTGCTATGATATTTTTGAAAAAAACGCTCTCCAGAGGGCTTCTTCCTGCGCCATTCACTGGAACGGCCAGGATATGACTTACGCGGGTCTTTTCGAGCAAACCGCCAAACTGGCCAACGGCCTGACCCACCTGAACCTTTCCGCGGGAAGCAGAATCGCGGTACTATGCAGAAATCATCCGGTTTTTTTCCATCTGATGGGAGCCGCTTCAGCCCTTAACCTGGCACTGGTGCTCATCAACAGACGTCTGAGCCGGGATGAAATCACCCATATCATAGACGATACCTCCCCTTCCGTGATCTTCTGCGACAGTGAAATGGCGGACCAGGCCGAAGCCCTGACCAGGGCTTCGGCCTGTCTCAACCACTGCTTCGTGGTGGATGACGGAAAGGGTCTGTCGGATCTTTATGATTTCCCCCCCCTTGAACAGCCACGACCCGCTCTCCCGGACGACCCGTATCTCATCATCCATACGGCGGCCGTTCAGGGACTGCCGAGAGGCGCAGTGCTGTCTCAGAACAACATCATTCTCTCCAATATGCAGATCATCCACGCCTATGGGCTGGACCATACCAAAGCCTATCTGAACATCCTGCCGTTGTTTCATATCATGGGCGTCAATCTCGGCCTTGGAACACTTCAGGCAGGGGGCAGGAATATTCTGCAGGAAAAATTCGACCCCCTCCAAACCCTCACCCTTATCCAGGAACAGAAAGTGAATATTTTCGGTTCCTTCCCACCTATATTGACAAACCTTATGGACGCCATGAAACAGGGCGATTTTGATCTCTCCAGCCTCGAGATCGCAGCCGGGCTCGAAACGCCTGAAACAGCCGGGAAATGGGAGGACTGCACCGGGTCTAAATTCTGGACCATGTACGGACAGACCGAAACATCCGGCCTGATCACTTTTTCGGAATATTTCCGGCAAACGGGCTCAGCCGGAATGGCCGCTCCCCTGGTCAATATCCGTATCATCGATGATGCCGACCGATTTTTACCCCGTGGGTCCGTGGGAGAAATTGTCGTCCGCGGCCCCCTGGTCTTCCAGGGATACTGGAACGCCGAAGAACTGAACACCCATACTTTCAGAGACGGATGGCACCACACCGGTGATCTAGGCATGTTCGACGAACAGGGTTTTTTGTTTTTCAAAGGACGTAAAGCTGAAAAAGAACTGATCAAGCCCGGAGGTGAAAACGTTTTTCCGGCCGAAGTCGAAAAAGCCATCCTCCAGCATGACGCCGTCCGGGAAGCATGCGTGTTCGGCGTCCCAGACCCCAGATTCGGAGAAGGCATCAAAGCGGTATGTGCGCTCCATCCCGGCAAAACCCTGACCAAAGAAGAGTTGGTGGCTTTCTGCGGTACCCTTATCGCCGGATACAAAAAACCAAGATACGTTGAATTTATAGACGAACTGCCCAAAACCGAAAACGGAACCATTGACCGGAAGCGGATAAAAGAAACCCATGCCTGAAAACAGGCGTGTGTTGATTAAACAAGGTTTACATCTTGACACTGCATGGGTGATTTACTATGGATGATGCAAAGCCTCATCAGACTTTATCCATTGGCGCTGTCAGGGAAATCTTTCAGATTCATGATAGGAGGTGGGTGATCGTTTCAATCTTTTTTTGACCATAGCGTACAGTCATTTTCCGGGATGCCGTTTTCTTTAATTGATTAAAGCATTTGGATGTTATATGGCACAATTAACAATTTCCGACGTCACACTTTCTTTTGGGGGACTCAAGGCCTTATCCAATGTCGACATGACGATAGAGCCGGGTCTGATCACATCCATCATCGGTCCGAATGGAGCGGGAAAAACCAGTATGCTCAACTGCATATCCGGATTCTACCATCCGACCCGTGGGGATATCTTTTACAAAGATAAAAAACTGACCACGGCATCGCCCCACGAAGTATCCAACATGGGTATTGCTCGTGCCTTTCAGAACCTTGAGCTGTTTTCCGGCCTCACGGTCCTGGACAACCTGCTTCTAGCCAGGCACCAGAACCTGAAATACGGCTTTCTGCATGCCGTCGTGTTTTACGGCAAAGCCTCACGGGTTGAGGCGGAAAACAGAGCCTACGTGGAAGACATCATCGATTTCATGGAACTGGAACCCTATCGGAAAAGCCTGGTGGGCAATCTCAGCTACGGGGTCCAGAAAAAAGTGGAGGTGGCCCGGGCTTTGACCCTGGCGCCGGACATCCTTCTCCTGGACGAGCCCATGGCCGGAATGAATCAGGAAGAAAAAGAAGATATCGTCCGGTTCGTCATGGATATTCAAAAGGAGCGGGGCATTACCGTGGTGCTGGTGGAACATGATCTCGGCGTCGTCATGGATATTTCCGACAGGATCTACGTTCTTGATTTCGGTGAAGTTATCGGCTCGGGAACACCGGAAGAAGTCTCCCGAAATCCAAAAGTAATTGAAGCCTATATTGGAGAAGATTAACCGACATGACTACCCAGAATGAACTGCTTGGATACTCCATTCCCCAACTGCTGCGCTGGCGGGTCAAAAGTACGCCCAAGCGACCGGCGTTGAGGGAGAAAGACTTCGGAATATGGAACACTTACACATGGGAAGACTATTACGACCATGTCCGGAAAACAGCCCTGGGCCTGAGAGCCATCGGGATCGGGAAAGGCAGCACCATAGCCCTTATCAGCGACAACATTCCGGAAGTTCTGTTCGTGGCCATCGGAGCCCATTCCGTGGGCGCCATTTCCGCCGGCATCTATCAGACCAGCATGCCCCATGAAATCGCCCAGATTCTTCAGTACCTGAAAGTGACGGCCGTGTTCTGCGACAACCAGGAACAGGTCGACAAGGTTCTGGAGGTCCGGACTCAGCTTCCCAACGTCAAAAAAGTCATTTTCGAAGACCCCAGGGGCATGAGAAACTATATGTCCGACGACTGGTTCATCAATATCCGGGAAATTTACCGGCTGGGTGATCAGATTCATGAAAAAGAACCCTCTCTGTTCGAATCCCTGGTGGACCAGGGTAAACCGGACGACGTGTGCCATCTCTGTCTGACCTCGGGGACCACCGGCCTTCCCAAAGGCACCATGCTGACCCACAAAAATTACATCAACATGGGGGCACAGCTTACCGAGGTGGACCATCTCGAACCCACCGACGAATATGTCTCCTTTCTTCCATTCGCCTGGATCGGGGAGCAGATGAATTCCTTCGGGGTGGCCATGGCCACGGGGATCACCATCAATTTCCCCGAATCCGTTGAAACGGCCATGTCCGACCTCAAGGAAATCGGACCCCATTTCATGTTCGGGGCCCCCCGTATCTATGAAACCATCCGGTCTCAGATCTGGCTGAAAATCGACCAGTCATACTGGCTCAACAAATTTCTGTACAATTATTTCATCAAAGTGGGCCTGGAGGCGGCCAAATACCGTATGACCGGCCGATCCATGCCTGTGTGGCTGAAAATCAAATCCTGGCTGGGCAGACAGATCATTTTCAGGCCCCTGGTCAACCAGATCGGGTTTCTGCGTCTTCGGCGGGCTTACACAGGCGGCGCGGCCCTTGGGCCCGAGCTGTTTTCCTTTTACCAGGCCATCGGGGTCAATCTAAAACAGATTTACGGTCAGACTGAAATCGTTGGAATCGCCTACATGCACCGGGACGGTGATATCCGGCCCGAAACCGTCGGCAAGCCGCTGCCCGGAACCCAGTGCAAAATATCCGAAATCGGAGAGATCCTGTCCAAATCCGACTCCGTCACTCCCGGTTATTTCGAGTTGCCGGAAAAATCGGCCGAGCTGCTGGAAGGCGGATGGCTGCACTCCGGAGACGCCGGTTTCATCGACGAACACGGCCATCTGGTGGTCATCGACCGGATTTCAGATGTCATGCACAACAAGAAGGGTGACATGTTTTCCCCCATGTTTCTGGAAAACATGCTCAAATTCAGCCCGTATATCAAAGAGGCCGTCATTTTCGGCAACAAAGAAGAGTACATCTCCTGCCTGATCAACATCGATCCCATTGTCGTCGGCAAATGGGCCGAAGACCGAGGCATCTCCTTTACCACTTATATGGATCTGTCCGGCAAAAAAGAAGTGGCCGAACTCATCATGAAAGAGGTTATCGATGTAAACAACAGAGCGGAGAAAGAACATTTCAGGATCAAACGCTTCGCCCTGCTGTACAAACTGCTGGACGTGGACGACGGAGAGCTTACCAAAACAGGAAAAATCCGCCGGAAATACGTTCAGGAACGGTACCAGAACCTGTATGAGGCCCTGTATGATGAATCCGTGACCCAAAAAGAGGTGGAAGCCTCTTTCCAATACCAGGACGGACAGTCCACCACGGTCAAGACTAACATGGCTTTTTACACGGTGAAAGGAGTCTGATGAGTTATTTTTTTCAAATCGTTGTCAGCGGCATTGTCGTAGGATCCATTTACGCTCTGGCCGCTCTGGGTCTGGTCCTTGTATACAAATCCAGCCGGGTGGCCAATTTCGCCCACGGCCAGATCATAGCGGCCGGCGCCTTTATCACCTTTTTCCTGACCGTGCGGGTGGGACTGCCGATTTTGATCGCCTTTCTGGCCAGTATGCTCGTCATGTTTTTCCTGGCCATGAGCATCGAGCGGATCTTTCTGCGCCGGCTCATAGGGGAACCCATCATCTCCGTCATCATGGTCACCATCGGACTGGCGTCCATCATCGACGGCCTGATTTTTCTCACCCCTTTCGGATCGGAAAACTTTTCCTTTCCTGCCTTTCTGCCCCAGAATCCCCTGAGCCTGGGTGGGGTTTCCATCTCCTGGACCCAGTTGGTGGGACTGATCATCACCACCATTCTCATAGGCGCCTTCTCATGGTTTTTCAAAAAATCCACGGTGGGTATTTCCATGCGGGCGGTCTCCGATGACCAATTCGGCGCCATGTCCGTGGGGATTTCCGTACCAAGGGTATTCGGTCTGGCCTGGGCAACGGCCGGACTGTCCGCCGCGGCCGCCGGCTGCATCATCGGCAATATTACGGGACTGAACTTCGAAACCCTTCACGCCTTCGGTATCGTAGTGTTCCCCGTAGTCATCCTGGGTGGACTGGACTCCATTCTGGGCGCGGTGGTAGCCGGCATCATCATGGGGTTGATCCAACAGTTCGCCGGCGGTTATCTGGACGGCAATTTCGGCCTTAACGGCACCGGCAATGTCATGCCGTACATTATCCTGTTAATCATTCTCCTGTTTAAACCCCACGGTTTATTTGGAATCCATGAAATTGAAAGGGTGTGATCCATGTCAGCAAATACTTGGTTAGCAACAGGCAATTTCCACACGAATTACAAACAGGAACAGAAAACCTTTATCACCAGTCTGGACCGATCTGTGTTCACGCTTTTTCTGATTATTCTCTTTGCCTGGCCGATACTGTTCCCCATCAGCCAGAAATACATGCTGGTGGTGGATAATATTCTGGTCGCCATCGTGGCCGTCATCGGGCTGAACCTGCTGCTCGGATTCGCCGGTTTGATTTCCATCGGACATGCCGCGTTCATGGGGATCGGGGCGTATACCGTGGCATCTTTCAGCCGCAGTCTGGGAGACTCCCATGTCCTTGTCACTCATTTCTGGCCGTTCCTCATACTCCTTGCAGGGTTCATGGGCGCCGGATTCGGAGCGGTGGTGGGATTGCCCGCCCTTCGCCTGAAACATCTTTATCTGGCCATTGCGACCCTGTCGTTTCAAATGATTTTCCAGTGGGTGATCAACTTCATGAGCTTCTTCAACCAGGGCCAGACTATCTATGTTGGACGGGTGTTCTGGGTTACCGGGGAAATCGGACGGAATCAGCACTATATATTCTGGTATTACATCATTCTGACCCTGGTTGTACTCATGGGCTTCGGAGTTCGAAACCTTTTGAAGACCAAATACGGACGCGCCTTGGTCGCCGTGCGTGACAACGACCGGGCCGCGGACGCCATGGGCATGAACCCGGGCCTTACCAAGGTCTATGCCTTTGCCCTGGCCGGTTTTTTTGCCGGCGTGGCCGGTGCCCTGCATGCCTACCTTTACCGCGGCATCGGATTTGAATCCTTTACCCTCCACCAATCCATCGGATATCTGGCCATGGCCATTGTCGGAGGCCTGGGAACTCTGAACGGATCCTTCTGGGGACCGGTGGCCATCAAATATCTGGACATCCAGATGGAGCATTTCTCAGAATTCATGGGGCAATACATGGCTCAGTCCTCGAACCTGTCAACGGCTTTGAAACCACTCAGCTTCGGTCTTGTCATCGTTCTGTTCCTGATGTTTGAACCCAGGGGTATCGCCAATTGGTGGCGCATCGCCAAATCCTATACCAAGCTGTGGCCTTTCCGTTATTGATGGATGAATGCAACCGGGAAAGAACAGGCCGTGGCTTTAAACCATATTGTGCGTCATAACCCATAATGTAAAGGAGAAGTAACATGAAAACCAAAAAAGCATTGTTATTCAATTGTTTACTGGTTCTGGCCCTGACTCTGGCATGGTCCGCATCGGTCGGCGCGGCCGGGAAGGTTTACAAGCTGGGGCTGTCGCTGGCCATCACCGGACCGACCTCCGATGCGGGTAACCCTTACGCCAAAGGGGCTGAAGACTGGTTCAGATATGTGAATGACACCAAAATGCTGGGCGAGGATACCATTGATTGCCCCATTCGGGACGACCGGTATGAAAACGACACCACCAAACGGTTTTTCGAAGAATTCATCGATGACGGTATCGTTCTTTTCCTGAGCTATGCAACCGGCGGGAACCTGGCCCTGAAGCGGGATTTCGAGGAAATCCAGATTCCCGTGGTGCCGGCTTCCTATCATGAGGGACTCATTGTTGACGCCAACTATACCTTCATGCCCGTGGCCACCTATTCTGAGAATACGGTCGGTCTGGCCGAATACGTGGTTGAAAATCACAAGGGCGCGGAAGCCCCCAAAGTCGCTTTTTTCATTCACCCCTCCGCATTCGGCCGAGGGCCTCTGGAAGATGCCCAGAAAGCCGTTTCCATGGGCTTGAAAATTGACATCGTGGAAGTGGTGGAACATGGAAAAGACCTGGATAATACCGCCATGTTGCAGCGTTTTATCAGCAAAGGAGTCCAGTATGTTCTTTGTCACACGGTGCAGTCGCCCGTAGCCACCATGCTGACCGATGCCCAGCGTCTGGGTGTGTCGGCCAAAACCTTCGGAGAAGAGGGAAAACTGACCTTTCTGGGCGCTCATTACACCGGCGGCAACGACCTCATCGCCCTGGCCGGGGACGCCACTGAAGGATTCTTCTGGGCCTGTTCCTACAA
This sequence comes from uncultured Desulfobacula sp., assembly GCA_964593855.1. GTDB lineage: Bacteria > Desulfobacterota > Desulfobacteria > Desulfobacterales > Desulfobacteraceae > Desulfobacula. The sequence goes on along the minus strand of CAZQIX010000014.1, from coordinate 12,521 downwards.
CCTGACGTCCGAAAACAACGAAGGGGCCAAAAAACAGCTGGAGCTGGCCGCTAAATATGGCCGCGACGACAAGGCCGCCAATTCCCACAATTACGGCGCGGGTATTCTGGCCGCCCAGATCGCCACCGAAGCCATTAAAAAAGCCAAGGAAGCCGGCCTGGAAATCAGTCGGGAAAACCTTTACAAAATGTTAAATGAAATGCATTTCGACTCTTTTGTGGCTGCAGGACCGGTGACTTTCTCCAAAACCGAACGGATCGGGGTGGATGTCCAGAATATTTATGTGGCCCAAGGAGGGGCATTTAAAAAAATCAAATCCGTGGAATCCGAATTCATCAAAAAAGTCAGGGCCGCAAGATAATACAGAACGTGGGTATGGCGCACCAGCGACATACAGACTCTAGCGTCTCTTGCCGGAGACGGACCCATGCCCGTCTCCGACAAGATCAACCCTCAAACCAGAGAAACGGCTTATGAAAAGAAATCTGCTGGAAGTCAACAATATCGAAGTGGTTTACAATGATATCATCCAGGTGCTGCGCGGGGTGAGCCTCAGTGTTCCCGAAGGCAACATCGTCGCCCTCCTCGGGACCAACGGGGCCGGCAAGACGACTACCCTGAGAGCCATCAGCGGGCTTCTCAAACCCGAGAACGGAGCCATCAAAGAAGGTCGCATCAAATTCAACGGTACCGAAACCACTCAGCTGATGGGTACGGATATCGTCAAACTAGGCGCGGTAATGGTCCCGGAAGGCAGGCGTGTGTTCAAACATCTCACTGTAAACGAAAATATTGTTGTGGGCTCGATCACCCGCAAGGACGGAGCGGCCAAAATCCGAGAAGACAACGAGCTCATGTACAAACATTTTCCAAGGCTGTCCAAGGTCACCCATCGAATGGCCGGCTACAGCTCGGGCGGGGAACAGCAGATGATTGCCATTGCCAGGGCTTTGATGGCGTCTCCCAAGATGCTCATGCTGGATGAACCCTCTCTCGGGCTGGCCCCGCTTCTGGTCAAAGAGATATTCGACAATATCCAGCGCATCAACCAGGAACTGGAGACCACCATCCTGGTTGTGGAACAGAACGCCAAGGTGGCTCTGGCCATTTCCAACTATGCCTATATCATGGAATCGGGCAAAATCGTTCTGGAAGGTCCCTCCCATGAACTTCAGAACAACCCGGACGTCAAGGAATTCTATATGGGCATCACCAAAGGCGGCGGACGGAAATCCTTTAAAAATGTCAAATCCTATAAGCGCCGTAAACGCTGGATGTAGACAGTAAGGTCGAGGAGTGCGACATGAAGATTTTGATTGGTTATAACGGCGGTGAAGTCGGAAGGCTGACTTTGTCACTGGCGAGGGATTACGCAAAACTGACGAATGCGTTCGTGTACATCGTAACGTCCATGGAAGGCGGGACCTCTGAAAAACAGTCGGATATTCTCCGGGCGGAAGAAGACCTTGAACTGGCTGGCCAACTCATGGACCGGTCCGAAGTCCCTTATGAAACCCAGCAAAGCGTCCGAGGGCTCTCCGCAGGGGAAGACCTGGTCCGGTTTGCGGAAGAAAACGCCATCGACCATATTTTCCTGGGCATCAAGAAAAAGTCCAGGGCACAGAAGGCTATTCTGGGCTCCACAGCCCGATATGTCATACTGAAATCCCCCTGCCCGGTCACCACCATCAAATTCGAACTGGAATCCATCAAAACCGAAGATCTTCTGAAAGATCGACGGGTTCTAGTGGTGGATGATGAGCCGGATATTCTGGAAACCGTTGAAGAACTTCTGGACATGTGTTCTCTTGACAAGGCCGCCACCTTCGAAGAAGCCCGCAAATTGCTTGAAAAAAACCGGTATGACATCGCCATCCTGGATATCATGGGCGTTTCCGGATACGATGTGCTGGAGCTGGCCCGCAGAAGGGACATCCCGGCCCTCATGCTGACGGCCCACGCCCTGACGCCGGAAAATCTGAAGGAATCCATCGTCAAAGGCGCAGACTCCTATATCCCCAAAGACGAACTGGCCAATCTTCTGACCCATGTGTCCGACGTCATCAAGGCCCGCATCGAAGGCCGTCAGGGATACGGGGCCTGGTTCAGAAACCTGAAGCCCTTTTTCGACAAATCGTTCGGTAAGGGTTGGCGTGACAAGGACCGAACTTTCTGGAATTCCTTTGACGATAAATACGGGCGATAAAACCAATCGGCCCGGATTGATTTTCAGGCCACAGCCCGCCTGAATCGGCGGGCTGCATATCGAGGCGGGGTTACTTATTTCCTGAACTCAGTTCCGGAAAATCTTTGTAAAAAAATTCGTGGGTTCCGCGACCTCTCCTCTTTTCCTGCTTTTTCATTTCATTTTCCCTCAGTTCGATCCTGCGGATCTTGCCGCTGATGGTTTTAGGCACCTGATCGACAAATTCAATGATTCTGGGAATTTTGAATTTGGCCAGTATACGGATGGTATGCTGAAACAGTTCCAACGCCAGGTCCCGGGAAGGGGTGAACCCTGAATTCAGTATGACACAGGCCTTTACCAATTGATGCCTCGCCGGATCCGGAGCCCCGATAACCGCAGCTTCGGCCACGGCCGGATGTTCCACCAGTGCGCTTTCCACTTCGAAGGGGCCGATACGGTAGTCCGAAGACTTGATCACGTCATCGGACCGTCCCACAAACCACCAATATCCGTCTTCATCAATAAAAGCACGATCTCCCGTGTAATAGTAATTTCCCCTGAACACTTCGGCCATCTTTTCCGGACTGCCTATGTATTCTGTAAACAGCCCCAGAGAACGCCAGCGGTCCAGTCGGATGACGATATTGCCCGGTTCGTCCGGGGTTTTGATTTCCTGTTCGTCGTCATCCACCAGCACGATATCATACATATAAGACGGATACCCGAAGGATCCACTTTTCATTTTTCCGATCCAGGGCGGATTGCCGATCATGGCAGTGGTTTCCGTCTGGCCGTAGAAATCACGGATTTCCGTTCCCGTATGCTGTTTCCAGCGCGAAATGACCTCGGGGTTCAGGGGTTCGCCGGCACCGATGGACTGCCTCAGACAGGACAGGTCATACCGGGAGATATCCAGGTTGATGAACATCCGCCAGGCAGTCGGCGGAGCGCAGAACGTGCTGACTTTATGACGGGACAAGGCCTCCAGATATTTGGGGCCGTCCAGTACGCTGAAATTGAATCCCGTGGCGGTAGCACCCACATTGAACGGGGCGAAAAAACTGCTCCAGGACCATTTGGCCCACCCCGGCGCACTCAGGTTGTGATGGATATCGTCCGGACGGATGCCTGTCAGAATAGTGGTGGAAAGATGTCCCAGGGGATAGGAAACAACCGTATGACCCACTTTTTTGGGCAGACCGGTGGTCCCGGACGTAAAAAAACAGAACAGCAGATCATCTGATCGCGTGCGGGCCGCTTCGGCGGTTTCCGCCTCTCCGTCCAGCTCCTCGTAAGGAGTCCATCCGTCATGGGAGCCCAGAACGATTTTGATCTTGGGCCGGACCCCGGTTTCCCGGATGGCCTGGTCCATCAATTCCGCATAGGGTTCATCACACAGAATAGCGTTCGGCGGGTAGGATTCAAACCGGAACATAAGTTCCCGCAAGGTCATGGTAGTGGCGGTGGGCACGGCGACCAGACCACCCTTGATGCAGGCCAGACTGGCAAACCAGGTTTCCGGCACGATGGGAACCATCATCACCAGATTGTCTCCCTGCCGGATGCCGGACCGTCGCAAGGCGTTCAGGCATTTGTTTCCCTGGACAGCCAGTTCCCGATAGGTGAAGGCACGTACATCCCGGGTGACGATATCCGTCCATATCAAACCTGTATGGCCGCCCCTTTGCCTGACATGCAAACCTTCAAATATCTCTTCCGCCCAGTTGAAATACTCCGGTATCCGCATGGCATTGAGTTTTTCGAAAAAAGTTCGGGCGGCGGCTTCTTTGCGCCCATCGTTTTCCATTATATTGATATTGATCGCTTCTTTGTAGATGTTTTCCATAGTCACGCCACTGCTCCTTAAATTCATATTATGCCGCTGCCGGCCGCTGATCGGCATACATCCGCCCACAGCCGGAACGGCTTTGCCCGGCAAAAAAGAATCTATTAAAAAATCACTGTTGGTTTGTCAAAGTTTTTATGAAAAAATCAACCGGTCACCACTTTGTTTCTTCCGGTTTCCTTGGCTTGGTAGAGGGCTTTGTCCGCTTTGGCGATAAGGATTTCACGATTTTTAACACCTTGATCATATTCACTCACTCCCGCGCTCACGGTAAGAGACAGGCCGGGAAATCGATGAGCCAGAAGTTTGCCCAGACGTTCTATTTCCCGGCGAATCCTCTCGGCATAGGTATAGGCCCGGGGCAGGGAGGTGTCGTTCAATACGACAATGAATTCTTCCCCCCCGTAACGCCCCACATGATCAAAGGGCCGAGACATTTTTTTCATTGTGTCCGCAATTAGTTTCAGAATGTTGTCACCGGACTGATGGCCGAACCGATCATTGAATTTCTTGAAAAAATCCACATCCAGCATCACCACGGACAAGGATTGTTCACCGGCCGAGGCTTTTTGAAACGCCAGATCCAGCAGGTCATCCACGGCGGATCGGTTCAACAGACCGGTCAGCCCATCCCTGAGAGAAACGGCCCGTGCTTCCCGATAAGCCCCGGCATGGTCCATGGCCGTTCCCAGTTCGTTGGCCACCATGGCGACGGCCGACAGCATATCCGGCTGCAATGGTTTTTCAAGAGGTCCGCAATCCAACCCCAGCACACCGATCACCTTGTTGCGGGTGTGAAAGGGGACAATGATCATTTCCATGGTTCCGAATTGGGCCAGGGCTTTTTTTTCACCCTCCGTCCGGCCGGTAATGATAAGGGGTCTGTGATTTCTCAGACACTTCAGGAACCCGCCGGCTTCCCGGTCCAGGGGAATTTCCATTGATTTCAGCGATATTTCGGACTCGGAGACGTCCAGGTGGTCAACGACTTTCAAGCATCTCGTATCCTTGAGTATACGCATCACATAAAGGCGCTGAAAACCAAGATCCTTGTGAATGGCCTTCAGGGTCGCCGAAATGATTTCTCTGGGGTCCAGGCTACTGTGGGGCGCTGTAATACTTTCTTTGATTCGTGATATGTCCGGGATTCCATCCCTGGTATCCTCATAATAGTAGCGGGTATTGATGCTGCAAAGTTTGAGATTGGCCCTGAGCAGGTTTTCCCTGTATTGGCTGGCCGAAGGAAAGGCGAAATGATAAAATTCGGAGGTTCGCTCCATCTCCATATCCATACGCCGAATGATGCGGTTCAGATCCATACCGCCCAGATCAATGATTTTTTCAATTTCCGGCTGCAGAACAGGCAACCGGGCAATATCCACGGACCCCATTCCCTGGGTCCATGACAGGAAATCAGCCAGCGCGACAATTGAAACGAGCCTGGATTCCCTTTCAGACAAAGGCGCATGGGCATATCGTCGATGATGGTACTTCATGGCGAGCGTCAAGGGTTCCGGCAACCCCCACAGAGAGCTGTAATAAGCACCCAGATCATCATGTCCCATTCCCATGATGGCTCTTTCCTCCGTGATCATGGGTCCGCTGGATGTCGCCAGAGTAGCCATGAAATCTCCGTAATGCACCCGCCCCCGGAGATCAAAGACAATTTTACCCAGATCATGTAAAAGACCTGACACATAAGCTTCTCCAGGATCCGGGAGCTTGATCTCTTCAGCAAGGGCCATACTCAGGACGGCCACGCAGAGGCAGTGACGCCAGAAAAACAACCGATCAAAGGACACTTGTTTTCCCGCCCTGGTCATCGTGTCAAAAACAGCCACGCTCATCGCCAGGCGCTTGACTTCGTCAAAACCGATATAAACTACGGCTTGATCCACATCCGTAATTTTACGGGTCAACCCGTACAGGGCTGAATTGACCAGGCGAAGAACCCTTGCCGAAATCCCGGGATCCGTCTGAACAATTTTAGACAGTTCGGCCATGGATCCTTTTTCGTCACCGGTCATTTCAATCAATCGGGCCATGACCGGCGGAAAGCTGGGAATCTCCTGAACATCCAACCTAAGTACGCGCCGGACATCGGATGCGGCAGGCAGCATGATTTTGTCGTCCATCATGATAACCATATTAAAAAAGGGTTGAAAATACCGATTAATTTATCATAATTGTTTCCTGATACGCAAGACATGGTTTGTCCACTTCCCGGGAACCTGCGCAAAAGGTTGACATCCGGATCACCTGTCTGATAAGCTGAAAACATTCCATCTGCCCCTGAAACGCTTTCCCTGAAACCTGAAATACTTTGGCCGGTTCCTCGTATGCTTCATTTGATTAACATTTTATCCAAAGGAGGATTATCATGTCCGTATGTGTGATGATTCACAGAAAAGTGCAGGGCAAATCGCTTGCAGACAAACTGGCCCCTCTGATGGTTCAGTTGCGCTCCCAGGCCGGTATCCAGCCAGGATTCATTACCGATCAGACTTTTTCAGCCCTGGATGCCGATGGTGAATACCTGGTCATCAGCACATGGAACACCATGGAAGACTGGAATCGCTGGATGAACAGCGAACAGCGCATGGTTATCCAGCGGCGGATTGATTCGTTGACCGGCGAAAAAACCCTATACCGGTATTATGAACCCATTGTCGGAGGGATTCTGCCGGCCTTCAAAGCCTCTGTTTAACCGACTTCTGCCGGTTGGATCGAAGCAATTTCGTCGGGGAAACGTCAATACCAATTCGACCGTGAAAAAATGTTCTGAAACTGGAGATAATGATTGGTGCTGATCACGTCCATCTCCCGTCCGATGGTTTCAGGCGGGAGATGGACGGAATCGGAAGGGGCCTCCCCCCCTTAAAACAAAGAGTGGTGATCGGACCATCGCGCCTCTCACCACTCTTATCTCACTACTCACTACTACTTATAATCATAAAACCCTTTTCCGGTTTTTCGTCCCAGCCATCCGGCTTCCACATATTTTCTCAGCAGCGGACAGGGTCTGTATTTGGAGTCCTTGAACCCGTTGTACAGGGTTTCCATGATGGCCAGGCAGGTGTCCAACCCGATGAGGTCGGCCAGGGCCAAAGGGCCCATGGGGTGGTTGGCGCCCAGGCGCATGACCGTATCGATGTCCTCTGCCTTGCCCACACCGTGATACAGGCAGTATACAGCTTCGTTGATCATGGGCAGAAGAATCCGGTTGGCGATGAAGCCGGGATAGTCATTGGCTTCGGCCGGGGTTTTGCCGAATTTTTCGCTCAATTTCCAGGTGATGTCAAAGGTCTCCTTTGACGTGGCCAGACCCTTGATGATCTCCACCAGTTTCATGACCGGCACGGGGTTCATGAAATGCATGCCGATGACCTTGTCCGGACGCGAGGTTCGGGCCGCGATCCGACCGATGGGAATGGATGAGGTATTGGTGGACAGAATGACCTGGGGCGGACAGATCTTGTCCAAATCCTCGAAAATCTTGAATTTCAGGTCTTCTCTTTCCACGGCCGCTTCCACCACGAAATCCACGGACCCCATGTCCTTTAGCTCCGTCGAGGTTTTGATCCTTCCGAGAACGGCCTTCATATCCGCCTCGGTCATTTTCTCTTTTTTGACCATACGGTCCAGGTTCTTTGAAATGGTTGCCACGCCTTTATCACAAAATTCCTGTTTGATATCACTCATCACAACTTCAAGGCCGCTGGCGGCCGCAACCTGAGCGATACCGTTGCCCATCTGACCGGCCCCGATCACTCCGAATCGTTTTACTTCCATGTGTTCCTCCTTACAATGGTTCCACGAAATCATTTAAAGTCAATACGCCTGTCAAGGCTGCCCACTGTCATATCACCTGTTGACCACAAGTGCAACAGCTTCTCCACCTCCCAGACACAGAGAGGCCAGACCTTTTTTGGCGTCGCGTTTCATCATTTCATGGATCAGAGTGGTCAGTACCCGGGCCCCGCTGGCGCCAATGGGATGACCCAGGGCAACGCTGCCGCCGTTGACGTTGACTTTTTCCGGATTCAACTCCAGCACCCTGTTGATACCTGCCGAACTTCCTGAAAACGCTTCGTTGATTTCGAACAGATCCACATCGGAAATGGAAATGCCCTCTTTTTTCAAAACCTTGGGAATGGCGTAGATAGGAGCCATAAGGACATATTTCATGTCAATGCCGTAGGACGCCTGGGCTCCGATCTCGGCCATTACGGGACATCCCAGCTCCCGGGCCTTTTTTTCGCTCATGACCACCAAGGCCGAGGCCCCGTCACTGATGATGGAAGCATTGCCGGCCGTTCCCACACCGTCTTTCTTGAAAGCGGGCTTCATTTTGGCCAGCGATTCCAATGAGGTGTCCTGGGGGCATTCGTCCGTATCGAAGACAAGGGGTTCCCCTTTTCTTCGGGGCACACTGACCGGAACGATCTCGTCTTTAAACCGGCCTGATTTGATCGATGACATGGCCCGCCGATAAGACTCGGCCGCAAAAATATCCTGTTCCCGGCGGGACACCTCCCATTTCTCCGAGCATAGTTCGTTGGACATCCCCATGTGGAAATCATTGATCACGTCCCACAGGCCGTCGTGGACCATATGATCCTCGATCCGGCCCGGACCCATGCGATGCCCCCACCGGGCCTTGTCCAAGTAGTAAGGGGCCATGCTCATATTTTCCATGCCGCCGGCCACAACCACGTCGGCATCTCCGCACTGGACGGCCTGGGCCGCCAGCATGACCGCCTTGAGCGACGATCCGCAAACCTTGTTGACCGTTATGGATTCCACTTCCCAGGGCAGGCCGGCCTTGACCGCCGCCAGCTTGCCCGGGTTCTGGCCGTATCCGCAGGGCAGAACCATACCCATGATGCATTCCTGAACCACATTGTCATCAATGCCGGCCCGTCGAACCGCTTCCCGGATCACCAGGGCGCCCAGATCCGTGGCGCCTATGGTGCCCAGGCTTCCGCCGAAACTGCCCAGAGGCGTTCTAACCGCACTCACGATAACCGCTTTGTTCATATTTATATCCTCCTTCAAAGAATCAGGTTACATATTTCTCCGGTATTTGCCGCCCACTTCGTACAGCGCCTGGGTAATGGTCCCGAGGCTGCACACCCGGACGGTTTCCATGAGCCGCTCGAACAGGTTGCCGCCGCTCAGCGCAGTCTGCTTCAGATCTTCCACGGCTTTTTCCCAGCTTCCCTGATGCCTGTCTTTAAATGCCGCCAGTCTGTCGAGCTGGGCTTTTTTCTGTTGATCCGTGGCTCTGGACAGCTCCAGGTGATCGGCCATTTCAGCGAAATCCGCATCCGGATCCTGGAATGTGTTTACCCCAATGATGGGGTGGGCTCCGGAATGCTTGAGATGTTCGTAATACATGGATTCTTCCTGGATCTTACCGCGCTGATAGCCCGTTTCCATGGCGCCCAGAACCCCGCCCCGCTCCGTTATGCGCTCGAATTCCATGAGTACGGCCTCTTCCACCAGGTCCGTGAGCTCATCTACGATAAAGCTTCCCTGGAGAGGATTTTCGTTTTTGGCCAGGCCCCATTCCCGGTTGATGATGAGCTGAATGGCCAGGGCCCGTCTCACGGATTCGGCCGACGGTGTGGTGATGGCTTCGTCAAAGGCGTTGGTGTGAAGGCTGTTGCAGTTGTCGTAAATGGCGCACAGCCCCTGGAGAGTGGTCCGAATATCGTTGAACTGGATGTCCTGGCTGTGAAGGGACCGGCCTGATGTCTGGATGTGATATTTCAGTTTCTGGGATTTCTCGTTGGCTTTGTACTTGTATTTCATGGCCACGGCCCAGATCCGTCGGGCCACCCGTCCGATGACCGTGTACTCGGGATCCATGCCGTTGGAAAAGAAAAAAGACAGAGAGGGCGCGAAATCATCGATATCCATGCCCCGGGACAGGTAATACTCCACGTAGGTGAAGCCGTTGGCCAGGGTCAGGGCCAGCTGGGTGACGGGATTGGCTCCGGCTTCAGCGATGTGGTACCCGGAAATGGACACGGAATAAAAATTTTTGACCTGATGATCGATGAAATACTGTTGTATATCCCCCATCATTTTCAGGGCGAATTCAATGGAAAAAATACAGGTGTTCTGCCCCTGGTCTTCTTTGAGAATATCGGCCTGGACCGTTCCGCGCACGTTGGACAGGGCGAACCGACACACGGCGGCCGCTTCTTCTTCCGACGGCTCGCGCCCCTTCTCCGCCCTGAATTGATCCATCTGCTGATCGATGGCCGTATTCATGAACATGGCCAGCATCATGGGAGCCGGTCCGTTGATGGTCATGGACACCGAAGTGTTGGGCGCGCACAGATCAAATCCGCCGTAAAGGACCTTGACGTCGTCCAGGGTGCAGATGGACACCCCCGAGGTGCCGATCTTACCGTAAATGTCCGGCCGTGTATCCGGGTCGAACCCATAGAGCGTCACGGAATCAAAAGCCGTGGACAGTCGCTTGGCCGGATAGGCGGCGGACAGAAGCTTGAATCGCCGATTGGTGTCTTCGGGTCCGCCTTCTCCGGCAAACATGCGGGTGGGATCCTCATCGGCCCGTTTCAGCGGGAACACGCCTGCGGTGTAGGGAAAATTTCCGGCGAAATTTTCTTTTCTCATCCAGGCATACCGTTCACCCGGGTCTGCAAACCGCGGCAGGGAAATTTTGGGGATTTTTGACTGGGCCAGGGACCGGGTATACAGAGGAACCCTGAATTCCTTTTCCCGGACCTGATACACCAGCTCATCCCGGGCATATTGATCCCTGGCACTCTCAAATTCCCGGAGGGTGGTTTCCGTTTCTTCCAGGATAAGGGCCTGGGCCGATTTCAGTGCTTCTTCAAGTGCATCAAGGGCCTGGGAATACTCCTCGGAAGTCCTTTCTGATATCATTTTCAAACTTTCGGACAAATGCCAGCGGTTTCGGACCGCATCGGCCTGTTCCTCCGAAGTCCGGTGATAGGTTCGCACAGTGTCCGCGATCTCGGCCAGGTAACGGGTTCTTTCACCCGGAATGATGATGGTTTTGGACGAAGATTCTTTTCGCCCGGACCGGGGAAGGCCGGATTCATAACGAATCTGTTTTTTTTCGGCCAACAGGTCCAGAAGCCCGTGATAAAAAGCGGTAACGCCATCGTCATTGAATTTGGAGGCAATGGTCCCGTACACAGGCATTTCCCTGGGGCTTCTGTCAAAAGCCTTACGATTTCGCTGAACCTGTTTGCGCACATCTCTGAGGGCATCTTCGCCGCCTTTTTTCTCGAATTTATTGACCACCACGATATCCGCGTAATCCAGCATGTCGATCTTTTCCAACTGGGAAGGCGCCCCGAATTCGGCCGTCATGACATAAACGGACAGATCCGTCATGTCCACCACCCTTGAATCCCCCTGGCCGATGCCGGCGGTTTCCACCAGGATCATGTCGTAACCGGCGGCCTTGACCACCTGGATGGCCTCGGGCAGCACCTCGGGCAATTCGGTCTGAGACCTGCGAGTGGCCAGGGACCGCATATAGACCCGGCCGCTTTCGATTGAATTCATGCGGATCCGGTCCCCCAGCAAGGCCCCGCCTGTTTTCCGCCGGGACGGATCGCAGGAGAGAATGGCGATGCTCACGGTCTTCAAATCATTCAATATCCGGATCACCAGCTCATCCGTCAGCGAGGATTTTCCGGCGCCGCCGGTACCGGTCAGGCCGATCACCGGAATATCTGTTCGATCCGCCGCAGACCGGACCCCGGCCATGAGAGCGGCCAGACGTTCACTGTCACTGGCTTTGGCTTCCTGAACCGCGGAAATGAACCGGGCGGTGTGGTATTTGTCGTCCACATTCAAGGTTGCCGCGTCCAGGGATCCGTCATCGGGCAGGGAGTCGTCCATGGACCGCATCATATCATTGATCATTCCCTGGAGACCCATTCTGGCCCCGTCCTCGGGCGAATAGATGCGCGTCACCCCATAGGCGTGGAGTTCCGCCATTTCCGAAGGGATAATCACCCCGCCTCCACCGCCGAAAATCCGAATATGATCGGCCCCTCTTTCCCTGAGCAGATCCACCATGTATTTGAAATATTCCACATGCCCACCCTGGTAGCTGGATACGGCAATCCCCTGGGCATCTTCCTCGATGGCCGCATCCACCACTTCGCCGGCGGACCGGTTGTGACCGATATGAATGACCTCTGCGCCGGAATCCTGGAGGATCCGCCGCATGATATTGATGGACGCATCATGACCGTCGAACAGGGAAGTCGCGGTCACTACCTTGACGGGATGCGCCGGTTTGTAAATCTCGGTTTCCATAGACATCCGCCTCCTTCCTTAAAATATCCGTCCGAGAATAAACTCCGTCTGGATATGGATGTATTCCTCTATAGTGAAATTCTTGTTCATATGCCACCGCCTGAAGGCCCACATCTGACCCAAGACGGAAATATTGTGGCCCATTAGGTT
>CAZQIX010000013.1:0-67311 GCA_964593855.1 uncultured Desulfobacula sp. | reverse complement strand
AAAAAGGCTTTATCCCATTTGAAGAAGCTACAGAAGATGCCACAAAGGGTTGCAAATTACTTCCACCACCCGAAAATCGCATACGCTGCTTGATTCGGGAATTTAATTGCCGGAGTAATATAAATCATTATTCCATTCAAGCCAGGGCCTAAATGACAAAGGGTGGCATCTTAGGTCAGAACGAATCCACCCTGGCCTTGGCAAGAGATACCGAGTTCGGATCATGGGTCACGTTCAGCCCGTCAGGATTGAAGGTTGTTGAAACGGACCAGTCGACGGGTGATTTGTAAACGGTGCTGGCCATGTAATCTGAAACGGCAACCCGGTTGGTGAATTGATTATAAGCGGCAATTGTTTTGGTATCTTCCGGATTGAAGAATGAGCCGCCCGGCGCATAATGGTTGATGACACCGACCAATGAGACAGCTACGGCCCCCCGGCTTGAACTCTTTCCCAGTTTGTCCACCCAATAGGCAATCCCGTCGGGATCGTCGGTCGGGGCTTTGCTTAATGTATTCCAATAGATATGTTCGATAAAGGCTTGATCTGAATTCAGACTGTCGCCAAAGTATTGTTGAGCCGCATCCGTCGCCAGCATGGCATCAGCAACCACCACCCTATCTGAATCATAGCCCTGCCAGAAGAGATTCCCTTCTCCTTCCGAAGCCCGGCCGAAAATGGCCACATACAGCTGAGAGATTCCGGTTACGAGGGATATGGCGCTTGTCTGTGTGACCGCGATGCGTCGAGGAGTGGAAATGTAACCCTCTGTATCCATGGCATAAACAGCCACATTATAGGTTCCTGTCTGGCTGAAATCCGAATAGGTGCCGGTATAGCGGGTGTCGCCGGTCGGATTCATTTCCACTGTGGGAAGGTTCAATACCGGGCTGTCGGGGTCTGTTGGTGCACAGCCCGGGGGGGTGATTACAGCCCAGACCCTTTGAATGCTGTTTGAGCCGCTGACAAACAGTTCTGCGGAAAAATCGGCTGAAATTTCTCCGTGTAGGGCGATGTCGGAGGAGATGGTTTTGATCTCGGGGATGTCTCCGGCCACCACCACTCCATTGCCGATGCGGGCGGATTTGGATGACACTCCGTCATTGATGTCATTGCCGATTCCATTGCCGTTGTCATCCATCTGCGGCGTCTGATTGGCATAAGTGAATTCGATGGCATTTTTGGCTATGAAAAAAGCATCGCTGATATTGGCGCCTTTGTGGATCTGTGTCCAGAAGAGGTTGGAAAAGGAAAGAGACCCAATGGATGTGAAGTAAGCGTTTTCGTTGGGAGCGGCACTGGTAAGGATGATTCTTTGTTTGCCGGTATCCGAAATCAGATGGGGAATAAAAGACCCCGCCCGACAGGCATCATAGACTATGGTCAGGGTCCCGTCAGCCGAGTCCTCCAGAGTGTTAAGCCAGTTGTTCAAGGTCCTGGCATCGACATGTTCGTTCTGATCGATCTTGAAATACCCGTCTGATCCGTGTCCTGTCAGGTAGACGAGAACATCCCCGGCATCTGGTTCCCACTCAATGATGGACCGTCTCAGGTCGTTGGCGGTGGCATGGGCATCCACCTCGTTGAACAGGCCATCACCGTCGATATCCAGAGTCGTGTCCGAGGCCAGCAATTGAATGGTGTCATGAGTGTACCCCTGGTATTGAAGGACTTTATAGGCATGTTGGACGCAGGCCAGGGTGGCATCCCAGAGATGGTTGCCGGTGTATGGGCCACTGCCCGCCACAATGATGGCTTTGACTTTACGGATCACGGATACCTGGAGAACCGACTGCGAACCGGTGCCGTCCGTCACCGTAACCAGAACATTCCCCTGGGAAAACGTATTGATGGACAATGTCCCGTTTTGATCTACGAAAGCGGTGGCGATCGAAGGATTGCTCGAGCTTATATGAAAGGGCTCTTTCCCTCCCACAATACTTACTTTCCGAGTATTTCCCTGGGGAATGGCAACCGAATTCGGAACCAAGGACAGACCGGTTTTGATTTTGTGATACAGGAATGGTTTTAAAATGGTTAAATTATTTTTGTTGGGCACCAGAAGATGGTCGTCGGCCATGAAAATGTCATTGACCCATTCCAGCTGGGTATATTCGCCGGCTGTTTCGATGGAGGTCGGGTCCTGCAGGTTCAATCCGATAATGCCGCCTTCCCGATTGTCGGGATTGATATAGCTCAGATAGCCGAAATGGCCGGACACGATGATGTCAATGGCGCGATAAGGGCTGACGATATTGTAGTCACCGGCCTTGACCGGATAGTGAGGGTCGCCGACATCGATGGCCAAAAGTCCCCCTTCCCATCCGGTCACAAACGCTGTGGTGCCGCTGACCGTGACATTGATTGCCCACATGTCGGTTTCATATTCGCTCATCAAACGGACATCATAGGGATCGCTGACATCGAGCAGTTTGAGGTGCTGGGTTCCGGCCGCCACATAGGCGATATCGTTGTCGACGGCGATGCCGGGGGAAGAGAGATTGGTGGATCCTATATTATATTCGATCATTTTGACCGGTTGGGATGGGTCGCCGACATCCACCAGAATGAGGCTTGAGCTGGTGGTCGCATAAAGGATGTCTCCGGATTTGGCGATGCATCCCAGATTATTGAAGGAATCATGCCGATATTCACCGATTAATGGTTCAGGATCGCTGGATACATTAAAAATCAAGATGCGATCCTTCTGCACCTGGTTGTTGACCACTTGGCCTTTGATGAGGGCATACACATGGTTTTCGTCTCCGATGATCCGGGTTGCGCTCTGATAGAGATAACGCCTTACCACATGCGGTTGTGATGGATCCGTGATATCCAGAACCGTTATGCCGTCATTGCCGTTGGCCAGATAGGCTTTGCTACCGACCGCCCAAACCGCGTTCGCTTCTTTGGAGGAAGCCCAGGTCTTTGTCAGATCGAACCGGATGGCGTTGTTCAAATCACCGGCAAGACAGACTATGGGCCACATTATGACAATAAAAAAGGAGACAAAAGAGGAAATTCGGAAATTTTTCATAATGTGGGGGATGTGGATGGTATCGTCGGGTAACAACACCATCCACAAAGTGAATTAATTTACGGTGTATGCGCAGTTGCTGTAAGTAATGGTTTTGGTTTCGGAATCACCCGTAATGACAATATTCCCGCTGTAGGGCATATCCTGGCAGACCGCGGCATCCATCACCACATTGTTGATGGTGACACTATACCCCCCAGCCGTCAACGGGCCGCTGGGTGTCGAGATGGTGGCTTGGTCGCCGTTTATGCCGTTAATCCGTATGAGTCCGTTCATCTCTCCCTGGTTGGTGTCCAAATCAAAAAGCGCATTAATGCTGTCGGCACCGATCTGGCTAATGGTGACGGTTCCGGATATCTGGAAGTCCTGAGTGGTGAACTGATTAAAGGTAAGAACAATGGGCTGAGTCAACTGGCCGCCGCTGAGGTTCATGGGTGGGATCGAGAGACCGATTCCTCCGTTAGCCTTGAAGTTTAAAGATTCCAGGTTGATAAACGTCATATTGGCGGTTGCGCTTAAGGTGTTATCGCCTAACATGGCGACATTGACACCCAGGGTCATGGCACCGTTGAGAAGCAGTTGGCCATCCTGCCGGACATTGGTGGCAGTCAGGGCCGCGTTGGCCGAAATGGCCCCGGTTTGCTGGTTGAGGATGAGGTTGGTGATCTGAATCACTGCCTGGCCGGTGAAAACGGAAGTGCTGCCCTCAGGAGTGTAACCGGTGCCGAAATTTGCCGTCATGGTGATGGTGGAAGGCAGATTGTTGAGATCCAGGGTTTCCATGGGAGGATTGATCGTGACAACCGATGTATCTCCATTCATCACGGCCATGAACAGAGCCGTGATGCCTTCGATCATGGGGGTCATGTCGCCTGCTGAGGAAATGATGGCCATGTAGTATTCGATATCGTCTTCCAGGTCGCCGCCGCCGTTGCCGGAACTGAAATTGTTGATCTTGTTGCGTGCCGCAGCGACTGTGGCGCCATCAAAGGTGACATTCAAACCGCCGGGACCGAACTGAGTGGCTGTGGCCCAGTTGGCGGGTAGAGGGTATATCGTATCCGCCATGTAATTGCAGACCGTCACACGGTTGGTGAACTGATTGTAGGCGGCAATGGTTTTTTCATCGTTGGGGTTGTAATACAGGCCGCCCGGCGCATATTCCTTTATCACCCCGACCAGTGTGGCAACCACCTCGCCGCGGCTCTTGCCTTTGCCCAACTCCCCCACCCAGTAAGCCACTCCGTTAGGGTCATCGGTATTGGTTTTGTTGAGGGTGAGCAGATAGATGTGCTCGATAAAGGCCTGATTTGAATTCAGGCTGGAACCGAAATAATTTTGGGCCGCCTCTGTTGCCAGCATGGCATTGGCGGTTGAGATGATATCCGGTTGATAGGTCTGCCAGAAGGTGTTTCCCTCGCCTTCCGATGCCCGTCCGAAAATGGCCACATAGAGCTGGGATACCTGTTCCTGGGACAATTGCGCTTGCGCCGGAACGGACGACAAGGCCATACCCATTAAAATAAGGGATATGGCAACTGCTTTGATACCAATGGATTTCATGGTGGTCATTATTTTTCCCTCCTGTTTTGTTGCGGTTTTTGTTTCAATTTTTTTGGGCTTGTGACGTCAGTCAGTTTATATGTGATGCCGGTCTAAATCAATAGATAGTGAAAATTAATCCGTTTTTTGTTTTTTTTCATAAATCAGTTGCAGCAAGGCCGGAATCAGGGTGAAATCACAGATAGCAGCAAAGATGACGGCACATCCAGTGAGCAACCCGAACCTTGCCGTGCATGTCAAACCGGCCGTCATGTAAATGAAAAAACCCGAGGCAAGGATAAGGCTGGTGATCAGTATGGCGTTGCCGGCGTGGTCAAGGGCCGAACGTACAGCGTCCCCCACTTTCATTTTTTTTCCCATAGCCGAGTTGAAATGGTGCAGAAAGTGGATGGTATCGTCCACAATGATGCCCAGGCAGATACTGCCGATGAGGATGGTGAACATATCCACCGGAATATGGTAGAGGCCCATGATCCCGAAAACGAGCAAGATGGGGATGATGTTGGCTGTCATGCCGATCAGGGTGATCCGGGTGTTCCTGAGCATGACGGCCATGAGCAAGGTGATGGCCGTCAGGGAAAACAGATAGCTTTTGGTCATGCTGGACATGAAATGATTGATCATTTGGATCAATAATGGGATATTGCCGGTCAGAGAAATGTCGGCATCCGGAAATTGCCTGTAAAGGATGTTTTTCAGGGTTTCGACATAATCGGCGTACAGCACGGCGTCGCTAAAAGGGGCGAGAATGGAAATGCGGGCGGTCCGGTAGGCGCTGTCCGTCAGTTCGGCCAGGCTGTCATTGCCGGTGGAATCGAACAAAAGCAGTTCCTGGGCGATGAGTTCCCGACTGTCCGGGATGGTGTAGGCATTTCTGCTGTCATCATGCAGGGCACGGTTGATTTCCTTGATGATATCTCCGATGAAGATGACTCTGGATGCAGTGATGCCGTGAACCGCAATCCCTTCCAGCTCCTTGGCCGCCCGGTCCAAACGGTTCAGGATGTCGGGCCGGTAAAGAGCGTCTTCCCGCCTGAAATCGACGAGGGCTTCGAGGTTGACGGAGCCGCCGTATCGACCGTCAATGAATTCAGCCGAGCGCCGCGTGGGGCTGTTTTCCGGAAACCATGTCAGGGCGTTGTGGGAAAATCGCAGGGACAGGGCGAGCAGGCAGGCTGAAGTGAACAGCATCAGGGATACGATCACCGTGGGTCCGGGAAATCGGGCCGTGAGCCGGGCGAGTCCGTCAAATAGCCGGTCCGTCAATACCGGGAGAGAATGTTGTCGGATTTTTCGGGGTTTGACCGGAAAAACGGCAATCAGGGCCGGCAGCAGCACCACGGTGTACAAAAAGGCCAGAATCACGCCCAGGGCGCTGATACGACCTAAATCCGAAATGGATTTGAGATCGGCCGGAATAAAAGATAATAGTCCGGCAGCCGTGGTCAAGCTGGTCATCAGTATGGGAAGCCCGGTTTTTCCTGAGGCTTCCATCATGGATCGCCGTTTGTCCAGGGTGCGGTCAAGATTCCGAAAAAACGCGGCAAGAAGATGGATGCTGTCTCCGATGCCCACCACGGTCATCAGGGTAGGCACCACCAGAGTTGTGATGGTGACGGGTATCCCGGCCAGGCCCATGATGCCGAAGGTGGCGGCAAGGGGCAGGGCGATGACGATAAGGGGCAGGATCACCCCGGACAACCTCAGAAACAGAAGGCATAGAAACAGGATGATGACCCCGAATGACAGAGGTATGATTCGGGTCAGGTCGGTTATGATGGCTTGCTGGGTTTCGGCCGTGAAAACGGCACGCCCGCCGAAATAAAAGGTCAGGCCTTGGTCTTCGTAGGGTTGGGTGACCTTGCGGATGGCTTGATAGATCCGGATGTTCTCCGAATGACTCAAGTGACCCGAATCTTGCCCCACCATGGTTCGTGCTCGGATGACAATGGATACGGCCGTCCGGTCGGAGGAAACCAGCAGATTTTCATAAAGAGGGTATTGATCGATCAGGGCGTTCAGGGCTTTGGTATCCATATCGGGCCGGGGCGGGTTCCCCATCAAAGGTTCGACAATCAGTGCATCACCCTGGGACTTGACCACCCGCCCGTTGACCAGGCTGTTTATGGAATGGACATAGGGCACAGATGCTTCAAGGTCCTGGTGGAGTCTGATCAGGACCGGTATCAGGCTTTGAGTCAATCCTGCTTCGGTCTCCAGAGCGATGATGAACATGTCATCCTGGCCGAAGGTTTGTCGGAATTCGTGGTATTGCCTGAGCAAGGGATCGTCTTGATGGAAATAGCTTTCATCCCGGGTATCGATGCTCAGACGGGTGATGAAAAGGGTGAAACCCGCGGTCATGAACAGCATGAAACAAACTACCCGGTATCGGTGGTCCCAGATCCATTCAGTCATGTCTGTAAAAGTCTTTTCAATTGTCATATTCAAGGTTTTCATGCCGGACTGGGAAAAGACCTGTATGTTTCACTCAGATTGGCCAGGTAGATTTCGATCATTGTATGGTCGTTGTCTTCACCGTCGAAAAACAGACTGACCATTGGCACCTGATAGTGGTTCTGCATGGCCTGGAACACGCCGGAGGTGATGGTTCCGGGCATGCAGCCGAACGGCGCGCAATTGATCACCAGGTCCGCGCCGGTTTCTATGAATGAGATGGCTCGGCCTATGGTGATAATGGCCTCACCTTTGAAATCCATGGGTAGAAACCGTTCGCCTTTTCGCAGGATTCGGGTGATGTCCGGCTCGTGGCGATTGTCAAGAATGGGGCCGGCCTGGCGCATGAGGGAATTTTCGTCCTTTTGCAGGAAATGGTTCTTGATCAGGCTGCCAGCCTGGTTTAGGGCTCCTTTTTTTGAGTCGGTGCTCAAAAGGTTTTCCATATGGGTAGTATAGAGGATCCATTCGGAAATGGGGGTCAACCATACTTCTCCGCCCGTTTCTTCGATTTTCCGGATCAGGTCTCGATTGATGAAACGGTTGTTGCGGACATAAATTTCACCCACGATGCCCACCAAAGGTCTCCGGAATTTGAAGGCCTGAAGGGCAAGGAAGTCTTTTCCGGCCCGGGCCAGGAGAGGCCGAACGTCTTTTCCGGTTTCCAGGGCCTTGACCAGTTTTCTTTTGTAGTCACAGTAGAGGTCTTCGGTTCTGCCTGGATGAATCTCGTAGGGACGGATGCGACAGCGCATTTTGAACAGAATGTCGGCCGTGATAATACCTGTCCACAGGCGGCGCCGGGTGGTGAGGTCCAGTCCGGCGTAACTGTCCTCACTGGTCCATGAGATAATGGGAACATCGGTCCATCCCAGTCTGTCCAAGACCATTCGGTTCAGCACACAATACTGACCGAAGCGGCAGGGGCCGCTGGAAGTGGGCATGAAAAGGGCATGCCGGCTGTGGTCCCCTCCTTGTTCTTTGACTTTGGCGATAAAAGCCCCCATGGTGGCCGGGCAGGGGGTGCA
This sequence comes from uncultured Desulfobacula sp., assembly GCA_964593855.1. Lineage (GTDB taxonomy): Bacteria > Desulfobacterota > Desulfobacteria > Desulfobacterales > Desulfobacteraceae > Desulfobacula. The sequence continues at coordinate 59,226 of CAZQIX010000013.1, read as the reverse complement.
TTCTCCACCTCGGGTATTGGCCCGTCCCAGCAGAAAGCTGTCGTGGGTCTCAAGGGGCAGGGCTTGGGCGTCAATGCCGACGTTTCGGAGTATGGCGGCCATGAATTCGGGATGACCCTCTCCCATAGGCGGGAGCCAGAGGGTTCGGTTGCCTGAATCCCGGAGCTTTGTCCGGGGTGGGGTCAATTGAAAGACCGGGACGGTCTTTATCGTGTTGGCCCTGATTACATCCGCAAAGGCTTCGATTCGGGTGATATAGCCCGCATCCGCCCCATGCTCATCCAACTCCAGCATGAGCATGGGTTTTTCGCCCATGATGGTTTCCACATAGGACTGGATGAAAGAATCCGGTCCGCATCCGAAATTGTTCAAGTACACGGCGTAGAGAAAAGGGGTCCGTGAGATGATCTTTGCCGCTTCTAGAATTTTCCGGCCATAGTCCCAGAACATATTGCCGAATCCTTCACCAATATCTTCCTCTTCAAGGTTTAAAAATTCCAGAGGCAGGACCCTGAAGCCCAGGCCCGCTATTTTTTCCGGCAGGGCGAGATTGGCTCCAGGATCGTAAATGTTGTAGGGCCTGCCGAGCATAACAAGTGCAGGCAGGCCGGATTGTCGGATTTCCGCCAAGGCTTCTTGCCCCGCTCGGCGGATCTCCCGGTTGAATGTTTTCTGGGTCTGCATCGCTGCTCGCCATGCTTTTCGGATTTCACCCTCTGTTATTCCCAGCGGGTTCCCAAGGTCTTTGAACAGCCTAAAAGCAGCTGTTCGATCATCCCATCGCCAGTCTGCCGTGGCTGTGAGCAAACGGCTGTCATCCATGGCGTTCAATTGGGTTGCGGAGCGGATCAGGGTGGGGAGAGCCATGTTGTAGGGACAGAAATAGGACTGGGTGGTTTTTCGATTGTTGAGGTCCGCACTGATGCAGTGGGGCACAAAAATCCGTTCCTCTTTTTTGTCGGCCATGAGGTGGCGCACATGGCCGTGGGCCAGCTTTACCGGATAGCAATAGTCAGCGCCCACCCAGTCCGTGGCCAGGGATTTGATCGAGTCGTCGGTTTGTTTTGAGAGTCGGAGCCTGAATCCAAGTTCGGCAAAAAAGGTCTGCCAGAACGGATACAGGCTGTAGGCCAGCAAAGCTCTTGGAAAGGCTATGACAGGAGCCTTTCCCGACAGTTGGATGGGTTTTCCGGCCTGCCCCCACAGAGCGTTTCTCTGCTGAAAAAATTTGAAGGCCTCGTTTTTTTTCGGTTTTGGGTCATCCGGATCCCTGCCGCACACATATCCCCAGCTGAGTCTTTCCGAAAGACCCTGGATTTGTGCAAAAGTGATGTTGCACTGGTTGGCGCAGAGCCGGCAAGGTTGGGTGGTGAGGCGGACCGTTTCATCCGAAAAGGATAGGCCGGAAAATGCGGAGGGCCTGCCGTGACCGGCCATGGCTTGTTTGGCGAATAGAGCGGCTCCCCAGCTGCCCATGACATGGCAGTAGGGTGAAACCACGAGAGGGACACCGAGAAGATTCTCGAAGGCGGCCACCAAGCCCTTGTTTCGGGCGGTGGCCCCTTGGAATAAAATTTTGTTTCTCGAATAATGACGATGACCCACCACCTTGTTTAGATAGTTCTGGGCAACTGAATACAGGACGCCGCCCATCACTTCCCTGACCGACCAGCCTTTACGGAGCTGGCGACGAATGTCCTGATCCATGAAAACCGTACACCGGTCGGAGGTGAACGGGGCCTGCACTCCCATGACGTCATCGCCGAGCCGGGTGAGGTCCTGTCCTGTTTTGTGGCAGGCTTCTTCGATGAAAGACCCTGTGCCAGCCGCGCACACATAGTTCATGGCTGCATGGCAGAGATTTCCGTTGCGGACGCGGATGTATTTTGAATCCTGTCCCCCGATTTCAAATATGGTGTCCACTTCGGGGGCGGCCGTGATCGCGCCCTTTAGATGGGCTGTGATCTCGTTGACAATGGTGTCTGCGCCGATGATCCGGCCCACTAACTTTCGTCCGGATCCGGTGGTGCCGACCCCCAGGACCTGGATGGATCCTTTCCTGCTTTTCACCAAATCCCGCAGGGCGGCAAAAAGGGAGGCCGTGGCTTTCAGGGGATTGCCATTGGTCTGTCGGTAAATATCCAGGATTACGTTTTCATTTTCGTCGATCATCAGCAGTTTGGTGGATGTCGAGCCTGCGTCGACGCCTATGTAACCGCTTAAACGCCCTTTCTCCGGCCATTGGGTTATCCTGACCGCGTTGCCGTCCAGGTCCGTGTATGCGGTTTCAACTTCAAAGGACGGATAGTGGGAGGTCTTCAGAAGCAGAGGCGGTCGGGTGTTTTTTTTGGTGACCGCCGCAGGTTCGTCACATAGGTTCCAGTTCAAAGGGCGGCCCGGAGGGCCGGCCAGCAGGGCTGCGCCATAAGCCCCTGTTTCCTGGGGATAATCCAATGTGGCCATGTTGCCCGATAGTTCACGATTCAGCCATTCCATGACGTGGGGGTTGAGCGCCACGCCCCCTGTGACTACGATTTTGCCCCGGGGGTTTCTGCCTTTGAACAGGGTGGCCGTGATGGTACGGGCCATGCTTTTACAGATGCCGCTCCACATTTCCGGGGGGCTGTAGCCTTCCTGCTGTCTGTGAATCAGATCGCTTTTGGCAAAAACGGCGCAACGGGTGGCCATGGCTGGTGGAAGGTCAACCATGGGAAAAAGGTCCGGGCGGTGATAATCGACGCCCAGCCGGATGGCTTGTTCATCCAGAAACGAGCCGGTCCCCGCAGCACACAGGGTGTTGGTCTGATAACCGGTGAAGCGGCTTTGGTCGTCCAGATCGATCAGGGAAAGGGAGCTGCCGCCGATATCGATGATATGCCGGGTCCCCGGCAGATTTTGCTGAACGGCATGGATTAAGGCCGAGATCTCGTTGTCCGGGGCTATCCCTATAAGGTCCCCGATAATCCCGGCATTGCGCCCGATTAGGGAAACAGACGTGCAAAAGGTTGAGAGTCGTTTCTCCCTTACCATCGCCCGGGTGGTCTGAACAATTTCACCCCTGTGGGGCAGGCTCTTGCTGAAAATCAGATTCCGGTTTTCATCCAGTATTACCAGCTTGATGAACAAAGATCCAATATCAAGGCCCAACGCGATCCTTCTATTCATCCTCACGGCCCCGTCTCATAAACCCATCATCCAAGTCGATGAAAGTCATATTCAACATCACAATACCCGCCGGGGGTATCCGTTTGTTTTGACCTGAAGACAGAAACATTTTTCACCTTCAATGTCAAGGTTGGAGGGCGGGATCATTTCTGTTGACACCCCGAGGTATTCCAAAGTATTTTCAGATCTGATTTTCAATATTAGGGACACGTCTTGAATAACAGCGATGCTCAAATAAAAACAGTTCTTATCACAGGGGCATCCGGATTTGTCGGCAACGCATTGTGCGTAAGGCTTTCACGGGCTTATCGAGTTATTGGTCTTTCCCGACGGCCCTGTAGACCGGAAAAAGCGGCATGGACGGCAATCCGGGGTGATTTAGAAGATGGTCCAACCGTCCGGGAGATCTGTCAAACTCATCGGCCCGACGTGGTGATTCATTGCGCCGGACTCTCACATCCAACCTGGTGCGCGGAAAGACATCCGATACGGTATGTGCGAGCCAACCTGCAGGCCACGGAAAATCTGGCCCGAGAAGCGGCTGAAGTCCATCCGGACCTGCATTTCATTTTTATGTCCTCCGTTTCCGTCTATGGCCCTCAAATCGGCAGAAAAGCAGTCAGTGAAAGAGCTGTCTGTGAACCCGTCAGTCATTACGCAAAGAGCAAGCTTGATGCTGAAAATCGTTTAATCGGGCTTTATTATGAACAGGCCATTAGACGTCTGGATATTCTGCGGCTGGCACCTGTCTATGACCGGGGCAGGTGGGTGAATCTTGAAAAAAGGGTTCTGGCGCCTGGAAAGCTTTTTTTTGTGCGCATCGGTACTGGAAACCAGAAAATGTCGGCCCTGTCCAGAAAAAATCTGACAGAATTTATCAGTTTCCGAGTGAAACGTTTCAATTCCGGAAAATTTTATCATATCATCAATCTCTGTGATGAACATCCCTATTCACTCAATGAAATCATCGATGTATTCCGTAATACCCTCTGCCTACCCTGCAGAAAAGTGGTAAAACTCCCTCTTACCGTGCTGGCTTGGTCGGTTCGGATAGCTGGTTGGATGTCCGGTGAACGTTCCGGATGGATTCATTCCATTTATCCAAAATTAGCAAAAGACATGGTTTTTGATGCTCGGAAAATGCAGAATTTCGGATTCAAACCCAAGTCGAGCCTTGTATCGGAATTTGGTATGGTAGGCAAATTCAAATTATGATTTATCTCTTCAGTTTCATGTTGAGCGCAGTCATTTCCCGGATGGTCATAAAATTCGGAACTAAATTGGGCACCATGGATATCCCCAGCAGAAGAAGCTCCCACAACCGGGAAATACCAAAAGGTGGTGGACTTGGTATTTTTGCAGTTTTTCTGCCGGTTTGCCTGATTTTGCATCTGCCCATGACCATCTGGCTATCGGGATGTGTCATTGCTCTAATCAGTTTCTGGGGAGGCGATAAACAGCTTCTTTCAGCTTTTCAAAGGCTTTGTATTCATTTTGGATGTAGCCTGCTTTTTTTGTTCTTTTTTTTTCATTCCAGACAGGCCGATTGGTTTGATTATTGGCTTTGTTTGCCTCTTTCGGTATTTATCGTCGGGACCGCCAATTTTTACAATTTCATGGACGGTATCGACGGCATAGCAGGGATTACGGGTTTTGTAGGGTTTGCCGCACTAGGTATCCAAAGTTGGATGGCCGGGGGGCAAGATTCGGATCTTGCGACTTTGAGCCTTGCAATGGCTTTTGCATGCCTCGGGTTTTTGTGTTTCAACCTGCCCAGGGCCAGAATTTTTATGGGGGATGTGGGTAGTATTCTGGTGGGATTCATTTTTTCCTGTCTGCTTGTCGCCATGTCGAAGACCTGGATGGATTTCTGGGTTATGGCGGGATTCATGGCCCCTTTTTACTTCGACGAACTGTCCACTATGGCCATCCGTATCAAAGAGGGAGATTCGCTGATCAAGCCCCATCGGAAGCATGTGTATCAATTGTTGGCCAATGAAGGTGGGATCGCACACTGGAAAATCGCAGCTGGCTATGGTTTGATGCAGCTGCTCACGGGTTTTTCCGCCGTTCTGGCCGAACCGTTCGGACTGGTTTTCCTCTCGGGGATTTATTTTTTTTACGGAATTTTGTTCGTGGTTTTTTCCATCCACGTCCGAAGGGCGTTTCCGTTCCATGAAAATTAAGGTGTCGCGCAATCTAGGGGTGATTCTGTTTTTGGATACCATTTGTCTGTGCGGATCTTTTTACCTGGCTCATTTGATTCGGTTTGATTTTGATATGCCGAATTGGGCCATGGACGGATTGCTTCACATGCTGCCTTTGGTGGTGGTGTTTAAGCTCCTGTTTTTCTATCTGTTTGATCTGTACAAAGGGATGTGGCGCTACACCAGCCTGAATGACATCATGGCCGTCGCCCGGGCCTGCATCACATCTTCTCTGGTGTTGATCGCATTTTTCCTGTTTAAAAACCGGTTCGAAATGGTGCCCCGGTCCGTTTTTATCATGGATTGGTGCTTTACATTCCTGCTGATTTCAGGCATCAGAATTTTGGTTCGATTGGGTTTTGAACGTTTTACCGAAGAAATCCGTGTACAGGACGTGATCGATACTTTTCTTGGGATGATCCGGAAAAAACGGAAAAAAGGACGAGGGGTGCTGATCATCGGGGCAGGGGACTGCGGGGAAAACATATGTCGTGAATTCAAAGAAAATCCCCATGTGCAATCCCATGTGGTTGGATTTCTGGATGACGATCAATCCAAGATTGGACGCAAGATTCACGGAATTCCGGTCCTGAGTGCCATCGATACCCTGGAAAAAGCGGTCGCCGTCACGGGCGTAAGCGATGTGGTCATCGCCATCCCTTCTCTGGATACCAGACGCATGAGAGAGATTGTGGAACTTTGTAGAAAAGCTGATGTGAATTTCAAAACCATTCCGGATATGGGGGAATTGATCGACGGCAAAATTAGCATCAGCGCCATTCGGGATGTGGAATACCGTGATCTTCTGGGCCGAGCTCCGGTCCGCCTCAATAAAGAAGAAATCGGCCGTTACCTCAGCGGCCGACGGATACTGGTAACCGGAGCCGGCGGTTCGATCGGAACCGGCCTCTGCCGTCAGATCGGGCGTTTCCTGCCGGAAATGATGATTCTGCTGGAAAGAGCGGAAAGCCCACTGTATGAAATTCATCTGGAACTGGCCAAAATTTTTCCCCATGTGGATGTCGTTCCGGTCCTGGGGGATATTCGGGATCGAAAAGAGCTGGACCAAATCTTTGCCCGATTCCATCCGGACATTGTTTTTCATGCAGCGGCCTACAAACATGTGCCCATGTTGGAGCGTTATCCCTGGAAAGCGGTTGAAAACAATGTGCTCGGAACCAGGCACTTGATTGATGCGGCTCATACATACCGGTGCGAGCGGTTTGTTTTTGTGTCCACGGACAAAGCCGTGAACCCGGTCAACATCATGGGCGCGAGCAAACGAGTGGCTGAATTGTTGGTCCGGTTGAAGAACAATGAGGATAAATCAGGCACCCGGTTTATGACGGTTCGTTTCGGCAATGTCATCGGCAGCGTGGGCAGTGTGATTCCGCTTTTTAAAAAACAGATCCGGGAAGGCGGACCGGTGACCGTGACCCATCCGGACATGATTCGTTATTTCATGCTGATTCCCGAGGCTTGTCAGCTGATCCTTCAGGCCGGGGCAATGGGCAGGGGCGGAGAGATCTTCATCCTTGAAATGGGTGAGCCGATCAATATCGACAGCATGGCCAGAGACCTGATCCGATTAGCTGGATTTGAGCCGGATGTCGATATTAAAATTGTATATACCGGTCCAAGGCCAGGCGAAAAATTGTATGAAGAATTGATGACGGATTTTGAAGGCGTTGTGTCCACAGATCATCGGAAAATCATGATATTGAACAGCCCCATAGGCGATATGAGCCGTCTGAAAGATCAATTGACAATATTGGAAGCCGCCGCATCCGAAAGAGATGAGGATTTAATCAGGAAGATATTGATGGATATTCTTCCGGAATACCGACCCGGTCCGTAGGTTAAATAGACTTAGGCACGATAGGGTGGATGCGCACAATTGGCCTCATATTGGACCGCTGGTGTATCCTGAAACGGAAGCTGTTTCCGTGATAAACGGTGCGGAGCTTTGCCCGAAATTGTCAGAAAAGGAGTTTGTCCATGGAATCCGTTCAGATTCGGCTTTACGCCGATGAAAAGCCCATCCCGGGCATCGTCCACCCAGGCCCCCACCAAATCTATTGCAATCCCGTGGTCCGGCTTGAAGAAAAACCGCTTGGACCTTTAAAAGAAGAAGACATCCGGGTCGAGATGCTATATGCCGGGCTGTGCGGAACCGATATCCATTTGATCGAAAAAAGCAGGGATACCGGTTATATCAAAAGCTCGGCCCCGCTTTCCATCCCGGCGGACCAGGGACGGCGGATCGGCCATGAAGGAGTTGGCCGAGTGATCGAAGCCGGTCGGATGGTCCGTCATGTCCGGGTGGGGTCTTATGTGACATTTGAATCCATCATTGTCTGCCACTTTTGTGATGTCTGCCGGAAGGGCCATTTCAATCAGTGCCGAAACGCCAGCCTGCTGGGTTTGCAGACCGACGGTCTGTTTGGAACCGTCGTGGATGTGCCGGCCATGCTGGCCCATGACATTACCGATTTGGTGAAAATTGAGGCCGATCTGAGAGCCCTTGCCTGCGTAGAGCCGGCGGGTGTGGCTTACGTGGCCTGCCAGAATACGAAAATCAAGGGCGGAGACAATGTGATCATATTTGGGGCCGGCCCCATAGGGATATTCACAGCCATGATGAGCAAAGCCCTTTTCGGAGCCTCGGAAGTCCATATCGTTGAGCCGGTGGCCTTCAGACGTGATTTCGCGGGCCGATGGGCCGATCATGTGTATGATCTGCATGAATTTGCGGAAAATCCGCCCGGCAACATGGATGTCGTTATCGAAGCCTCCGGCGGCATGGACAACATCGACGCCGTTTTCAGGAAAATCAACCCCAACGGCCGCATTGCGCTTCTGGCCAGAAGCGGAAAACCCCTTCGGATCAGCGCCGTGGATCACATGATCACCAACGCCATTTCTCTTATCGGGTCACGGGGACATTTATGCGGAGCCTTTTCGGACATTATGACCCTTTACCGCCAGAATCGAATTCCTCTGGGAGAAGTCGTCACCCATGTGATTGATGGGATAGAAGCGCTTTGCCGTCTTCTGGACCACCCGGACCGGATGATTCAGGATAATTGCAAGGTGCTGGCCTGTTTTAAAAAATAAAGGCGGCTTATGGAGGACTCCACAATCTATTCCAGTGTTTGCCGTTCCTGTCATGGCGGGTGTGCTGCCTTGCTGACGGTTCAGGACAAGCGCCTTGTCCGGGTTCGCCCTGATCGGCAATCCCCTTTCAGCAGAGGTTATATGTGCGTCAAAGGGCTGTCCGTTCGGGAGATGATATACCACCCGGACCGACTGCTGGTCCCTTTGAAACGAATCGGCCCCGGACACAGTCGAAAATGGAAGCGAATTTCATGGGATCAGGCCTTGAAGGAGATTTCAGCCCGGCTGGAGGATATCCGCCAAACCTCCGGGGCCGAATCCATTGCCGTGGGGCAGGGTACGGGACGGCACCATTTCATGAACGTCATCCGTTTCGCCAATACCCTGGGTACGCCCAACTGGTACGAGCCCGGCCTGGCCAACTGTTTTATTCCCCGTGTAACGGTCAGCAACCTGACCTATGGAGGCCTGGTCACCGCCGACTACTACGGAACGAGTACGCCTCGGACCATTCTGTTCTGGGGCCACAATCCGCTGGTCACATCTCCGGACGGCGAACTCTCGGCTCTTGTGAAAAAGGCTCTGAGAAACGGGGCCCAGGGCATTGCCGTGGATCCCAGACGCTCGGAAACCGCCGACCAATGCCGGCTGTGGCTTCCCATAAGGCCTGGAACGGACGCGGCCCTGGCCCTGGCCATGATTCACTGCATCATTTACGAAGACCTGTATGATCATGAATTTGTTCATGCCCATACCACCGGTTTTGATCAATTGAAGACCCATGTCCGCTCGTTTTCCCCGATCTGGGCTGAGCCGATCACCGGTGTCTCGGCTTCTTTGATCACTGAAGCCGCTCGATGCTATGCCCTGGAAAAACCATCCATCCTTGAGTGGGGGGTGGCTGTCGAACATACCCCTCATTGTCTTCAGACCGTTCGGGCTTTGGCCTTGCTGAGAGGGATCACGGGAAACCTGGATACCCCCGGCGCCGATATTTTCGGTGCTTGTCTTCTGAACCCTTTTCCCGTTATGAAATCCGCCCTGCCTGATGGAATGGCCAAAAAACGCCTGGGAGGAGCGGAATTCAAACTCCTGGGAGGAGCGAGAGCATTTTTACCGGCGGCCCACATTCCGGCTGTACTCAGGGCTATGACCCATGGCGAACCCTACAGAGTTCGGGCGCTTCTGAATTTCGGATCAAACCCCCTGGTTACCGTGGCCAACCCCCGCAAAGTTTACGAGGCCTTGTCCTCACTGGATTTTATGGTGGCGGCGGACATGTTCATGACACCCACCGCGGCCATGGCTGATTATGTCCTTCCGGCCGCGTTCTGGCCCGAGGTCGACCAGCTCGTTGAAATTCCTTATGTGGCGGCCAATGCGGTTCTGGCCCAGCAGAAAGTGCTTACCGTGGGAGAGTGTCGGCCCGATGAAGACATTCTCTGGGATCTGGCCCAAGGGATGAACCTGCCGGGTTCGGAGGAGTCTCCCATGGATATTTTGAATTCAAGGCTATCCGGTCTGGGTCTCACCTTTGAAGATCTGAAAAACCGTGGGTATGTTTTTCAGGCCCCTGAGTACGGACTGAGACGGAAAAACGGATTTAGAACCCCGTCAGGCAAGGTGGAACTCTATTCTCGATCCATGGAACGAATGGGGTATGATCCCCTGCCTTTTTTCCGGGAACCGCCGGAGAGTCCGGTGTCCAGAAAGGACCTCGTGAACCGCTTTCCTTATGTTTTGACCACGGGCGGTCGCAGGGCCGAATTTTTTCATTCCGACAACCGCCAGATTCCTTTTCTCAGAAAGCGAAGGCCCCATCCACTGGCGGAACTCAACCCCTTGGACGCTGCCGATAACGGCATCCGGCAAGGAGACCGGATCTGGATCACCTCGCCCCGGGGTCGGATCGAGATGCGGGCCCGGGTGACGGATCGGATGACCCGGGGTGTAGTCAATATCGACCATGGATGGTGGTTTCCGGAAAAAAAAGATACGGATTTCGGTATCTGGGAGGCCAACGCCAACCTGCTCACGTCAGGCGATCCGCCTTATGATCCGGGGTTCGGCAGTTATCAATTGAGAGCGTTGCTGTGCGCCGTTCAGAAAGTGGATCCACAAACATAAAGGTTCTGATGTAAATGAAAATCTGGGTTCTCAATCCGCCTTACTTCGATCATTTTTCAAGGCCCCAGCGCAGTCCGGCCGTTACAAAAAGCGGAACGGTCTATTATCCTATATGGCTGGCTTCCTGCGCCGGTGTTCTGGAACAGAGCGGTCATGAAGTTCGGCTCACGGACGCGCCGGCCGGTGGATATGATCTGCAAACCGTTTTGAAAAACGCGGAAGATTTCGATCCGGGCCTCATAGTCGTGGATACCAGCACCCCCAGCATTAACAACGACCTGGAAATTTGTGTCCGGATCCGCCGGGTTCTGCCCCGGGCTTTCATAGTCCTGGTGGGAACCCATGTCAGTGCCCTGGCGGACGAGACCCTGAAGCGATGTGCCGCCGTCAACGCCGTGGCACGCAGGGAATATGAAATCACCATTCGAGAGCTGGCCGCCCATCTGACCGATCATCCCGGCGACCGGGAAGGTCTGTCTCGAATTTCCGGTCTGTCCTTTCAGATTCCGGCCGGGAACGGCCCTCCTTCCGAGGTGCGCCACAATCCGGACCGACCCTTTATCGACGATCTGGACAGCCTGCCCTGGGTCAGCCCGGTCTATAAAAAGCACTTGCGTCTGACCGATTATTTCAATCCCAACGCCCGGTTTCCCATGGTCACCCTGATGACCAGCCGGGGGTGTCCGTTCCGGTGCCGCTTCTGTGTGTACCCACAGACACTGACCGGACGGCGTTTCCGGTTCCGGAGCGTTGAAAACGTTATCCGTGAGCTCCGATACATTCAGGAAAACCTGCCGATCGTCAGAGCCGTTTTTTTTGAAGACGATACGCTGTCGGCGAACAAAAAACGCTGTACGGCCCTCTGCCAGGCCATGATCCGGGCGGGCATCCGGATTCCGTGGACCACCAATTCCCGGATCGACCCGGATCTGGATACCCTGACCCTCATGAAACAGGCCGGATGCCAGTCTCTTTGCGTAGGATTCGAAAGCGGATCCCAAAGAATTCTGGATGCCATGGGAAAGGGCATTCAAATTCAAAAAATGTTCCAGTTCATGGAGAACGCCAGAAAGGCCGGGATCTTGGTGCATGGATGTTTCATGGTGGGATTTCCCGGTGAAACCCGATCCGAAATCGAACAGACCCTTGATTTGGCCATGGCATTGAAACCGGACACGGCCCAGTTCTATCCGGTCATGGTGTATCCGGGAACCGAGGCGTATGAGCAGTACAGAGAAAAAAACTGGATCACGGCCCGGGACTATGACCAATGGCTGACGCCGGAGGGGCTGCATAACTGCGTGGTCAGAAATGAAACCCTTACCTCTGACGAACTGGTCCGGATTTGTGATGACGCCCGTCGGCGGTTTTACCTGCGACCGGGTTACATCGCCTATAAGTTCGGGCAGATCATCATTCATCCCTCCCAGGCAATCCGGACCTTGAAGGCGTTTAAAACATTTTTCAGACATCTGTTTGTTTACAGCCGCCCCGACCGGCGGTGACATAAAGGAGGAGATTCATGCCACGTCTCATTGCCAAAAGAGTCCTGGTCACCGGCGGCGCCGGATTTCTGGGGTCCCATCTGTGTGAAGAACTGCTGGACCGAGGGTACGAGGTCTTGTGCGCGGACAATTGCTTTACCGGCACCCGGTCCAATATTTATCATCTTCTGTCCCGGCCGGGATTTGAATTTGTGCGACATGACATCACCTTTCCCTTATACGTGGAGGTGGACGAAATTTACAATCTGGCCTGCCCGGCCTCTCCCATCCATTATCAGTTCGACCCGGTCCAGACAACCAAGACTTCGGTTCACGGGGCCATCAACATGCTCGGCCTGGCCAAGCGGACCAAGGCCCGGATCCTTCAGGCATCAACTTCAGAGGTTTACGGCACGCCCCAGATCCATCCCCAGCCGGAAACTTACTGGGGCAACGTCAACCCCATCGGTCCCCGGTCATGCTATGATGAGGGTAAACGTTGCGCCGAAACCCTGTTTTTCGATTACCACCGCCAGCACGGCCTGTCCATCAAGGTGGCCCGTATTTTCAATACGTACGGCCCCCGGATGCATCCCAACGACGGGCGTGTCGTTTCCAATTTCATCATTCAGTGCCTGAAAAATGAAAATATCACCATCTACGGACAGGGGACCCAGACCCGCTCTTTCTGTTATGTGGATGACCTCATCGACGGATTGATCCGGCTCATGGAGTCTCCGGAATCCTTTACCGGCCCAGTGAATCTGGGAAATCCGGAGGAATTTTCCATATTCGACCTGGCGGAAAAAATCATCCGTCTAACCGGGTCCGATTCCAGGTATTTTTTCATGCCGTTGCCCAAAGATGACCCGACCCAGCGTAAACCCGACATATCTCTGGCCAGGCACCATCTGAAATGGGAGCCCAGGGTTTCCGTGGATGAGGGTTTGACAAAAACCATCGCCTATTTTAAAAGCCTGCTGGCAAAAGGAGCGTATGAGAGTTGAAAACCCATATCAGTGTTTGAAACAGTCGGTTTCGAATTTGCCAGATGATGGTGGCGAAGTATGAAAAGGAAAGTCATTTTTTTTGCGCCTTATGAAGATTTAATGGCTTATGGTGTTCGAATCCTGTCCGCATATTTGAAAAAGGAGGGGTTCTTGACTGAAATCATATTCGACCCCGGTTTCCTTTCCCGGAATGATTCACGGTCAATGGCTTTTTTAGCAGACCGGATTAAAGAGATGGCGACCGATTCTTATTTTGTCGGCCTGTCTTTTTTCTCATGTCATCTGAACGCGGTTAAACAGCTGACTCAGACATTGCGACAAGGACTCCAGGTACCCATTGTCTGGGGCGGGAAACATATTTCAATAAAGCCGGAAGATGCCGTCGGTTACGCCGATATCGTAGCCATCGGAGAAGCGGAACTGGCAATCAGAGATCTTTTGCATGCCATGGAAAATAATGAAAAACTGACAGATATCCGCGGCCTCTGGTTCATAGAAAACACTAAAATCAAGAAAAATCCACCGGCTTCCATCATCCAGGATCTGGATCAATTGCCTGTTCCCGATTATTCACGGGAAACCCAGTATTTATGGGATGGGGTTTCTATGAATGCCATGACTGTCGAACGGTTTTATGCGCATTCGAAAATAAACGGCCGAATTGTCTATCAAACCCTTGCGTCAAGGGGATGCCTGTACAATTGCACCTATTGCTCCACGTTCAAGCATTTGTACCCCAAAAAAAGCTATCTGAGAATTCGATCGCCGGAACATGTGATCGGTGAGATAAAGGCTGTTCTTCTCGATTACCCTGGCATACAGGCAATCCTTTTGTCCGATGATAATTTTTTTGCCATGAAAAACCGGCAACTGGACATCTTCGCCGAATTGTATAAAAAAAATATCGGATTGCCTTTCCGTTGTCTGGCCCATTCCCATGACATTAATGACCGAAAACTCAGAACACTGATTGATGCTGGCATGATCGAACTGCAGGTCGGCATTCAAACCGGGAGTGAAAGAACTAGAAAGATTTATAGGCGTGGGCCTTCCACAGCCAAAGTCATGGAATCGGTTCGATTGATCCATCAGTACGAAAATTTTCTGAAACCTGTTTATGATTTCATTGTTGATAACCCTTTTGAGGATGACAACGATCTTGTCCAGACTCTTCAAATGATTCAGCATTTTCCAAGACCTTTTCATTTGAATATTTTTTCCCTGAGTTTGCTACCAGGAACGCAATTGTATCGAATGGCAGAGGAAAAAGGTCTGGTTTTCGATGAGACCAAACAATTCGAGTCGACCCGTAAGACTTACATTAATTTTGTTTTTTCCCTTTTCAACCATATGCCTCGATGGGTTATGGCCATTTTGATATCCAGACCCATGTTGGCAATTATGAAAAACAAGGCCGTGGTCTGCATGTTGTATTTTTTGAAGACCGGCATCCGAAAAGCGGTGCGTTTTCTGGCACCCTTTAAAAGATCCAAAGTAGCTTTTCTGCTATTTAGGATGAAATATTGAGGAAAATGGAATTTTCCGTCATCATTCCGGCTTACAACGCCGAGAAAACCATCGGCCAATGCCTCAAGGCCCTGCTGTCTCAATCTTTGCCCAGGGAACGCTATGAAATAATCCTGGTGGATGACGGGTCCGCGGACCATACCGCGAATATCGTTCAGCGCTACCCGGTCCGCTATATGCATCAAACCAATCAGGGGCCTGCCGCTGCCAGGAACAGAGGCGCCTTTATGGCCGAAGGGAATATCATTCTGTTCACGGATGCCGACTGTGTGCCGGACCGTAACTGGATAGAGCAAATGACCGCCCCTTTTTTGACGGACGAACGGATCTCCGGAGTCAAAGGCGCCTATCGAACCCGGCAGAGTTCCCTGACGGCCCGGTTTGCCCAGGCTGAGTTTGAAGACCGGTTCGATCTGCTTCGGAAATCCCGTTTTATCGACATGGTGGACACCTATTCAGCGGCTTTCAAAAAAGAGGTTTTTCTGGCGGCCGGCGGGTTCGATTCTTCCTTTCCGGCAGCCAACAATGAAGACACCGAGCTTTCCTACCGACTGGTATCCCGGGGCCATCACCTGGTGTTCAACCCGGGGGCGTTTGTTTACCATACCCATCCGGACACACTGAAAAAATATCTCAGGATCAAATTCTGGCGCGGTTATTGGCGGTTGGTGGTCTATGCCAGATATCCCGGAAAGGCCGTCAAGGATTCCTATACGCCGGTCGTCATCAAAATTCAGACATTGCTGCTGCTGACAACAATGGGACTTGTGCCGTTGGCCCTTGTTTTCAGATGTGTTTCAATGGGTTGGCTTTTGTGGCCCCTGGCCGGAGCGGTGGTCTCTTCGTTTCCTTTTTCCGCCAAAGTGTTTCGGAAAGACAGGGTGGTGGGTTTTTTATCGCCGGCCTATTGCCTTGCCCGGGCTGTCGTTTTTGCCGCTGGATCGGCTCTGGGAATCTTGTCCATAGTGTTCAGAAAGACCGGTCCGGCCGATTCCGGTATTTTCCCCGAAAGCAATTGATTCCCGCCTTTTCATGGCAATTATTATAGAAGGCCGTTGAGGCCGATGGATGGATTAACCGAACATGGAGACATCGTTATGACTTCAGATACCACCCGCCTGGAAGATCTGCGCAGGCAGATGTCCGAGGTGAATGCGGAACTTCTTGAAAAACTGACCCGCTTTTTCGAGATTTCCAAACAGATCGGGACGGAAAAGGACCGGCTCGGACTCCCCCATTTTAGCCCGGAACGGGAATCCCAGATGCTGATTGATATTCAGCTCAAAAACAAGGGGCCTGTATCCCAGAAAATCATCACCGATATTTTCAAAACCATTTTCAAGGCATCGGTCGACGATATGGGGCATGAAACCCGAAAACGGCTGAATATCAGCCGGGGGGCCTCTGGGAAGGACCAGGTGATAACGGTGAACGGGATTGTCATCGGAGGGGGATCTCCGGTGATTATGGCTGGCCCGTGCGCGGTTGAGAGTGAGGACCAGATCGATCGAACCGCCGCCTTTCTCCATGATTTGGGCGTCCGGATTCTAAGGGGCGGAGCCTTCAAGCCCAGGTCGTCGCCTTACAGTTTCCAGGGATTGGAAATCGAGGCGCTGAAGATGCTCAGACATGCGGCCGACCGTTACGGCATGGCGGTGATTACTGAAGTTCTGGATACCGCCACTCTGCCGGATGTTGAGGCCTATGCCGATATTCTGCAGATCGGCACGCGCAATATGCACAATTATTCTCTTTTGAAAAAGGTCGGGAAAAGCCGCAAGCCCGTGTTCCTCAAACGTGGATTGATGTCCACCATAGAAGAATTCATCCTCGCCGCCGAATACATCTACCTGGGCGGCAATCACCAGATCATTCTGTGTGAACGAGGAATCCGCACCTTTGAAACCCAGACCCGGAATACTCTGGATATTTCCGCTGTCCCCATTCTTAAAAAGGAAACCATTCTGCCGGTCATTGTCGATATCAGCCACAGCACGGGCCGAAAAGACATTGCCGTGCCCATGGCCCGGGCGGCTCTGTCCGCAGGAGCCGACGGCATCATGGTGGAAGCGCACATCACTCCGCTGACGGCTCTGTCCGACGCCAATCAGCAACTGGATCCGGAAGAAATGAAGCGTTTTCTGTCTCTGATTCCTGAACTGGTCAACAGCCGTCAATCCGGGAATTCGTAACAGCTGTGACGACAAAGAATCGTTTTTTCTGCTTCGAAACCCTATGGCTTGGCGTTGTTCGTCTTTTTGACGCCTTTCTGGCCATGTCCATTTTCTGTGGGCTGGTTTTTTTTCGGATGGAAGAGCCGGAAACCTTTCAGGTCTGGAAGACAGGAGCCATTATTTTTGCGTTCACCTTGATTTTTTTTCACTTACATAAGATCTACCGATCTTTCCGGTTTTCGAGTCTGAGATACGAAATCCATGAAATATTTGCAGCCTGTTTTTCTCTGTTCGTCGTGCTTTTCATTACCGGTTACATTGCCGGCAT
This sequence comes from uncultured Desulfobacula sp., assembly GCA_964593855.1. GTDB lineage: Bacteria > Desulfobacterota > Desulfobacteria > Desulfobacterales > Desulfobacteraceae > Desulfobacula. The sequence continues at coordinate 42,087 of CAZQIX010000013.1, read as the reverse complement.
TCTGCCGCACCTTCCCCGCGGCATTATTTTTTCCTGGATGATCGCCTGGCCATTGTCCCTGGCCCTGGTGCGCGTTTTGATCCGGAAACTGGTACGCTCTTTCCGAATCAAGGGCCTGAATGAAAAAAGAGCGGTGATCGCAGGCCGGAACCGATCCGGAATGAATCTGGCACGGCAGATTCAGGATAACCCATGGACCGGCACCCGGGTATTGGGCTTTTTCCATGACGAGGAAGACCTGAGAAACTTCAGCGACGATGGATCTTCAGGGTTTCTGCCCTATCTGGGCAATATCGATGCGCTGATTCAATCCGCCCTGAAAGGTGACATCGATATCATTTACCTGGCCCTGGACACTCAGGATGAGCTGGCGACCCGCAAACTCATCAAAGCCGTGGACCGTCTACCCACAGTCATACATTACGTACCTGATCTTTATTTCCTGGATCTGGTCATTGGCGGTGAAATCATCTTTTTTGATCAGCGTCCCATCATTGTCCTGAGAAATACCGCCATAGGCGGGATCGGCGGAGCGGCCAAACGCCTCATGGACATCATCCTGGCGTTTGGAGCGCTGGTGATTCTGTCCCCTTTATTGCTTGTGATTGCCGTGGCCATTAAGATGAATTCAAAAGGGCCTGTTTTCTTTATCCAGACACGGTACGGCATCAATGGGGAAAAAATTCATGTATATAAATTCCGGTCCATGTATGAAGGTTGCGACAAGCCGGGAACCGCTTATTCCCAGGCACGGAAAAACGATGCGAGGATCACTCGGGTCGGCGCTTTCCTGAGGAAAACCAGCCTGGACGAACTTCCTCAGCTCGTCAATGTGCTTCAGGGCCGGATGTCCCTTGTGGGACCAAGGCCCCATCCGGTGGCCATGAACGAGTATTATCAGAAGATTATTGCCGGCTACATGATCCGGCACAAGGTCAAACCCGGCATTACCGGACTGGCTCAGGTCATGGGGTATCGGGGGGAGACCGATACCCTTGAAAAAATGGAAAAAAGGATCACCCACGATCTTCGCTATATTCGTGAATGGTCTCTTTTGTTCGATCTGGAAATACTGGTCAGAACCCTGTTCGTGTTTCTGTTTCAGAAAAACGCGTATTGAAACGGTATTCGACAATTTTTGAAAGATGATGGAAAAAATGATCTGCGATATACAAAAGTCCTCCGCCATGACCCTGATAGATATGCTGGAACAAAACAAAACCCGATACCCGAACAAAACCGCCCTGATCTGCGAACAAGTGTCATTGTCCTGGGGGGATTTATATCAAAAGGTTATGAGGTTGTCTCATTATCTGATTTCCATAGGTGTTTCCAAGGGAGATCGTGTGGCGTTCATGATGGATGCCAAAACCCCGGATCTGGTCATCGGATTCCTTGCCTCGGTCGCCTGCGGCGGGATAGCGGTACCCGTGGACTGCAACCAGTTGAATCATCATATCCAACAGCTCTTGAACATGATCACTCCTTCGGCCGTGATCATTTCCGAACGTATGCTGGAACGATTCGATCCATCGGATAAGGGTTTTTCAGCACTCGGCATTCTGATCTCCGGAAAAGATCCGGACGATTCAAAACAAGACCGAAGAAGAGGGGAAACCAGGACGTTTCTATCGGATATTCTGAACGATACCGGATCCGTGCCGGAGCCTCCTTTCGTCGGCATAGGGCCTGAAGATGTCGCATATTTCAACCTGACTTCGGGAACCACCGGATTTCCGAAATGCGCCGTGACCACCCATACCGTTATTTACTGGAACACGCTTTCCGCGGTTGAACAGCTTGGCCTGACCTTTGACGACATCCATCTGGTCATGTTCCCGGCGGCCACCCATCCCCATGAAATTTTTGCTCGTCCCTTGTTTCTGGGAGGCACCATGGTCCTTACGGACCATATCGCTCCGAGATCTCTGACCTCGGTCATCGAAGACAACAAGGTGACCTTTATGATGGCCATCGCCCCCATCTACGGAAATCTGACCAAATTCCACAAAAACAGTGACTTCCGGTTCAGCACATTGAAAACAGCCGAAAGCGGGGGAATGCATCTGGATCCCGTCACAGCGTCCGAATTCAGAAAAAAATTCGGATTTTCCATTATCCCTGTATGGGGGAGCACGGAAACGGCCGGCATCGTCCTGGCCATGCCGTCGGGTATGGGTTCGAACCATGGAAAACAAGGCTCCTGCGGTATCCCGGGCAGATATTACGAAGCCGCCGTCGTGGATGAAAGAGGAGAGCGGACAGGTTCTGGAGAAGTCGGAGAAATGATCGTCCGGGGAAAGGGTGTTTGTTCCGGATATTATCAAAACGACCGGGAAACCCGGAAAAATTTCAAAGACGGCTGGTATTACACAAATGACATGTTCTATCAGGACAGCGACGGCTTTTTTTATTTTTCAGGACGCCGGAACGGCATGATGAAGGTGGCCGGCTTGAAAGTTTTTCCCGTGGAAATCGAAGACCTTCTGATCCAGCATCCTCTCATTAAAGAAGCGTGTATTACCAGGGCCGAAGATCCGATCCATGGAGAGATCCCCAAAGCCATCGTGGTTCTGGAGGATGGTGCATCTCTCAGTCTAAAGGAACTCAGAGAGTATTGCGTTCCCAGAATTGCCGCCTACAAAATTCCCAAACTGCTGGAAATAAGGACTTTTCTGCCAAGGAGCCCCGTGGGCAAGATATTGGTGCAACGATTATGACAATACACCCAACAACAATACGGTTTGGTGCATATTCCTCGTCGATGGATTGACTTGGTGTGAAAGACTTCAATCTTGACAACTCATGTGAAAAAATGTTGTTAATAAATACATTATGAACCTACCCCCCATCATCAAATTTTTTATATTACTTTGGTTGTTCATCATCGTTTCATGTGTCGGCCAATCCGGATTCATGGGTGACCCATCCGTAGGAACGGGCTCGATCTCAGATCCAAATCCGAATGAAACCCGCGTTGAACATTTTCATTTCATCCTTGGTCCCATGGATGTGATTTCTATCAATGTCTGGCGGAATGACGATTTAAAACGAACATTGACCATCGATCCTTCGGGGAATATTCAATATCCGCTTATCGGGGAGATAAAAGCATCCGGATTAACGATAGCAGAACTCAAAGAGCAAATGACGGCTTCGCTTTCACGGTATATTGTTGACCCGCAGCTAGATATCATGGTTTCCAATGCCGTCAACCTGAAGATCCATATTTTGGGTGAAGTGAATGCTCCGGGCACTTTTCAGTGGCAGGCCGGGATGCGAGCCTGGGAAGGCATTGCAAAAGCCGGAGGGTTCAACAGGGATGCAGACCGAAAAAATATACTCCTGATCCGGAGCGAGAATGGCCGGGCCGTAATGAAAACCTTTGACATGAAGGTCGGTCGAAGGGGAAACGACCCCGGCCCGATCGCGTATCTCAAAAATAATGACATCGTGTATGTTCTTCCTACGACCATTGCGGATGTGCAGCGCTTCATGAATCGATTGACCAGTATCCTGTCTCCGGTCATCAATATTGAAAGCGGCATTGTTCTTTATCCACAGGTCAAGGATGTTTTAAGAGGCAAAGAAACCTCGGGCACGATTGTGGTTCCCCGATAGTCGGCACATATGGCGACGATCATAATGCATCCATTACCAGAAAAATTACCGAGGGCTTGAATGGAGCTGCGTTATATTTTGGAGATTCTTTGGAGAAGGCGCTGGGTTGCCCTTTTTATATGGGTTCTGATGGTCGGCGCCATTGTCGTCGGGACTTTGATGATCCCACCTCGATACGATTCGACGGCTTTGATCCTCATTCGCAAATCCTCCGCCTCTGCCGCCGCTCTGAACAGTATCGGCCTGCCCGACAACAGCGTGACCAATTCGATAACCGGGCTGACGGACACGGAACGCGCCAATTATGTCGCTCTGGCGTCTCTCCGAACCATAGCGGACAAAGCCATAGCTGAGTTGGGTTTGAAACAGGTCCGCATCCGGACCGGATTGATGCGGGCCATACCGGGATTGTCAACAACACTGAAGATGTTGGGCGTCAATCCGGGTGTCGCGGAAAAAGCCATGTCCGCCGAAGATCTTCTTGATTTTTCATTGTCATCCATTGTCTTTCCACGACCGTATGTGTCGGTTCGTCAATTCGAGGAAACCGATATGATAGAGATCAAAGGAATCTCTCCCGATCCGAAACAAGCCATGGATATCGCCAATACCGTCGCCCGCTGTTTTATTCAAGAAGAAATAAAAAGGATCAGGAATGATTTTTCTCAGGCTCGAATCTATATTGATGCCAATGTGATCAAGGCTGAAAAACAATACCGGGCAAAGCTCGATGCAATGAAAGAATTAAAAGAAAAAGAACAGTTTTTCAATCTGGATTCCGAAGCAATAACCTTGATTGAAAGAATCTCCGGCCTAAAAAAATCCGCGGCGGATAATCAATTGACTGTGTCCAAAACCCGATCGTCTTTGCGTAATATGGAAAACCGACTGGGTGGTATTCCGAATTTTCAGAAGGATTCCGAAGAGTTTAAAGAAAACGAAACCGTCGTTACCTTGAAGACAACCCTTCAGAATCTTTATCTGAGCCTGGCTGAGATGGAAATGCAGTATACCAAAGAACATCCCTTGGTGATCAGTGTCGAGAAAAAAATCGTCCAGGCCAAAAAACTGATCGAACAGGAAGCCCTAAAGACTTTCGGTACTGAGACCCGATCCGTCAATCCGCTTTACCAGAGCCTTTTACAGAACATCGCAAATACCCATGCGGACCTTGCCGGTCTTGAGAGTATCGCCCTGTCTTTGCCGTCTCTGATTGAAAAATATGAAACCCAGTTAATGACGCTTCCTCAAAAAGCGGTCGAGCAGGCCCGGCTTACGGTGGGCTTGACTGCGGCCCAGGATGTTTACGGTACGCTTGTGAGGTATCAGCACCAGGTCGGTATGGCGGAGTCTTCCGCTCTCTCAGGGATTCGTCTTGTGGACCCTGCGGTGGAGCCCGATAAGGACAGCTCGAAACATAAAAAACCGTCTCTTGGTGTCAATATCCTGCTGGCTGTCTGTCTTGGGGTGATGTTCGGTCTTGGCGGAGCCTTGCTCATTGATTATTTGGACGACACCTTGCGAGACCGTCGGGATTTCGAGCCGTTTGAGGAAGTGCCTTTTCTGGGTGCCATACCCCGGTTCCGGGAAAACGATCTGAAATGCCCGGATGCGTGCGGACCTGAGGTCTTGATCCCTGCCATACGGAAGATGGCACATCGTATCAGGTTTTTTTCTTCGGGCAAAAACCTGAAGACCATTACCCTGATGAGCCTGATGGATGGAGATGGAAACAGCTTTCTGGCGGTCAATCTTGCCGTCTGTTTGGTCAGGTATGGTAAAAAGGTCTTGCTGATCGATGCAAACCTGGATTCCCCGATGCTGGGCCGGTATTTTGATCTCGCTCCGGACATGGGCCTGACCCGCTTTATTGCCGGAGAGGCCGATCAGACGGAGATCCAGTTGCAGACCCGCATGGATGGATTAAAGGTGATCCTCAGCGGGCCGGCGTTATCCAATCCCGGAGAGCTGTTCAGATCCGAAAAAATCAAACACCTTATCCGGGACATGGCTGCCCAATATGACTGGGTGATTGTGGATACGCCCGCTTTGAACGTATCGGAGGATGCGCTTGTTTTTGCTTCTTACACGGATGGACGGATCGCGGTAGTTCGATGTGGAAAAGTGACCCGACATCAATATGCGGATTTTCTAGATGGTCTTCGATTGGCTGATATCCCATTGACTGGTGTCATTTTGAACCGTGTTCCCCGCCATTCAACGGACCTCCAATTTTTATGACGGGCATTCGGAATATTGTTTTTAATTTTTGTTTCTTTTTTTGCGCCCGATGTTTGGAAATGATATCCAGCATTGTGGTCGTCGGAATGCTGGCCAGGTATCTCGGACTCTCCGATTTCGGGGAATATTCCCTGGTCATGGCTGTTATCTGGACGGTTCAGCCCGCGATCAACATGTCTATACCCAGAATCCTTACCGTGGAATTGTCCCGTGATATTTCCAAAACAGTGAATTATGTCGGAACCGGTATGTCCTGGAATATCTGGATCTGCACTCTGTTATTGATGGCGGTATGGGTCGCACGTTCCTTTGGCCTTGATTTGCCGTCGTATTATTTTGCCGGTATTGTTTTCGCTCTGTTTCTGACATTGACGCAGGCGGTCACTTCAGTTTTCGTCGCTTTTCAGCAAATTCAGTATGAGCTTTACACAACCATTTCATCGGTTTTTTCGCTTCTGTTGCTGACAGGAGGGGTTATTTATCTGGATTTGGGGCTGGAAAATGTGTTTCTGGCGTCAGCGGTTTCATCCGTTTTCGCTTTTTTTGCCGCCATGTTATTAAACCGCAGGCTGAGCGGCCTCGTGCTGATACCCAAAATGGATTTTACCATCCTCAGGTATCTTCTGATCGTTTCCCTTTTCTATTCGATGATTCAGGGGTTGACGCAATTATCGTTGTACGGCGGGGTATTCGTTCTTAAAATCCTTTCCGGAAATATTGAAGTGGCCCTGTTCCAGGCCCCGATGCGTATTTTTACCCGATTGCTGGTCATCCCTTTTTCCTTGATCGTCGCTCTCTTGCCCCTGCTATCCAGATTGGCGGAACTGCCTGAAAAAAAGGATGAAATGAAAAAAACGGCGCAGACACTAATGAAGTTGCTCATGGTCATGAGCATGATGATGACGATCACGGTTTTTGCGACAGCCGAAGAATTGGTCGGATTGATTTTCGGGCGGGCTTTTTATGAATCGATCAACGGCCTTCAACATATTGTCATGGGCTCATTATTCCTTTTCATCAATCAATTTTTCATCATTTTATTCGTGATCTGCAACCGGGCCAAACAAGGAATTACTTTGAAAATACTGGAATTTATTCTCTGCATGGTGTTGAACTTCCTGTTGGTTCCGAAATACGGGCACCTTGGGAGCGTATGGGCTCTGATTCTGAGCAGCGGCCTCTCCTCTTTCGGGGGGTTTTTTGTTTTTCCGGATCTTTTTGAGAAAGACACTTTCAGGCATATGTCTGTCATCGTTATTTCAGGAGGGTTCATAGTTGCCGGCTTGGAGGGTCTGTCCCATATCCATGCCGTTGTTTTGTTTTTATCGGGCATGGTATGTTTTACGATGGCCATGCTCATATCCGGAACAGTTCGTTGGGATGAACTGGCACCGGTGATGGAGGTCGTCAATCGCAGATTGGGTCGGGCCTTCTCTAAAAAAATATCGTGAAAACTGTAATAAGGGGAAAAAATGAAGATTCTTCTGATGCAGCAGGATACAGGCCAAAGGGGATCTGCGCAGCCGCTTTACCCCATCGGGCTGAGCTATCTTGCCGCCGTGTTGGCGGACCATGATGTCAGGGTGTTTGATCCCAACCTTTATGATTATCCGGCCTGTCTGGAGTATCTCAGACAGGCCGTTGCAGACTTTCAACCGGATCTGGTCGGCATTTCCATTCGTAATGTGGATACCACTCAGAGACGGGATTTGTTCGTAAATTTTAAGACAGTTAAGCCGGCACTGGCTGTGGTACGAGAAATCAAGCCGGATACAGTCATTGTGGCCGGGGGCGCCGGGTTTTCAATCCATGCACGGGAAATCATGGAAACCCTTCCCGAGATCGACTACGGCGTGTATCTGGAAGGAGAGGAAAGCTTTCCGGAGCTTTTGTCCAGTCTCCAAGCCCCGGAAAAGGTAAAAGGCTTGTTTTATCGTCGAGATTCCAAGGTGCTTTTTTCCGGACCGAGACAGGAACCGAATTTCAAGGAATTGCCCAAACCCAGAAGAGATAAGGCCCTTATCGATATTACCCGTTATCGGGGACCGTTTCATGATCTTATCGGGGTCCAGAGCAAGCGGGGATGTGTGTATTCCTGCAGTTATTGTACCTATGTTTTTCTCAATCAGCGCGGGGTTAGGTTGCGTGATCCGGTCCGTGTGGTGGATGAAATCGAACAACTGGTGAACGAATATGGTGTGAAAGGGTTTACTTTTGTCGACAGCCTTTTTAACATGCCGGAATCCCATGCCCGGGCGATCTGTGAAGAAATGATCCGGCGCAAAATCGATGTCGTATGGGGCGCCTGGCTGACACCGCTGAACATTAGCGAAGAATTTCTGCGACTCATGCGCGAGGCCGGATGCAGGCATATCGGATACTCGCCGGATGCCGTGACGGAAAAGGGGCTGAAAGTTCTTCAAAAAGGGTTTTCTTTAAAGGATCTTGAAAAAAGCATTCAATTGGCTAAAAAAATCAAAGGCGTGTCTTTTGGGTACGGCTTTTTTTGTTCCTACCCGGGAATGACCATCTTTGAACCATTGAAAATTTTGTGGATGCTGTTTCGAATTCCTCTGGCCCTTCCGGGTAGGGGAAGTGTTGTACTGGGGTGGATAAGGGTCGAGCCCTGGACGGATATTTTTAATCGGGCCGTAAAAGAAGGGGTCATGCCGGAGGATGTCAAAATGCTTCCGGAAAATGAAAAAGAACTTGCGGGTCTGTTTTACGTGCCCAAAAATCAATGGGTTCAGACCCGGCTGTTCGACATGGTGCTCTTCCTGGTGGATGGGTTTCTGAAGCCTCTTGTCAAACAAAGTTTCAGGTGGGCGGCACAATTGAAAAAACACAAGGCCTTTTATGATCGTTAAACGAGTCCAAATCAGTTCTCTGCTGCTCATTTTTATGGTCGTGTTCGGATGTTCGCCTGAAAACAGAGACAACGACACATCCGGTGCGCAGATCCAAAAAACCCGGACAAACTGTGAATATTCTCCTTTCGGTATTTTCGGGCCTTATCAGTTCATGCTGGACAGTCAGGCTGTCATGACCCATGGCCGCATCAATCATTATCTTTTGGACATAGGCGTCTCATGGGTCCAGGAAATGCCTCCGGGTATCAAAGAAGTGCCGGAATCCATCCATGTGTATTCGCGGGTGGGGAGGGAAGCGGGGGCCATGCCGCCGGAGGTCGACTATGCCGCTTACGGCAGAGAGCTTCATGCACTGATTCGACAATATCGCAGCCGGGTCAAATACTGGGAAATCGACACGGAACCGGGAGGACTTCCGCCGCCAAGAGGGTGGCGGGGATTTGAGAAAGAATATGCCGTGTTTCTTAAAAGAACTCATGCGGTGATCAAAGAAGAATGTCCTGACTGCCTGGTCGTGATGGGCGGCGCCGGTGGAATTGCCGGCGGTCGCCGGGAGGATATCAACGCCGCTTTTGTGAGAAGCATTATGGCCCATGGGGCAGGGGACTGTTTTGATGTGTTTTCTTTTAAACTGCATCACCATAAAGCGGCTGATTATGTGGATTTGAAAAATAAAATGGAAATCTTCAGTAAATTGTTCCAAGAGTATGGCGTGGATTTAAAGACAAAACAAATTTTTCTGGAAACCGGAATTTATGATGGTGACCCCCATTATGCCGAAGGACATTCCCTCGGTTTTGTTCAACTGCCCCCCCAAACGGAATTTAGACAGGCCTCCGGGCTTGTCAAGACCTATCTTTTCGCCATTGCCCAGGGAGTGGATAAAATATTTTGGAATGAGGTCTTGGAACGGCACAATTTCGGTGGAGAGACGCGCAATCCATTCAATTATTATGGTTTGGTGAACAATCCATTGAATGTCGACGGCAAATCCCATAAAAAACTGGCCTATTACAGCTACAAGAAGATGATTGAACTGCTTGAAGGCAGTGACTGGAAAAACCTTGTCAAACTGGAAGAGCGGGAATCAATTTGCATCTACAGGTTGAATCGATCGGGTGGAACCATCTGGATCGCCTGGAATGACGGTTCTGAGGAAATCACGGTTTCCATTCCGGGGTTTCGCTCTTCGGCCGCTCGAGTGACCAATGCCGTGCCTGAAGCACCTTCCGGTCAACAGGTCCGTGATTACAAGACCGCTTTTAGGGAAGATATCCTTCCTGTCAGGGATCAGATGCTTCACCTGCGGTTGGAACATGATTCTCCTGTTTATATTCGGGAATCGGACTGATTGAAATTGAATTGTTCAGCATTTTGGGATCCTATGCCTAAGAACGTCACGGCCGTAACGGCCATGATGCTGTTCGGGGCGCTTGCCGGTGCCTGCGTGATGGCCGTGTTGCTTTTGCCATGGTATTACGCCACCGTCCTTTGCCTGACAATGCCTATATTGGCACTGGTTTTTTGCAGGCCGGACCTGGGAGCCTATGCATTGATTTTTCTGATTCCATTTACAACAGCGACTGTGTTTTTTTCCATTCAGGCCGACTGGAACTTCTTTGTGGGCCATCGACGGATCAATTCGATTCCGATGATTGCCCCCTTTGTGCTGTTTGCATTTATGGGGCATATGTTGAGAAAAATGAGCGAGTTGAATCCCACGCCTCCGGAAAATATTTTGACGGTGCCTGTGGCCATTGTCCTGACGTATGCGGGGTGCACGGTTTGGTGGTCCGATGCCTTCAATCACAGCTTGTTTCAATTTTTACTTCTGACCATGAATGTGGCTGTGTTTGTCCTGTTCGTGATTTACATCAAAGAAGAAAAACAATTGGCCCTGGCTGTCACATGCTTTGTTGGGTCCGGTCTAATTCAGGCATGGTTCCATTTCCTGTTTTTTTTCCTCGATTCCTTTTTTTTCAACCACGAGATTTTCAAAAGGTTTGTGTTTTTTGTCATTTTGCCGGGAGGATATTTCCAACCCTCGGGAATGCCTCAGACCGACGGCGGTTTTATGGACCACCATGAGCTGGCATTGATGGCCAATCTTTGTCTGGCCCTCTGCTTGGGCCTGATCCAGGCAAAACCCGCCGTCATGAAAAAGTCCACTCTTGTTTTCATTATTAGCACATTGGTAATGGTCGTGCTGCATACTCAGTCCAGGGGTGGAATAGGAGCCATGATCCTGATGATTTTATTTGCCCTTATGGCCTTTCGCGTGACACGAAATTATGTTATACGGGTTTTCCCGGTTGTCGCAGTCGCTGTTTTAGGGCTTTATCTTCTACAAGCGACAGTTGTTGCCGTTATCACCGGTAAAACAACCACACCGCGTCTTTTTGCGCTTGGGAAAATAATGGTGGAAAAACAAAACCTGATTGATCCCGGTTCGGAAAAAAACAAAGGAAGGGGGCCGCTTTGGAAGAAATCCTTTGACAATTTTAAGGGCAATGCCATTCAAGGATTCGGTGTCGGGAATCTGAAGCGAATCAGCAAGGCCCCCCATGCCCATAACATCTCTCTATCATTGATTTTTGATTTCGGCATTCTCGGGCTGATTTCACTTGTATTCATTATCGGTATCCTTTTGAAACGGTTCATTGTACTGCTTGGCCATCAGAGTACATACAGTCAGATTATGGCTGTCGCTTTCGGCACAGGACTGGTCGCCATCGGTTTTCACGGACAATTCGACTTTGAATACAATACAACCCTTTTGTGGCTGTATCTGGGTTTGACCGTTGCTGCTTTCAGAATTTCGTTTCAAAGTTTTTCTCCAATGAAAACAAAGACTCTTCGAACTTGGTCATGATTGTTCACGAAAGCTACATACGCGACATCCTGCGGTTGATCATCTGGTATCCTTTGCGGGCTTTTATCGTCTGCATGCCTTGGCGGATGGGGCTTTATCTGATGCGTGCCATGGGAGACATCCATTATTTCCTCGATGCCCGTAAAAGGCGTCGATTAATAAATAACCTCCAACCCATGGGTTTATCCCGGCAAGATCAATTAAAAGCCGTCCGGGTCTATTTTCAGAACCATTACACGGATAGGCTGTCGATCCTGTCTTTCTCAGATTTTGACCTGGATCAGGTTCTAAAAACCATTTCCTTCCAGGGTTTGAAATATCTGGATCAAACTCTATCCCAGGGGAGGGGCGCAATCCTGGTGCACGGTCATTTCGGTCCGGCCCATTATCCTCTGGTTGCATTTGCGCGAATGGGATATCCCATCAAGCAAATCGGCAATCCTTCCGAACAGGGCCTGAGCCGGATCGGAAGAAAAGTGGCTTTCCGTCTGCGCATGAAATATGAGAACCAAATGCCGGCGGAAATCTTCAAAGCGGGAGCTTATCTCAGGCCTGTTCATCGATGGCTCGCCCGCAACGGCGTGGTCATGATCGCTGGAGACGGCACTGGAACAGCGCGGACCATTGGAAAACAGCAGGTATCGCAGATGTTCGGGTACAGCATGATGTTTCCCCAAGGCCCGGCGCGCCTGTCTTTGTCGACGGGCGCGCCGTTGCTCCCTTTGTTCATTCTGCCGGATTCGTGCGGCACATTTCGCGTTATCATCGAACCACCCTTGCATACCGGCGTAACTTGCGGCGATCCGGTTGCCGGATTGACCGAAGCTTTTGTAAAACGTTTGGTGCATCACATTGCTTCTTATCCAGGATACATGCATTTTCTTGATCGATTTCATAAAGGTGGGCCCATTGTTTTATAAAATTATCAATCCCAGAAAACGAATACTCACCTTAATGGCGGACATGGCTGGAAATGCCCTGACTTTTTCTTGCCTCAGATCGACTTGTACCGATAAAATCCATTGGCCGTCGAATATCAAAAGAATTCTCGTGATCCGAACCGCTTATATCGGGGACGTGATCATGACCCTTCCTATCCTTGAACCTCTGAAAAAAAAATTTCCAGGCGTTTCCATAACGTTTCTGACCTCCGAGGCCGGTAAGGAAATTCTGTTCAACAATCCATATGTGGATGATGTCCTGGTCTATGAGCCCTTCTGGTTTTATAAACGTCCAATAAAGGGGTATTTTCGATTCATCGACCGTTTGAGACGGCATTCCTTCGATTGGGTCATTGAAGCCAGGGCCGATATTCGCGATATTCTGTTTTTGGCTTTTCCCGCTGTTTCTCGGGCAAAACTGAGCTATGCGGTAGGTGGCGGAAGGTTTGCCTTGTCTCATGTCGTGCCTTATGCGATGCTGAAGCATAAGGTCGAATATCATCTCGATCTGATCCGCTTTTTGGGGTGGCGGGGTGATGCGGTGGAATGGGGAGTCTATCTGACGGATCGTGAGCGAGAGAAGATTGCGGATTTGCTCAAGGATTATGGGATTGAATCGCCTTATATCTGCGTTCACCCCGGTGGCCGCCTATTGCTGAAACGATGGCCGATCGAACGGTGCGCCGAGTTGTATGATCGGATCAGGGAGCGATACGGATGGAATTTGGTCCTGCTGGGCGAGGTTTCAGAAAAGGATCTGGCCCGGGAAATTGTTTCGTTCATGAAATATAGGCCTGTGGTTCTGAGCGGAATGACGGGCATCCGACAACTATCCGGGGTGATTGCCGGGGCTCGGCTTATGATCTGCAATGACAGCGCCCCCATGCACCTGGCTGCCGCAGCCGGCACCCGGACGGTTGCGATTTTCGGGCCGTCCAAGAGTGTTGAAACCGGTCCATGGGGGCCGGGTCATGTGGTTGTGGAAAATAAAATGGCTTGTCGCCAGAACTGTGACGAATCTTCATGCAGAAATGCCATTTATCATGACTGTATGAGGTCGATTACGGTGGATGCGGTTTATGATGCCGTTGAAAGACAACTGGCCGATTCGAATACTATTTGAAAACCGTGAGACAGGAATAGGACCACACACGATGCGTCGTATCGCGATAATAAACTGTAAATCCTTTCGGGAGATCTTGAAACGTCTTCCGGAAGCGTTGCTGCCCTATAAAAACCTTTTTCCCCTGGACAAAAAGGCTCAAATTCTCATCAAGCCCAACCTGAACAGCAATATGAACGCCCTGACCGGCAACACGACCGATCTTCGACTGCTCAGCGCCCTGATAAATTATCTCAAGTCCGAAGGGTATTCATCCATAACCATCGGCGAGGGAACCAACAGTGGTTTCTACAGGAATCAAATAGGGGTGATTTCAAGGTTGGGCGTGGATCGGCTGGCTAAATACTACGGGGTCAAAGTGATGGATTTCAATTATTCCCCATCAAGGCCTATACAATTTAATAATCAAGTCCGAGCAGAGGTGGCGGAAGAATGTTTCAACGCTGATCTGTTCATCAATTTGCCCAAGCTGAAAACCCATTTTGAAAACGGGATGAGTGTCTGCCTGAAAAACCTAATGGGCTGCCTGGTGGGACAGGAAAACAAAAAAAAAACCCACGACGATCTGCCGGAAAATATTCTTCGCCTGAATCAGGCCGTCAAGCCGCATTTGCATATCGTGGATGCCTTGATCGCCATGGAGGGACTTGGGCCAACCAGAGGGACTCCGAGGCGATTGGATACATTGATTATCGGCGAAGACCCTTATTTGATAGATCTTCTTTGTTGCAAGATAGCCGGATTTCATTATAAAAAAGTGAGGACGCTTGCCTTGGCCGAACAAAAAGGATTGCTGATGGAAGACCACCACCAAATTATCCGGGAGATGTTCGGTAAAATGACCCCGGTTCCCTTTAAGCCGCCCAAGGCCGGACCCATAGCCTCCTTTATCCACCACCCGAGCCGACAGAAATATTTTCTTAAACTCCGAAACACGCCTTTCTTTGATTATCTGGCGTCTACCGACTGGTTTGGTTCGTTGCTTTTCAGAACGGGTCTGCGGCAGGATGTTTTTTTGAAAGATGAGATTCGAATCGATACCCTTGGTCTGGACCCGGAAAAATGCACTCACTGCAACGTCTGCAAAGATGCGTGTCCTTTGGGGCTTTGCCTGCCGGATTGTTTTAAGATGGCAGACTTTTCTTGCCTGAAATGTCTATACTGCTATTGCGCCTGCCCGGAAAAAGCCATTTCGTATACGGGCGATCCGGGTTTCTTTGAGGAACAGGAGCGGCAATATGACAAAAGCATTCGGCCCATGTTTTCATAAAAAAGAGGACTTTCAGTCATGCTCCTGATCTTCCCCCCCATTGCCAAGCCGTGTGAACCGCCGGCAGGCGTGGCCCTGCTGGCCGGAGCCCTCAAAGAGAACGGGATGGCCTGCGAGGTGGTGGACGCCAACATCGAAGGTCTGCTGTACCTGATTCAGTCAGATACGGTCGCCGATGATGTCTGGTCCCGTCGGGCTTTGAAAAACCGGGGCCAGGCATTGAAGGATCTGAGGGATCCGTTGCTGTACAGGAATATGGACCGCTACCATCAGCGGGTTTACGACCTGAACCGGGCCCTGTCCGTCAGCGTGGACGCACGTCGATTCAAACTGTCTCTGAGCGACTACTCGGATGCGGCCCTGTCTTCGGTCGACAGTCGGGATCTGCTGCGCAGCGCCCGTGAATATCGGGAAAATCCATTTTACAGGTTTTTTGAAGACCGGTTGCGGATCCGGGTGATGGATTCGGACGCGACGTATATCGGCATTTCCATCTGCTATCTGAATCAGGCCCTGGTGGGCTTTGCTTTGGCCGGATGGATCAGGGACCATTTCCCGGACCGGAAGATCCTCATGGGCGGGGGGCTGATCTCCTCGTGGATGAGCCGGCCTGGAGCCATGCACCCCTTTGACGGTCTGGTGGACGGCTTTGTCCGGGGGGAAGGAGAATGGCCCCTGCTGGACCTTCTGGGCAGGAAACAGGTTGAGAAAAAGTATTTTGTGCCGGACT
Organism: uncultured Desulfobacula sp.; assembly: GCA_964593855.1. Taxonomy (GTDB): domain Bacteria; phylum Desulfobacterota; class Desulfobacteria; order Desulfobacterales; family Desulfobacteraceae; genus Desulfobacula. The sequence goes on along the minus strand of CAZQIX010000013.1, from coordinate 26,419 downwards.
ATGATTTCGTCAAGGACGGGGTTTATCTGGCGCCGGGCAAGATCCTTCCCTTCCGGGGAGCCATCGGTTGCTACTGGAGCAAATGCCGGTTCTGTCCGGAAAAGGCGGAAACACGTGCCTATAGCGCCCAAAGGGCTTCGGTCATGCTGGCGGATCTGCGAGCCATCGAGGATCGATACCGCCCGGATTACGTGCATCTCATCGACAATGCCGTGACGCCCGCGTTTCTGAAAACCCTGTCCATGGAAACCTTCGGGTTTAGATGGTACGGGTTTGTCCGGTTTGAAAAAGAATTGCTGGATCCGGTTTTCTGCCGAGACCTCAAACGGGCTGGATGCGATATGCTCAAGCTGGGCCTGGAATCCGGCGATCAGGCAGTGTTGAACCAGATGCACAAAGGAACCGACCTGAGAATGGTGTCCAGGATTCTGGAAAACCTTCATGGCGCCGGCATCCTGACCTTTGTTTACCTTCTGTTCGGAACGATTTTCGAGGACGAGGCCGCCGCCTTCAGAACCCTTGACTTTGTCAAGGCTCACCGGGATTGTATCGACTATCTCAATCTGTCCGTTTTCAACCTCCCCCGGTTCAGTGAGGATGCCCAGGGGCTTGAGACCTGGGATTTTTACCACGGCGATCTGTCCTTGTACCTCAATTTTATCCATCCATTCGGGTGGGAGCGAAAAAAAGTCAAGCATTTCATTGCCAAAGTCTTTAAAAAACAAATGCCCGTGGGAACCCATATCCGTAAAAATCCGGCGTTTTTTTCATCCAACCACGCGGCATTTTTTACCTGTTTGGAGGACCCGTCATGATCGTTCACGTGGTTTCCACCGGCGATGAAGTGATTGCCGGTGATATAACGGACACCAATGCCGCCCATCTGTGCCGGGAGCTGCGAACCCTGGGCCTCGATGTGGAAAAGGTAACGGCCGTGGGGGATGATGTGGATATGATCGCATCCGTGCTGACCGACATCTCCCGGCGGGCCGACCTGTGCCTGGTCACCGGCGGGCTGGGACCGACCCCGGATGACCGGACGGCAGAGGCCTGCGCCCGGGCCGCCGGCGTGGAGCTGAAACTGAATGGAAAAGCCCTGGCCGACATCCAGGCCTATTTTGAGAAAAAAGGGTTTCAATGGACTCGGGACAATGAAAAGCAGGCCCTGCTTCCCGAAGGATCATCCATGATGGTCAATCATTTCGGAACCGCCCCTGGTTTTCATATGGAATGGAACCAATGTCTGTTTTTTTTCATGCCGGGAGTGCCCAAGGAAATGAAAGCCATGTTTGAAAGCGGGATCCAGCCGCTTTTATCGGATCGAGGTCTGGTGAAAGACATAACTCTGCTGGAGCGTCTGACAACCTTTGGTCTTCCGGAATCCCGGGCCGGATTTCTGCTCAGGGATTTTGGGACAATCTTTCCGGATATGCGCCTGGGGTTTCGGGTGGATTTTCCCCTGATCGAAATCAAGATCGCAATGACCGCCCATCTTGTAGACCTGGAAATGTCACGGCAGGCCATGGCCCGGGCTTCCGAATGGGCCGCCGCCCGTCTGGCGCCCAAGGTCGTGTCTATGCAGGGCCGCAGTCTGGCCGAAGAACTGGGAAGGCTTCTGATATCCAAGGGGAAGACCCTGGCCCTGGCCGAATCCTGCACCGGGGGCCTGATGGCCGCCATGATGACGGATGTTCCGGGAAGTTCCGAATATTTTCTGTTTTCGGGCGTCACTTACGCCAATGACGCCAAAATCCGCTTCCTGGATGTAAACCCGCAGACCATTCTGGATCACGGAGCCGTCCACGAGCGGACAGCCCTTGAAATGGCCGAAGGGGCAAGATTGCGATCAGGAGCTGATTTTGCAATTTCCACCACCGGTATTGCCGGACCCGGGGGCGGGACTGCCGACAAGCCGGTAGGTATGGTGTGCATCGGGCTTTCCGGCGAAAAACGGTCTATGGCCCGGACCTACCGGTTCGGATTCGGCGATCGGGAGATGAACCGAAGAATGTTCGCCGCCACGGCCCTGGATCTGCTACGGCGTCATCTGACGGGGATGGGAGAAAGCGTTTAGAAACCAGGCAGAGGTTTCCCGTTCGAATTCGGCCTGATCTTTTTTCGATGTCATCTGGTGATCCCCGTTTCGATGAATGATCAACCGCTTGGGATCGGCTGCGGCGGCAAATATGTCATGGGCATTGGACACCGGCACCACCTGGTCGGAATCACCGTGAAAGATCAGGACATTAAAAAGCCCGGCGGCTCTTTCCAGAATATCGAACAGTAGATTTTCCCTGAAAAAACTCAGTGGCAGGGCCGGGTGGCGATCATTGGGCCGGGTGGGAATGTTTTCAATAGTCCGGCTCCGGACAGGCGCCGAGCAGAGTACCGCCCCGCACAGGCGGATATCCATTTTAGACAGGGTTTCCCAGGCATTGATGCAGGTGGCCCCGCCCATGCTGGACCCGAATACGGCCACATTCCGGCTGGTCCGCCCCAGGTTGAGGGCGTGCCGGACGGCTCCGATGAAATCCGTGGTGCGTTTTGTCAGAGATGTCTCTTGGATGAAATCACCCTGGCTTTCCCCACAGCCCCGATGGTCGAAACGAAAAAAGGCGATCCCCAAGGGCGGCAGAATCCCGGCCAAAACTTTCTGTTTAGCCGATTCCATGGAGCCTTCGAGCCCATGGGAGCCAACGACCAGAGGCGGATAGGGTGCCTCGGGCAGGTGGAGAATTCCCTTCAGGGCAAATCCCTGGGAATCAAAGACCGTATGGATATCATGGGCAGTCATCGCTTGTCTTTATGCCACCAAACCCGTATAATATCAAGCTTTGAAAATTGGAAACAACATCAGACCCTGAACGGAAACATCATTCATGAGCCTTCAGAAACGAAAAACCTGTGAACTGGAAATCACGGATCTGGCCTTTGGCGGGAAAGGTCTGGCCAAGCCCGATGGATTTCCGGTGTTTGTCGACCGCTGCCTCCCGGGGGACCGGGTCCTGGCCCGAATCACCAAAAAGAAAAAATCCTGGGCCGAGGGAAAACTCATCCAGATCCTGGAACCGTCTGCCTCCAGACGTGCAGGACCATGTTTTTACCGCCATTTCTGCGGCGGTTGCAAATGGCAGGACCTGCCCTACGATCTTCAACTGGTTTACAAAAAACGGCATGTGGCCGAATCAGTGCAGCATATCGGACGGCTCAGAGAGGTGACGGTCCATGATGTTCTGCCGGCGACCGATATTTACGGTTATCGCAACAAAATGGAATTCACCTGTTCCCCCAGGCGATGGCTGATGCCCGAAGAATTGAACGATGATACCGTAGTCAAGGATTTCGGCATCGGCCTGCATGTTCCCGGCACCTTTGACCAGGTCATCGACATCGCCCACTGCCATATCATGCCTGAGGCCGGCAACGACATCCTGGCCCATGTCCGGAACCATATCCGGCAATCGGATCTTCCCGCCTATGACCTGAAAACCCATGAGGGTTTCTGGCGATTCCTCATGCTTCGCCATTCCGTCGGCTATGACGCCTGGATGGTGAACATCGTGACCCGTGATTTTCGTCGGGAGGCAGTGGAAGAACTGGCCCGGTCTCTGGCCGAAGCGTTTGCCGGCATCCGTTCCATTGTGAACAACGTTACGGACACTGTGGCCGGAGTGTCGGCGGGCCAACAGGAGATCAAACTGCATGGCGAGGATCATATCCTTGAAAAACTGGGATCCTATGTTTTCCGGATATCGGCCAATTCTTTTTTCCAAACCAACACCCGGGCCTGCGAGACCCTGTACGCCAAGGTTTCCGAATATGCAGCCCTGACGGGAAAGGAAACCGTCCTGGACCTGTATTCCGGCACCGGCACCATCCCCATCTGGTTATCCGGGCAGGCGCGTCGAATCCTCGGCATCGAAATCGTTCCGGCGGCCGTTGCCGATGCCCGGCGGAACGTGGAACTGAACGGAATTGACAATTGTGAATTTCTGGAAGGCGACATCCGAACGGTTCTGCCGGGCTTGAAACAGGTGCCGGACGTGATGGTCATCGATCCGCCCCGGGTGGGCATGCACAAAGAGGTGGCCGGCCGGGTGCTGCGCTCGGGATGTGGGCGTATCGTGTACGTATCCTGCAACCCGGCTACCCTGGCCCGGGATATCGAACTGCTCTCTCCGGGGTACACGGTCTTGGAAATCCAGCCCGTTGACATGTTTCCCCACACCTACCACATTGAATCCGTGGCCCTGCTGGTCAAGCGATAGAAAAAGCTCGACCCGACCGTATGTCCGGACCTCCCGGAAGGGGGATCCGGACATTTTCGTTACAGGGGCGTTTCATTTTCCAGGGGTTCGGAAAACAAACAGCTCAGGATGATCATGCCGTCGTCTTTTTCCGAGCGGACCTCGTAGGGCAGTTTCTGAAACAATTTTTTCATGCCCTTGTTTTCGGGCGAGGTATAGGCCACCAGCCCTTTGATGCCGTTGTCCCTTGCCGCTTCGGCCAGTTTTCGCTGAAGAACCTGTGCAATGCCCATGCCCTGGTATTCCCGGGACACGGAAAAGGCGACCTCGGCCATGTTGATGATGGAATTGCGGAAATATTCGCCCACGGCGATGATCTTTTCAAATCCCAGCTCTCCGATGGTGGCGACGATGGTCAGGTCATTGACATAATCGATTTCAAAGGTGGTGTTGATCTGGTCATGAACAAAACTCTTTTTTTCGTGAAAAAACCGGGACACGATATCCCCGCGGTTCATGGTGTAGTAGTGTTCCTGGATGCCTCTTTCATCAACGGGTTTCGCCGGCCTGAACGTGACGGGAAGCCCGTTGATGGTGACGGTCTCTTCGTATTTCAACGGATAGACCCCTTTGATGGCCTGCTTGAATTTGCGGCCGATATCAATCAGATCCAGTTCCCGGGCTTTCGAGAACAACTCGTCCCTGAAATCCGGGTGGGCGATGCTGATCAAAGCCATGGCCCTTTCCTGAAGGGTTTTGCCGAACAGGTTCACCACCCCGTATTCCGTGGCCACATACTGTACATCGCCCCTGGGAACGACCACGGCGATATCGGACAGGCTGGGAATGATCCGGCTTCTGGTGCCGTTGTCCGTTGTGGACGTCATCATGAGAATGGATTTGCCGCCCTTGGACATGGCCGCCCCCCGGGTGAAATCCAGAAGCCCGTTGATGCCGGTGTAATTGTTGAACGGCATGGCATCCACAGCCACCTGGCCGGTCAGGTCCATGGCCATGGCGGTGTTCAGGGAAACCATGGCATTGTGTCGGGCGATGATGCCCGGGTTGTTGATGTAGTCGGAGGGATGAAATTCGATGGACGGGTTGTCGTCGATGAAATCGTAGAGCAGTTTCGATCCCACCGCGCTGCCGGCGACCAGTTTACCGTCGTTGAAGCCTTTTTTTTTGTTGGTGATCACTCCGATGGTGAACAGACGCATGAGTCCGTCCGACAGATACTGGGAATGAACGCCGATGTCGTTTTTTTCCGACAGACAGAGCATGATGGCTTCATTGGTCATGCCCAGGCTGGTCTGAAGGGTGGATCCGTCATCGATGAGCCGCGAAATGTGCTTGGCGATGATATTGGCCTCTTCCAGCTCCGGAAGCGGTTTGATGGTCAACAGGTCTTCTTCGTGTTCGACGATGAAATCCACATCATTGACGTGGATGAAACTGCGGCCCAGTACCCTGGGCATGTTGGGGTTGACCTGGCAGATGACCAGATCGGCAGCTTCACAGGCGGCCAGAGTGATGTCCACGGAAACCCCCAGGCTCATCCAACCGAAGTCGTCGGGAGGTGAAACCTGAACCAGGGCCGCGTTGATGGGCATCATGCGTGTTTTGAACAAATGAGGGATCTGGGACAGGTTGATGGGGGTGATGAACCGTTTGTTGCGATGGATTTTGGTGGGGGAAGCCGATCCCAGGTAAAAGGAGCGGATATTGAATTTCTGGGAATGAGACCGGTTGGCGATCAGGGTCAGGGGGCCGCTTTCGATGCTGAGCAGGCGGACGATTTCCAGATCCGTGAACCGGTCCGACATGTTGGACAGCTCGTTGACCAGGTGCTGAGGCTCTCCGCATGAAGATCCGATGAAAACTCTTTGTCCTGGTTTGATATGTAAAAGGGCCTGTTCGGCGCTGGTTTGTTTCTCCGTATAACTGTCGGCCCAGTAATGAATGGTCTGCATGGAATGTGTCTCCTCGGTGTTCCTTTGATGATCCGGCATAGTAACACAAAAGAGCCTATAAGTTTATGGGTTTTTCTTGCGGATTTCCATAATTTTTTGTATTTATGGTTCATTCGTCAATTTATGAATGGTATTCAAAAAATAATGGGGGCGTAATGGGTATTTATGAGCGCAAACAAAGGGAAAAAGAAAAACGAAGGCGGGAGATCCTCAACGCGGCCCGCAAAGTTTTTTCAAGCAAAGGGTTCAACGCCGCCACCATGGAAGAAATCGCCAGCCAGGCGGAACTGAGTCCAGGCACCCTCTATCTGTATTTTAAAAACAAGGAAGAACTTCATACGTCTCTGTCTCTTGAAATCCTTCAGTACCTGGCCGAAGAAATTCAGAAAGTGGTCAAAAAAGAAGTGTCCGTTCAAGAGAAAATAGATTTGTTCAGGGATGCATTCATCAATGTCTATGAGTATGATCCGGCCATTCTCATCAATCTGTTTCACCTTCAGTCCGGAGAGACCCTTCAGAACCTGTCCGAAGAAGTCCTTCAGCAGATCAAGATCTATTCGGCCATGGCCCACGGAGCCATTATCAACATCATCAAAGAAGGGATCGCCCAGGGCATTTTCATCGACGAACACCCTGTGGCCCTGGCCGATGTCGTATGGGCGACTTATGCCGGGATCGTCCTGTGGGTGGATTCCAAAAGACTTTTGAACGATCAGAAGGATTTTGTCAAATCCACACTGATCACCGCCTTCAAGATCATCCGGAAAGGACTTGAAAAGACTGACTAGCTATTTTTTTCAAGGTCTGAAAGCAATTGACGAGCCTTGTCCGCTTCCTCAAAAACGTCGTTTAATTCCAGGGCTTTTTTCAAAGATGCCATGGCTGCTTCCCGGTCTCCCTTTCCGGCATAAGCCATTCCCAGATGATAATGAACGATGGGATTTTCAGGGATTTTTTTCAAGCTGTCCAGAAATTCATTGACCGCGTTTCCGTATAACCCTTTTCTATAGTAAGCCAGACCGAGCGTATCCATGACCCCGGGATCTTCCGGCAGTTTGCCTTTGGCGATTCCGGCCAGTCTCAGGGCTTCATCCACCTGGTCGGTACGCTGGAGCAAATGATAGGCCAGGTTGTTGGCGGCCGGGGCGAATTCCGGGTTGATGGACAGGGCTTCACGATAGTGGTCCGCTGCCTTGTCATAGGCTTTGTCGCTGTCGTAGAGAGTCCCGATAATCATGTGGGGCACGGGCAGTTTCGGATTTTTTTCAAGAATGGTTTCGTATTGCCGAATGGCTTTTTCCTTGTTGTTTTCCGCAAGATAAAGCCTGGCCAGGGTTTCATAGGGCGGCAGATAGTCCGGATTGACGTCCACGGACTGATTCAGGGCCTCTCTGGCTTTTTCGATGTCGTTTTCGGCCAGGTATATGCCGGCCCGGACGTTGTGGACGATTGCGATGAGGGGCTTCTGGTCTTTATATATATCGATCTGCCGATCGCACAGGGCATGGGCCTTGTCAAAGGCTTTCCGGATCACATGAATCTTGGCGGTCTGGACAAACACGTCAATGAGCCGGTTGTTCTTGTCGTAAGCCCGGCTAAGGTAATCTAGAGCGGCGTCATAGTCTCTGAAGGCCGATTTGAGCAATCCCATCTGGTAAAATGCCGCCGGGTTTTCCGGGTGGTTGTCCATCAATATCTGAAAGTCTTTTTCAGCTTCTTCCACTTTTTTAAGACCGATGAGGGCGTGGGCCCGGATCATCCGTGTCTGGTAATCACCCGGAACCATTTTCAGGGCTTCCCCGGCTTCGTCGACGGCCAGATCAAAAGATCGTTCGTGCAGATGAATGTCGGCCAGGAGCATTCGGGCCTTGAAGTACCCCGGATTCAGTTCCACGGCTTTCCCAACAGCCATTCTGGCCTGATCGTAATTTTTTTCGCCGATGAATCCCAGACCCTTGAAGTAATGGACCCGGGGCGCGTTGGGTTCTTCTTTCTCCAGCTCAGTGAGAATTTCCAGGGCCTGACCATATTTTTGCTCGTAAATCAGGATTTCACTCTGAAGCATACGGGTCGGGTAATAATTGGGCCTTTCGGCGAGAATGTCCGAAACCATCCGGTTGGCGGCTTCCATGTTCCGACCGGAAAAATGAAAACGGGCCATCCGGTCTTTGACGGCTATGTTGTCCGGTTCCAGGGCTGAGGCTTTTTCATACATATCCAGAGCTTTTTCCGGGGCGTTGGATTTTTCATAGAATTCGGCCGCCGTCAAATAGGGCTTGAGCATCCGGGGGGAGGCCTGGATGGCGTTCAGATAGGATTTTTCGGCCTCAACCGGATTGTTCAGGTTCAAATAATAATTGCCCAGAAGAATATGGGCGTCGGGGTCTTCCGAATTTTTGTCGATGGCCTCCCGGAGCTGGGTCTCCACTTTCTCAGGCTTTCCCTGCTGAATATAGAATCCGATGAGTGGCAGCCGCACTTTCAGGTTCTGTTCATCCAAGGCGATGGTTTTCAACAGCAGGGCTTCGGCTTCCTCCATCCGGTTTTCCATGACATGGATGCGGGCCGTCTGCTGCATGGCCGGGATGTTTTTAGGATCGACGGCAAGGATCTGTTCGTACACCTCGAAGGCTTTGTCCCGGTGGTCGGTCTGCATGAAAATCTGAGCCTTCACAAGCAGAGCTTCCACATTGTCCGGTTCTTTGTCCAGGACCCGGACGATTTTTTCCATGGCCTGTTCCGTGTTTTTGCCCAGCAACATGAATTCAGCCACTTTCAGGTTGGCTTCCCCATTGTCCGGTTCCAGCTGAAGGATTTTGTTGTAAACGGAGAAGGCTTCTTTGATGTTGCCCAGTTTGAGCATGTTTCGAGCCAGAAGGTGATAGGCTTCCACATATTCCGGATCCAGCTGGAGAGCGTTTTTCAGTTCGATTTCAGCTTTTTTGTAGTCTTTGGTCTCATGATATTTCAGGCCGTTTTCATAAAAGGCGACCTTTTTTTGTTCGTCGGACTGACAGGCTGTCATGCTTAAACAGATCCATATAATACCGATGGTTTTTAAGACCGATTTCATGTGTGCCCCCGTAGCAGGTTTCAAATGGCTTCCTTTTGGATTCAACTGTAAGACCATATATCAATTGACCGGTCAACTCAAGATAATTTTAAAAGACCTTTGACTACCCAACCGCCAAATTTATCTTGAGAATTTTACCGTTAGCAGGTAAGTTTGAACGCATCAAAGACGGAGGAAGATTCAAGGCGTTTTACTCATTTTCAGGAGACGGGACGATGAACGAGAACGGAAAACAGACCGTGCTCTCAAAAGGCATCTGGATCAGAGAACAGCAAGGACAACTGATCATTGGTTCGATGGACGAAACCGATCCGGCGATCATGGTGGTGCCGGATGAACTGAAAGCCAGGCTGATAGCCATGGAAAGCGATATGGTCGACGCGCTTTTTGGAAAAGACCGGATGCCTTTCCAGCCGGGGGTGCTGAACCTGTCGCAATTGCTGGCGGATCTGGAGAAAAACCATGCCGATCACAATCTTCGCGTTTCTTTTTCCCAGACCCGGGGCTGCGTGTTCAAGGCCGACTACGCCGATATTTACGGGCTGCTGGAAAAACTTGTCCGGAGTTCCCTGGTTTCGGCCACGGATACCCGGGAACCGCCTTTGCTGTATATCCATGCGTCACTTCTGCCGGATCATCTGTGCATTATTTACCGCGATTCGCCGTCTGTTTCAAACCCGGACTCCCTGCAAAAGGAATTTGAATGGATCCGTTCCACTCTCAAGGGTGAAATCAGCTATAAACAGACATCCGGCAATCGATCCTATTACGATATCATCATCCCTTCAAAATAGAGGAGGGCATGAAGTTTTTCCCCATTAGAGTCGCGATCGTCTGTCTTCTGGTTCCGCCTGTTCTGTATATCCTGACACTTATGATCTGCGAAAACAGGTTGACCCTGCGGTATCAATCCCGGATTCAGAATATTCTGATCGGAGACGCCAGGCCGCTTCTGGACGGATCCATCCCCCTGGAACAGCAGGTAGCGGACAACATTCAGCGGTTCTTGAAGCAGGACCGGCTGTCCGGATGGGCCGGGATCGATTTGCGGGTGATGGTGACCACGGCCCGTGGACGTGTCCTGTACCCTGTATACATGGATATCCAGTTTCCGGATACGGGCACCCGAGAGGAAGCGCAGGCCCGGGAAACGGCCAGGGCGAACTTCGATCTTCTCAATCAGGGGCTCCAGGTTCATGTCGAACTCTACCTGGGACATGGGTCGGTTGTCGCCAATTTAATCCTGGTTCTGTATTTCGGAGCATCCCTGTTTGTTTTCTGGCTGTTTTACCGTGCCGGCAGTTCGGCGGCCGCCATGGATCGGCAAAAAAACACACAATTGATTTCGGCCCTGAAGGAAGAGGAAAAAAATCATTTGATGATCCTGGAAGAGCTTAAAAAAGAGCGCCGGGACCTGTTTGAAAATATCAAGTCCCTGAATGCTCGATATGAAGAGGATCATCGCAAGGCCAAAGTCAACGAAGAAGAGATGTTCCAAGAAATCGTTTCCCTGGAAGAAAAAATCAATGCTTTCCTCGAATTCAAGAAAATCAAGGAAAAGGAAATTGAAGACCTGAAATCCCAGATTCAAACCTTTGAGCGAAGACGGACCCCTAAAATCAAACGAAATGAATTTGATTTCACGGCCAAGCGATTTGCCGTCCTCTACAAAAGCATTACAATGAACCGAAAGGCCTTGACGGGGTTTTTCAATCTGGACGAAGATCAGCAGATCAAGGTCGAAGAATTGATTCATCTAATGGACCGAGATCCGGAAAAGGTGGTGATCAAGCGAAAGGTCTTTGCCGGGAAAAAACATCGGACCCCTTGCTTTGAAGTGCTGTTTGCCTATAATGGCCGTTTGTATTTCAAGAAAAACGAAAACAACGTGATGGAAATCCTGGTGATCGGCACTAAAAATACCCAGGACAAAGATATGGAATTCATCCATAACCTGTGAGACACAATGTATACAGCCTTTTACAAACTCAAAAGAAAACCGTTTCAAATCAGCTCCGATCCCGCTTTCATGTGGCTGGGAGAAAAACATAAAGAAGCCCTGGCCACCCTGAAATACGGCATTCTGGACAACAAGGGCTTTCTGCTCCTGACCGGGGACGTGGGAACCGGCAAAACCACTCTGATCAATGCCCTCATCCAAAGCCTGAGCCAAGACATTATTTCGGCCACCGTACCCGATCCGGGGCTGGAAAAAATGGATTTCTTCAATTATATCGCCGAAGCCTTCGGGATGGGGTTGCCGTTTTCAACCAAAGGCACCTTCCTGGCCGCCTTTAAAAGATTTCTGATCCAGGCCGGGGAATCCGGTAAAAAAGTGCTGCTGATCATAGATGAGGCCCAGCTTCTGACCCAGGAGATGCTGGAGGAGATCCGCCTGTTATCGAATATTGAAAAAGCCGAAACAAAGCTGATCAATATTTTTTTTGTGGGCCAGAACGAATTCAACGAAATCTTGAATCGGGATCAGAACCGGGCCGTTCGGCAACGGCTGACCCTCAACTACAATATCGACCCCCTGACCCCGGAGGAAACCGGAGAATACATCGCGCATCGCCTGGCCGTGGCCGGGGCAGATCGTCCCATTTTCGACGCGGCGGCGATACAGGAGGTGTTCCTGTATTCGGGAGGATTTCCGAGGCGCATCAATGTCATCTGTGACCACTGTCTGCTGTCCGGCTATGTGAGGGAACAGAGAATCGTTTCCGCTGCCGTTGTCCGGGAATGCGCCCGTGAACTGAAAATTCCGTCCTCGGTTCGAAATCGCGACATCAATGGATGGACGGCTTATCAACCTATGGATTCCCCCGGCACCGTTCCGGCAAAAAGTCCGGTGCGGGAGCGACCGTCCGGGGCGAGGCGAAACAAGAGTCTTATCTGGTTTTTCATGGGCGCCTTGATCTGCATTTTTATAGGATTTTCAGCGGTTTTTTTCTGGTCGCCGGATCGTTTTGACGAGTATGCGGCGTTTTTTCGTCAGGAAGTCCGGGACCTGGGGTCTCAATGGTCGGGCCGGATTTCCAACCCTTCGGATACGGCGACTGTCCCGGCTGAACTCGATACAGAAGGAAAAGTTACCCAACCGATTATAGAAGATCCCATCCAGGATGAAACACCCCGGAACATGAATGCGGACGGTTCCCAGACCCCGGCCGAAATTGCCAAGCCTTCGGAAGAGCCGGCCCGGCCCGATGTCGAAGAAACTTTTCCCTACCCTTCAGTACAGGCTCTTTCAAAGCAGGTCCCGACTCCGACAGCCGACAATCATCCCGCACCAGCGGTACTCCAGGGGATGGATTCCGGTGAGGCCCGCCCCATTCTACCGGAAGACGGCTCGGCTTCTTCCCCGGCCGTTCCGGAATTGCCGAAGGAAAAAATCGTGTTGCTCTTCCATCATAACAGCAACACCATCTCCGATGAAGGATTGGCAAGACTCATAGCGTTCAGCGATATCCTGGCCGCATACCCCGAAACCCGGATCCGGCTCAACGGGTTTACGGATTCGGATGGGTACGAAGCATACAACAAGACGCTTTCAGGGTTCAGGGCCAATCTGGTTAAAACCTTTCTTCAGGGCCGGGGCATTTCCGGAGACCGGATCGAGGTAGTGGGCCGGGGAAGCGCCAACCCGGTTGAAAGCAATCAAACCGTCAAGGGGAGAATGATGAATCGCAGGGTTGAAATTGAAGTGCTCGACTGAGAGATCTCGTTTTGATATGAAAAAAACCACCACCACCGGACTTAAACGCATCCTTCATGCCGCCGTCTTCACGTCGAAAGGGCTCCGATCCGCATGGTCGGGGGAAGCCGCTTTCCGGCAGGAAGCCATTATCCTCATCCTGGTCATTCCCGCCGGCCTGATCATCGGGGAAACTTTTTTTGAGAAAGGAATTTTGATCTGCGCCTGGCTCTTGGTCCTGGTCGTCGAACTGCTGAATTCCGCCGTTGAATCGGTGGTCGATCGGATCGGGTCAGAAATCCATCCCTTATCAGGCCGGGCCAAAGATATGGGATCGGCGGCCGTTTTTATCAGCATCTGCGTATCCGTGATTCTGTGGGCGGGTGTGATTTATGACAGGTTCGCAAAATAACCGGGGAAGATTCCGGATGCGGGTGGGATCAAAGTGGATTATCTGCTGACCATTGCCGGGATCCTAACTGCCGGCACCCTGTGCCAGTGGATGGCCTGGCGGGTGAGACTGCCGGCCATCATTTTTCTTTTGTTTGCGGGTATTCTGGCCGGTCCGGTGCTGGGCATCCTCAACCCCGAACCCATGATGGGGGAATTCTTTTTCCCCTTTGTCTCTTTTTCCGTCGCCGTGATCCTGTTCGAGGGCAGTCTGGCCCTGAAATTCCGGGAAATCATGGGGTTGGAGGCCGTGGTCCGGAAAATGGTGTCTTTGGGCATGGCGGTGACCTGGGTGATTACCGCGTTTTCATCCCGTTTCGCCCTGGGCTTGAGCTGGGAGATGTCTTTTCTTTTCGGCGCGATCACCGTGGTCACCGGACCAACCGTTATCGGTCCCATGCTTCGGACCATCCGGCCGACCCGGTCGGTATCCAACATTCTCCGATGGGAAGGGATCATCATCGACCCCATCGGAGCGTCCCTTGCGGTTCTGGTTTATGAATTCATCATCTCCGGCGGCGGTCAGAACGGTTTTTCCCATACCCTGGCGACCTTTGGAAAAATCATTGCCGTGGGATCACTCACGGGTGTGTGCGGCGGTTACCTGTTCGGAATCGCGCTGCGAAAACACTGGCTTCCTGAGTTTCTGCACAATATAGCGGCCTTGACCCTGGTCATTGTCTGTTTTACGGCCGCCAACCGCCTTCAGCATGAATCCGGTCTGGTGACGGTCACCATCATGGGCATCCTTCTGGCCAACATGAAGGATGTGGATGTGGAAGAGATCCTGGATTTCAAGGAAAGTATCAGCATTCTGTTGATTTCGGTCCTGTTCATCATGCTCGCAGCCCGGCTGAACATTCAAGCCCTCCTGGATCTGGGGTGGGGTGTGGTCTTTGTCTTTTTCACCATTCAGTTCCTGTCAAGGCCTCTGAATGTCATGATCTCCACTCTGGGATCGCGTCTGTCCTGGCCGGAACGGCACATCCTGGCCTGGATCGCGCCCCGGGGGATCATTGCGGCCGCCGTATCCGCCCTGTTTGCCGTCCAACTGACCAATCAGGGGTTTGCCGATGCGTCGGCCCTGGTTCCCCTTACCTTTTCGGTGATCATCATCACGGTGGTTTTGCAGAGCATTACGGCCCGGCCCATTGCACAGTGGCTGAAAGTGGCAGAACCAGAACCCAACGGATTTCTGATCATCGGTGCCAATCCCGTTGCCCGGGCCATCGCCGGCGCCCTGATACAAAACGGGATTCATGTGCTGCTGGCCGATACGGGGTGGGAAAAAGTGGCCCGCGCCAAAATTGAAGGTCTGCCCACCTATTTCGGCAATCCCATATCCGAACATGCCGACCGCCATCTGGACCTGGTGGGCATCGGCAACATGCTGGCTCTTTCACCCATGGAGAACGTGAATGTCTCCGCCGTCATGCACTATCGAATGGAACTGGGCGTAAACCATGTTTACAGAATCCAATCCAGGCTGCCGGAAAAAATGATGGAGCGCGAAAAAATGCCGACCCGCAGGCTGGGGAAAATTCTTTTCGGGAAAACCATCACCTATTCATGGATGGCTTCTTCTCTGTCAAAAGGAGGGCAGATTCATACCACCAGATTGACCGACCATTTCGGCATGACGGAATTCGCGGATTGCCACGGATCTTCGGCGTCCCTTCTATTCGCCGTGGATCCGAAAGGAACGGTTCATGTCTTTTGCGATGATTCGTCGTTTCATCCCGGAAACCGATGGTCGATCATCTACCTCGAAACAAAGCCGGAAAATTCCAACGAGAAACCGTCTCGCGCGGTGTAGAATTTCTGTTCCAGAACCTTGACCCTTTCTCTGCGTTTCGGATTGAAAAAATGCCGATACAGGCTGTCCTTGCGGCAGGGTTTGAGGGGAAGAAAAATTTTTTTCAGAATAAACAGCACTTCCATGGACACATCACAGCAGGGGTATCCTTTGTCGTCGATGGAAATTTCCGGGTCCAGGGTAACGGGAACAATGTTGTTGATATCCACAAGCTTGACATCTCCGGCCCGGGTCAGGATGAGATTGCCGATACCGGCCAGATCCGGGATGAATCCCGTTTGATCGACCATCCGACGGACATTCAGGACAAAACGGGAGATGTTCCGGATCACCCGGTTGAGCCAGAGACTGAAATCCGGTCCGTTCCCGGGCATGGCCGAAAAAATGCCCCGAAGATCCTCAGGACTTGAAATCTTCCAAACATCCAGGATTTCTCCAAATACATATTCCTGAAGGCCGCAGAGCAGGATATGGGATCGGCCCGAAATGACGTAATCCACCATGAATTCCTCGGAAAGGGCGATCAGGTCCGGTCCGACCCAGTTGAGCAGCATCCGGTATTTTCTGATTTCTTCCAGAACGGCCTGTGTGGATGGGAACCGGGCGCGGAGGATCCTAAGCATTTTCACCGGTCTGGCCCGGGGATAAAGAATCAGGCCATCCATTTTTTCCCCGCAGGTTTCTTTTTCCAGATCCCGGGCAAAAAGCACTTCAAAAATCAGGGATCTGAGTCCGGATCGATAGTGCCGGCGGAATCGATAAGGGCCGCAGGCTTTGATGAAGTTCAGACCGAGGAGCTCATCTCCGGACAGATGATTTCTGTCCCGTATGTCCGCGCCGATGTCCATGAATGATTTTTTACAGGGCCAGGCCGTATTTGGCAAGGAAGAACGTGTCCGGACCGGTTTAAGGGATTGACCCGGAGATTCTGGAATTAAGATGGGGATGATTTGACTTTCCGTGATCACTATTTTATTGTGAAGCACATCAACCTGAGAAGCACCGGAGCATGAGGATTGTCCAGAATGAAAATTCTAGTGATCGATGATGAAAAAACAACCCTTTCCATGTTCAAGCTGTTTTTGACCGCCTATGGATATGAGGTGCATACCGCCGAGGACGGAGAGCAGGGCCTGTCCATGTTTGAAAGGATAAAGCCGGATATCGTGTTCACGGACATCAAGATGCCTGGGATCGATGGCCTTGAAGTGCTGCGGCGGATGCGAAAAACCCCGATTGACGCCGAAGTCATTGTGATCACAGGTCATGGTGATATGGAAAAGGTCGTGGAAGCCCTGGATCTGGACGCCTCCGATTTCATCAACAAGCCGGTCGAACGGCGGGCCTTGAATTCAGCCCTGGCCAGGGCTGAAAAAAGAAGACATCTGTCAAGGCATCAGCCCTTTGCCTTCACCCGGGGAAATGCCGATGGCGGTTTGACGATCCGAATGCAGGGCAAGCTCACGGCCGGATCAGGGTCGATATTGTCCGATTTTTTGAATGATGTCCCCTTGCGAGATTCAAGTCAGGTGATATTCCGGTTTGAAGAGGGTTTTTCCATTGACCGATCCGGAATCACGCTGCTCTTGACCGTTCTGAAAGAGTTGAAACAGAAAGAAGTGGACTCGGTGATGGAAAATCTGTCTTATAATTATGCCCGCATTTTCCAGATGGCGGGGGTGGATCGGTATGCCGTTCTGAGACCGTCCGTGATGGATGATTGAACGGGAACAACAAGGCCCATGACACAATCTTTTTTCCCGCCCCATGTTTCAGATGCCGTTCTCCGGCCCAGACTGTTCAGCCTTCTGGACAAGCACGCCCAGCGGCAGAATTTTTTTGTCACCGGTCAGGCGGCCCAGGGCAAGTCGACCCTGGTGGCTTCCTATATCGGGTATGCGGGCAAAAAAGCGCTCTGGTTTCACCTGACGACGGACGATAACCAGGACGTCAACCTGTTCGAAAAAATTGTGAAAGGGATTCAGATTTACAGTCGCGGGGCAGGCGAGGTTTTTTTTCCCATGAGTACCCTGGGGACCGACAAAGGGGTTTCCAGGTTGACCCGGGAGCTGTCTTTGCTGTTGAGAACCATTTCGTTCCCTCTGGTTCTGGTTCTGGATGATGCGGAATTCATCGATCCCGGCTCATCGGGATTTGTTCTGCTCGACGGCCTGTTGAACACCCGTTTCGACGGCCTGCGGTTTTTTGTTCTGTCCAGAAGGGTTCTGCCCTTCAGTGTCTCCCGTCTGAAAACGGAGCATCCCGGTTTTTTTCTGGGCAATGAAGAATTGGCCTTTACTCTGGAAGAGACCCGGGCCTATTTTTTAAAACAGTCTGATGCCGATGTCCCGGAAATCGAAAAAATTCATCGGATTACGGATGGATGGGCCGGGGGCCTGACTTTGATTCTGGAATCCGTGAGACAGTTCCGGGGTTTGACGACACTTCCGGAAAGAGTCTCGTCGGAAGTGTTTGACTATTTCTCCCAGGAAATCTACAAAACCCTTTCCGACCCGATTCGGGAATTTTTGATGGTCACTTCCATTCTGGATATCATCGATCTGGACGTGGTCACCCACATGGTGGAAATCGACGATGGGCTGAAAATACTGACAGATCTGGAAAAAAGGAACCTGTTCATTCAACGGATCGACGCCCACGACAAAGGGCCCGGGTTCAAATACCACCATCTGTTCAGGGATTTTTTGAATCAGCAGTTGACCCGGACAAAAGGGGAAGCGGCTCTGAAAACCCTGAACCTGAAAGCCGGACGGTATTTCTGGAAGAACAAGGACCATGAACAGGCCATGGATTTTCTGTGCAAGGCCGGGGCCTATCCTGAAGTCATTCACATTCTGAAGATCAAGGGAACCGACTACATCATCGGCGAACGAATGTCGGGACTGGAAAAATGGATCGCCTGTCTGCCCGATGACCTCATCGATCAGGATCCATGGCTGATTTTTTTCAGAACCATCACACGGCGTATCAGGGGCGGGAAAAAAAATATCAAAGCCTTTGAGAAAGCTCTGTCGATGTTTGAAGCAATTTCCGACATTCGAGGGATTCTTCTGTCTGTTGGATATCTCATCGAGGCGGCGGTCTTTATCAGAGAACCGTCCTCCCGGATCCTGAAATGGATCGACAAGGCGGAAACTTATCTGGGGCAGGTTTCGGAAAAAGATTATTTCCCCTGGGCCAGGGCGCTTTTGTGGCAGCAGATCGGCCTAGGCTATATCGCCGGAGACGGCAATATCCCCAAAGGCATTTCCGCCTGCCGGAACGCCATTTTATTGGGTCATCAGATCAAGGACGCCGATCTGGTTCGCCATGCTTCCATCACCATGACCTTTGGATATGTTCAGGCCGGTGATTTTGCCAAGGCCGGCAAGATGCTGGCCAAAATCAAAAATATTGCCTGGCAGGGGCAGCACCCTGAATTCAAGGCCTTGAAAAATATCGTGGATATCGATCTCGCCCTGAAAAACGGCCGGTTTGAAGATGCCGGCCATCTGCTGATCCAGTCGGAACAGGACATTGAAACCTTCGGCCTGATTTTCCTTTATCCCGGTTTCATCGAGGCGGGCGCCCTGTACCGGGTTTACACCGGACAATACGATGACGCTCTCAGGATGGCGGATCACCTCAGTGATTTTTCCATTCTTGAAGGAAATGATTTCTACAAGGGCATTTCTCACCGGATCAAGGCCTTGAGTTTCCTCAAACAGGGACGGTGTCCGGATGCCGCCCGGGAGATCCACAGAGCCCTGGATGCGCTGGATCAAACCAGAAAGGGAGACATCCATCATTATCTGACCCGTCAACTGGCCGGCATTATCGCTCTGGAACAGGGAGCGCCTGTTCAGGCCGAAGCCTTTCTGGGCCCTTGTCTGATCTATTTCGAACGGATCGCCTCGGATCTCAGTTTTGTGGAAACCTGCATGGCCCTGGGACTGAGTGCATGGATGCGCAAGGATTTTGAAAAGACCGGCGATTATCTCGAGCAGGGATTTCGCAAGGCGTCCCAAGAAGGGTATTCGTTTTTCCCCTTGATCAGCGAACCTCTTTTTGTTCGGGCCTTTGTGGTGTGGACGGCATTTAACGGCCCGATACGTCCGGATACATACCTGTCATGCCTGACACTCAGATGTGATGCCGATCGGATCCTGGGTGAAATGGATCGGGTTCCGGTATTGGTAAAACCGGGTGACAAGGCCCGGATCATTGAAAACCTGAGACCCCTGTACAAGCATCTGTTACCCGGGATTCGGATCGAAACCCTGGGACGGTTCACCATTCTGTGCGGCCATAAAGTCCTGGACAGCCGCAACTTCGAAGGCATTCGGCCGCTTTTGCTGCTCAAATCCATTGTGCGCCACGGTTCCAGAGACATTCCCAAAGAGATTCTGATCGATGATCTCTGGCCCCAGGCAGATCCGGCGGCCGGTGAAAAAAATTTCAAGATCAATCTTCACCGCCTGAGAAAGGCCATTGAACCCCATGCCAAAAAAGAATTCGGATATTCTTACGTGGTTCAGAAAGCCGGTCTCATCTCGTTCGATTCCGAATTGGTACGCCTGGATGTGGATGAATTTCTGGCCTTAAGCCTCCAAGGCGCGGAACACGAACGGGTCAACCGCTTTGAAGCCGCCCTGGAGTGTTATGAAAAAGCCGCAGCGCTTTACAAAGGGGATTATTTCAGTGAAGAACCCTATCTGGAATGGATTTCCAGGAAAAGAGACCTTTTAAAAGGAAAATACATCGAGGTCCTGGAAAAAAAAGCCAGACTCCACGAAGAACTGGACCAGATACAAAAAGCCGTCGAGACATGGCAGCTCGTTCTGGACATCGAGCCTTATTTCGAGGCCGCCTATCAGAACCTCATGATCCTTTACGCGGACTCGGGCCGGAAAAACAGGGCCATGGAAGTGTTCGAAGCCTGTCTGGTATTGTTTCAGAACGAACTGGGAACAGATCCGGATGAGGAGACTTTTCACATTTACGAAAAAATTAAATCCAGGTGAATGGATAAATCCTTTTACGGATTTTAAGCCGTTCAATAGAATGAAAAAAACACGCTGACAATTCAGGAGCAAGGGTCGCAGATGGTTTCCGGAAAAACGAGTTATGCCGTTCAGACAGTCGTGATCGTATCCGTTTTTTTCTTTGTCCTGTTCAACCTTGTTTTCAAGCTGGTCATCGATCTGAGGACCGAGTCAAGGGAAAAGGAAACGAAGGCCATTGCCAGAGAAAGGGCCCGGCAGATTTTCGTCGCCCATATCGATGACCGGTATAAAGAATTGATTACTGCATACGAAGCCGAAGAATATGAGAAGGCCATTGATCTCATCAAACAGTTCAATGAATTCGGAAACCCGGATTATAAAAATCTTCCGGATATCAAAAAAGAGATACGGCTGGTTTATCTCAAGAAAAAACTGGATTTCATCCCCAAGATTCAACTGGATGAATTTGTGAAATTATCCGAAGATATCGTGATCGAGGAAGATCAGATCACGGAGGTGTTCATTCGCACCCCGCGCTGGGGGCAGTATTTTTATACCACGGACCTGCCCGTTACTCTGGAGGGTGTGGCCCTGTCCGTTCAGGGCGATTTTTCCGACAGCATTGTCTGGACCAGCAACCTGGACGGTGAACTCGGCCGAGGCCGGAAAATAGATGTCCGGCTTTCCGTGGGTGAGCATGAAATCACGGCTACCGGCACCAACGGGAAAACAACGGGAGCTATGAACACACGGATTATCATCGAAGCCAGCCCTGATTTTTTAAAATAGAATATCAAAGACTGAGTTTTTTTATCTCCTGAACAAGCATGCCCAGGTCCGGACGAACATTGATATCGCCGACATGAATGAACCGGATGATACCCTCTTTGTCAATGAGGAACACAGCCCTTTCCGCGGTGCCGTCCGATCGAAGGACCCCGTAGGTGTCGCTGATTTTTCCGTGGGGCCAGAAATCCGATACCACGTCGAACCAGAGTTCGCCCATTTCCCGTGTCCAGGCATGGAGGGTGGGCAGCGAGTCCACGCTGATACCGATCAGGGCGGTTCCATACTGTTCAAACAAGGGCCGGGCGATATTGTATCCAGGCCACTGATCCGAACAGACCGGCGTCCACGCCGCCGGAATAAAGGTGAGCATCACGTTTTGCCGGTTTTCGAAGCGGCTCAGCCGGATGGTTTCTCCCTTGATGGAACGCAGGGTGAAGTCCGGAGCTTTGTCTCCCACGGCTACTTTCAGACGGCTGTCAACGGGCTTGAGTGTGCCGGGGTCGAAGATCCGGTTGCCGAAAGCCTCGGATCCGGCCTGTACGGAACCGGAAAAAGCCCATCCAACAACCCATCCAAGAGAAAATAGCCCGAAAATCAGGGTAATGGTGCGGTGCTTCATGGTTGTCCTTTGATGCCTGCCAGGCGGGTCAGGTTGTCCAGGAACGATTCGGGATCGGGGATTTCTCCGGATTTCGAATAGAAAATACTGAATCCGCCATTCCCGTCCAGCTTCAGGCCGTAAAAATGGGGAGTTCCCTTTTCCCCGATTTGTTTGTGGATGCTGAAATCCGTATCGCTGAAAAGAGGGAATTCAATTTTGTATGTCTGTTTGAAAAAATCGACTTCAAAGTCTGAATTGCCTGCCCCGATGCCGATCAGTTTGATTTTGTCCCGAAGCCCGGGGTCGTTTTGGATCAATGAAAAAAAAGTATTGATTTTTCCGGCTTCCCGTTGGCAGATTGGGCAGTACATGGAAAATATTTCGACGATAACGGCCCGGGCCTGGATCTGACCCAGGGAAAAAGTTTCCTGGGACGGCAGGCCCAGATAAAGCCGATGAGGTTCATGAGCAGGGGCGGGAAGGGTGAAATCCAGTTCTTCGGACTGGTCCGCAAGCACTGTATGGCTGGAGAGGAAGATGCATGCCGTCACGAAAACAGTCCACAAGGCTTTTATCATAACGTCTGAAAAGAAGGAGTCATTGGTAAGCCGGGTTTTTATAGGGGCTTTCATGGGTGTATCCTTTTTCTCTGGCCTGCATATCCAGATGCAGGGTCGCGATCATTTCCAGGTTGGGGAAAAATTCCCGGTTCATCTGTCTCAAATCCACCAGCTTGATGAACTGCCGGCAATGATCGCAGAGATTGACCCGGTATTCTTTTTCTTCTTCGTTGTAGAAATAGTGCTGCATGTCTTTTCCATTGTTCCCGCAGTAAACGCACCCGATACGTTTGGCCTTCCATTCATGCCCGCAGAAACAGCAGTGCAGAAACTGGCGGCCGTCCTGGTCCAGGAACGCCATGTCGGGGAGATTGCCGCAGATCGGGCAATATCCTTTCTGCAGTTCCGGCATGCCTGCGAGATAAATTTCCAGTTGCTCCGCACAGGCCCTGATGCTGGGGGCGATGCTCAGATAGCCGAACAGAATCAGTTCCTGTTCGGGAACATCCAGAAGTCGGGACAGATCTTGAATCGCCTGATCCTGCTGGTTCAAGACAGCCGAAAACAAGGCGTCCGGATCAAAGGATCGTTCCGACACGGTTTTCTTCAGAAAACGGGCATTGCCGGCCAGTCCGGGAGCCAGTTCCACGGCCAGGTCACAGACGGCTTCAAAGGTCTGGGTTGCTGCCGTGGAATCGATTAAAAATTCCGATGGATCGATCAGGGGCAGTTCATTTTTCTGCTTGATTTTAAGCAGGTCGGGCTCAATGATGATGGGCGGCAGCTGGATATTTTGAAGACTTTGTTCCTGAACCTGGAACACCCGACTGTAAAAGTCGATGATTTCACGATAAGCCGGTCGGATGCTGGTGATCCGGTCGGCTGTCTGTTGCAGTTTTTCTAAGGTACTCATGGTATCATCCTTGAAAACCGCCCGGGAAAAATTTCCCGGGCGGTGATAAATGTAAGGCTATACCCTTGCCATCCACTTGGCCAGGGGACCCATCATTTTGCGAAGGGCCACCCCGCGACTCAGGCCTCCCCGGTTGAGGCCGGCCACCGCATATTCCGCATAGAATTTAGGATCCTGGGCCACCAGGTAAATGACGTTTACCTCATCTGGATTCAGCAGCATGGCCTTGGGGAACCTGGCCTTGACCACATCCAGGCGTTTCTGGGCATTGGCCAGTATTTCCTCCCGGTCTCCGAAGGTCATGGCCCCGGTGGGGCAGGCGGTCACGCAGGCCGGTTTCAGGCCGTTGTGAATTCTGTCGTTGCAGAAATCGCATTTCGCCAGGACCCCGCCTTCCGACTTTCTCGGAATATTGTACGGGCAGGACCCGATGATATCGTCTGCCGCCAGTTGCCTGGTTTCCCGGGTATACAGGACGGCTCCGGTGGCCTCATCCCGGTAAACGGCATTTTCGTTGAAGGCGGTTTCCAGGCAGGGCGCGTCAATACAGTGACGGCACTGATCCGGGAAAAACAGCCATTCCAGTTTTCCGTCAATGACTTCTTCATTCATCCGGACCAGTTTGTAGGTGGAAAAAGAAAGGTCCGGGGGGTTCTGAAAACTACCCAGGTTCCGGGTCTGTTCCGCCGGCAGGTCATGCCATTGTTTGCACGCAACCTGACAGGCCCTGCAGGCCGTACATATGGTGGTATCGATAAAGATTGATTTAGACATGGTGTCTTGCCTCCTTTAAAGCTTTGTCACATTGACCATAAAGGCCTTGGTTTCAGGGATCCGGGTGTTGGGGTCACCCGCCGAAGGCGTCAGAAGGTTCACGCTTTCTTCCGTTCCGGATTCAGGCCAGCGCCAGCCGTAATGCCAGGGGATACCCACCTGGTGAACCGTGCCGTGTCCGATTTTGAACGGCTTGAAACGCTTGGTCACCAACGCGGTGCATTCAAGGGATCCTCTTGCGCTGGAGACCTTGACCCGCTCACCATTGGCAATGCCTTTGAGTTTGGCAAGTTCTTCACTCATTTCCACAAATACATTGGGTTGGAGCTCCATGAGCCATTCCTGGGGCCGGGTCATGAGGCCGGTCTGCCAGTGTTCGGACACCCGGTAGGTGGTTCCGACGAACGGGAACCTCGGATCGCAGGTGGCATGGGCATCGGCCGCCGTTCCGTACACCACGGCTGTAGGATTGGTCATCTGGGAGCTGAAATAGTTCTTTTCCACCGGGCATTCAATGGGCTCGTAATGCTCGGGGAAAGGTCCGTCGGCCAGTCCGGGACCGAAAATGGCACCATGACCGTGAACCTGCATGATAAAGGGATGTCTTCCGTCTTCCCTCCGGGTTCCGTCCGGATTCTCGAGGGGGAACCAGGGGCCGTCGGGCACGTCGCCCACCCACTTGCTGCTGGCGTATTTGCCGTCTTTTTCCTCTCCGGCGAATTTGATGACCCAGTCTTTTTCATCATAGGGACGGCCTTGGGGGTCCACGGAGGCTCGGTTGTAAATGATTCTCCGGTTGACCGGCCAGCACCAGGCGAACTCAGGGAAGAGTCCGATGTTGTTGTCCGCGTCCTTGTTGCTGCGCCGAGCGGCCATATTGCCTTTTTCCGTATAGGAATTGCAGTAGAGCCAGTTGCCCGAAGAGGTGGAACCGTTGGCCTGGAGCATGGCGAAGCCCGGCACCAGGGTGCCTTTTTTGTGCACTGTTTCGCCGATGGTGACATCTTCCAGGAAATAGCCGTTGATTTCTTTGGCCACCTTGTGGGGATCGAATTCTCCGTGGGAGTCGTAATCCCATTTCAGGTTCAGGATGGGCTCTTTGAAAACCCCTTCGCTCTTGTAGGCGTCTTTGAGCCGTCGTCCCAGCTCCAGAATGATGTCTCCGTCCGGACGGCTGCTGCCCATGGGTTTGGGGCCCTGGTACCGCCACTGCATCCATCTTCCGGAGTTGGTGATGGAGCCTTCTTTTTCCACGGATACCGCCGCAGGCAGCATGAAGACTTCCGTACCGATCTTTGCCGGATCCATGCCCGGACCTCTCCAGAACGATCCGGTTTCGTTGTCGAAAATGTTGACGTTGACCATCCAGTCCAGCTTACCCATGGCTTCGCGGTTCTTGGAGGCATTGGAGCCGGAGCAGGCCGGGTTCATGCCCCAGGCGAAAAAGCCCTTGATTTCCCCTTTGTACATGGCGTCGAACAGGTCGAACCAGGAATATCCCTTTCCATCGTCCACTTTGGGTAGCCAGTTATAGCCGAACTGATTGTCCTTGGTCGCGGTTTCCCCGAAAAAGGATTTTAAAAGGCTGACCGAATATTTGGGATAATTCTGCCACCAGTTGGCGGACAGGGGGTCGTTGCTCTTGGGGGTCCATTTGGTGTTGTAGGCATCCAGGGAATCAACGGAGGCGGAGGGAATTTTCAGGTATCCCGGGATAATATGCCACAGAAGCGCCTGGTCGGTGGATCCCTGGACGTTGGATTCGCCCCTCAGGGCGTTGACCCCGCCGCCGGCCACACCCATGTTTCCCAATAGGAGCTGGATGATGGACATGGTGCGGATGATCTGGACTCCCACGGTGTGCTGGGTCCAGCCCATGGCATACATGATGGTTCCGGCCTTGCCGGTTTTGCCGGTTTCCGCATAGACTTTGTAGACCTTGAGCAGATCTTCCTTGGAGGTTCCGGTGACCGTGGATACCTTGTCCAGATCGTATCGGCTGTAATGTTTTTTCAACAGTTGAAAGACCGACTGTTTGTCCTTCAGGGTCCTGTCCATGGCGGGAACCCCTTTGTCGTCCATCTGAAAGGTCCAGGTGGATTTGTCGTAACTGCCCACGACCGGGCCGGCCTCGTTCTTTTTATATCCGGTGAACAGCCCGTCCTTGAACCCAAAGTCTTTGTTGACCAGGAAACCGGCATTGGTGTAGTTGGCCGTGTATTCTTTGTTGTAGAGGTCGTTGTCCAGGATGTATTTGATCATTCCGCCCAGAAAGGCGATATCCGTTCCGGATCTCAGGGATGCGTAAATGTCGGCTTTAGATGAGGTCCGGGTGAACCGGGGATCCACGTTGATAAGGATGGCCCCTTTTTCCTGGGCCTGGGTGATGTACTTAAATGAAATGGGGTGGTTTTCCGCTGCATTGCTTCCCATGATGAGAATGCAGTCACTGTTTTTTAAATCAATCCAGTGATTGGTCATTGCGCCGCGTCCGAACGACTCTGCCAGAGCCGCTACCGT
>CAZQIX010000012.1:39800-68824 GCA_964593855.1 uncultured Desulfobacula sp. | reverse complement strand
TTTCCAAACCTGGGTAATTTACTTCACACTCGCTATGACAAAAATTACCCATATTTGAGAAAAAAATTTGCCTCATCCAGGTTCGGGCCGGACAGGAAAGAAATGGAGAGAATCCTCAAAACCCCACCCCGGCCGTTACCATCCAGATGTCCATGCCGTCGTTGGGGGGATGGATCCCGGCGTTGGAGTAATGAAAATAGGACAGGTTGAGGTCGAAGGATCCCATGCGGGCGCCCAGGCCGATCCGGTCCTCGAACTGAAACCGGCCGCCCAGGTCCCGGCCCCGGATCCGGTCGTCGTCCAGCAGGGTTCCGCCGATGCCCGCGGCCGCATAGGGCCGGACCGCATCGAACAGGGTGGGGAAATGCCAGACCAGCACCGGCGACAGCGCCAGCCCGTTGATGGTTTGGGATCCGTACTCCCATCGGTTATACGACAGTTCGAAAAAACCGGACAGGTGCCCGGCCCGGGTGGTCAGCCATCTTGCCCCCAAGTCTTTCCGGACGCCCAGCCGATACACGTCGATATGGTCCGATGCGGCCCCGTATCCCAGGGTCAGGCTGAATCCGCCCGGATCGGCGATGGCGACGCCGCACCAGACCGCGCATGCTGCAATCAGAAACGCGGCCGTCAAAAAGCATTTTTTCAGGTTCATCATGGGTTCCGTCCCTATTTTCCGTTGATCGGTCGAATCTGTCACATTGGGCCTTTTAAAGGCTCATCAGTATTAAAGGAAATCCCGGATTTATTCAACCCAAAAAATGAAAACCCGGCCGGACAAGCCGACGAGAACCCGTTTCCGAGGCTTTTCCGGAATTCCGGAACCCGCCCGCTTTAATGCTTGACATAAAATGGAGGGGAGTTTATATCCTTCTATCAATTATTTGGCATGAAACTATACTCAGATCCCTTTAGATACCGATATGACAAACCCATGGACTTAAAACAGGCACTTGAAAAAAACGCGACCGCATTCATAAAACACTGGTTCCAGGCAACCATCGACACCTACCCCCCCCAGACCGCCAGAGTCCTGGGAAAAGACTCGGACCGGTTCGACAACCCCGTCGGCGCCGTCACCCGGGAAACCCTCTCCGATGTGGTTCATCTCATGGCGACCGGATTCACCCCCGATTTGATGGAAAAAACCCTGGACCCCGTCATCCGGATCCGGGCCGTTCAGTCCTTTATCCCGTCGGAAGCCGTCGGTTTTGTGTTCGCGCTGAAAAAAATCGGAGAAACCCTTCTGGAAGAAGGCTTGATCAAGGAATTCAATGAACGGGTGGACCGGATCGCGCTGGCGGCCTTCAACCGGTTCATGAAATGCAGAGAAGATATTTTCCTTTTAAAGGCCACGGAAAGCAAACGGCGCATCCACCGGGCCTTTGAAAGGGCGGGTTTGGTAGCCGAGCTGACGGAGGAGGATCTCCTCGGCTCAAAACAACATTAACATGCAGGGCGGGGTATGAGACCCGTCCGTGCATCAACTCATGAGGTGGATATAAAATGAATCAAAA
Source organism: uncultured Desulfobacula sp. (assembly GCA_964593855.1). Classification (GTDB taxonomy): domain Bacteria; phylum Desulfobacterota; class Desulfobacteria; order Desulfobacterales; family Desulfobacteraceae; genus Desulfobacula. The sequence goes on along the minus strand of CAZQIX010000012.1, from coordinate 67,307 downwards.
GTACTTGATCCCCCTGACAGCGGTTTTTCTGCTTTTTCTAGTGGCGTACACTGGGGTTGAGGGAGCAGGGCTTCATCGGTTCTTCGGGATTGTCATCCCTTATCTGGCGGTGCTGGCCTTTCTTGCCGGGTTTGTGTACAAGGTCCTGGGGTGGGCGGCCTCGGCCGTGCCCTTCCGGATCCCCACAACCTGCGGACAGCAGAAATCCCTGCCGTGGATAAAACAGAACTGCATCGACAACCCTGACACGTCAACCGGTGTATTCGTGCGCATGATCCTTGAAATTTTCCTGTTCCGATCATTGTTCCGCAACACGAAAGCCGCATTCAGCCGCAACGCGTCCAACAAACTGTCCTATTCCTGGGAAATCTTCCTCTGGATCGGGGCACTGGCCTTTCATTACTCGTTTCTGGTGGTGCTGCTCCGGCACTTCCGGTTTTTCACGTCGCCCGTGCCGTCCTGCGTCCAAATGCTGGAATACCTGGACGGGATCGTCCAGCTGGGTCTGCCCGGACTGTTCCTTTCCGGGGCCGTACTCTTGCTGGCCGCCCTGTTTCTGCTGGCCCGGCGCATCTTTGACGCCAAAGTGACCTTCATCTCCCAGGCCGCCGATTATTTCCCGCTGTTTCTGATCATCGGCATCGCGGCCACCGGCCTGTCCATGCGGTATTTCACGAAAGTGGACATTGTGGGCGTCAAGACCCTGACCATGGGACTGGTGACCTTCAGCCCGACCATTCCCGAAGGCGTCGGCGGACTGTTTTACGCCCATCTCTTTCTGGTGAGTATCCTTTTTGCATATTTCCCGGCCAGCAAACTCATGCATCTGGGCGGCATCTTCCTCAGCCCCACCCGAAATATGGCGAACAATACCCGTGCAAAAAGACATGTTAACCCCTGGAACTATGATGTGAAGACCCATACCTACGAGGAATATGAGGATCACTTCAGAGATAAAATGATTGAAGCCGGCCTGCCGGTGGATAAGAAGGAGTAATCAATGTCTGACGAAATCAAACCGGATGCACTATTAGACAAGATCGATTATAACCCGGGATCCGGAGACTGGATGGACACCACCAAATCCGTTCAGATCCGGCCGGGCATGTACTGTTACGCGGCCAAGCCCGAAAGCGTCGAGACACTGGGACTTCCCAACGCCCGGAACTGGAACCCCACGGACGCGGACTGGAAACTGCCGGACAACTGGCAGGAAATCGTTTTCCAGGGCATGAAGGAGCGCCTGGAGCGCTTCCGCACCTTCAAGGTGTTCATGGACATCTGCGTCCGCTGCGGGGCCTGCGCCGACAAATGCCATTTCTTCCTGGGCACGGGCGATCCCAGGAACATGCCGGTGCTGCGCGGCGAGCTGCTGCGGTCCGTTTACCGAAACGACTTCTCCACGGCCGCGAAAATTCTGAGCAAAATTCCGGGAGGCCGCTCCCTGGCCGGTGCCCGGCCCATGACCCTGGACGTGCTCAAGGAATGGTGGTACTACTTTTTCCAGTGCACGGAATGCCGCCGATGCTCCGTTTTCTGCCCCTACGGGATCGACACGGCGGAAATCACCATCATGGCCCGGGAAATCTTCAACCTGCTGGGCCTGAACATCGACTGGATCGCCACACCGGTCTCCAACTGCTTCAAGACCGGGAACCATCTGGGCATCCAGCCCCACGCCTTCAAGGACATGCTGGAATTTTTCGTGGAAGACATCGAAACCGTCACCGGCGTGAACTGTACGCCCCAGATCAATAAAAAAGGGGCCGACATCCTGTTCATCACGCCGTCCGGGGACGTGTTCGCCGATCCCGGCACCTACACCTGCCAGGGCTATCTCATCTTGTTCCAGTACCTCAAGGAAAAATACGGGCTGGACGTGACCTGGAGCACCTACGCCTCCGAAGGCGGCAACTTCGGTTTCTTCACCTCCCACGAGACCATGAAACGGCTGAACGCCAAGATGTACGCCGAAGCCAGACGCCTGGGCGTCAAATGGATCCTGGGCGGGGAATGCGGCCACATGTGGCGGGTCATCCACCAGTACATGGATACCATGAACGGCCCGGCCGATTTCCTGGAAGTGCCGAAAAACCCCATTACGGGCACGGTATTCGAAAACGCCAGGGCCACCAAAATGGTCCATATCACGGAATTCACGGCCGATCTGATCAAACACGGCAAGCTGGAGCTGGACAGGAAACGAAACGGCAACCGGATCATGACCTTCCACGATTCCTGCAACCCGGCCAGGGGCATGGGGCTTCTCGACGAACCCCGGTACGTGATCCAGAACGTGTGCGAGCATTTTTATGAGATGCCGCCCAACACCATCCGCGAACAGACCTTTTGCTGCGGATCGGGCGCGGGCCTGAACGCCGGTGAAAACATCGAGCTTCGAATGGCGGGCGGCCTGCCAAGGGCCAATGCCGTCAAATTCGTTCATGAAAAATTCGGGGTCAACAGTTTGGGCACCATTTGCGCCATCGACAGGGCCGCCCTGCCCACTCTGTGTGAATACTGGGTGCCGGAGGTGGAAGTCGTCGGCATACACGAACTGGTTGGAAACGCCTTGATCCTTCCTGGAGAGAAAAAGAGGACCGAGGACCTGAGGTTTGAGCCCCTGCCGGGCATGGAGGAGGAAGACGATGAATAAAAATATGATCATCACCGGGCTTGTGGTCTTTGTTCTGGTTGTGCTTTCGCCGTTCTGGTTCAACCTGATCACCACCACCCAGGCCGCGCCGGAACCCGAACTGCTGGGCAAGGCCAAACAGCAGAAACGGTGCGTTCTGGACAAATACGACATGCGGGCCAACCACATGTCCCTGCTGGATGAATGGCGGGATTCCGTCGTCCGGGATTCCAACAGCCGATACAAGGCCGCCAACGGCCTGACCTTCGAGATGAGCCTGTCCACGGGTGAAAACTCATGCATGGGATGTCATGAGGACAAGGCCAAATTCTGTGACTCCTGTCACACCTACACTTCGGTTGATCCCTATTGCTGGGAATGTCACACAGACCCAAAGGAGATAAAATGATGATAAAAAGCAGAAGAAGCTTTCTTAAAGTAGCGGGTATCGCTGCCATCGGGTTAGGTGCTTCTCCGGCAATGAATTTTGCTTCATCCGACTCCCATGGCACGGCCCTCGCGGTCAAGGGCAAACACGAACAGGCCCTGACCGCCAAGCGATGGGGCATGGTCATCGATACCAACAAACTCACGGATGATATCGCGGCCCGGATTGTCGAGGCCTGTCACAAGGCCCACAACGTTCCGGATTTCCATCACGAGGTGGATACGGAAAAATATCCGAATACCAGGCCGGCCAATCCCAAACAGGAAATCAAATGGATATGGGAAGAATCCTACCATAACGCATTTCCGGACAAGGAAGATCCGTTCCTGGCCGAAAAATACCATGATTTGCCCTTTCTGGTCACCTGCAATCAATGCCAGAACGCGCCCTGCGTGCGGGCCTGCCCCACCCAGGCCACTTTCAAGCGGGAAGACGGGATCGTCATCATGGACTTTCACCGGTGCATCGGCTGCCGGTTCTGCATGGCGGCCTGCCCTTACGGGTCCCGGAGTTTCAATTTCAGAGACCCCAGACCCTTTATAGCGGAAACCGATCCGAATTTCCCCACCCGGAGCAAAGGGGTGGTGGAAAAATGCAACCTGTGCGCCGAACGCCTGGCCAAAGGGGAGCTGCCCCATTGCGTGGAAGCCAGTGAAGGGGCCATCGTGGTCGGCGACCTGGAAGATCCCGAATCCGAGGTCCGGGTCCTGCTGAATGAACATTTCGCCATTCGCAGGAACGAAGCCCTGGGTACGGAACCATCTGTCTACTATATCATGTAAGGGGAGCGAACATGCTTGAAATAGCAATCAAAGGAAGCAAGAATTACTGGTTGTGGATCGTCTTCCTGCTCCTGGTCATCGGAGCGGGAACCATCGTCTACATCGACCAGTTCATCAACGGATTGATGATCACCGGCATGAGCCGGGACGTCTCGTGGGGATTTTACATCGCCAACTTCACCTTTCTGGTCGGGGTAGCCGCCGGCGGGGTCATGGTGGTCATCCCCTATTACCTGCACGATTATGAAAAATTCCACCGCATCACCATTCTGGGGGAATTTCTGGCCGTGGCCGCTCTGGTCATGTGCCTGCTGTTCATCGTCGTCGACCTCGGCCAGCCCATCCGGATGCTCAACGTGCTGCTCTATCCCAGCCCCAAATCCATTCTGTTCTACGACATGATCGTTCTCAACGGGTATCTGTTTCTGAACATCGTGATCGGGTGGAAGGTGCTGGAGGCAGAGCGAAATCAGGTGGAGCCGCCCTTCTGGACCAAACCCCTGATTTATCTGTCCATCCCGTTCGCCATCGGCATTCATACGGTCACGGCCTATCTGTACTGCGGTCTGCCGGGCCGGGGCTACTGGCTCACCGCCATCCTGGCGCCCCGGTTCCTGGCATCGGCCTTTGCCGCCGGACCGGCCTTCCTGATCCTGATGTGCTACCTGATCCGGAAATTCACCAAATTCGATCCGGGCTGGGAAGCCATGCAGACCCTGTCCAAAATCGTCTGCTACGCCATCATCGCCAACATCTTCTTTTTTCTGTGTGAAGTGTTCGTGGTGTATTATTCCGGCATTCCCAGCCACAAGGCCCACATGCACTACCTCCTGTTCGGATACCACGGCTACAACGCCCTGGTTCCCTGGATGTGGGCCGGTCTGATCATGATGGTGACCGGAGCCGTCCTGCTGGTGGTGCCCAACCTGCGCAACAACCGGACCCTGCTGCCCTTCACCTGCGCCATCATTTTCATCGGCGCGTGGATCGACAAGGGCCTGGGCATGATCTCCGGCGGGTTTGTGCCGTCTCCCCTGCACCATGTCACGGAGTACGCACCCACCAAACCCGAAATCATGATTACCCTGGCCGTTTACGCCACGGGCTTTCTGGTGCTGACCATTCTCTACAAACTGGCCACCCGGGTGAAAGAAGAAGTCCGGGGATAAAATCGGACACTGACCCGCTATCGTCTTTGCGGGTATTGATTCAGGGGAGTTTCCCGCTCGAAACTCCCCTTTTTCATTTACATGATCCCCATGCTCCCTGAACAAACCATCCATATTCCGGAAACCCCGGAGCCTTTTCTCGAAGACTGCAAGAACAGAATGCTGGTCTGCCTGTACGGCCTGGATCGGGACGGGGCTATGGCATGCTGCAGGGAGGTCTGCCGGTATGTCGCGACCCTGGCGGATTCAGACATGCCCGGTCGGCCGGACGAGGCGGCGGAAAAATGTCTCAACCAGATCCAGGCCGCGTGGGATCGTTTTGAAAAGGGTCCCACGCGGGCCGAAACGACGCTGAAGCGCTTTCTCGTTCAACAAAACCGGCGGGGCCGCAAAAAAATCCGGCAGGTGTCCCTGGATGCCTGGGAGAAAGCCCTGGAACTGCCTCGGGCACACCTGGACCTGATCTGCAAAACCGCCATGACCTTTCAGTTGAGCGGCGGATGCAGCCAGTTCTGCCGACGGTGCAATGAATGGGCCCTGCCCGGGGTCCGATCCCATTTCACCGGTTCTGCGGTGACAGGGCTCGTCCAGCGCATGGTCCGGGAGAAAAATCCCGAAATCGCCCTGTACGGGGCCTCCGATCCCCTGGATTGGGAGGACGGCGACCGCGGTCTGGACGATCTCATGGATGCCCTGTCCGGTATGCCCATCTTCTGCGGCATTCTGACCAAAGTGCCCAGGGGAAAGGAAAGCCGGCTGGTCCGACTTCTGGAAAACCGGGTGCCGCTCTCGGTCAGCGTGACGGCCCGCAACAAGACCCGCATTCAGGCCCTGGAGGCCGAACTGGGACAATCCATCACCCGGCAGCACGATCTGCCCGACCTTTTGATACCGGCCCGTCTGGACGAAGATTTCGTGAGCGTCAAACCGTCGATCACGGACGGATATGGAACGGAAATCACGCCGGACGGAGCCTTCATCATCATTCCCACCTTTACGTCCGCCCTGTATCCCTGCGGTCACCGGAAAATCAGAATCACCCGGGACACCACGTTTTTCCCGGCCCGGAAAACCGGTCGAGCCGCCCTGCTGGTCGATTATTTCAAACCTCTCCAGGGATACGACCTGAATCAAACCCCCTGTCAGTTGCAAAAACTCCTGGAGGTTCAGGTGGAGACCCTGATCCTCGACACCGGTGCCGACGATCTAACCCCTCCGGGAATGCGCGGTATAAAAGAGTATCTGACCATATTCGACAAACCGGCCCGGGTTCGCAGAACCCGGATGACTCCCAGCGTTCTGCGGCATCTCAGACAGGAATTCCTGGGATCTTCATCCTTCAGTCATCTGCCCCGAGTTGTCCGGGCCGCATACCTTGGAAAAATCCGGGGGCATCTGGCGCTCTGCCGACCCGACGCCTGCCGGGAATCCCGAATGTACGCGCTATCCTTTTTTCTGGCGGCCGTCCGCGACTATTGCCCGAAGCACCCGGTCAGAACCCGGATACTGGACCGTCTCCTGAAAAACGAGCGACAGGCCCGGCAAAAAACGCCCGAAAGGTCCGTCCACGGGTCCGGTCCGGATGCCTTCGACACCTTCAGGCGATGGGTTCACGGTCTTTTGAAAGGGCGACGACTTCCGGACCTGGACCGGTTCCTGGCCGAGCATCCGGCCGCTTACGACCCGGAATCCGATATGTTTGTCCGCCGTCCCGATACGGGCATCTGATTTTTCCGATGTGACCTCTGTTTTTGGGATCTCTGATTTTAAAGAAAGGCTTCGGCCTCACGGTTGACCTGATCCAGGGCCTGATTGACCCGCTCCGACCAGATGCGGGGATCCGCGGCCGGCGGAATAGGGATGGGCCGGCCCACCACCATGACGGCCCGGGTAAAAGGAAAGGGAAATTGAAACCGGTCCCAGGCCCGACTGAATACATATTTCCGGGCAAACGCCCCGCCCACCGGCACGATGGGCTTGCCCGTCCGGGCCGCCATGAACACGATCCCCGGTTTGACCTGGAAAATGGGCCCCTGGGGACCGTCGGCCGCCATCCCCAGGTTGTAGCCCTGCCCCAGCCCTCGGATCATGCGGATCAGGCTCCGGATATTCCCGTCATTGCTGGATCCGCGGACGGTTTCAAACCCGAAATGGTTCAGAACGGAGGCCATGAGCTCACCGTCCCTGGACGGGCTGACCAGGGCCAGCTTTTTGTCTTTGGCCCAGAAGGCCACCGTGGGAAAAAACAGCTTCTGATGCCAGACCACATAAACGGCGTTTTCATGTTCGGCCAGTCCGGCCCGGTCCACGATCCTCCAGCGGATCGTGGACGCAAGCCCCCGGACGATCCAGTAGAGGACATGCCCGTATCGGCGGTATGCGGCATACGTTCTGTCGACCATACTATAACGTGTCCTTATTGATTGTGGGCGCATCATATCAGGGGCGCCTGTTTTTTAAAAGCCCAAACCCGCCTTGGGCCGGTTTTGTCTGTTTCATCTTTATCTTGACAAATCCGGGGAATCAATATAATATGCAGAGTTTTTAAAATTGCGGACGATTTTGACACAATAAGGAGAGTTTAGATATGTACGCAGTGATCCGAACTGGAGGAAAGCAATACAGGGTACAGGAAAACCAGACCCTGAAAGTCGAGAAACTGGCCGGCACCGAAGGTTCTCAGATTCAATTGGATGACGTTCTCATGTATTCCGACGGCGAAACCGTCACCCTCGGCAATCCCAGGATCGAAAACGCTTCGGTCAACGCCGTGATCCTTGAACAGGGAAGAGGACGCAAACAGCTTGTCTTCAAATATAAACGGCGCAAAGGCTACCGGAAAATGAAAGGCCACAAACAGCACTATACTGAGATCAAAATCAATTCCATCGCGGTTTAAAGCAGCGGTCTTAAAAAAAGGAGATTCGGAATGGCACATAAAAAAGCAGCCGGGAGTTCAAAAAACGGACGGGACTCCAATGGTCAGAGACGCGGCGTCAAAAAATTCGGCGGGGAACGCGTTACCGCGGGCAATATTCTGGTCCGGCAGGTAGGCACCAAGCTCCACCCGGGCAACAATGTCGGCATGGGCAAGGACTATACGCTGTTTGCCCTCATTGACGGTGTCGTGACCTTTGAACGAAAAGGCCGGGACCGGAAAAAAGTCAGTGTTTATGAAGCGTGAAATTTGTAGATGAGGCAACGATTACAGTCAGGTCCGGCGACGGCGGCCGCGGATGCACCAGCTTCCGGCGGGAGCGCTTTATCGAAAAAGGCGGGCCGGACGGCGGGGACGGCGGGGACGGCGGCAGCGTCATCCTGAGAATCGACCCGGAGAAACGGACCCTCCAGGATTACCGCCGCCTCAAAGTGTTCCGCGCCGAAAACGGACAGCCCGGCATGGGCCGTCAGAAACACGGACGGGACGGTTCGGACTGCATCATTCTTCTCCCACCGGGCACCATCGTGTCCAACGCCGACACCCAGGAAATCATCGCGGATCTGACCGATTGCCGGGACGACTACGTTCTGCTGCAAGGAGGCATGGGCGGCCGGGGCAACAAACGGTTCGCCACTTCCACCAACAGGGCCCCCCGACATTCCCAGCCCGGCATCCCGGGAGTGGAAATGCGTCTGAACCTGGAATTGAAACTTCTGGCCGATGTGGGTCTGGTGGGACTTCCCAATGCCGGCAAATCCACCCTGATCACCCGGATCAGTTCAGCCAGGCCCAAAATCGCGGATTACCCCTTTACCACATTGAGCCCCATTCTGGGCATGGTCGAGACCCCCTTCGGTGAGCCCTTTGCCGTGGCCGACATTCCCGGCCTGATCGAAGGCGCCCATCAGGGAACGGGCCTGGGGATCAGTTTTCTCAAACACATAGAACGAACCGGGGTCCTGGTCCACATCATCGATGTGTCCGCCGTCGATCCGGATGATCCGCTGCACGCCTTTGCTCTCATCAACAACGAACTGGCCCGCCACAGCGACACCCTGGCCGCCAAAAAACAGATCGTGGTCCTGAACAAAATCGATCTGCCCGACGTCCTGGAAAAAATCACCGCCTTTCGACAAGCCCTGCCCGATGTCCGCGTACTGACCCTGTCCGCGGCTACCGGCGAAGGGATTAAGGACCTCGTCGCCCTGCTGGCCGCTGAGCTGAACAAAGGGTGAGACATGGACATCGGACTTTTCGGCGGCACGTTCAACCCCTTTCACCATGGGCATATCCGAATCATTGAACATGTCGAACAGGCATTCGGCCTGGAAAAAATTTACATCATCCCTTCAGCCACACCACCCCACAAACCCGACACCGACCTGGCCCCGGCCTCTGTCCGATATGAGATGGTCCGGCAGAGCATTGCCGGGCACCCCCGCTGGGTGGCGTCCGACAAAGAGCTGATCCGGAAAGGTCCCTCTTTCACCATCGACACCATTCGCGCTTTCCGGGAAGATCTGGGCCGGGCTGTCCGGCTGTTTCTGCTCATGGGCTCCGACGCGTTCCTGGACATCACCACCTGGCGGCAGAAAGACCGGATCTTCGAAGAGATCGACATCATCGTCATGCTCCGGAAAGGGTGGGAAAATCAGGATGTCGTCACGGGGTTTATTGACGAACACATTTCAAAAGGGTACATCTATGATGAAACCCGACACTGCTTTTCCCACAAAGGGAAAAAATCGATTTATCCGTGCGCGGTACCCCGGGTGGATATTTCTTCGTCCATGATCCGGGAACGGATCAAACAGGGTAAATCCGTTGAAACACTCGTGCCGGCGAGCGTCTTAACCCTTATTCGAGAAAAGGATCTGTATCAATGAGCCAAACCATTCCCCTGGATGAGAACCTGAGACCTTATCTGACAGCGGCCTCGGAACGCAAAACCCAGACCATCACCGCCCTTGATGTGCGAAAACTGACCTCCTATGCCGACAGCCTCATCATCATTGACGCCCTTTCCCCGCGGCGGGTGACGGCCATTGCCGAGCATCTGCTCCTTCGCATGAAAGAGCTGGGCCGGCCGGCCGGGGGAGCGGAAGGGGTCAAGGAGGGGGAATGGGCCTTGCTGGATTTCGGGGATGTCATCGTTCATGTGTTTGAATCCAAAATCAAATCCTATTTCAACCTGGAAGGACTGTGGGCCGACGCCCCGCGCTTCGATCTGTCGGAGTTCGAGCATCGGTCCGAGGAGATGACCCATGAAGACGAATAAGAAAGGCCCGGTTCACATCCTCCTGATTCTCGACGGATGGGGGCTTCGGGAGGAAACCCGGGGAAATGCCGTGGCCCAGGCCCACACGCCTTTTCTCGACAGCCTGGTGCAAGACTATCCCCACTGCCGCCTCACCTGCTCGGGAAATGCCGTGGGTCTTCCCGAAGGCACCATGGGCAATTCCGAGGTCGGGCACATGAACATCGGGGCCGGACGAACCGTGTTTCAGGATTTTGTGCGCATCAACCGGGCCATAGCGGACCAGTCCTTTTTCCAGACCCCGGCCCTGACCGACATCATGAAACAGGTGTCGGCTTCCGGCAAACGCCTTCATCTCATGGGCCTTCTTTCCGACGGAGGCGTGCACAGCCACATCGATCACCTGTTCGCCCTCGTGGACATGGCGGCCCGCCACCAAATCCGAAACCTCTATGTCCATCCCGTTCTGGACGGGCGGGACACCTCCCCCACCAGCGGAGCGGGATACCTGCGAAAACTAGAAGAGCACCTGGACCGGACCGGCACAGGAAAGATCGCCACGGTAGCGGGACGCTACTGGGCCATGGACCGGGACACCCGATGGGACCGGGTCCGGAAGGCCTACCGGTTGTTTACCCAGGGGGAAGGACAAAGGGCGGACGATGCCGTGACGGCCGTTCAACAAGCCTATGATGCCGGCACCACCGATGAATTCATGGAGCCTTTGCTGATCGATCCCGACGGAACCATAACGGACGGGGACGGTCTGATTTTTTTCAACTTCCGGGCCGACCGCGCCAAGGAAATCACCCGGGCCTTTACCGAACAAGGCTTTTCGGCCTTCAACCGGATTGTCCGGCCCGACCTGGCCGGTTTTGTCTGCATGACCCAGTATGACGAGACCTTCGATTTACCCGTGGCCTTCGGTCCCCAGCACCTGACGGATATTCTCGGCGAGGTGCTGAGCCGCAACCACATAAGCCAGCTCCGACTGGCCGAAACGGAAAAATACGCCCATGTCACCTACTTTTTCAACGGAGGGGACGAAAACGTGTTTGAAGGGGAAGAGCGCATTCTCATCCCCTCCCCCAGGGACGTGGCCACCTATGACCTGAAACCGGAAATGAGCGCCCGGGAAATCGCCCGAACCGCCTGTGAACAGATCCGGGCACGGAACTTCGATTTCATCGTTCTGAATTTCGCCAACATGGACATGGTGGGGCACACCGGCATCCTAAAAGCTGCCGTGGCGGCCTGTGAGACCGTGGACCAGTGTGTCGGACAGGTGGTGAAGGCCGTCTGGGAAACCGGGGGAACGGCCATCGTCACGGCCGATCATGGAAACGCGGAACAGATGATCGCCGAAGACGGCTCCCCCCATACGGCCCACACCCTGAACCCGGTTCGAATGATCCTGGCCGGGGAGACCTACAAGGGCCTGACCCTGAAAGACGGAATCCTCGGCGACATCGCCCCCACCATACTCAGACTCTTGCATCTGGAACAGCCTTCCGAAATGACGGGGGTCTCACGGATATGATCATGGATTACATCATCACGGATTACATTACCGGCCGACCGGTCCGAAACGTCGGGCCGGAAGCGGTTCGACAGGAAGTCGAAAGATGGCTGGTGCAGGAAAAAGGATTTGAAAAAACCGATATTCTCGTGGATCACCCCCTCACCGTCCAATTCAAGGGGGAGGACTATGAATCCAGCATCGACCTGATCGTACAGTGCGACGGAACCGCCGTCATGGCCGTCACCTGTGTGGCCGGCTCCATCGGCTCCTATGAGCGGGAAATCCTGGCCGGAGCCCGACTGGTCCTGGACTACCAGATTCCGCTGGCCGTTTCAACGGACGCCCGGGATGCCATGGTGCTGGACACCCTGACCGGCCGATACGCGGGCAAAGGATTGCAGGCCGTTCCCGACAGAAACCAGGCCCGGGACCTGCTTCGGAATTTTGAACCAAGGCCCCTGGATCCGGACAGAAAGGAGCGGGAAATGATCATTTACCGCTCCTTCAATCTTGAAAAAATCAATACATAAACGTTGCGGATCAGGCCGTGGGCGAGACCTCCCGGTTACAGTACCGGCAGACGACGGCCCGTTTCTTGATGATTTCCGCGCAGAACGGGCATTCCCGGGTGAAGTGCCGTTCATGAAGCTGGGCGATGGCCTTTGTCACGCCTTCCTGAAGCACCGGAGTGGGAAACTTGTGGTTGACCAGAGGCTCGATGGCTTCCACTCCGCCCAGTTCCCCCACCATTTCAGCGGCCTTGAGCCTTGCCCGGGGAGGAATCTGAGGATCCAGACAGATTTTCAGAATTTCGTCCCAGTCCTTTGACATATAATAGTCGGTCAGAACGGAAAAGGTTTTTTTCAGCAGCTCTTTTCTGGCCTCTTCCCTCAGCAGGACCTCGTCGTCGAGCTTGCCGCCCTGGGCGCCCATGGGGCTGAACACGGGCATATACTCGAAATTCTTCTGCCCGGGTTCATTGATGCACCGATAGGATGCCGGCACCTCCATGGTTTGCTCCAGATGCTCCCAGCCCTTTTTATAGCTCGGGCACTCGTCATTGAAACACACGAAAAGATAGGGTGTCCCCCATCCCAGTCCGTCGCTGAAATTGACGGGGGGCACCTCCCACAGGGTCATGGGCACTTCGCAGTGCGGACACCGGGGCTTTTCCATCTTGATATATTTCTCAAGCAGTTCTTCTTTGGTCTCGAATGTCATGATATATATTCTCCTTTGATAATCGGTTGCCTTCAGTGACCAAAGTAAGCAGTCCGCTTGTATTGTCAAACCTGAATATTATCCGATCACGGCCAGCACTTCTCCACGGGCCACGGAATCCCCGCTCTTGTGCAGCAGGGATTTGACCACCCCGCTGATGGGCGCCGGAAGGGCGTTTTCCATTTTCATGGCCTCGATGACCACCACGGGTTCCCCCGCATTTACGGTATCTCCCACATTTTTTTCATACCGGATGATCATGCCCGGCATGGGTGCCTGGACGGCTGTTCCATCCACGACGTCCGTGTTTTCGGGCGCCGCCGCTTTCGGGGCCGCCGGTTTCGGAGCCGGAGAAGGGGCCGCGGGTCGCTTGCTGGGCGGCGGCGGAAGGGGTGCGGCCGGTTTCTGGGTTCGGACAGGCTCGGAGGCGGGTTTCACCGCAGCGGGAGCCGGAACCGCCCGGGTGACGACCGGGGCTCCGCCCACTTCATCCACTTCCACCTCGAAGTAATCACCATCCACGAACACATTGAAGGTGCGGGTATTTCCGGATTTTTCCGGAACGGTCGCAGGAACCGGTTTTTCCACCAGCTCGCCCCGCTTGGCCCTGGCGATCATCTCGTTCTGGCGGGCAACGTCTTCCAGGGTGATGGGTTTGACACTGTCCGGCACCGGCTCTTTGCCGTATTTCTGAGAAAGGAATTTTTTCCCGGTCACCGGGAACAGGGCGTAAACCAGCAAGTCCTCATCGTTCCGGGCCAGATCGCCGATTTCGGCCCGGGCCTTGTCCAGCTCAGGCGCCAGCACTTCGGCCGGTCGGCAGGTGATGGGCTCTTCCCCGCGCTCATACCCCTTGAGGGCTTTTTTGCGGACTTCCGGATCGATGGGAACCCGGGTCTTGCCGTACAGGCCGTAGCAAAGATCCTTGACCTGAGCCGTGATCATCTTGTAGCGCTCATCCGGGGTATCGAACAGAACGTTGTTCACGGTCTGGGTGCCCACGATCTGGCTGGTCGGGGTGACCAGGGGAATCTGGCCCAGTTCTTTTCTGACCCGGGGCAGTTCTTTGTAAACCGCATCGATCTTGTCCAGGGCATCCATTTCCCGGAGCTGGTTCACCAGGTTGGACAGCATGCCTCCCGGCGTCTGGTGCAGAAGTACGTTGATGTCGATGACCGACACTTTGGTGTCGTCCAGAAGATGTTTGTATTTGGGCAGGATGTCACGCTCCAGAATCTCGTTGATTTCCGCCAGGATATTGATGTCGAAACCCGTATCCCGGTTGGTGCCCAGAAGAGCCATGACAAACGGTTCCAGGGCCGCGTGGCTGGTCCGGTAGCCATAGGGGGTCAGGCAGGTGTCGATGATGTCCACCCCGGCCTCGATGGCCTTGAAATGGCTCATGGGCGACATGCCCGAGGTGAAATGCGAGTGCAGATGGATCAGCGGCTTGACGTTTTCCTTCAGGGCCTTGATGAGCCGGTAGGCGTCATAGGGGGCGATGAGCCCGGCCATGTCCTTGATGCAGATGCTGTCCGCGCCCATGGCCTCCAGTTCTTTGGCTTTGCGGACATAATAGTCCAGATTGTAGAATTCTCCGCCCATCCGCGGCTCGGTCAGGGAATAGCAGATGCAGCCCTGGAAATGGGCCCCGCATTCCTTGATCACGGGCACGACGGTTTCAAAATTCCTGAAATCGTTCAGGGCGTCAAAGGTCCGGAAAATTTCCATGCCGTTGTCCACGGTCTTTTTGACGAACAGCCGGGCCGTGTCGTCGGCGTAATTCCGGTAGCCCACAAGATTCTGGCCCCGGAGCAGCATGGAAAAACGGGTCTTTTTAAAATACCGTTTCAGGGTCCGGAGTCTCTCCCAGGGATCTTCGCCCAGAAACCGGTGCATGGTGTCAAAGGTGGCCCCGCCCCAGACCTCAACGGCCCAGAAGCCCACTTCATCCATTTTTTCGGCCACCGGGATCATGTCCTCGGTTCTTCCCCGGGTGGCAAACAGGGACTGATGCCCGTCGCGAAGGGACAGATCCTCGATCATAAGCGGGTGCTTGGCCTTGGGTCTGTCTTTGTCGTATTTCATCTCAACCTGGCTGACTTGGTTCATCTCACTCATCTGATTCTCTCCTGACTGTATAGTGATTTCATTTTTCTGTTTACGATTTGAACATGCGAAGCTGCATCATGGCATTGCCCTGCATGTGGGCCTGTCGGCCGGATATCCCCCAGAGATTCATGGCGGGCGAAACGGCCGCCGGGGCCTTGACGCCCTCACCGGATGCGGATGCGACCGGTTCCGGGACGGTCTCGAAAGCCGTCGCCCCGCCGGTCCGGATGCAGATCATGACCGCCGCCACGGCGGCTGAAAGTTTCTTTTTGTCCATTCTTGTTCCTTTGCGCTAAACGGGGATGTTCCCGTGTTTTTTGGCCGGCCTGAGCTCCCGTTTGGTCAGCATGGCCTCCAGGGCGTCGATGAGCCGGGGCCGGGTTTCACAGGGCTGGATCACGGCATCCACATACCCCCTGGCCGCGGCACAGTAGGGATTGGAAAATTTATCATTGTATTCGGCTATTTTCTCTTTGCGTTTGGCCACCGGGTCCTCCGCTCCGCTGATTTCCCGGGCGTGGATGATATTGGCGGCGCCTTCGGCTCCCATGACCGCGATTTCCGCGGTGGGCCAGGCAAACGCCATGTCCGCCCCCAGGTGGCGGGAACACATGGCCAGATAGGAGCCCCCGTAATCCTTGCGGGTGATGAGCAGAAGTTTGGGTACGGTGGCCTCGGAATAGCACCACAGCAGTTTGGCGCCGTGGCGGATGATCCCGCCCCATTCCTGGTTGCTGCCCGGCAGATATCCCGGCACGTCCGCAATGGTGAGCATGGGGATGTTGAAGGCGTCACAGAACCTTATGAACCGGGTGGCCTTGTCCGAGGCGTCAATATCCAGGCACCCCGCCAGGAATCGGGGCTGATTGGCGATGATGCCCACCACATGCCCGTTGAGGCGCGCAAAACACACCACGATATTGCGGGCAAAATACTGATGGGGTTCGAAATACTCCCCGTCGTCCACAATGGCCGTGATTACCTGCTTGATGTCATAGGCCTGGTTGGGGTTGTCGGGGATGAGGGTATCCAGGGACGTCTCCATCCGGGCGGAATCATCCCTGGGCGGGACATAGGGGGGATCCTGCATATTGTTGGACGGCAGATAGGACAAGAGTCTGCGAATGCCCAGGATGGCGTCTTCATCGGAATCGCAGGCAAACTGGGCCACCCCGGATTTTTCGTTGTGGGTCATGGCCCCGCCCAGATCCTCGAAACTGATTTCCTCACCGGTCACGGCCTTGATCACATTGGGACCGGTGATGAACATGTAACTGGATTCCTTGACCATGAACACGAAGTCCGTCATGGCCGGGGAATACACGGCTCCGCCGGCTGTGGGCCCCATGATGGCCGAAATCTGCGGAATCACGCCGGAGGCGGCGGAATTCCGGAAGAAGATCTCTCCGTATCCGGACAGGGCGTCGATGCCCTCCTGGATGCGGGCCCCGCCGGAATCGTTCATGCCGACAACGGGGGCTCCCGCCTTCATGGCCATATCCATGATCTTGCAGATTTTTTTGGCCTGCATCTCCCCCAGGGACCCGGCCCGGGACGTAAAATCCTGGGCGTATGCAAACACGATGCGTCCCTCTACCCGTCCATGTCCGGTGATCACTCCGTCCGCCGGGATGTCCACCTGCTCCATCCCGAAATTGGTGCACCGGTGGGTGACGAACATGTCCAGCTCCCTGAAGGTTCCTTTATCGAAAAGGATGTCCAGGCGTTCCCGGGCGTTCAGTTTCCCGCTTTCCCGTCTTTTTTCAAGGGCTTTTTCGCCGCCCATGCCCTTGACGGCCGCTTCCTTTGCTTTGAGCTCCTGAATTCTGTCCGATGTGGCTCCCATAATTCCACCTTTCCTTTATATATATGTCTATAAAATATTTACTGTCTTCTTTCGTTTTCCCGGCGCCCGTCAGGCTATGGTAAAGCGCCAGGCGCAGAACCAGTCATCCGGATGGGCATCCGGCGGGCAACCGATGCATTCGGTGCGGATGCGGTCGTCCACGGCCCTGGCAAAATAGGTATATTCCACCAGTCCGGCGGATTTGCAGGGATAATCATCCATTTTTTTGCGTTTCCGGGCGGACTGAACCCTGCAGTCATTCATCTGAAAGACGAAGCCGTCCGGGCCTTCGTCAACGATGGATTGCTCATTGATCAACGAATACATCCGGAACAGCAGGGCTTTTTTCAGCCCCTCCAGCCCGGGCCGTTCCCCCAGCCCCAGAAACCGCTTGACGGCAAAGGCTTCATAGGGCGAGAACTGAGCCCAGCAGGAATCGTTGCACCGTTTGGCGTCATTCATGCCGTGCGCGAACTCCACGGACTGAAACCAGACCCCGTCATTGGCCAGCCAGTTTTTGGCCACCGCGTCCATCAAGGCGTCCAGCCGGCTGTGATCCATTTCCGCCAGAGCCCTGGGAAGTCCGTCGGCCAATTCGAAACCGAACACTTCGGAAAACCGCCGAACACTGACCGCAATGCTTTTTTCGGTCGCTTTTTCAAGGATTTCCAGGGCTTTTTCCAGACCCATCTGATGCCTGATTTCCGTAAACCAAAAACCATAATGAACTACAAGTCGGGTCAGCATGTCAACAATTAATCCGGCTTTTTTATTTTTATCCAGCGCGGCCGGTTCGATTCCGTCAGATTCCATCTCGTTTTTCCTTTCCAAATAAATTGAGTGGGTTAGAGCGTTCCAAAGCAATGATCACCCTAATAAAACCCCATTTCAATGTCAAGGTTCAATCACAAAACAGCTATATCAGAGCCAAAAAAATATTGTTTTCAAACGTCTTATGGAGTATTCTGTAAATTGTTTTTTTTTGAATCCGTAAGGCAAAATCTGCAGAATTCCAAGGATTAAAACACACATGAGCATCAAAATACATATTCACGTCACCCACCGCCGGCACACCCAGGGACAGAAAACGGTGGAAGTCCGGGGAAAAACCGTAGGCCAGGCCCTGAACCATTTCATATCCCTGTATCCGGGCATGAAGGACGAGCTGTTCGACAAAAAAGGAAAACTGCTTCACTATATCGAAATCTACCTGAACCAGACGAGCGCCTATCCCGGCGAGCTGGAAAAGCCTGTCAAAGACGGTGACGACATCCAGATCATAACGTTTCTGGCCGGCGGCTGATGCCCGGGTTTTCGTCCGGACCCATCTTCGGGGCAGAACCTGTCTGGCAGGCCGGATCCATCTTCCGGGCCAGATTTAGATAGCGGGCCGCTTCGTCCGATCGCCCCCGCTTCCGACACCCGTTGCCGTAAACCAGGCATTTGTCCGCCAGGACCTGTCGGGCCGCCCTTTCCTGATCCGGGGTCAGATCGCCGGATTGAACCAGGGCCAGAAGAGAGCGAATCCGGAAACGGTCCTGGGAATGCATGCCGGACAACTGATCCCGGTGCCCGCCCCGCTTAACGGTATAGGGCCGGTCGATGAGATAGATCGGCAGATCCTTGCCCACCCGGAGCCAGAGGTCATAATCTTCGCAAACGGTAAAGGCTTCGTTGAAATATCCTTTGAGATCAAACAGCTCCCGCTTCATCATCACGGCGGACGGACTCACCAGACAAAGGTGCAGGCTGGGCTCGAAGATCATTCCGGAAGGCTTTCGATGACGCCGCTTGGGGTTCACCCGGTGTCCGTTGCGGATCCAGATTTCTTCGGTCTGGCAGATCATGGCATCGGGATGGGCCCTGAAAAAATCCACCTGACAGGAAATTTTCCGGTTATCCCAGACATCATCGGAATCCAGAAGCGCGATCAACTCTCCCCGGCTTTTCCGGATACCGGCGTTCCGGGCCGCGCTCACCCCCTGATTGGTCTGGGTCAGCACCATGATCCGGTCCCCGTATGGTTCGAGCAAGGCCCGGGTATTGTCGGTGGATCCGTCATCCACCACGATGGTTTCGATATGGGGGTAATCCTGGGCAAGAACCGAGTCGACGGCCTCTCCCAGGCTCCAGGCCCGGTTATAGGTAGGCAATACTACACTGACAAGGGGTCCGGCACCGAGTGCCTTCGTATTTTTCATGTTTTCCATTTCATTGCCTGTTGTCGGATCATCGGCCCGATGCCTCTTTCCCGATTCCGCCTGCCTGGTCCCACTGATCGGGTGTTTTCTGATCGGGCTTTTTCGCCTGGGTCTTTGTATAAAAGATATACCGACTGAAATCAATGCCTGGAAAAAGACCTTGATCTTTTCCTGTTTCGGACTGTTCCTTTTTTCCCCTTTCCGCAGGTGTCAAACCTGGAAAGGCCCAACCATTCTATCTTTCCGTAACCCGCTTTTTTTGCAGGCATTTTCCGGCAGAATAAAATGTCGTTTCAAGGACATCGGGGCAAACGGTTATTCTTGACTTTGGATGCGAAATCCCTTAATGAAATGCCTTAAATCTGAAGATCGTCATTATCTAATCATGAGGGGATTATGAAAAACGGTAAAACCGTCACACACCTGATCGACAAGGAATGGTGCAAGGGATGCGGGATCTGCATTCATTTCTGCCCGAAAAAAGTCCTTGATTTCGACTCAAACGGCAAAGCCGAGGCAGTGCGGCCGGAAGATTGCATCGCCTGCCGGCTCTGCGAATTCCGGTGCCCGGATTTGGCCATACAGATCATCGAACAGATTCAGGAAGGGGAAAATGAACAATAATCAAACCATCAAATTCATCCAGGGCAATGAGGCCTGTGTGGAAGGCGCCCTCTATGCCGGGCTGGAATTTTTCGCGGGCTATCCCATCACCCCGTCCACCGAAATTGCCGAACACCTGGCCGCGAGGCTTCCGCAGAAAGGCGGGAAATTCATCCAGATGGAAGACGAAATCGCTTCCATGGCGGCCATCATCGGCGCTTCCCTCACCGGACGCAAGGTCATGACCGCCACTTCGGGCCCGGGCTTTTCCCTGAAACAGGAAGCCCTGGGCTATGCCTGCATGGCGGAAATTCCCTGCGTCATCGCCAATGTCCAGCGCGGCGGCCCGTCCACGGGCAACCCCACCCATGTGAGCCAGGGGGACGTGAACCAGGCCCGGTGGGGCACCCACGGGGACCATGCCATCATCGCCCTCACCGCCTCCAACCACCAGGATGTGTTCCATATCACGGTCCAGGCCTTCAATCTGGCCGAAACCTATCGGACCCCCGTCATTCTTCTTCTGGACGAGGTGATCGGCCACATGCGGGAAAAACTCATCATCCCCGAACCCGGCGAAATTCCGGTGGTGGAACGGCTCCGGACCTCGGTCAAAAAAGGCGTGGACTATCACCCCTACCTGCCCAGGGAAGACGGCCGACTGCCCATGTCGGATTTCGGCGGAGAACACCGATACAATGTCACCGGCCTGTTCCACGACATGTGGGGATTTCCGAGCAATGACCCCAAGGTGGTGTCCGAACTGCTCCGTCACCTGATGGACAAAATCGAGACCAATGTCCATGAAATCGCCATGTTCAAGGAATACTGGCTGGACGATGCCGATTATGTCCTGATTTCCTATGGTTCTTCGGCCCGGTCCGCCATTCACATGGCCAGAAACCGGCGGGCCCGGGGCGTCCGGGTCGGGGTTCTGGAACTCCAGACCCTGTGGCCCTTCCCGGCCGACAAGGTCCGCGAGGCCTGCGCGGACGCCAAGGCCGTGATCGTTGTGGAAATGAACATGGGACAGGTGCTCACCCAGGTGAAAAACGCCGTGGACCAGCCGCATACGGTATTTCTGGCCAACCGGGTGGACGGCGAACTGATCTCTCCCAGTGATATCAAAACCCTTCTGAGAATGATCCAGGGGAAAGGGGTGTAACATGACCGCAAAACCATTCAACTACCGCGACTATATCCGGCCCCGGTTCTTCCCGCACATGTGGTGCCCGGGCTGCGGCCACGGAATCGTCCTGTCGGCCCTGCTCCGGGCCGTTCATGAGCTGGGCCTGGAAAAAAACGAAATCGTCATCACCTCGGGCATCGGGTGCTCGTCACGGATTTCCGGGTATGTGGACTTCCACTCCCTGCATACCATCCACGGCCGGGCCCTGGCCTTTGCCACGGGGGTCAAACTGTCCAAGCCCAGCCTGAAATCCATTGTCCCCATGGGCGACGGCGACGCCCTGGCCATCGGCGGCAACCATTTCATCCACGCTGCCCGGCGCAACATCGATATCACCGCCATCGTCATGAACAACCGGATTTACGGCATGACCGGCGGCCAGTTCTCGCCCCTGTCCGGCAGCGGCAAAAAAGCCACCACCGCGCCCTATGCCACCATCGACCGGGAATTCGACATCGTGGACCTGGCCCGGAGCGCCGGCGCCACTTTCGTTGCCCGATCCACGACCTTCCATGCCTTGGAATGCACGGACCTGATCAAAAAAGCCATTGCCCACAAAGGGTTTTCCGTTGTGGAAATCCTTTCCCAGTGCCCGACCTATTACGGCCGGAAAAACAAGGAAGGCGACGCCGTCCAGATGATGGAGGGATATAAAAACAATACCGTCAAAATCGGATCCAAAAAACTGGAGCAGAACCCCCATCTCATCCAGAGGGGCATTTTTGTGGAAAAAACCGATGTTCCGGAATATTGCGAGGCCTATGAAAAAATCATCCAAACCGCAATGAAAGGAAAATCATGATGGAACGATCACGACTGGTATTTTCAGGTTCAGGGGGACAAGGCGTCATCACGGCGGCCATTATTCTGGCCCAGGCTGCGGTATTGTACGAGAACAAAAACGCCATCCAGTCCCAGAGTTACGGGGCCGCGGCCCGGGGCGGCTCCACACGAAGCGATGTCATCATCGACGACGAGGAAATCTATTTTCCCAAAGTGGTCCAGCCCAACATCCTGATCACCCTGACCCAGGAGAGCTACAACAAATTCGCGTCCATCATACGGCCCGGCGGTCTGCTCCTGGTGGACGGCCGGTATGTGAACGTGGAAAAAAACGTGGACGCCCGCCATGTTGTCCTGCCCATGTTCGACGCGGTCATGGAAAAAATCGGCAAACCCATCGTGTTCAACATCTGTGTTCTGGGGGCCCTCATCGGTGTGTCCGAACTGATCCGGCCGGAATCCATTCTCAAGGTGCTGGAAACCACCATTCCGGAAGATTTCATGGACATGAACCGGAAAGCCCTGGATATCGGGATCAAAATGGGCGGACAGCACCGGCACTGAAAAACTGCGGCCGACAGGAAGCCGGGGCGGGAAGGATTTTTCCGCCCGACAAGCCCCGGCCGTTCAATTTCCGGCATTAACCTGGTTCGGCGGGCCGGAGGCAGGGAAAAGATCTTCCATGTTCAGGCCCTTTATTTTTTTCAGACAGTCTTCCAGAGCTTTTTGCTCGGTATCTCCGGCGCCTTGGTGGGCCGGTCGGGCAACGATATTGACCAGATTGGGCACGGCGATGAAATGACCGGCCAGACGGCCCTGAATTCTCTGGTGCACGTCGATATAAATCATCCGCCCGTTCCGGATCAGGTTGTAACGGGTGACCTTTGTCAGAATGTCTTTCTGATGCAGCTCCATGACGCTTTCTCGTCCTCCTGAACATTTTTTCCTGAAAGTTACAGGCTTTCCGGGTCTTTGAAAAGGCTTATTTTCCCATTCAGGCAAAAAAAACTGTATCCCACCTCTTTCCTGTGGTACATGACATGAAATCATTTTAACCAGAATCCGGAAAAGGCATCCGTACCCCCATGACCGCCGACCAGACAACCAGATCCAACCTCGTCGCCGACTGGAACACCCTTCACCGGGTATTTATCCGGCCCGAGGACGAAAGCAGCCGTAAAACCCTTGTCAAGTATATGGAGCAGATCCTTTTCGGACTGCATGATTTTCTCAACAAACATGTGGGCGTGACCGAAGAAATCAGTCTCATCAAACTGGCGGAAGGCTACACCGACACGCTGATCAACCCGGATCCCCAGAAAAAACTGGCCGACGTGATCCAGGACATCATCGAAGTGATCGCCCCCAGGGCCGTGAACGTGGCCTCGCCCTACTTCATCGGGCACATGACCTCGGCCATTCCCTTTTTCATGGTGCATCTCAAGGCCATTACCGCGGCCCTGAACCAGAACGTGATCAAGCTGGAAACCTCCAAAGTGCTGTCCGTTCTCGAAAAACAGGTCCTGGCCAAGGTGCACCGGATGATCTTCAATCTGAAAGAGCCCTTTTACCTGGAGCATGTCCAGAACACGGACACCTCCCTGGGCGGATTCACTTCCGGCGGCACCACCGCCAACCTCACCGCCCTGTGGGTGGCCAGAAACCGATGTTTCCCGCCTAGGGGTGATTTTGAAAACATCGAAAAAAACGGGGTGCTCACCGCCATGAAGGCCCACGGCCTGGATCGGCTCGTGGTCCTGGTGTCCCCGAGGGGCCATTTTTCCCTGAGAAAAGCGGCCGGCATCCTGGGTCTGGGCAACGCCAACGTCATTCCCATCGATGTGGATGAAGAACGACGCATGGACCTGGTTCGGCTGAGACAGGCCATCGCCGGGTTCAAAGCCGAACCGGGAACCCGGATCATGGCCGTGGTGGGCATTGCCGGCGCCACGGAAACCGGCATCATCGATCCCCTGCCCGAGATGGCCGCCATCTGCCGGGAGCATGGAATTCATTTCCATGTGGACGCGGCCTGGGGCGGGCCCGTGCTCTTGTCCGACACCTTCCGGAACCTGCTTGGCGGCATCGAACAGGCGGATTCCGTCACCATTGACTGCCACAAGCAGTTCTACATGCCCATGAGCGCGGGAATGGTGTACTTCCGGGACCCCAGGGCCCTGGACGGGATCGTCTACCATGCCCGCTACGTGAACCGCCCCGGCAGCGTGGATCTGGGCATCAAAACCCTGGAGGGCTCCAGGGAAGCTCATTCCCTGATCCTGGACGCGGCCCTGAAAATCATGGGGGCCAGAGGCTATGCCCTGATGATCGAACACGGGATCGAAACCGCCCGGCAATTTGCCGAAAAAATCGAGAGCCGCCCCCTGTTCCAATTGGTGAGCCGGCCCCAGCTCAATATCCTCACTTACCGGATGGTGCCCGCCCTGATCCGGGAAAAACTCGAGACCGCCGGTTTAAAGGAACGGCAGGCCCTGGACGCCGAGCTGGACGAGATCAATATCCGGATCCAGCGCATTCAGCGGGAAGCCGGCAAAAGCTTTGTTTCCAGAACCCGGCTCCAGTGCCGTCCGGGCGATCCCCACGACGTGGTGGTGCTGCGGGCCGTGATCATGAACCCCATGACCCACGGCCGGATTTTAGACGAAATCCTGGACGAACAGGAGGCCATTCTTCAGGACCTGACCGCACCCTGACCCAAAAATCCCTGGTACATGACGTCGTTGAAGCCGATGAACATGGCCTCCCCCACAGTCGGGGTCGGCGCTCAAATACGCCCATTGGATGTTTCTGCGCGCTCCTTTCGATCTCTCAGGATTTCCGTTGTTTTGCTTTATTTTCGACCGAATCCGTGGTAGGAATTTCACCATATTCAAACCATGCAGAAGAAGCCGGTCTGTTCCGTCAATGATCGAACAGGCCTTGACACCCAAACAACCCGAACCACCCTGAACCAGGAAATTGAACATGGATCTCTCCATTGATTTTGACGGTATTTCACAGATGTTTGCGGCCGCCGAAGCAGAAGGCAGGTCATTTTTGTATGAATACGAGGTGTATTCCCTCTTGTCCCGGTCCGGCGCGGAAACCCCTCCCCAATGCCAGTTCATTCCCCGGGGATCCAGGCCTTCGGACGACTCCCTGTGCGCCCTGCCCGGCGATAAAACCGTTCTCAAAATCGTTTCCCCCTTCATTGTCCATAAAACCGAGGTGGGCGGGGTCAAGATCGTTCCCAAGCAGGCCAATGCCGTGCGTTCGGCATTGAGACGGATGTTCTACGAGGTTCCGGAAAACTACGCGGCCTGGATCGAGCGTCACCCCGAAGCCGCGCCCCCGGTTTACCGGAGCCTCTCCGGAGACTCCCTGATAACGGCCGTCAGCCGGGATATCAAAGGCATTCTCCAGGTCCAGTACATGCCGCCGGATTCCGATGCCTTCGGCAATGAACTCATTGTGGGCCTGCGCCATACCCGGGAGTTCGGCGCCGTCATCAGCGCGGGGCTGGGCGGGACCGACACCGAGCTGTACGCGGCCCGGTTCCGGAAAGGTCAAGCCATCGTGGCCGGTTCCGTGGTCATGAACGACGGCGAAACCTTTTTCCAGCTGTTCAAACAGACCATCTCCTACAAAAAACTGGCCGGGCTGACCCGGGGCCAGCGCCGCATCGTCACGGACGAGCAGCTCATCGAATGTTTTGAATCCTTTATCCGCATGGGCCGGATCTATTCCCAGACCCACCCCGAAGCCGAGGTGGTGATCGAAGAGCTGGAAATCAACCCGTTTGCCTTTTCCGATTATCTCATGGTGCCCCTGGACGGCCTGTGCCGGTTCGGCCGGCCCCGGAAAGTGCCGGTGCCAAGACCGGTCCGAAAGATCCACAACCTGCTTCACCCGACCTCCATCGGCATCATCGGAGTGTCCGCCACCCGGAAAAATTTCGGTCGGATCATCCTGGACAACATTCTGGCCGAAGGCTTTCCCGAACAGAACCTCATCATTTTCAGCCAGGGGGCCCAGACCATCGAAGGAGTCCGATGCCTGCCGGACCTGGCCGCCTTTAAACGGGAAGACCGCGGCAAACTGGATCTGTTCATCGTGGCCGTGGGCGCCGAGCACGTGCCGGACCTGGTGGATGAGCTGATCCGCCTGGACGCGGCCCACAGCGTCATGCTCATTCCCGGCAGCATGGGGGAAACCTGCGACAGCAAAGAGCGGGCCAAAAGCGTCATGGCCCGGATCGAAGAGGCCCATGCCGCGGGCGACGGGGGGCCGGTTTTTCTCGGCGCCAACTGCATGGGGGTGATTTCCAGACCGGGCGGATACGACACCTGGTTCATCCCGGAGGAAAAACTGCCCAAACAAAGAAACGCCAGATACCACAGGGCCGCTCTCATCAGCCAGAGCGGAGCCTTCATGCTCCACCGCAGCCACCAGTGCCCCCAGATCAACCCGGCCTACATGATTTCCATGGGCAACCAGACCGATCTCACCCTGGGCGACATGGTCCGCTATTTCAAAAGCTCCGACCAGGTGGATGTCATTGCCGTGTATGCCGAAGGGTTCAATGACCTGGACGGTCTGGAATTCTGTAAAGCCGTGCGGGACGCCGTCCTGGCCGGCAAGGAACTGGTCTTTTACAAAGCGGGCCGAACAGCCGAGGGCAAAGCCGCCACCTCCAGCCACACCGCTTCCCTGGCCGGGGACTACATGGTGTGCGAAAGCTGCGTCCGCAAAGCCGGGGCCATAGTGGCCCGCACCTTTTCGGAATTTCAGGAGCTGCTGTTTTTGTCCGAAACCCTGAACGGGAAAACCATCCGGGGCAACCGGCTGGCCGCGGTGAGCGGTGCCGGGTTCGAAGCCGTGGGCATGGCCGATTCCATCCAGTCCGATGATTTTCAAATGGCCCTGGCCGAGCTTGAAGACAACACCCGGCAGGAGATTTTACAGATTCTGAAAGAAAAAAAGCTGGATGCCCTGGTCACCCTCACCAATCCCCTGGACATCAACCCGGCCGCCGATGACGACGCCCATGCCCGCATCGCCCGGATTCTGGCCCGGGACAAGGGGGTGGATGCCGTCATCGTCAGTCTCGATCCCATGAGCCCGGCCATGAAAACCCTGGATCAAACCGCCGCCCCGGGGTTTGACATGCACCGGGAAGACAGTATCAAAAACCGGCTCATCCCCATTGCCCATGAATCCGACACCCCAATGGTGGCCGTGGTGGACGGCGGCAGGCTCTACGATCCCCTGCGGCAGGCTCTGATCGAAAACGATATCCCGGTGTTCACGGTCTGCGACCGGGCCGTCGCGGCCCTGTCCCTCTACATCCAGGGACGGCTCAATGCCGAAGCCATCCGCGGCAGCGAAGGGTTTTCCGGCTGAATTCAGTCTTCCGGCACGATCCAGTCGTCCAGACGGAAGGCCTGATCCTGGCTTCTGGCGATAAGGGCCCCGGTTGCCTCGTTGAACACCTGAATGTCATACAGGGACGTGTTCCGCCCGTTGTGGACCTCCCTGGCTTCCGCCACCAGCCGGTCTCCGGCGAAACTGGGCCTTAAAAAACAGATGCTCACGTTCAGGGCCACGGCCACCCGGCCGTGGGAATTGCAGGCCGCGGCAAAGGCCATGTCGCTCACGGCAAACACCACGGCACCGTGGGTGGTGCCGTGGAAATTGGTCATGGTATCGTCCACCGTCAGAGATACCCGGCTGTGGCCCGGCTTGACGATTTCGACCACGGCCCCCAATTTTCCGGCGAAGGCGTCTTTCTGAATATG
>CAZQIX010000012.1:0-39700 GCA_964593855.1 uncultured Desulfobacula sp. | reverse complement strand
CTTATCCCTCCTCCTGAACCGGTTTTTTCAGAAACAGGGAAAAAACGGCTCCGCACAGAGAAACTGCGCCGGCCACCAGAAAAGACAGGGTAAAGGAGCTCACATCGGCCAGATACCCGCCCAGGGCCGGGCCGATGGACTGCCCGATCCCGAAGAAAAGGGTGATGAATCCGAGACCGGCCGGAGCCAGCCTGGGGCCGACGAAATCACCGGCCGCGGCCGCCATGATGGTGGGGATGCTCCAGGCCGTCAAACCGAACAATATGGCCGAAAGGTAAAACCCGGCCTCTATCTTGACCAGGGCGTAGATGATATAGGACAGGCCCAGCACCAGATATGCCAGAGCCGCTCCCCGACCTCTGCCGATCCGGTCGGAAACGCTTCCCCAGAGCACTCCGCAGAAGATGCTCAGGCCCCCGGCCATGGCCCAGAGCCCTCCGGCCCAGGCCTGGGTATGCCCCATTTCCTTGACCAGATAGGCGGCGAAAAACGTCACGTAGATGATATAGGACATGCCGTAAAAAAAATACACCACCCCGAGATACCACAGGGCCTTCATTTTATAGACCTTTCCCCAGTCCAGGGAAGAAACCTTTGCCGGGGCCGCTTTGGGGGCCTCTTCTTTCTTGATCTGACCCACGGGCAAAAGGCCTTTGTCCCCGGGCTGATTCCGGATGAAAATGAGCACGATCACGGCCACGACCAGGACCAGGCCCCCGAGGATAAACCAGGAATACCGCCATCCGTCCGTCGCATAGGATTTCAGGATAAAAGGAACGATGACCCCGGACAGAAACATGCCCAGCCCGATCCCGCCGGACACGATCCCGGTGGCGAACCCCCGCTTGTTGATGGCGAACCAGGCCGATCCCAGGGCCATGGCCGGAACATAGGCGGCCCCGTTGCCCAGCCCGGTCAAAAGCCGCATGGCAAAAGCGAATCCGAAGGATTGGGCCAGCCCGGTCAGTATCATGGTCACGCCCATGAGAACCAGGGCCAGAAAGATGACGGCGCGGGTCCCGAACCGGGCCGCCAGAAAACCGCCGATGATGGCCATGGACAGATATCCCACAAAATTGCCCGTTCCCAGAAGCCCCAACTGGGTGTAATCGAACTGAAGGCCGTCCTTCATGGCCGGCAGGAGAATCGTATACGCCATCCGACCGAAACCGTGCGCGGCTACCGTGGTGACAAGCCCCATGAAAATGACGATCCATCCGTAGTGAAGTTTCTTTTCCATGTCCTTCTCCTTTCTGATGGTGGATAAAACGGCAGATGCCTGCATTCCCATACGCTGGCCTTACCTTTTCATATCATTTTCTGAATTGCAATCATTTATTGGATTGGAGTCTTGCCTTTTGAAGACAGAATCATTAAAAACCCTGTAGGATGAAAATAAGCAACCGGGCGTGTTCTGTTTTGAAAATGACACGCCCCGGAAAAAAAGGAGACCGCACAGTATGACATCTGTATTGGAACCCGGTTTAATCGGCAATCTGAAACTGACCAACCGACTGATCCGCTCCGCCACCTGGGAAGGCATGTGCGACCCCGAAGGCCGGCCCACCCGGAAATTGACGGATTATTACGTCGAGCGGGTGAAAGGCGGCATCGGCCTGATCATCTCCGGATATACCTTTGTCCGGCCGGACGGACGGCAGATGCCCGGTCAGATGGGGCTCCACACCGACGCCTTTGCCGACGGGTTCAAGGCCCTCACCCGGGCCGTGCACGATGCCGGCGGCAGAATCGCCGTGCAGGTGGCCCATGCAGGGGGGCAGACCGATGCCAAAACAGCCGGGAGAACGCCCGTGGCGCCGTCGGCCGTCAGGTTCCCGAGTTTTCCGGGAATTCCCCAGGCTCTGACCATCCTGGAAATCGAGGATTTGACCGACGCCTTTGCCGCCGCTGCCCGGCGGGCCAGAGACTGGGGGTTTGACGCGGTTCAGATCCACGGGGCCCACGGCTATCTGGTCAACCAGTTTCTGAGCCCTCTGACCAACCTCCGCACCGACGAATACGGGGGTTCCCTGGAAAATCGAAGCCGGTTTCTACTGGATATTTATGAAAAAATGAGAACCCAGGCAGGGCCCCATTATCCCATCATGATCAAACTCAGCGGCGACGATCATATGGAGGGCGGGTTCACCGCCCTGGAGGCGGTTGCCGTGGCCGAGCGACTATCGCAGGAAGGCATGAACGCCATCGAGGTGTCGTCCGGATCAGGGGCTTCGGGGGAAAAAAGTCCCATCCGCAAAAAAATCCTTTCCACGGAAACGGAAGCCTACAATCTGGACCTGGCCCTGGCCGTCAAAGCCGGAGTCTCCTGCCCGGTCATCGGCGTGGGCGGATTCCGATCCCTGGCAGTGGCCCAAAAGGCCCTCGACCAGGGCCTGGATTTCATCGCTCTGTCCCGACCCCTGGTCCGGGAGCCGGATCTGCCCGTAAAATGGATGAACCGGGAAACCGACAAAGCCGGGTGTATTTCCTGCAACAAATGCTTTATCCCGGCCATGACCCGGGGCGGCATTTACTGCATGGCACTGAAGAAAAAGGATTCACAGGACGCTTAAAGCCGAGACGGGGCGGCCTTCAATCCGGCCGCCATTCCGGATAGCCGGTAATGTCCCGGATCTGCGCGTACAGCGGTTCCAACGCCTTGTACAGCCCGGCATACACTCTGGTGTAAAGATCCCGGTACAGGCGGGCCGTCCCCGGGTCCGGCTCGAAAACGGTCTTGACATGGACCATCTGTTCCACGGCCTCTTTCGCGTCGGCGTACCACCCCAGTCCGACGGCCGTCAGAATGGCGGCCCCCAGGGCGGAAGTTTCATGGGTCTGGCCACGGGTCATGGGCAGGTTGAAAATATCGGCCATGATCCGGCAGATTTCGCTGCTCTGGGAAGCCCCGCCGGATACGGCCGCCTCTTGGATGCGAACCCCGGTTTTGCGCTCGATTTTCTCCAGCCCTTCGTACAGCCCGAACCCCAGCCCCTCGATGACGGCCCGGTAAATATGATCCCGGGTATGGACATCGCCGAACCCGATCATGGCGCCCTTGGCCAGGGGTTTTCCCAGACCCGGGGCCCAGTAGGGCTGCACCACGAGCCCCATGGCTCCGGCAGGGGTGTTTTCCAGGCATCGGTTGAGCACCTCTTCGGTTGCTATGCCCAACGTCTCGGCCTGTTCCATCTCTTTTGCGGCAAACTGCCGCTTGAACCATGAAATCATCCAGAATCCCCTGAAAATTTCGACTTCGAGATTGTAGGCCCCGGATATGGGTGACGGGTAGGCAGGCATATACCGGATCAGTTCAAGATATGATTCGGAAAGGGTCTGGATGGTGGCCGTGGTCCCGAAGCTGAGACTGGCCCGGTCCGAACGGAGAACCCCGGCTCCCAGAGTCTCGCACCCTTTGTCGGATCCGCAGGCCACCACGGGAATGCCCCTGGGAATGCCGCATTGGTCGGACGCGGCCGCCGTGACCCGGCCCAGACACGCGCCGGACGGAAAAAGCGTCGGCAGCTTGTCCGGTTCGATGGGAAACAGTTTCGGCGACAGGCGGAACCGACCGGCCCATTTTTGGTTTTTGTAGTCAAAGGGAACATGGCCGATCTGGGAAGCGGTGGCGTCGTGGAACGCTCCAGTGAGCCGATAATTCAGAAAACCCGATATCTGAAGGTATTTATGGGTTTTTTCCCAGATGTCCGGCTGATTCTGCATGATCCAGTTGCATTTGCCCTGGGTCTGAATATCACGGATCCGTTTTTCGAGACCCACCAGGGACAGCCCCAGTTTCAGAAGCCCCCTGTGCCCCCAGAAAGGGCCGGCCCTGCGCTGATCCGGCCACAGGATACAGGGCCGCAAAGGCCGGCCGGCCGCGTCCACATTGATCATGCTGGCCCGCTGGGTGGTCACGCCCACGCCGGAGACACCGGCAAACGAATCCGGAGCCTTTGTTTTCAATTTCAGGCAGGCCTCTGCCAGCGCCTTCCAGTAAAGCTCGGGGTCCTGCTCCGCCCAACCGGGCCTGGGGGAAAGATAGGGATCATACTCGATTTTCGCGCAGGCGGGCATATCCCCCCGGTCTGAAAAAAGAGCGGCCCTCAGGCTCTGGGTGCCGCAGTCCACGGCCAGGACGGTTTTCTGGGCGGCTTGTTCAATCATGGCCGTGCTTCAGGGCGATTTTTTCAAACATGTTCACGATCCCGGCCGCTATCCCGTAAACAATGTCGATATCGGCATTTTCATCGGCTGAAGAATCAAAAAACAGGTTAAGCTGAGATTCCATGGCTTCTTCGGGTTTCCAGTAGCAGATGAGCAAAGGAAGTCTGGGCAAGGGGTAAAGGACCAGGGAAATATCGGATTCATAACGGTTTTCGACCTGTTTACCGTTGAAAATCACGATCAGGTCTTCAAACAGATGGGGATAATGATCGGCAACCTTTTTCATGGCTTTTTCCGACCGCTGGACAAACAAACCGTTTTTTTCCCGCCCTCCTTTCAGTTCCCTGAAGGGCACCCAGTTTCCCGTCAGGGGAACGCCCCGGCATTCGAGAACATACCCGAGAACCGGGGCCACGATCCAGGGGTTGATGTGGATGTCCGTGGTCATGTCGGCGTCCCGGTCGATGGAAAAGGGCTTGCCGAAAATCCGGAGGGTCAGCCGTCCGCTTTCATACACCCCGCCGGTGCGCCGGGCCGCTTCGGCCAGATCCAGGGTCTTGATCCGGTCCTTGAAATCCCGGATCAGGGATTGGCGGTATTCATCGGAGTTCATTTTTTTCTTATGGTAACCACCGTATTTCTGGATCGCCTCCCGAGGCAGGGACGGGCAATCCTCCAGGGACCGCTCTCCCAGGAACACCCTGGAGGCAAACGCCAGACAGGTTTTCTCGTTGCATTTCCGGCAATTGGATTTATCCAGAAGTTTGAAGACTTCCATGGCATTGGCAAATTCCGTCATAATGTCTTTTCCTCTCTTGTTTCACAATCGGCAGATATGCACACAATACTTCTTTTTCCCTTCAAATCAAGGGCTTTCAACCCAGTCGATTCCTTGAAAATTCCCGGAAAAATCCATTGACTGTTTACAGCCAATAGTCTATTCAGCGGATTGAAACAGGAGACTCTCATGAAAAAAAAACCGCTGATTCTCATTCTGCTCGTTCTTGCCGCGGGCCTTGTCATTTTCTTCACGACCCGCCGCGAAACCACCCATCCGGGTGATATCAAGGTATCCGGAAACATCGAAGTAACGGACGCGGCCCTGTCCTTCCGGATCCCCGGACAGCTGACCCAGTGCCTGGTCGATGAGGGGGACACCGTGACCCGGGGAGCCGTGCTGGCCCGGCTGGACGACGCAGACCAGAAAATTGCCGTGAACCTGGCCCAAAACAATCTGGCCCGGGCCGAATCCATCTTGGCGGAACTCCGGGCCGGCAGCCGGCCGGAAGAAATCGAACTGGCCGGGGCCAGGGTGCTCCAGGCCCGCCAGGCCCTGCTGGAGCTCACCCGGGGCAGCCGGACCCAGGAAATCCAGGCGGCCCAGGCCGATCTCGACACGGCCCTGGCTGCGGAAAAATCGGCCAAATCACAGTTTGCCCAGGCCCGGGAGGATTTTGACCGGTTTTCCGTTCTGTTGAAAGAAAACAGCGTAAGCCGCCGGGATTTTGAAATCTACCGCACCCGTTACGAAGTGGCGCAAAACGCGGTGGATGAAGCGGCATCGCGGGTCCGCGCGGCCCGCCAGGCCCTGTCTCTGAAAAAGGAAGGCCCCCGCTCCGAACAGATCGAGCGGGCCGGAGCCGCCCTGGCCCAGGCCGAAGCCGAATACGCCCTGATCCAGGCCGGACCCCGGCAGGAAAAAATCGACCAGGCCGTCATCCAGGCGGCCGAAGCGGAAGAGCGGCTGCGCCAGGCCCGGCAGCAGCTCGCCTACACGGAACTCACGGCCCCCATGGACGGAGTGGTTCTCAGCCGGTCCGCGGAACCCGGGGAATTTCTGAACCCCTCCACCCCGGTTCTGACCCTGGGAGACCTGTCCCGGCCCTGGCTGCGGGCCTATGTAAACGAAAAGGACCTGGGCCGCATCCGCCTCAAAGACAAAGCCCGGGTATCCACGGATTCCTTTCCGGACAAAAGCTACGAGGGCGAGATATCCTACATCAGCAGCCAGGCGGAATTCACGCCCAAATCCGTTCAGACCTTTGAGGAACGGGTCAAGCTCATGTACCGGATCAAGATCGCTTTGGCCGATCCCGACCACGAACTCAAACCGGGGATGCCTGCGGACGCCCTTATCCACCCGGCCCTTCCATAAAATGGACTTTTCTGGAAACAACCCCCCGGTGATCCAAGCCCTGGATCTGACCAAACGATTCAAGGAACGGGTCGCCGTGGATCGGCTCAACCTGGCCGTCCAAAAGGGTGAAATCTTCGGAATTGTCGGGCCGGACGGAGCCGGGAAAACCACCACCCTGCGCATGCTGGCCGGCATCATGGATCCGAGCGAGGGCCGTGCCGCCATCGCCGGCATGGACACCCGGACCGAAGCCGCCGGCGTCAAAGAACACCTGGCCTATATGAGCCAGCGGTTCGGCCTGTACCCGGACCTGACCGTCCTGGAGAACATTTCCTTTTACGCCGATCTTTACGGGGTGCCCCGCAAAAACCGAGGGCCGCGGTTTGCCGAACTTCTGGGATTCAGCAACATGCAGCCGTTTCAGCAGAGAAAAGCCGGTGACCTGTCCGGCGGCATGAAACAGAAGCTGCAACTCATCTGCGCCCTCATCCATACCCCGTCAGTCCTGCTCCTGGACGAGCCCACCAACGGAGTGGATCCCATCAGCCGGCGGGATTTCTGGCGGATCCTGTACCGGATCGTGAAACAGGGCGTATCCATTCTCGTCACCACCGCTTACATGGACGAGGCCGAACGCTGCGACCGCATCGGCCTGATGGACCGGGGCAGGCTCATGGCCGTGGGCGCCCCTTCGGACATCCGAAGGCTGATAAAAGGCCGCCTGCTCTCCATCCAAAGCCCGGAAGCTCGTAGAATCAACCGCCTGCTCCAAACCTCGCTGCACGGGGTCGAGGTCAACGTGTTCGGCGATACCGTGCATATTCTCAGCGAAGATCCGGAAACCGTCCGGGCCGAAGCCGTGAAACGCATCCAGGCCCACAGCCTGCCCATCCACCGGATCCGGGAAGCTTTGCCCGGTCTGGAAGACGTGATGATCCATATGATGGAAAAAACCGGACGGACGGACGATTCCATGCCGACCGCCGGCGAAAAAGGCCGGATTTCCCTGGCCGAATTCTCCGGCACAAATGTTGACAAGGTTCCCGGCCCTGTCGGGAGAGAACCGGCCGCGGCAGTCGCCGTGGAGGGTCTGACCCGGACCTTCGGCCGGTTCACGGCCGTGGACGCCGTCAGTTTCAGCGTTCCGAAAGGAGAAATTTTCGGGTTTCTCGGGCCCAACGGAGCCGGAAAAAGCACCACCATCCGCATGCTCTGCGGCCTGCTGACGCCCAGCGCGGGCAAGGGAACCGTGGCCGGATACGACATTTTCACCCAGCCCGAACGCATCAAACAGCACATCGGATACATGAGCCAGAAATTCTCCCTGTACGACGACCTGACCGTGGCGGAAAACATCGACTTCTACGGCGGGATTTACGGGCTCAAAGGCAATGCCATGGCCGACCGGAAAGTATGGGCCATGGACATGGCCGGGCTGTCCGGTCACGGACGCTCCCCGACCCGGACCCTCAGCGCCGGATGGAAACAGCGCCTGGCCCTGGCCTGCGCCATCCTCCACGAGCCCCCCATCGTGTTTCTGGACGAACCCACCTCGGGTGTGGACCCCCTGAGCCGCCGACGCTTCTGGGACATGATCCATGATATGGCCGAACAGGGCGTCACCGTGTTCGTCACCACCCATTACATGGAAGAGGCCGAATACTGCGAGCGCATCGCCCTGATCTACCACGGCCGTGTCATTGCCCTGGGCACCCCCATGGAACTGAAGACCCGGCACATGACCGACACCGCCCTTCCGAGCATGGAAGACGTGTTCATCGCCCTGATCGAGGCCGAAGACCGAAGCGGCGCGGTCCGTCCGGCAGCGGGAGCGGATTGATGAAACTGCAGCGCCTGCTGGCCATCGTGAAAAAAGAATTCATCCATGTATTCCGTGACTGGCGGAGCCTGTACCTGTCCCTGGCCATTCCCGTGATCCTGATCATGCTCTTCGGCTACGCCCTGACCCTGGATCTGAGAAAAGTCCCCACCGTAGTCTGGGATCAGTCACGATCGTTTCAGAGCCGGGAGCTGCTCAGTCTTCTGGACGGCTCTCCCTATTTCAACATGGTGGGGTATCACGATTCCTATCACGGCCTGCAGCTCGCCCTGGAACGGGGAACCGCCATGATCGCCCTGGTCGTCCCGTCGGATTTCGCCCAGACCATCGGCACCGGCAAAAAAACCGTTCTCCAGATCCTGGCGGACGGCAGCGACGCCAACACCTCCCGGCTGGCCATGGGGTACGCCTCCAGCATCGGCATGATTTATTCATCGACCATTTCGGCCCGACGCATGCAGCTGTTGGGCAAAGGCGACCTGGCCCAACCCGTGGAATGGGTCCCCCGGTCCTGGTACAACCCGGATCTGAGAAGCCAGAACGTGATCATTCCCGGCATCATCGCCATCGTCATGGTGGTCATCGCGGCCATGCTCACCAGCGTCACCATCGCCCGGGAATGGGAAACCGGAACCATGGAGCAGCTCATCAGCACCCCCCTCCGGGGACCGGAGCTGATTTTCGGCAAGGTCATCCCCTATTTCATCATCGGCATGACCGATGTGGCCGTTGCCGTCACCATGGGCAAATGGATGTTCCAGGTGCCCATCGTGGGCAATGCCGGACTCTTGTTCGCCATGGCCGCCGTTTTCCTCAGCGGGGCCCTGTTCTGGGGCATGTTTCTGAGCATTGTCCTGAAATCACAGGTCCTGGCCAACCAGATCGCCATCGTGTCCGGCTATATGCCCACCCTGATCCTGAGCGGGTTCGTGTTCGCCATCGAAAACATGCCCCTGCCCATCCAGGCCGTCACCTATATCGTGCCGGCCCGCTATTTCATCGCCATCCTCAGGGGGATCTACCTCAAGGGCATCGGCCTGGAAATCCTCTGGCTGGATGCCCTGCTATTGTCCGTGTACGCCGCGGTCATGATCATTCTGGCCAACCGGAAATTCCGATTCAAACTGGAGTAGCCATGATTCAACGCCTCAAACGCATGCTCGTCAAAGAATTTCTCCAGATGCTCCGGGATCCCCGCATGCGGGCCGTGGTGTTCGGCATGCCCGTGATCCAGCTCGTCATCATGTCCTTTGCCCTGACCACCGATGTCACCGACATCCGCACCGCGGTCCTGGACATGGACAAAACCCCGGCTTCCCGGGAACTGATCGACGCGTTCACGGCCGGCGGGTATTTTCAGATCCGGACCGTCCTGGATTCCCAGGACCGGATCCGGGACGTGCTGGACCGGGGGGAAGTCCGGGCCGTGATCCACATTCCGAACGGATTCGCGGCATCGATCCATAAAGGGGCGACAGCGCACGTCCAGGTGATCACCGATGGAACGGACAGCAATTCCACGGCCATCGTCCAGGGATATGCCGCCGATATCGTGCAGGCGTTCTCGAACCGGAAACTTCAGGACCGCCTCCGGCAACAGGGCATGAGCCTTCCCCACGCGCCTCTGGAAACCGTGGAGCGGGCTTTTTTCAACGAAAACCAGGAAAGCCGCTATTATTTCGTGCCGTCGCTCATCGCGGTCATGCTGTTCATCTTCAGCCTGCTGCTGACCAGCATCGGCATCGTCAAGGAAAAAGAGATCGGCACCATCGAACAGGTCATGGTCACGCCCATCCGCAAAATCGAATTCATCCTGGGCAAAACCATCCCCTACACCATCACCGGCTATATTTCCATGACCATCATGCTGGTGGTGGCGTTTTTCGTGTTCGAAATCACGGTCAAGGGCAATATCGCCCTGTTCTATCTTTTGTCCGGGCTGTACCTGCTGGGCAACATGGGCATCGCCCTGCTCATCAGCGCGGCTTCCGCCACCCAGCAGCAGGCCATGCTCACCAGCTTTCTGGTGCTGATGCCCTGCGTCATGCTGTCCGGGTTCATGTTCCCCATCAAAAACATGCCCGAGCTGGTCCAATACGCCACCTGCCTCAACCCCATGCGATGGTACCTGGAAATTCTGCGCGGCATCGTCATGAAAAATACGGGCCTGGAGGTTCTCTGGCCGGCGGTGGCGGCCCAGGCGGCCCTGGCCGTCGCCTTCATCAGCCTGGCCTGGGTGAGATTCAAGAAAACCCTGTCCTAACAATCGATTTCCGGCCGCCGCATTCAAGAACCAAACCGGCTCATCCGCCCGGATGCCGGTATCGGACCAGGGAATCCCGGGTGTAGAGGACCACGCCGACCCAGATCAACCCGAAGGTGACCAGGTGGTGGCGGGTAAAGGGCTCTTTGTAGACGAACACCCCCAGCACAAAGGCCAGGGACGGGGCCAGATACTGGAGAATGCCGATGGTGGAAAGGTTCAGGCGTCTGGCCGCGGCCGCGAACCAGAGCAAAGGAAAGCTCGTCACCAGACCGGCGCCCACCATCCACAGGGTCAGTGACGGATCTTTCATGAACCCGCTTCGGCCGGTGGCGGTCATGAATCCGATATAGCCCAGGGCCGGGATGAAAAGCACCAGGGTTTCGATGAACAGACCCGGAATGGGGGCGGTTTCGATTTTTTTCCGGGCATATCCGTACAGACCGAAACTGACGGCCAGGGTCAAACCGAACAGAGGCAGGGTCCCATAGGCGAAAATAGCGTACAATACACCGGCCAGGGCGCAGAAAACGGCCAGGGACTGAACCCGGCTGAAAACTTCGCCCAGGAGCAGAAAACCGATCAACACGTTGATCATGGGGTTGATGTAGTATCCCAGACTGGTCTCCACCACACGGCCCGAATTCACGGCCCAGATATAGACAAACCAGTTCAGCCCGATCAGGGCGCCGCTGACCATGAGGCCCTTCAGCTTTGCAGGAGACCTGGCAATGGCGCCGACCTCGGCCCATCGCCGCTGCATGGACAGGGTCAGGCCCAGGAATATGCAGGACCAGACAATCCTGTGGCAAAGGATCTCCAGGGGCTGGGCCGCCTGCATCTGCTTCCAGTAGGCCGGCAGAAGACCCCATGCCCCGAACGCGGCCAGCCCGGCAATGACGCCCAATGTTTGCTGATTCATGTGTCTTCTCCTTGAAAAGCCACACTCTAACAGCATCTTGAAATTTGGCAACAAAAAAAATCGAAAGCCTGATTCCGCCCCTTCCCGGCCGGGGTTTACAAACCAGGGCATGCGTCTTATAGTATCGGGCAAAAATGCATTCACCCAACCATCATTCACCCAACCATGAGGAGAGCTTCATTGAAACAAATCATCGTGCTGGCCACCCGGAACAAGGGAAAGACCCGGGAATTTGCCGGGCTTCTGAGCCACCCGGCCATTGAGATCAGAAATCTGGACGATTTCGGCCCCATACCGGAAGTCATCGAAGACGGATCCACCTTTGACGACAACGCTTACAAAAAAGCCTCGTTCACGGCCCGAATCCTCGGATATCCGGCCATGGCCGACGATTCCGGCCTGTGTGTGGATGTCCTGGGCGGAGCACCGGGGGTGGTTTCGGCCCGGTTTGCCGGAGACAATGCCTCGGACGCGGACAATGTGCAAAAACTTCTGGAAATGGTCAAAGGCGAAAAAAACCGGAACGCGGCTTTTAAATGCGTGATTTCCCTTGCCGTTCCCCAGGGTGCGGCCCTGACTTACGAAGGCGAGTGCCGGGGCGTCATCATTGACGAGCCGGCCGGCGACAACGGCTTCGGCTACGACCCCGTGTTTTTTTACCCGGAACTGAACAAGACCTTTGCCCAGCTCACTCTGGAGGAGAAAGGCCGTGTCAGCCACCGGGGCAAAGCTCTTCAGGATCTGGCCGGAGAAATGGACAAGATCCTCAAATGGCTCGATATCCACATGCCGGGAACCCCGCGCGTGGAATGCAAGGGAGACGCATCATGACATTTGAAGCGTTCAAGGCTCTGGTTCTGGAGAACCGGTCTTTCAGGCGGTTCGACAACCGCCATGAAATCGACGAGTCCACCCTGCGGAATCTGGTGGCCCTGACCCGGACCTGCGCCTCCGGGGCCAACAAACAGCCGCTGAAATATTTTATCTGCCGGGAGCGGGAAATCAACGAGCGGATTTTCGCCTGCCTGGGATGGGCCGCCTATCTCAGGGACTGGTCCGGACCGGAGCCGGCGGAACGGCCGTCGGCCTATATCATCATCACAGGGGACCACACCATTGCCGATCATTTCTGGTGCGACCACGGCATCGCGGCCCAGACCATCCTTCTGGGCGCAAGGACCCTGGGGCTGGGCGGATGCATGTTCGGATCCGTGAACGCCGGGCGGATCAAGCCCCTGCTGGGCATCCCGGACCACCTGGAGGTCAAGCTGGCCGTGGCCCTGGGCAAACCCGTGGAAACCGTTCAGATCGACGAGCTGGGCCCGGACGGGGACATCCGCTACTGGCGGGATGAAAACAAGGTGCATCACGTTCCCAAACGCAGCCTGGACGATTTGATCGCGGGATCGTTCTGAGCCCCGGCGGTTCGGAAAATCATGGCGAACAAAACACTTAAAATCCTTCTGGTCAACCCGGCCTGCCTGGATCCACGAATCTCGGGGGATGATGCCCGAGTGATCCCCATCGGCCTGTTTTACCTGGGTGCGGTCCTGCTGGACAACGGATTTCATGCCGAAATCCTGAATCTGGCCGCCGTCCAGGACGACCCTGTCTCGGTGTTCACGGCCCGCATACAGGCCGAACCGCCGGACGTGATCGGTTTTTCCCTGACCCAGCCCAATCGGTGGAACGCCATGGACTGCGCACGAAAAGCCCGCCGGATAGTGCCCCATGTGGTTATCGTGTTCGGGGGCCCGGCCCCCACGTTTCTGGCCGATCATTTGTTCGAAGTCTGCCCGGAAGTGGACGCCATGGTCCGGGGAGAAGGGGAAACCGCCTTTCTTTCCCTGCTCCGGGCCCTTTTATCCGGAAACCGGGACAACCTTTCGGCCATTGCCGGGCTGTCCCTGAAACAGGGCCACAGGGTGATCCACACGCCGGCCGGACCTCTCCTGGACGATCCGGACGTCCTGCCCCATCCCTCGGATTATTTTGTCTTTCAGCATCTGTCCATGTCCCGGGGCTGTCCGGGCGCCTGCACCTTCTGCGGGTCTCCCCGGTTCTGGGGCACGCGCAGGGTCCGGTTCCATTCGCCGGAATGGATGGTCCGGGAAATCGAGACCCTGGCCCGCAAAGGCGTGACTCATTTTTTCATGTCCGACGACACCTTCACCCTGGACAAGCCCAGGGTTCTGAAACTGTGCCGCCTGATCCGGGAGAAGACGCCGGGAATCACCTGGAACGCTATTTCCCGGGTGGATCATGTGGATGAAGAACTCTTGACGGCCATGCGTAAGGCCGGTTGCATCCAGATCAGCTATGGTGTCGAGTCCGGGTCCGAGGCCATCCGCAGAACCCTGGGCAAACCCATGGACCGGAAAACCCTGGTCCGGGCCTTTTCCATGACCCTGGCCGTCGGCATTCTTCCCCGGATTTATCTGATCTACGGCTCGCCCGGCGAAACCCGGGCCACGATCCGGGAAAGCGTGGACCTGATCCAGGCCCTTCGTCCCCTGAGCGCCGTGTTCTATATGCTGATGATTTTCCCCGGAACCCGCCTCTATCAGCGGGCCGTGGACCGAGGCCGGGTGTCGGACGCGATCTGGCGCGAGAGAATCGAAGACCTGCCCTGGTTTGAAGTGGACGAGCGTCTGGATTTCGCCATGGTCAAAGGCTTTGGCGAAACCCTGAGGAACGCTTTTTACGAACGGGTCCATGAATTCGCCCGAACCGTTCCCCTCCGGGACGATCCGGACCTGTACCCCTTTCACGCGGATTTTCTGTCCCGCCTCGGCATGACCTTTTCCAACGGGGAATACGCGGCCGATCCCAGGATCAGAAATCAGGAGCAGACCGCCATCCATCTTTTCCAGCGGGCCCTTGATTATGCCCCAAACGCCCGGGCCTTTCTGGGCCTGGCCATGCTCCGGCAGAAATCCCGGGACATGGACGGGGCCGACGCCCTCCTGGGAAAAGGGCTCCGCCATTTTCCCGGGCACCCGGACCTGACTCTCTGCATGGGCGTCAATTGCATGAACCAGGGACGATTCGCCCGGGCCCTGACCCTTTTCGAACCCTTCGCGGACCGGCCGGACATCCGGCGCTATATTCACATCTGCCACCAGAATTTACAAGGAACAAACCATGACCGATCCCATGGATGATTATCGATTGGCCAATATCCAGAACAGAGAAATGAAACTCCGGGCCCGGCGTCTGGACATCCTCCGGAGCGAGCCGGAAAAAGCCCTGGACATGATCCTGGAAGCCCCGGCCCCGGTTACGCTGATCCAGTCTTTTCCGGACCAGGACCTGTATTATCTCATGCACAAGATCGGTCCCTATGATTTCATCCCCGTCCTGGCCATGGCCGCCTCGGAGCAGTGGGAATACATCCTGGACATGGAGGTCTGGGACAACGA
This sequence comes from uncultured Desulfobacula sp., assembly GCA_964593855.1. Lineage (GTDB taxonomy): Bacteria > Desulfobacterota > Desulfobacteria > Desulfobacterales > Desulfobacteraceae > Desulfobacula. Next base: position 24,949 of record CAZQIX010000012.1, on the reverse strand, counting down.
CCGGCTCGACACCGACATGATGACCCGGGCTTTTGACGTTCTCTACCAGGCCGACCCAGCGCGCCTGCTGCGCTGGGTGATCATGGAAAAACCGGATTTTTTCGAATTTTACCTGTTCAAATACATGGACATCCGCATCCGCGAGCACGATGAAATGCCGCCCGACGATCATGAGGACTACCTCTCCCTGGACGACAAATTCTATATCCGGTTTCCCGATGATCCCCTGATTTTGGAGGATGATGAGGCCCCCGTGCCCGAAAACCGGGAGGAGGCCCGGGAGTTGATCGAGAAAATGCTCAGGAAACTGGCGGAAATGGATCTTTCCGTTTACCACGGGCTGCTGCTGGAAACCCGATCGACTCTCACGGCCGAGACCGAGGAAGACCAGTTCCGTCTGAAAACCCAGCGTCTGGCGGAAAAAGGGTTTCTGCCCACCCACGAGGCCATCGGCATCTACCAGCCCACGCGGGTGTCGGCCTTCCGAAAGAGACCGGCCACGGCTTCCAAAGGGTTTGATCCGGACCTTCCCCTGCCGCCCCAGTATTTCACCCGGACACTGGACGGCGATGACCTGCTGAAGGCGGCCATGAACGGCCTGGACCCGGATTTCGCCATGACCCTGGAATCCGAACTGGCGGCCCTGATCAACAAGGTCATCTCAGCGGACAAGATCCGGCTCCGGTCCAGGGAAGACCTTGACAAAGCCGCCATCAAAACCCGGGACTACCTCAATCTGGGCTTGGAAGTCCTGCTCAGGGGCAGATTGTCGGAAGAAGGGGCCCGGGATATGATCAAGGACTATTTTCTCGAAGACATTTTCCGGACCGGATCCAGAGCCGGCATCATCCTCAAGACCAAGGCCGTGAACTGGTTCCGGAACAGCTTCATGAAACGGGTCCGGCTGCCCCTTCGTTTTCTGGGTGAAACCTACCTCGGGGTGGTGGGCGGCCTGTTTCTGGAACGGCCGTTGTATTTCGCCGATTATGCCCAGGGTGAACGGTACCGCCATTTCAGATCCATTCCGGACATTACCCGCACCGATCGGCTCCTGGACGAAATCATTGCCCTGGACCGGGTTCTGGACGCCCTGCCCGTGGATATCGCCTCGTTCAGGCAGGGCGTTCTGACCTACAAGACCCTGATTCTGACTCTTTGGGCCGGAAACCGTCTGGGGCTGCCACCCGATCTCAAACCGATGGACCCGGCGGTTTTCATACCGTTTTTCAAAGCCCTGTTCACCGAACCGGATTCAAAGGGTCGCCGCAGAATTCAACTGGAGGATTTGTCGCTCTTTCTGTCCGAAGCCACAGGCATGGACGAGAAAACCATGGGAAAAGATTTCGGGAAAGTGACGGCCGATCTGATTCAGGAACTGGAAGAGGAATACGGCCAAATCGATCCCGAGACTATCGACCCGCGATTCATACCCCATTTTCTGCTGGCTGTTCCGGGGAAAAAATAAGGCCCGGCCGGCAGCCCTCAGTCCAGCACCAGAGTCCGGTTCCTGCCCTGGGCCTTGGCCTGGTAAAGGGCCTTGTCGGCCCGGTCGTAGAGGCTGTGGAGGCTCTCACCGGGCCGATAGAGTACCAGGCCGATACTGATGGTCACAGAAAAAGATCGGTCCTCGCCTCCGGAAAACACCCAAGCGCCCAGTTCATGACGGATTCGTTCCGCCACTGTCCAGGATCCCTCCAGACCGGTGCCGCCCATGATCACGGCAAATTCCTCGCCCCCGATCCGGCAGGGATAATCCGATATCCGGACATTTTTCAGAATGATATCTCCCAGTTTCCGTAGCACCTCATCTCCCTTGGGATGACCGTATGTGTCATTGACCCGTTTGAAATGGTCGATGTCCAGCATCATGAAAGACATGGGTTCTTCAGGATCCTGAGCGAACCTGACGGCATCCCGGATAACGGTATTGAAATACCGGCGGTTGAACAGACCGGTCAACTCATCGGTGATGCTCACCCGGGACAGTTCCTTTTCTCTCTGCTGCAGAAAATAATGTTTTTTCTTCAGCCGTTTCACCCGATCGGCCAGCGCAAAGGAGAGCAGAACGGTTTCCAGGGCCGCCGACACCAGGACGCTGTAGGACGTGATGATGCTGTGCTGGATGAGGCCGAACCCCCTGATGACGAAAATCAGCACGCTGATCAGGAGCATGGACACGGCCAGCAGATAATACCGGGAGATCCAGTGTCCGTTGCGAAGACTGATCACGATTGTGGCGATAAGGAGGAACGGAACCACAAACCCTACGATATAAGCGGTGAGATTGGCCTGGAAAGTCCGGGCCAGCAATGAGAACACAGCCCCGATCAGGCACATGGCCCAGGCGAGGTGATACAGGCGCCTCATTCGCGGGGCGGTGAGCCGTACATTCAAAAAAGACCAGGCAAACCGGATATGGGCGGCCAGGGCCGCAAAACACAGAAGAACCACGTGGGCCGTCAGAAAATCACTCAACGGTCGGTCGATGAGCCTGAAAACCCCGCAAATGACCCCCTGGTAAACCATCATGAAGGTCAGATAGATTACATACCACAGATAATTCTGATCCCTGAGGACAAAAAACAGCACCAGGTTGTAAACCACCATGGCCCCCATAACCCCGAAAACAAAGCCCAGAAACAGCACGATAAGAAGCCGCTCCGGCTCGGAAGCCTGTTTCTCCGTGAGGATGAGCTGAAAATTGGTGGTAAACGGTCCCCGGATACGCACATACACGGGAAAATCCACAGCCGTTCCGGACGGCAGATCGAAGATCGGAAATACAAATCCATGGTCGTCACGATTCGGGCCGTTCAGGATCCCGCCCTTCAAGACTTCGTAGGCGACCCGCCCATCCCGGGCAACGGGCACAAAGACACGGATATCCCCGAAACAGGAATAATTGAAAGACAGCCGGAGCCGGTCCTGGACCGGAAACCCGCCCGAATTCAGGTGATCTATTCGGAACCGCAGCCAGTTGGCGTGGGTGGACAAACCAAAGCTGAAATGTTTTTTCCGATTGGGAGTGAATTCACCCGCGAACCCGGAAGACGTTATCTCTTCAAGGGTCAGCTCGCCCTCCGGATCCAGGAAAATCTCCGAATACAACCCCGCGAATACCGACCCTTCACCGTTGGACGCCGCCGCTGCGCCAACCGTTGCCGACACCAGCAGAACGGTCATGATGGATAAAACCAATTTCATGGATGTCTCCGGTTTTTTTGGGCCATGGCGACAATTTTACGGGTGATCGCCAAAGGGTCGAGGCGTTCGTCGGACAGGCCGGCCTCATCCACGGCCCTGGGCATTCCGTATACCACACAGGTTTCCGCCGCCTGGGACACACACACGCAACGGCCGGTTTTCATCCGGGCCACGCCTTTTCTGCCGTCTTCGCCCATTCCCGTCAGGATAACGGCCAGAATCGTACCGTCATAGGACCGGGCCGCGGATTCGAACAGCACGTCCGCCGAAGGCCGGTGAGCGCTTTCGCCGGGCCGGTCGTCCAGAATAATTGTCCGTCTGCCCCGGGGGTCCGGCATGGACACGGTCATATGACGGCCTCCGGGTGCGATGTAAACCCTTGCCGGCAGAATCGTATCCCCTTGAACCGCTTCCAGGACGGTCAGCTCGGACTTCCGATTCAGGCTTTCCGCGAAGAACCGGGTCATGTCGGCCGGAATGTGCTGGACCAGAAGAATCGGCGTCTGGAGAGTGCCCGGCAACAGGGAAAATATCCGGTTCAGGATTTCCGGACCGCCGGTGGAGGACGCCATGACCACCACCTCCGCTTTTTCCATGCGTTTGATCCCTCTGGATTCGTGCGCCTCCCCTGTCCGGCCGGTGATGACAGACCGTTTCGAAAATTCCGGCGCGGACGGACGCCCGTAAAACCGTTTGCGGGTGAGCAACAGGCCGGTGACGGTCATCAGGGTAAGCCTGAATTCATTCAAGGCCCGGGGGTCATCCCGGCGGGGCTTTGCCATGCATTCACAAACCCCTGCTTCCAGAGCCTCGACCAGGATATCGGCATCGTGACGATCCGGAGGGTACAGGACGATGAGATGCAGGCCGGGGTCGTTATTTTTCAAGGTCCGGACGATCTCGATGCCGCCCAGTTCCGGGCTCATATCCAGAAACACCAGATCCGGTCGAAAATGATTGACTCTGGCCAGAAGCATCTCTTGAGACCTGGCCGTTCCCACCGGTTGAAGTCCTGAAACGGATCGGCAGAGATCTGTCAGAACCTGCGTGAAATCGGGATCCTCATCGGCAATGAGGATCTTCAGCCGATCGGCGACACCTTCACGGGTCATAGAATTCCAGCCTGTTTCAGTTTCAATTCGACCATTTCAGCGTCAAAAGGCTTGATAATATAGGCCTGAATGCCCAGGCGCATGGTTTCCAGGATGATTTGTCTGGCCGTAACGGTAGTGGCCATGATAAACGGCGTATTTTTCAGGTCCGGACTGCTTCTCACGGCTCTGAGCAATTCAAGGCCGGTCATGCCCGGCATTTCCATATCCGACACCACCAGATCAAACAAGCGGCCGCCGCTTTGCCCAAGCGGCTCGTTCAACCGACGCCAGGCATCTTCTCCGTCTCCGGATTCCGTGATCCTGGAAAAGCCGAGATCCCGGAGGATTTTCCGCATGGCCTTGCGGATGGCGGCCTTGTCATCAACAATCAATATGTTCACGGCCCGATCCGACTCCCGTGCTTGTCATCATCACCTGTTCTATCCGGGCCGCCAGTTTTTCCGGATCCAGCACCTGCACCATCATGTCGTCCAAAAACACCTTGCCCATGACGATTTCAGGGCATGAGGCGTCTTTCTCAACGGGCAGACCGGTTTCCAGGGTGTCCACGATACCCGATGCCAAAAGGCCCACCCGGCCCGGGCCCTGTCTGGGATAAAGGATAAAGAGTTCCCCGGCCTGGTAATCACAGCAAGAGGCCGGCCCCAGCTCGTCCATGGAAAAAACCGGTACGGCCCGCCCTTTCTGTCCGGCGTGTTTCAGCCGGCCGGTCCGATGAATCTCCGATGGTTTGACGGTGGAGAGCCGGGACAGGTGCTTGAGTTCCATGGCAAAATATTCTCCGGGTCCGCTTTGAAATACGATCAGGTTTCGCTTCAGGTCGTCCAGCCGCCGGCGTTCCTCTCTTTCCCGCCTCTCCCCGGCCGTCTCCGCATGAATGGAGTCGAACCGGAGATGGGAAATGGATGCCAGGCCCGGCGCGTCCAGCACCATGATCACGGAGCCGTCGCCCAGAATGCTCATGCCGGCATAGACTTTCAAATGGCTGAGATATTCGGGCAGAGGCGTCACCACCACTTCCTCGATGTCCTGCAGATCGTCCACACACAGCCCGAATCGATTTTCACCCAGTTTGAGAACCACCACATAGGTCTGATCCCACCGGACCTCGCGGCGATCTTTTTTCCGGTTTCGTTTTTCCTCTTCATCCAACGATGCGGAACGCTTCCGGCGATCAGCGATGGCTCTTCTGCGTTCCGGATTTTTCTCTCCCGTGGACGGCTCCACCCGAAAGGTCCGTATGTCCAGCAGGTTGCGCAGACGCAGAACGGGGAACAGTTTCCCCCTGAGCCGCAACACCTCTGCCCCGGCAATCGTTTCCACCTGATTGTGAATGGCGCCTTCTTCCAGGTAAAGGATTTCCCGGATGCCGGCCTGGGGAATGGCGAACCGGGAGTCGCCGCTGCGAACGATCAGGGACGGCACGATGGAAAGGGTGAGCGGGATGATGAGATGCACCCGGGTCCCCTCTCCCTGAATGGAATCAATTTCGATGTGGCCTCTCAGGCTTTCGACATCGGTTTTGACCACATCCATGCCCACGCCCCGGCCGGATATGTCCGTTACCGTGTCCGAGGTGGTGAATCCGGGAAGGAAAATGAGGTTGATCTTTTCCCGATCCGTGAGCCGGTCGATCTGATCTTCCGTGATCAGTCCTTTTTCATAGGCTTTGGACAGGATCAGCCGGGGGTCGATCCCGCTTCCGTCATCGGAAACGGTTATGTGAACATGACCGCCTTTCTGGGATGCCCGGATCCGGATCAGTCCGGTTTCCGGCTTGTTATTGCGCACCCGTTCTTCCGGTGACTCGATTCCATGATCGATGGCGTTGCGAATGAGATGAATCACCGGATTGGCCAGTTTTTCAAGAATGGTGCGATCCACTTCCACATCAGCCCCGTCCAGAATGAAATCCACTTTTTTGGACAGTTTGCGGGCCATGTCCCGTACCACCCGTTTGTATTTTCCGGCAAGATCGATGACCGGCTGCAACCGCATCTGCATGACGGCTTCCTGGATGTCGGCCGTGACCATGTCCAGATGCTGCATGATGCCGGAGGCCAGGCGGTCGCCGCCGGCATGCTCGGCCATGAAAGGCCGGAGCCGGTTGCGGGCCAGCACCAGTTCACCGGCCCGGTTCATGAGTCCGGACACCAGGTCCACATTGATCCGGATGGTCCGGCTGTTGGGAAGCCCGAAGCCGGACGGCTCGGCCGGAAGCGACGACAAAGGGTCCGTAGCTTCCATGTCCGGATGAGTTTTCGAGGTCGGAGAAAGGTCGGATCCTCCGGCGAAAACACCATGGGCGGGCTTTACGGCAAATCCCTTCATGAGCAGATCGCAGTCGGTGAATTGCCGATCCACTAGAGTGATCTGGGTTTTACCGATTTCCAGGACCTGTGAAAGCAGAGGCAGATCCAGAATCGTGGCAATGACACAGAAAAATCCCGGGGATCCGTTATTTTCCAACGCCGGGCCGTAATCGGTGAAAAGGATGTCCCCGATGCTTTCCATATCCGCCATCATGGCCGACACGGGTTTGTTCCGGGCCTTAAGGTCGATTTCAAAACGAATATGAACGGCATAAATAAATTTCTGACTTTCAAGAGCGGCAGCCAGTTTTTTGCCGTTGACGGGAAACGACCGGCCCTGGAATACGGTGCCGGGACCCATGGGATGGAGCATCCGGTCATCCGAACCGGACGGCCGGGCGGTCGAGGTCTCCAACGTCTCTACTATATCTGGTTCGGCGGATTCGACAGGGTCCCCGGGGTCGACCGGCTCCGGGATATCGGCCGGATCGGCGGATTTCGGCGGGGCGGGTTTGAGAATGGCTTCCAGAGAGGCTTTTTCCCCGGCGTAATCACAGATCCGATGCGAACCCACTTGATCCGCCATGAGTTTCATTTTGTCAAATCCGGCCAGAAGGGCGTCCACAATATCGGCATCAATGGTCAGGGTTTTTTCCCGGATGCGCATCATCACATTTTCCATGACATGACCGAGATCGGACAGCTCCTGGAAATTGATGAAACCGGCACCGCCCTTGATGCTGTGAACAAATCGAAATGCCTGATGAATCAGATCGTCGCCGGTTTGGCGGCCTTTTTCCTCCATGGCCAGCAGAGTCGGTTCCAGGCCGGCCAGATCATCTTTTATCTCCGCGATGAATTCCGACGACAAGGCGTCCAGCGCTTGATCGGCGTCGTCATGGGACATCATCCGACCTCCGCGGCGGTGCCGGGATCGCTCCGGATACAGGCCGTCATTTTGTCCGCGTTCACTATCATCCATACCTCGCCGGGCAGATCGATGACATGATCGAGGCAATCCGCCGTCCCGGGATGGATATTGCCGGGAACTGAATTGATCCGCGTCTTTTCCACCCCTGTCACATCCCCGATCCGATCCACGGCAAACCCCACGGGCCGGTTCTTGAAAACAATGACGTGGCTGCCGGGGAATCGCCGGTTTGGATTCAGACCCATCACGGCCCGGGTATTCAAAATGGTCAGGATCTGCCCCCGAAGATTCATGAGCCCCAGTATGGCTTCCGGGGCCCGATGCACCCGGGTGAACCGGTTCAGCGCAACGATTTCACGGATATCCGGAATGGAGATGCCGAAAAGGCTGCGGCCCAGTCTAAAAGACACATACTGGAAAAAATCGGGATGCATCATGGATTTTATTCCCGGTCAGATCCTGAAAGTGGTGGTCAATTGTTTGAGCTTGACCGCTATTTCCGCCAGTCGGTCGGTCTGTTCCTTCTGGGACATGGAGCTTTCCAGAATTTCTTTGACCATTCGGGACAACCGTTCCGAATTCTCAGACACCATCCTGGCCTGACGGGAAGAAAGCGTTACCTCTTTTGCGATCTCTCCCACGGCAACGGCCGTCTGTTCCAGGTTGTAAGTCACCGCCGACTCCAGATCCATGACCTGCTTCATGCTGCCGGAGACTTCTTCGGTCTTGTCGGCGGCCTGGTTGATGTTCTTGGCCACCGAGTCGGCCGATGCGGCTGATTCGGCAATATTCCGGGTCACTTCGTTGGTCGTGACGGTCTGCTCTTCCACGGACGCGGCAATGGTGCCCATGAGTGTGTCCACTTCGGCAATCACCCGGGTGATGGCCTGAATGGCTTCGACGGCCTCTTCGGTATGCCGCTGCATACCCTGGACTTTTTTCTGAATGTCCTGAGTGGCGGCGGATGTCTGCTTGGCCAGCTCCTTGACTTCGTTGGCCACGACCGCGAAGCCCCTTCCGGCGTCACCGGCCCCCGCGGCCTCGATGGCGGCGTTGAGCGCCAGAAGATTGGTTTTCCCGGCGATGCCCGTGATCAGATCGATGATGTCGCCGATCTGGGAAGCCCCTTCTCCCAGCTTGCGGACCACCTCAAAGGTGCGGGAGGCTTCTTTGGAGGCCCCGCTGGCAATGGCGGCGCACCGGGCCGAGCTTCTGGTGATTTCACTCTGGCTGGCATACATCTGTTCCATGGCCGTGGCCACTGTATTGACCGCAAACGACATCTGCTCGGCCGCTGCAGCCACGGATCCGATATTGGCCGTGGCTTCCATGAGATTGTGATTGGAGGATCGGATTTCAGTCGATAAGGTTTCGGAATTCCGTGTCACGTCGTTGATCTGGGAACTGACCTCTTCAGCGGCCGAGGCAATGCTGGTGATATGTTCGGAGATCTCTCCGGCGGCCCGGGAGGCTTCGGCCGCCATGCGGTTGCCCTGGTCGGCGCTGGTGTCGATGCGGTTGGAAATCTCCCGAACCACCTGGGAAGAGGCGGCAACCGAATCACTGGTTTCTCTGATCCGGTCCATGGTGGCATTCAATCGGGAAGCCATTCGGGAAAAAATCACCCAGATGAGGAAAATAACGATCAGCACCCCGGCCACGCCGATGATGATGCTGAGCATCTGAGCCCGTCCCATGGACTGAAGGTTGTCCGTGCTGTCCACCAGAACCGCGATCCCTCCGATGACGGGCTTTCCGGCGTCATGACACTGATGACAGCCGGTCTGGTTGAGGCTCGGCATGAGGGAGCCGTAATAGAACCGATCCCGACTCTTTTTTTTGATCAGACCACCGTTTTTTCCGGTTTTCAGCATGTCCTCATTGCGCCGGATCAGGGGTTCCTCCCTCAGGAAATCATGGAAAGAGGTGCCGATGGATTCAGAGCTGGTTGAAAAAGTGATGTTCCCCGTGTCATCGTAGACAAACACGTCGATTTCGGGCAACATGGCATGGAGTCGCTTGAATTGATCTCTTACGGCGTCGTTATCGCCTATGGACAGGGCATCCGTCATGCCGCCGACAATGGATGCGGAAATTTCCTGACAGCGCCGCTCCATGTTCTCGTCGTTCATTCGGTTTTGATAACCGTACTGGACAAGGATCAACGCAACCAGGATACACACGACCACCACTGAAATCATGGAGGCGGACCTGACCCAACTGTGTTGGCCGGCATCATTGGGTGAATTCATTTCTTTTCCCCCCGTAGGTTGTCAAACAAAAGCACCTGATGTATAACCCCGACATGACCTCACCCGTGCCGGCGTCGCGCTTTATCCATACCCTGTCCCCTGAACCGGGAATCATCGTCTGGTATTCCCGGATATCAAAGATGGCGGATTTGATTTTCAGTAAAGCTACCTACCATAATTTCAAGTTCCCGGTAAATGAAATATTTAAAAAAAATGATTTCCCCCAATCCTTTCTCAGTGATGGGGAAATCCTTACCCTGAACGGGTTCAGAGCTCTGAAAAAACAGATCGAATGGGTCTGCGGACGGTATCTGCTCAAACAGATGACGGCCGGCTGCTTTCCGGACTCCCTCCCCCTGGATCGCATCACTTTTTCCTATGGCCCCGAAGGGGCCCCTTTTCCGGACAACCTCCCCCGAATGCCGTTGTCCCTGACCCACAGCCATGATTACGTGGCTGCCGCGTGCAGCACTGATTTTGGAATCGGCCTGGGCCTGGATGTGGAAAAGATCGGGGCCATGCCGGACCCTTGGTTCCTGAAGACCGCGTTCACGCAAAATGAACTCCGGTATCTGGAAAACGACCCGGCCGAAGTGTTCCGTCACTGGACCATCAAAGAAGCTTATCTGAAATATATCAAAAAAGGGTTTCACGAAAACCTGCACAGGGTGGAAGTCATCCATGACGCCGTTTTCCACCATGGCCGCCGGGCCGACGTGGATATTTTCTGCCGGACCCTTGATCCGGATTATATGATGTCTCTGGTTTGCGGTCGGTCATTGTCATAGATCGGGGTCGGGATCAAAAACGTATCCCACGGACCGCCGGCTGAGGAAATACACGGGTTTTTTGGGATTTTTCTCAAAATACTTTCTGAACCGGACGATGAAATTATCCACGGTTCTGGTGGTGGTGTCCCGGGAATATCCCCACCCGGAATTCAGCAGCATCTCCCTGGACAGCGGTTTTCCGGGATTGGCGATGAACAGCCGGAGCAGAACGGCTTCCTGTTCCGTCAGCACGATATCCCCGGCCGCGCACCGAGCCTTGGATGTGGTAAAATCGATGCGATTGGAGCCGAAATCATAGGTATTTCCTGTAAACAGCCCGCAGTCGGGCAGGGACTCTTTTTTTTCGTTTTCATACCAGCTCTTTTTCCGGATCAGCCGCTCCACCCGCAGCAGGAATTCTTCCAGGTCGAAGGGTTTGGCCAGATAATCATCCACGCCGCATCGAAGCCCTCTGACCTTGTCCCGGGTCTCCCCCCGGGCGGACAGGATGAGTACCGGTATTTTTTCATCCTCCTGTCGAATGGTTTTGAGTATGGAAAACCCGTCGATCATGGGCAGCATGATATCCAGGATAATCAGATCGGGCTTCCAGGAGCGCCATTGGCTCAGGCCGTCAATGCCGTCGGCGGCGATTCTGGCCTCATAGCCCTGCAAGTTGAGGTTCAGGCGGATGCCTTCGGCTATGTGACGCTCATCTTCTATGACCAGGATACGCTTTTTTTCAGCCGTTTCCATAGCTGTTTCTCCCTGATGTCCGCGAGACCGGTCCGGGGGATGGCGATGACAAAGGTCGATCCCCTGGATCGTCCCTCACTGGTCACGTAAGCTTTCCAGCCATGGATCCCGGCGATGCTGGAAACCAGATAGAGTCCGAGCCCCGAACCGGAAACGCCTTTTTTATTCTCCCTTTCGGATTGATAAAATTTCTTGAAGATTTTTTTCTGTTCTTTTTTTTCGACCCCGATCCCGTTGTCCGTGAACTCGATGGTCCGTTTCTGGACCAATGATCTGAACCGGACGGTCAGTTCCGGTTTTTTTGAATCATTGTATTTGGCGGCATTGGAAAAAATATTCATCAGCAGCATGTCGAACAGAAACCGGTTGACGGCCAGAACGAACGGGCTTTCGGAAGCGGGTCGGTCGATTCGGATGTCCATCCCCCGGAACACGGAAGCGTTTTCCCGGCAGAATTTTTCCACCAGGGTCACGAGGCTGACCTTGCTCACCTCGGAACCGATGTTCCGGCTTTCAATCCTGGCAAGGTTGAGGATACTGGTGATGTTGTCGTTGAGGCGCTTGATGTCCTCCAGCATATTTTCACTGTATTTTCGGATGTCCTCCGGCCCCAGAGGATGACGGATAAAGGTTTCCAGATAAATGCGAAGAGAGGTGACCGGGGTTTTGAGTTCGTGGGTGAAATTATAGATGAAATTGTGCTGAAGCCGGAACAGGTTCACGGTTTTCTGGTAATAAATGAAGGCCAGGAGCATGCCCGCCAGGACAACGGCGATGAGGGCGATCAGGATCAGGATGGTCATGCCGGTCTTGGACGGGAAAATATCGATGGGATCGATATGAAATTTCAGGATCACCTGCTCCAGAGCCCGGGTGATTTCCATGTACCAGCTCACGGTAAGCACCAGAAAAGTGGCCAGGGCCAGGATGGAACAGGTCAGGATGAAAACCGGATGCAGATACCACCGGGAAGGGTTCAGGATCTGCATGGGTTCAGGACGGATTTTCATGTGCCGGGAAAGTGATGGTGAACACCGCGCCTCTGCCTTCCTCGCTGTCGCATTGGATGGCGCCTTTCAAGGTCTGGGTGACGAGATTGAACACGATGGACATACCCAGGCCCGTGCCGCCTTTGCCCCTCATAGTGGTATAAAAAGGATCGAACACCTTCTCCCGCTGCCCAGGGGTCATCCCTTTGCCGTTGTCCCGGTAGACCATGCAGATTTCGTCTTTCCGGCGAGTGATATCCAGATGCACCAGTCCTTCATCCATATTCTGAAAACCGTGGATCAATGAATTCATGATCAGGTTGTTCAAAATCTGGGAAAAGGCGCCCGGATAGGAATTGAGCTCGATATCGCCGTCGCATCGGATCAGGACCTGATGACGGGTTTTCTTGTACCGTGGGCTCAGGCTCAGAAGGGTTTCATCAATGTATTGCTTGAGGTTGAATTTTCGTCTGCTTTCACTGGATTGATCCACGGCAACCTGCTTGAAACTGGAAATGAGTTCAGCGGCCCGCTCCATGTTGATGAGAATGGAATGGGACACTTCTTCCACCGTATTGAGGTAGTTTTCAAGCTCGCTGCGTTTCAATTGTCCGGAGGCGTAAATTTTTTTGAATTCGCCGGTTTTGGTATCCAGAAAAGAAGCGGCCGTCACACCTACGCCGACGGGAGTGTTGATTTCATGGGCCACACCGGCCACCAGCTCCCCCAGGGCCGCCATTTTTTCCGACTGCACCAGTTGATCTCTGGTTCGCTCCAGGGTTTCCAGGGACTGGGTCAATTCCAGGTTGGCCTTTTCCAGATCCTGCCGGTATCGATGTTTTTCCTCGATCAGCTCGGCCCGCTCCAGTGCCCTGGTCACGGCATGGTACAACACATTCATGTCTTGGATGGGCTTGATGATATAATCCCAGGCCCCCAGCCGAAGGGCTTCCACTGTATCGGAAAGATTGCCGGCGCCGGAAACGATGACAATGGGTGTTTTAGGGTTCATCTCCCGGATCCTTGCCAGGACCTCCAGCCCATCCATCTCCGGCATCCTCAGGTCGCACAGAACCAGGTCGGGATCTTCGGCACTGAAGGTCTCAACCCCCACCCGGCCGTTTTCCGCATCGATGACGTCAAATCCGAAGTCCTCCAGAAAACCGATCACGCTGTCCCGGATATAATTTTCGTCATCAATCACCAGTATTTTTTTGTTGGTCGGATCGAGCATATAAAAGTCTTTTCTTTACAAAATCACTGTTGGGCATCCAGTGCGTCTTTGAGAATCCGCAGATCGCTGGCCGGCTTGATGAGGACCTTGGCGGATGTCACGCCCAGGGCCTTGACGGATTCCGGCGGCATATAGTCGGCCGAGCCCGTATGCACCACGAATTTGATTTCGGGTCGGATTTTTCTGGCCTCCACCATGAAGGTATTTCCGTCAATACCCGGAAGCCGGATGTCCACCACGGCTTCATCAATGGGGTGGTCCTGCAGGAGCTCCAAAGCCTGCTCTCCGCTGCCCGCCTGGTAAACGACGTACCCCTCGTCTTCCATATAGGCCGCGATGCTTTGACGAATGCTGTCTTCGTCATCCAGAATCAGAAAATGTCTGGGATTGACCATCCTCCTGTCCTCCTTTTATCCAGAGGGCGCCCCGTGTTTATTTCAGAATCTGCCGGATCTTTTTGGAAAGATCCTCCACCGTCAACGGTTTGACGACAAAATCACGGATACCGGCCTCCTCGATTCTGGCCTTACTGACGCTGCCGGCGTACCCGGAGCACAAAATCACCGGGATGTCTTTCCGGATGGCCAGCATGTCTCCGGCCAGATCAAAACCGGTCTTGTCCGGCATGGTCTGGTCCGTGATGACCAGATTGATCCGCTCATGATTGTTTTTGAAAAAATCCAGGGCCTTGAGGCTGGAAAAAAACAAATCCACCCTGTACCCCATAAGCTCCAGCCCTTCTTTACACATCAGGCCGATGTCCTGGTCGTCATCCACCACCAGTATCCGCTCACCGGACCCTGGAACATCCGCCTGATTCTCGGCCTCAAGGGTTTCGGCGTTTTTGCCCTGATCCGCGACGGGCAAAAGAATAGTGAAAGTGGTCCCCAGATTCACCCGGCTTTTCACGCGGACGGCGCCTCCGCAGGACTGCACGATTCCGTAAACCGTGGCCAGTCCCAGGCCCGTGCCCTTGCCCTCCTCTTTGGTGGAAAAATAGGGGTCGAACATCCTTTCCATGACGTCGTCGGTCATCCCGCATCCCGTGTCCATGACCTCGATGGCCAGATACGGACCCGCCTTGCAGTCCGGATTGGAAAAATCCGTCCGGTCCGAACCGGACAACGTCACTTCCCGGAGGCTCACGGTCAGTGTTCCGCCTTTTTCCTCCATGGCGTGGTAGGCGTTGGTGCACAGATTCATGATGATCTGGTGGATTTGTGTGGGATCCGCCATGACCGGCCTGCAGTTCCGATCGACCCGGTCCACGATGGTGATGGTGGAGGGTATGGAGCCCCTGAGGAGTTTCAGGGCTTCCTTGAGGACCGGGTGGATTCTGATGACGCGCTTCTCGCTTTCACCGCGCCGGTTGAAGGACAGAACCTGGCTGACCAGGTCGGCGGCCCGCAGCGCCGCTTTCTGTATTTTTTCGCTGCGCTGGTACACTTCCGTGCCGATCTCCGAAGACCGCATGATCATGTCCGCATAGCCGAGAATCGGGCTCAGGATGTTGTTCAGGTCATGGGCGATGCCGCCGGCCAAGGTTCCGATGGCTTCCATTTTCTGGGATTTCCTGAGCTGATTTTCAAGGCTCAGCCACCGCTGCTCGGCCCTTTTCTTTTCCGTCATATCCAGAAGAGATATAACGGAAGTGTCCGTACCCGGGATCATTCCCAGGCTGACATACACATACTTTTCCGCTCCATCGCCGGTGATGAACTTGATCTCATACTGCAGCGGAATATCGGGGAGGGGCTTCGGACTCCGCAGGGCTTCAAAAAACAGTCTCATGGCCTCGATATGATCCGGAGCAACGAAATCCAACCATTTTTTCCGGCCTTCGATATCCCGGCGGTCCAATCCCGTCAGTTCGGCAAATTTTGAATTGGCCATGGAAATGGTTCCGTCGGACTCCATGATGACGGCGGCCGTGCCCGTGTATTCAAAAACGGCCCGATACCGCTCCTCGCTTTTCCGGAGCTCCATGGTCCGTTCGACGACCAGATCTTCAAGCTGTTCCTGGTATCGGCGGTTTTCCTTTTTGAGCCGGCTTTCTTTCAGGCACTTCTGAATGGAATGATACAGGACATCCAGGTCTCCGATGGGTTTGAGAATATAATCCCAGGCGCCCAGATGCAGGGCTTCCACCACCGCGGAGATGTTTCCGGTTCCGGAAGCCACCACCAGAGGGATGTCCGGGGCTTTGTCCCGCAATATTTCAAGGACCTGAAGCCCATCCATTTCCGGCATCCGCAGATCCAGCAGAACCAGGTCCGGACGCTCTTTCTCGAAAATTTCAATTCCGCGCCGGCCGTTTTCAGCCTCGAAAACCGTAAAATCATAATCCTCGAGATATGTCCGGATACTGTGGCGGATATAGGCCTCATCCTCAATGGTCAGAATCTTATAACCGCTTTTGCTTTCCATATCAACCGCCTGACTTGTCTTCCGGTTATCGACCCATGATCGGGCTCTTTTCCTGGATTTACCGCCTGTTTGAGATTATTCTTGGACGGTTTGTCTGTCAAGCATTATTGACAGGCGGGGCCGGATTATAGTATCCAGTAGCCGCACTTGGACTAACGGTCTTTTTACCGTCAACGACTTCGAAGGAAACCGGAGAATGAACCATCCACATGAAATCACGCTGCGACATGTCTCGTTTGCCTATCGAAGGAGAAACATTCTGGAAGACGTCGATCTGGATATAGAGAAAGGTGAGTTTGCCTGCGTTGTAGGCCCCAACGGCGGCGGTAAAACCACCCTGCTCAAACTCATTCTCGGTCTGCTCTCTCCGAATTCAGGAGAAATCCGGGTCTTCGGGGAACCTCCGGAAAAAATGAGACACAGGATCGGGTACATGCCCCAGTACGCCCACCTGGATATGAATTTTCCCGCCACGGTGCTGGATGTGGTGCTCATGGGACGCCTGAGCCGAACCTCCCTCTGGTTTTCGAAAAAAGACAGAAACGAAGCGCTGTCCGCCATCGAGGAAGTGGGAATGGGTGATTTCGCCCGAACCGGGTTCAACACCCTGTCCGGGGGACAACGGCAGCGGGTCCTCATTGCCAGGGCCCTTTGCAGCCGACCCGACATGCTGCTGCTGGACGAACCCACGGCCAACGTGGACCAGCAGACCGAATTGAACCTGTTTGCCATCCTCAGAGATCTCAACGAGCGAATGACCATTCTGGTCGTTTCCCATGACCTCGGTTTCGTGTCCCAGTACGTGAAAAGCGTCATCTGCGTAAACCGGAAAGTGGTCGTGCATCCCACCACCCTCATGAACGGCACCTTGATCAAAGACATCTACCACGGCGACCTGAAAATGGTCCGTCACGATCACCGCTGCAGCGCCACGGGACACGACCATGACTGATCTTTTATCGGCCGTTTTCGAGCCCGACAACCTGTTCCTGCGATATGCCTTCATCATGGGCGGTCTGGCCTCGGTTTCCTTCGGCATCATCGGCACTTTCGTGACCATCAAGCGCATCGGCTATCTCGCGGGCGCCATTTCCCATTCCGTGCTCGGAGGGATCGGCCTGGCGCTTTTTCTTCAGGTCAACATGGGTCTGGACTGGTTCGATCCCCTTCTGGGGGCTGTTCTGGCCGCCGTTGTCTCGGCCGTGGCCGTGGGACTGGTGAGCCTTCATGGCAGCCAACGGGAAGATACCATCATCGGCACCCTCTGGGCCGTGGGAATGGCAACGGGCATCCTTTTCATCGACCGGACGGCCGGGTATTTCAACCTGTCGTCCTATCTGTTCGGAGATATCCTTCTGATTTCCCGAAAAGACCTGATTTACGTGGCGGCTCTGGACATTCTGGTCCTGGGGATCAGCACCCTGTTTTTCAACCGGTTTTTCAGCGTTTGTTTCGACAATGAATTCACCTCGCTGAGGGGTATCAACACCCGTTTTTTCTACCTGCTGCTGCTGATTCTCACGGCTCTGACCATAGTGCTGCTGATCCGGATCGTGGGCATTGTGCTGGTCATCGCCCTTCTGTCCATCCCGCCCGCCATCGCGTCTTTTTTTTCGGCAAGACTCTGGCAGATGATGGTTTTGTCCATTCTTGCCTGTGTCGTTCTGACCTGGTCCGGGCTTCTGGTCAGCTATGGGCTGGGACTTTCCAGCGGCCCCACCATCATCGTGCTGAGCGGAGCGGTGTATATGGTTCTGCTGGGTCTGAACCGGTGGATCAAGAGCTGAAATCGTCAGGCCGTTGTCATCAGGGGCAATCGGATCGTAAAGGTCGTCCCTTCTCCCGGTTTCGAATCCACGGAGATATCGCCGCCATGGTCTTCGGCGACAATGAAATATGATACGGAGAGCCCCAGGCCGGTCCCTTCCCGGGGCCCTTTGGTGGTGTAAAACGGCTCGAATACTCTTTTCTGAACCATTTCGTCGATTCCCGGACCATTGTCCTCGATCTCAATCCGGGCGGCATCTTTCCGCCTTTGTACCCGGAAAATCAGTTCCGGCTTCCTGTCCGATATTTCACAATTGAAAAAAGCTTCAGCCGCGTTTTTGATAATATTGAAAAACACCTGCTGCAGGCTGCTGCCGTCACACAGGACCTGCAGCTGATCGACCTCATAGTCCCTGATGATTGTAATTTTTCTGAAATCATAGCTGGTTTTCAGATTATAATCGCTGCTTGCCAGATCGATGGTTTTGTCCAGAAGACGGACAATGTCCTGGGGAGTTTTTTCCAACGACCCCTTGCGGGCGAACTGAAGCATGTTCTCCACGATTTTCGCCGCCTGGTTTCCGGACTGGACAATGGATCGCAGCAATTTAAGGATATTTCTTTTTTCCATGTAGACGGAGACGGCGGAAAATGTGGTGCCCGCTTCCCGGGCGGCCTGGTCGTTGGCCGGAAGGTCTTTGGAAAGCCGGTTTTCAATCACCTGGGCATTCTGCATCATCCCGGCCAGGGGGTTGTTGATCTCATGGGCCATGCCCGCGGCCAGACCTCCCAGAGACATCATTTTCTCGTTCTGCATCATGAGCCGCTGCTCCTGCTTGCGGCGGGTGATATCCCGCACAATGGCCTGGATATGATTTCCGGACGGCAGACAAATACAGGTCAGATTCACCTCGGCTTCAAAAAGAGTTCCGCTCACCCGGCGATGCTGCCATTCGAACATCAGAGACCCTTCCTTTTCAAGAACCCGGGCCATGATTCCCTCAAATTTTTCAGCGGACCGCTCACCATTCGGCTGATGGTCGGGCGATAAAAAACAGGGATTTTTGCCCAGCAAATCAATCTTACGGCAGTCAAACAGGTTCTGGGCTTTGAGGTTGCAATCCACAAAAATACGGTTGTGCAACAGAAGAATGGCGTCACTGGCGGAATCGAACAGTATTCTGTACCGTTCTTCACTTTCCCATATCCGGTCGAGCATCCGGTTGATGTCATGGGAGAGGGACGAAATTTCGTCTTTACCCGTCAAGGGGATTCGATCCCGCCCACGCGCTTTCATGGCAATTGTCTTCACTTCTTCGCTCAGGTGAGAAAGGCGATACAGAACGGTTTTCTCCACAAAAACCGTCATGACCAGGATAAAAACCAGACTGATGGCACCGAAGGCCAGGAGAAGGTAATTGAGGGTCCGCCCGCCGTGGAGATAAATGCTTCGTTTTTTAGCCCCATCCAGAATAAACAGGGGCTTTCCGCTCAGATCCGCGAACAGGACGGAGGCGATGATCGTTTCCCGGTCGGGCCGGGTAATCCGGAACGGCTGACCACTGAACTGCGCCGGATCGAAACGGTCGTCGACCCTTTGGATGGTCAGGGGAATCTGCAGTCTTTCCGTCAGCTCCTCTTCGGCCGACCCGTCCAGGAAGTTGCCCACCACCAAGGTCCCCTGGGCCGGACCTTCAAAGCCGCTGGTCAGAATGGGAGAAGCGGCCACACGCACCAGCCGGCCGTCAAGAAGGGCATATCCGGTCACGATGTCGAGGCGGACATCCCCCCGGAGCAGGTCCGGATGCCGTTTCAGCAGCCCTGAATATGCCGGATCTTTCGACTCCACGGCCGTCTCCCGCTCCGGATCGACCACCCGGCAGTATTTGATCCGGCCCGCCGGATCCACAAAAATCATGAATCGCAGGCCGAGGTTGGAAATGGTTTCATACATCAGGTTGCTGTCGACATAGGCATCGTTCAACCCCTGCATAAACCGATAGGTATCGTTCCAGGGAGCCCAGTCCCGGACCGTACTCCGCAGTTTGCCCAGGTCGCTTTCCATCTGCCTGGACATCTGCTCCGTGGTTTTGTTCATGTCCTGGGTTTCCAGGGCCGTGTACCCGTCCAGCAGAACCAGACGGGTCACGGTGTAAATCACGGAGCCCATGAGAAGCAATACGGAAAAAATGACACACAGTGTCTTTTTGCGGATGGTCATGGACTGTAAACCCCTTCAGCACTTTTGCGTCGTCAACTTGGGGAAAGGGTATAGAATATTTTTCCGTAATATTCAATTAAAACATCGATGATTCAGATACAATGAAAAAATTCTATACGAAAGAATTCACCACTTTTAATTTTTTTTCAGATTTCATTATGATAAAGAAATGAGACACAGGTTTTATGCCTCCGCTGGTCCGAGCAGTTCCCGCAATTTTTTGGCAAGCACCTTGATCACAATGGGTTTCATCATAAAGCCCCTGATACCTAAAGACGCTATGGTTTCTTCGGTCAAGGTCTCGCTGAACCCCGTGCACAGCAGGATGGGAATGTCCGGCCGTATTTTGATCAGCTCGGCGGCCAGTTTGTCCCCCGGCATTTTGGGCATGGACAAATCCGTCATCACCAGATCGAATTGATCCGGCCCTTCCCTGAACGCTTCCAGAGCCTCAACACCGCCGGTAAAAGCCGTGATGCGGTACCCGAGCCTTTCGAGAAACTGTTTTTCCATGGCCACGATGGCATGTTCGTCATCCACCAGAAGGATGCGTTCAGAGCCTCCGGCCAAGGGTTCTTTTATCAGAGAATCGTCAATTTCGGCCGCTTCCCCGACCACCGGCAGATACACATGGAATTCGGTTCCCCTGCCCGGTTCACTGTAGACATCGACAGCCCCGTCCATGGACCTCACGATCCCGTGGACAACCGACAGTCCCATGCCGGTTCCCTTTCCCCTTTTCTTTGTGGTGAAAAACGGATCAAAGATTTTGTCCATGACCTCTCTGGTCATACCGATGCCGGTATCCGCAACCGTCAGGCAGGCATACACTCCCGGCACCAGATCCGAATTCATCAGATCCCCTTCGGCCAGTTCGATCTGCCGGAGGCCGACCATGAGTTCGCCGCCGCTCTCTTCCATGGCATGATAGGCATTGGTGGCCAGGTTCATGATAATCTGATGGACCTGGGTAGGATCGGCTTTGATGGGTCCGCAGTCGGGGCGGATGTTCTGACGAATGGCGATGGTAGTCGGAATGGTGGATCGGATCAGCTTCAGGGCCTCCTTGACGATGAGCTGCATTTTCATCTTGGCCAGCTCGCTTTTCTCCTGTCTGGCAAATGCAAGGATCTGCTGCACAAGATCTCTGGCCCTCAATGCGCCGCTGTATATCTGTTTGAGGCTGTCGCCCATCTCGCTGTCTTCCCGGACATCTTCCATCAGCATTTCCGTATACCCGACAATCGGGAAAAGAATATTGTTGAAATCATGGGCGATCCCACCCGCAAGAGTGCCGACGGCCTCCATTTTCTGAGCCTGGTGAAGCCTGTCTTCCATATTTTTCAATTCGGTGATGTCCGTGGCGATCTGGAGCCGGACCAGCCGCCCGTCCGTCCATTCAATGGCCCGGTCATGATTGATGTACGTCCTGCCGGTGACGGCATTCTGATCCTGCCAGACGCAGACATCGGCCGGATTTCCATTCTCGTCCACCAGTCGATCATTGGTACAGAAATCGCAAGGCTTTGAATTTCCCCGGAATGACTTGAAACAGGTTTCCCCGGTCATGTCGCGGCCGAAACTCTCTATTTTTTTCTGGTTCATGAAAAGGATGGCGTGGGTTTTTCTGTCCGCCACATAGATGGCCGCATCGATGCCGTCCAGGATGGTCAGGAGCTTTTCATGGGCGATCCGCAGTTTTTCTTCCGCCTGCACCCGTTCCGTGATATTTTCGGTATACAGAAGGATGCCGCCGATGGTGCCGTCGGTTCCATACCAGGGTCGGCAGTCCCAGCGGATATAGTCGATGGAGCCGTCCGCCCTGAGAAACGGATCCTTTTCGGAACCCAGAATCGCTCCTGCCAGGACCTTTTGATGGACTTCGCGCCATTTATCGGGCATCTCCGGGAAAACATCGTAATGGTGTCGCCCGATGAGATTGGATTCCTTGATCCTGTATTCGTCCAGATATCGCCGGCTGACGTAAACATAATTCAGGTTCCGGTCGAGAACGGCCACGGAACTGTTGTCGTGCTCGATGATGTAGCGCATGAGATCATGGGAATGCCTGAGGGCGGCTTCAGCCTGTTTGCGCTCCGTAATATCCGAAATGATCCCATGCCATAAGGTGCTGCCGTCTTCCATCCGCCTGGGATGGGCCTGGGACCATCGCCACCGGAGACCCTGACGCGGAAGGATCACCCGGAATTCACAATAAAAGGTTTCCAGGGTCCGGGCCGATGTCTCGATCGCTTCCACCACATGGTCATAATCCTCCGGATGCAGGCGGCTGTAGACCGGGGTGGCGTCTTCCCGCACTTCTTCCGGAGTGACCTCGTAGATGTCGTTCATTCCCGGGCTGGCATACGGGAACGCGGAGCTGCCGTCCGGATACAGACGGTACTGGTAAATCACGCCGGGCACCAGGCTGGCCAGGTTCAAGAGCAGGTCATGGCTTTTTTCCCATTGCTCCTGCCGCCGGAGATTTCCTTTTGCTTGTTTTCGCTGAATTTCGGCTTGTTCCAATTCCCGGACGCGCCTTTCCAGGTCTTCATAGGTGGGCTTTTCAGTCATGTTTCCCTGATCTCAAGTCTGAATTAGTCTAAAGGTTTCTCAAAATCCATCATCGGTCATTATTTTCATAAAAAAATAAACTAACGGAATTTGAAATTCAATGCAAACAAATTCAAAGACTGGGCGCGCCGATGTCCCAGTGTTTCCCATACAATCGCATTATTTCCTCAAAAAGGATAGCCTTCTGCTGAATGCCCCTCAAAAGATGGTTGAGCTTATGCGGGGTTCATGATACTGCACAAGTTATGTTGAGTTTCGAAATAATTCAAAAACAGGATTTTCAGTCTCGAAAAACTTAACATTGAACATTTGATCCAGCATTGAGACGACGAGGTCCTGTATGACAATGAAAGCAAAGCCCACCTACGAATACCTGGAAAGACGCGTCCGGGAACTGGAAAAAATCGAATCCGAATACAAATCTTCCAGGAAATCGTTGCAGGAAAGTGAATCTTTGCTCAGGTTGCTTTATGAAAAAGCCCCTCTCGGTTACCAATCACTGGATGAAAAGGGGAATTTTATTGTTGTCAACCAAACCTGGCTGGATACACTCGGATATACCAGAGAAGAAGTCATTGGCAGACCCTTTGCTGATTTTCTGCATCCTGATTGGCGGGATCATTTCAAAGAAAATTTTCCACGGTTTAAGTCCATAGGTGAAATTCTGGGGGTCGAGTTTGAAATGGTCAAAAAAAATGGAACCCTTATTCTGGTTTCATTTACCGGGAAAATAAGCAGAAATGAAAAAGGCGATTTTCAGCAGACCCACTGTATATTTAATGATATCACCGAGCGCAAGCGTGCCGAGGAAGCGATGAATCGGGAACACAGGATGCTTGCCCGCACGGAGGCGGTGGCGCATGTGGGCAGCTGGGAGTGGGAAGCCGAAGGCGACAAGGTCACCTGGTCGGAAGAACTCTTCCGCATCTTCGGACTCGAACCGACTGAAAAAGCCCCTTCATTCGTTGAGCACCAGGTTTTCTATGTCCCAGAGGACCGTGTTCGCCTGGTCGAAGCCGTTGAAGAATGCCTGCGAAACAGGGTTCCCTATGATTTGGAGTTGCGTGTCATACGCACCGATGGGCAATTACGTCACTGCGTCGTGCGGGGAATTCCAGAGTGCGGTGCCGATGGCTCGGTCAAACGCCTGTTTGGCAGTCTGCATGACATCACCGAAATCAGGCGTGCGCAAGACCGTATTGCCATACTGAGCCGCATGGTCGACGAGGCTCCCGCATGCATCAGCGTTCACGATACCGACGGCCGATTTGTCTTTTCCAACGCCGAGAACGTCGCGGTACATGGCTACGACAGCCTGGACGAATT
This sequence comes from uncultured Desulfobacula sp., assembly GCA_964593855.1. Taxonomy (GTDB): domain Bacteria; phylum Desulfobacterota; class Desulfobacteria; order Desulfobacterales; family Desulfobacteraceae; genus Desulfobacula. The sequence continues at coordinate 1,071 of CAZQIX010000012.1, read as the reverse complement.
CCTGAAGATTACCCTGCACGACCTTGACGTGCCCGAGAGCGAGGCGCTGATGACCAGGCGCTTCCGAAAGATAACCGAAGAGGGCGAGGCCCGCTTCGAGGTCGCCCACTACAGGAAAGACGGGTCGATTTTTCCGCTTGAGATTCTGGCCAAGCAAATCAAATGGGAGGGCAGGCCAGCCATTTTGAGCATCGCCACCGATATCACCGAGCGCAAACAGGCGGAGACGGCGCTGAAAGAAAACGAAAAATTACTTCAGAGTATCACCGATAATATGTTCGACCTTATTTCCTTGACTGACATGCAAGGCAATTTTACATTTCTGGGAGCTTCCCACAAAATACTGCAATATGATCTTGATTCCCTGATCGGAAAAAATGTTCTGGAATTTGTTCATCCGGAAGATTTCCCCGAAGTGTTATCAGCATTCAATGATTCTCTTTTCAAACAAGATGACAACCGAAAGGTTGAATACCGATATCGATGCGCTGACGGCACATATCTCTGGTTTGAGACAGTGGGACGATTCATTAGAGATGACAAAGGGAGCCCAAAGGAGATACTTTTCAGCACAAGGGATGTAACCGACCGAAAAAAACAGGAAGAAAAATTACTCGAATCGGAAGAACGATTCAGGACGGTTTTTGAGCAGGCGGCGGTGGGGGTCGCCCGTGTTTCTGCCGATGGTTTTTTTCAGGAATTAAATGATAAATTTTGTCAAATTACCGGTTATGACAAAAACGAATTGTATTCAATGACATTTCGCGACATTACCTACCCCGATGATCTTCATTTGGATGAAGAATATATTGTAAGAGTCATGAAAGGAGAAATCGATTCATTCGAGATTGAAAAAAGGTATCTCCATAAACAGGGGCACCCGGTTTGGATCAAACTTTATTCAAATGTCGTCAGGAATGTTGACAGACAAATTAAATATGCTGTTGCAGTTGTAATCGATATCTCAAAGCAGAAAAGGATCGAGGAGGAGCAGGAAACACTCCAGACCCAGCTTGTCCAGGCCCAGAAGATGGAATCCATCGGGACCCTTGCCGGTGGCATCGCCCATGA
>CAZQIX010000011.1:0-69357 GCA_964593855.1 uncultured Desulfobacula sp. | reverse complement strand
CTAAGGAGATTCTGCAATGGCGGAAGGAAGAGGATTTATCATGCGCGAGACCGGGGCGGGGGAAAAAGGTCCCTTGCCCAAAATCGATTTTTCAGGTTTTATCTTGTCACTGTATTCATCCGGACTGGTCCAGCTTGGCAAGGTGGAAGACCCATCCAGCGGCACAAAATCAAAGAACCTGGAATTGGCCCGGCATACCATCGATATGATGGCCATGCTTGAAGAAAAGACACGGGGCAATCTCACCGAAGATGAAAGCAATCTGCTCAAGGCCCTTTTGAGTGAAATCCGGATCGCTTTTGTCGAGGCCAGGGATTGATACTTCAGGCGCCTTCCTTTGCAAAGCTCAATCTGGGTCTGTCTGTCATTTCCAAAAGGGGGGACGGGTATCATATCATCTCTTCTTTGATGACCCGGATTGATTTGTGTGATGATATAAGGATGGAGTTCAGGGAGCAAAACATCAGGGTGGCATGCGACTATCCGGGCGTTCCAGAAGATGATTCCAATCTGGCTTATCAGGCCGCTGAAGTTTTTTATAAAGCTTTAAGCCCCGACAACCGGCCAATCGCTCGGCCGATCATTACCATTTTTAAGAGAATCCCTCCCGGTGGCGGTCTGGGCGGGGGTAGCAGCAATGCGGCCACTGTTCTGACGACCCTGAACCAATTCCACGGTTTTCCGTTCACAAAGGCTCAGTTGATGCGCATGGGATTGAGCCTTGGAGCGGATGTGCCGTTTTTCATTTTCGGCGGACCGGCCATTGTGGGCGGGATAGGTGATCAATTGACCCCGTCCCCTCCTCTGAAGCCTTTGCATGCGGTTTTGTGTTATCCCGGGATAGGTGCGTCCACAGGAGAGGTTTTTAAAAAATTTGATTTTGAATTGACACCTACTTCGAATTATAATATAAATTCTGGTTTGAACATGCTGTTACGGGGGCAGGGATGGGATGGTCGGACGGCTTTACAAAATGACCTTGAAGTGATTGCATGCCGGCTTTATCCTGAAATCAGGGAAACAAAAAAAGAGATGGAATTGCTGTTAGGCACCCGAGTGCAGATGACCGGAAGCGGCTCCTCTCTTTTTGCGCTTTTTTCAGATTGTGAACAAGCTGAAAAAGGATATGGGATTCTTCTGGGAAACTGGGTCGGGAGCAAAAGAAAAATCTTTCTTTCCTCGTTTAACTGAAGCAGGTATATTCATGCATTGGGGTGTCGTCAAGCGGTAAGACACAGGGTTTTGATCCCTGCATTCAGAGGTTCGAATCCTCTCACCCCAGCCATATTTAATTTTGAATGAAAAAGAGATATCGGTATGAACGGATTGTCCATTTTTGCAGGAAACTCGAACCCGCTGCTTGCCGGCAGGATCTCCGAATATCTGGCTAAACCCATGGGCCAGTTGAAAGTCAATCGGTTCAGTGACGGGGAAATCCAGGTTGAAATCCACGAGAATGTGCGACGTCAGGAAATTTACGTGATTCAGTCCACCAGTTGTCCGGTCAACGACAACCTGATGGAACTGCTTCTGTTGATTGACGCTTTCAAACGGTCGTCCGCCAGTAAAATCACAGCCGTGATTCCGTATTTCGGTTATTCACGGCAGGACAAGAAAGTGTCCCCGAGGGTTCCTATCAGTGCCAAACTGGTGGCGGATCTTCTGGAATGTACAGGGGTGCACAGGGTGATCACCATGGATCTGCATGCCGGTCAGATTCAGGGTTTTTTCAACTGTCCGGTGGACAATCTGTATTCCGCGCCGGTTATTATTGATGATATCAAGACCCGCTTTCAGGAAGAGGTGGTGGTGGTATCTCCGGACGCCGGCGGGGTGGAACGGGCCAGGGCATATGCCAAACGTCTGCACGCCGGGCTGGCAATCGTGGACAAGCGGCGGAGCGCCCCAAATCAGGCAAAAGCCATGGCCATCATCGGTGATGTGGAAGGTAAAACCGCTATCGTGATTGACGATATGGTGGATACGGCGGGAACTTTGACCGAAGCGGCCGGTGTAATTGTGGAAAACGGGGCCAAGGCGGTTCATGCCTATTGTACGCACCCGGTGCTGTCCGGACCCGCCATTGACAGGATCAGTAAATCATCCCTGAGCTCCTTGGTGGCTACAGACACTATCCCGCTTTCTTCGGAAGCCAAACAGTGCAGCAAAATCAAGACGCTTTCCATTGCCAAACTGGTTGGAGAAGCCATTATGCGGAGTTACAGAGGAGATTCGGTAAATTCTCTGTTTGTATAACCCTTAAGGATTAAAAAGTCGGTCTGCACCATCGTGTGTGGATAACGGAGGAAACAACGTTGGAATTAATTGAACTGAACGCAAAACCAAGAGAAAAGACTGGCAAGGGAGCCGCCAGAAAATTAAGAGCCGCTAAAGCTATCCCGGCCATCGTTTACGGTGAGAAGACAGAATCGGCCATGTTGGCTCTGGATGCCGTTGAATTTGACAAAATTATCCGCAACTATGGTTCCATGGGGTTATTTTTCGATCTCAAGGTCAGCGGAACAGATCAAAGCCGGGCCGTTATGCTCAAAGACATGCAAATGGATACATTTGGAATGAACTATCTGCATGTGGACCTCCAGGAAATCAATATGGATCGTAACATTACCGTCAGTGTCCAGGTCGAGGCGGTCGGAAAGAGTAAGGGCGTCAAAGAAGGCGGGCTGTTGCAGATTATTCGGCGGGAATTGGAGGTCGTGTGTAAACCCATGGACACCCCGGATACAATTCAGATAGATGTTTCGGATCTGGATATCGGTGATGCCGTGCATGTTGAAGACATTGACCTGGGCGAGCATATTCAGATCCCCCATGAGGTCAACTTTACCGTTATCACTGTGGTGCCGCCGACCACCGACGGTAAGGAAACCACCGAAGAGGATGAAGAGGAAGCGGAAGAAAAGGTCAAGGCCGCCCCGGTATCCAAAAAATCGGAAGAATAATACGCTTTTTGATGGCGGTTTCAAAAATTATGATGATAGCGGGTCTGGGCAACCCGGGGAAAGAGTATGCCCCGACCCGTCACAACATCGGTTTCCTGATTCTGGATGCTTTGGCATCCAGATCCTGCCTGACAATACATCAATCACGTTTCGATGCGGACTATGCAAGAATCGGTATCCAGGGTCGGACCGTATATCTCGTCAAGCCCATGACCTACATGAACCGAAGCGGGATTCCCGTACAACGGCTCTCCTCCTATTTCAAGATCGATATGGACGATATTATTGTCGTGCATGATGACATGGACCTTGAATTCGGGAAAATTAAAATCGTTCAGAATCGTGGTCATGGGGGGCATAACGGAGTTCGTTCCATTATCGAGGCATTCGGACGGAAAGATTTCATCCGGGTGCGGGTGGGCGTGGGGCATCCATCATCTGGCCGGAATATGGTAGGCCATGTTCTGGGCACGTTTTCCCCTGATGAATCAGCCTGTCTGGATGATCTGTTGAATCAGGCCTGCGATATCTGTACATATATCATTGAAAAAGACGTGATCACCGCAATGAACCGATTTAACAAAAACATCGATTCGCCCGAGTAAAACAGGTTTCCTGCAACAAACGAAAGTCCCGGAATAAAAACTTCTCAACTAAATGATTGACAAGGTTGTTTAAATATGGTTCCCTGCTCAAGAATGGGTCAATTGTTTCCACTATAAAGGCGGGTATTTAAAATGGGTGAAAAATCCAGAAAAATTAGAGGCAACCAGGGATCGGCGGCGAAAAAAGAGTTTTCAAAAGGGGATATTGCGGTTTATCCTGCCCACGGGGTGGGTTATATCGAATCCATCGAGAGCAAAGAAATCAACGGAGACACCATGAATTTTTACATGATGAAAATCATGGAAAACGGCATGGTGATTATGATTCCAACATCCAACGTCGAATCCGTTGGGCTGCGCGAGGTGATTTCCAGCCAGGAGGTTCCGGAAGTCTACAAGGTGATGAAAGAAAAGGCGCAGAGTGCTGACAATCAGACCTGGAACCGGCGCTACAGGGAATACATGGACAAGATTAAAACCGGGTCCATTTACGATGTGGCGGAAGTCTTCAGAGATCTTTTTCAGCTGAAACTTGAAAAAGACCTGTCATTTGGCGAGAGAAAACTTCTGGATACGGCCCAGAACCTTCTGGTTCAGGAATTGTCCATGGCCAAAGATGTTGATGAACAATCCATGATGCAGGAAATAGAAAGCCTTTTCAGTTGATTTTTGTTTGTTGAACCGATTTGTTGAAAACCGGCGGTTTTTCCCCACCCTTCCGCCGTTTTTTTCGTCATGAACTTTCACATCCGATTCATTTCCGATCAGTCCGGCGAACGCCTGGATTCCCTGGTCTGCCGACTTAAGGAAGGCTTATCAAGGTCCCTGGCCGTATCCCAGATTCAGTCCGGCAATATCCAGGTGAATCATACCATTAAAAAGCCGGGATATCGGGTCAAAACCGGTGATCTCATAACCGGCCGGTTGCCTGAAATCCAACCACCGGTAATTGCCCGACCGGAAGCCATCCCGGTTGAAATCGTTTTTGAAGACGATCATATCCTGGTAATCCACAAGCCGTCCGGCATGGTGGTCCATCCCGGTCCCGGCAACCTTTCGGGAACCCTTGTCAATGCATTGGGGTATATTCACCCCTCCATCCTGAATGTTGGAGAGGAGAGGCTTCGATCCGGCATCGTCCATCGTCTGGACAAAGACACCAGCGGCCTCATGGTCATCGCCAGGACCGACCAGGCCCTCGACTTTCTGAAAAAAGAATTCAAACAACGAAGAGTGGAAAAAAAATATCTGGGTCTTGTGACCGGGAGCCTGCCTGACGATCAAGGTATCATTGATCTTCCAATCGGCCGTCATCCGGTCAAACGAACCCTCATGGCCGTCCGACCCGATGGGGGAAAGCCTGCGCTCACCATCTGGAAAGTGATCCGGCGCTTTGGAACAGCTTGCCTGTTGGAGATCACCCTTAAAACCGGAAGAACCCATCAGATCAGGGTCCATTTCTACACACTCGGACATCCGCTCGTCGGCGACCGGGTGTATCAGACGACCCGAGCGCGAAAAAAGAAAGGGCCATTCCCGCGCCAGATGCTTCATGCTTTTTCCCTGTCCTTCAGACATCCCTATTCAGGCCGGCGAATGACCTTTACTGCTGAGCCGCCAGCTGATTTTTCCGATGCGCAAATCTTTCTGGGAGGGCATGAATGATGATGAATGGTGAATGAAATAAAGCGTATTGAGCGAAAGAATGGAGAAGTTGTTCGTTCAATACGCTTTTTAATTACAGGTTTTATTTCATTCGATCCCGCAGTTTACGCCTCGGCGCCGACCAGATTTACCGCGCATACCTTGAATTCGGGTATCTTGGCCGTCGGATCCAGCTCCGCGTTGGTCAGCACATTGGCTGCCGCTTCGGCAAAGTGAAAGGGGATGAAAACAGTTCCGTCCACAGCCTTGGGCGAGACCTGAACCTTGGCCTGGATTTGACCCCTGCGGGACGACACATTTACCCGGGATCCGTCGTCCAGCCCCAGTCGGTGGGCGTCACCGGAGGATATTTCAACGAAACATTCCGGAGACAGCAGATTCAATCCCTGGGTTTTCATGGTCATGGTTCCGGTGTGATAATGGTAGAGAACCCTTCCCGTGGTCAGGATGAAAGGGTAATCCTTATCCGGCTGTTCGGCGGGCGGTCTGTGCTCTATGGGGTGGAAAAGACCTTTTCCACGAGTGAATTGGGCTGTGTGCAGGATAGGGGTGCCGGCATGGTCTTCTGAAGGGCAGGGCCAGTGGATGCCGACACGGTCGATGCGTTCCCAGGTGAGACCCCGGTAGGACGGTGTGACGGAAGCAATTTCAGTGAAAATTTCACGGCTGGAACCGTAGGCCATGTGATAACCCATGCGCCGGGCGATATCGCAGAGGATTTCCCAATCCTGACGGGCTTCACCCGGCTGATCGACGGCTTTCCGGACGCGCTGCACCCGTCGTTCGGTGTTGGTGAAAGTGCCGTCTTTTTCGGCAAAACAACAGGACGGCAGCACCACATCGGCCAGTTTTGTGGTTTCGGTTTCGAAAATATCCTGGACCACTAGGAAATCAAGATGTTCCAGGGCCTTGCGGGCATGGTTGAGATCCGGGTCGGACACCATGGGGTTTTCACCGATGATGAAAAGAGATTTCAAAGTGCCTTCATAAGCCTTTTGAATCATTTCGGTTACGGGCAGTCCGGGTTTGGCCGACATGCCGACAATGTTCCAGGCTTTTTCATAACCTGATCGGGCCTCGTCGCTGGTGACGGCCTGATAGGCCGTGAACACGTTGGGAAGCCCGCCCATGTCGCAAGCTCCCTGGACATTGTTCTGTCCCCTCAGAGGGTTGACGCCGCCCCCGGGTTTTCCCAGATGCCCACATAGCATGGACAGGTTTGCCAGAGATTTGACATTGTCGGTGCCGCAGGTATGTTGGGTAATCCCCATACAATATAGAATGGACGCCGCCGGCGCTTCGGCAAAGGCCCTGGCAAGCCGGGTCAGTTGCTCTTCCGGAATGCCGGTGATGGCTTCGACGTATTTTGGATTGTATTTTTCTACGACCTCTTTGAGTGCTTGGAAATTTTCCGTCCGATGCTGGATAAAGGTTTTATCCTGGAGGTCTTCCTTGATGATAATGTGCATCAGGCCGTTGATCCAGGCGATATCCGTTCCGGGAAGGGGCCTGAGCCATTGGACGGCATGGTCTACGAGCCTTATTTTCCGGGGGTCCACCACATACAGGGCTTTGCCTTTGAGGGCCGCCCGTTTGACGAAGCTGGAAAGAACCGGATGGTTTTCCGTGGTGTTGGAGCCAGTGACCAGGATCAGGTCCGAAGTTTCTATATCGGCAATGGTATTGGTCATTGCGCCGCTTCCGAATGCTGCAGCCAGACCGGCTACGGTGGAACTGTGTCACAGACGGGCACAATGGTCTATATTGTTGGTTTTGAGGACGGCCCGGGTGAATTTCTGGACAGCATAATTGTCCTCATTGGTGATTCGAGCCGACGTAAGCACACCTATACTGTCCGGGCCGAACTGGTTTTTCAGGGCGGAAAGCTTCTGAGAAACCAGATCAAGGGCTTCGTCCCATGATGCCTCAGTCTGCCGTCCGTCTTTTTTGATCAGAGGTTTTTTCAGACGTTCAGGCGAACCCACAAATTCATATCCAAATCGTCCTTTGACGCAAAGGCCGGCGTGGTTCGGGGGTAGATTTGTGTCGGCGCCGTCGATTTTGACGATTTGATTGTCCTGGACATACATATCCATCTGGCAGCCCACTCCACAGAAAGAGCAGGTGGTTCGAATTTTTCGGGTTTCTTTGAATCGGTCGTCCCTGAATTCTTTATCCGGAACCAATGCCCCCACCGGACAAGCCTGCACGCATTCACCGCAGAAAACGCAGTCGGAATCCTTCAAAGGCCTGTCTGAACCGGCAACGATTTTGAGATCATTCCCGGCATATCCGAACTCAATGGCGTTGTTGACCTGGATCTCCCGGCAGGCCTTGACGCAGCGGCCGCAGAGGATGCATCGTGAAAAATCGCGAATAATGAAAGGGTTGGCGCGTTCCGTGGGGTATCGGGTGTCGGTGGAAGGTTCCAGTCTGGTGCGGACCTGATAACGATAGGCAAGGTCCTGGAGTTCGCAGCTTCCCCAGACCGGGCACAGGTCTTCCTTGGCGTCGTTCTTCATCACTTTCAGCTGGAATGATGTCCAGTCGGACGGGTCCATTTCCCGAACGGCACAGTTGTGATGTCCGGAAGCCAGAAACCGCTTGATCTTTTCTCTGCGAGCCTGAATCACTCTGAGGGATTCCGTCCGGACGATCATTCCCGGTACGGCAAGGGTAGCGCAGGCCTCTACAAGATCGGAAGATCCTTGCACTTCCACGACACAGACACCACAGGTTTTGGTGGGTTGCGTATTTTTGAGATGGCACAGGGTGGGAATATCCACATGATTGCGTCCGGCCGCTTCCAGAATGGTTTCGCCGGGTTCAAAGGCCACTTGGTTTCCATTAATGGTAATGATAGGCTGTTCCATAATTTTTTTCGAATTGTTTGCAGTTGTTATCGATAGACCGACCATAAACACATAGTTTAGTACACGTAAGGGTCTTTCTTGTCAATGAAACCCTTAAAAAAAACGGAAGAAACCCTTAAAAAAAAGGGGTCATATATTGATTTTCATTTTGGGTGAGGGTATACAGGAGTGAATTATCATAACAGGACGTTGGCTTTTGAACACAATTTTCATGTGTGTAAGGATAATTTCATGATTCAGTCGGTATTATTGATGGGAGGCTTGGGGGTGGTTATCGGAACCGTCCTGGTTATTGCCTCCAAAGCGTTTTATGTTTATGAGGATCCCAAGGTTGTGGCCGTGAACGGCGAATTGCCCGGCGCCAATTGCGGCGGCTGCGGATATCCGGGGTGCAACGCCAATGCCGAGGCCATTGTCAAAGGGCTCTCCGGCGTTAATTCCTGTGTTGCGGCCGGTGATGAAGTGGCCCAGGCCATTGCCGCCATCATGGGGGTTTCAGTTTCCGATAAGGAGCCGGAATTTGCAGGCCCGGGGTGTTCTTACGGTAAAAATGACGCTGATATGGCTTATGAGTATATAGGTATCACTGATTGTCGGGCCGCCTCCATGCTGTTCGGCGGCATGAAAGTCTGTCGGATCGGATGTCTCGGCCTGGGAACCTGTGTCCGGGCCTGTGCATTCGGGGCACTGAGTATGGGTACCGACGGGTTGCCCCGGGTGGACCAGAGCAAATGTACGGGATGCGGGGCCTGTGAAAGGGCTTGCCCGAAAAATATCATCCGGCTGACATCGGTATCCCGGAGGATTCTCCGGGAATATACACTGGAAGAATGTATCACGCCCTGCCAGCGGGCATGTCCCACCGGTATCGATATCAGAGAATACATCCGTCTGATCCGGGAAGGTGATTATGAACGGGCCGTTCAGGTGATCAAGGAAAGAAATCCATTCCCAACCGTGATTTCCAGAATCTGTCCGGCCGTGTGTGAAACCCGATGCCGGAGGCTGCTGGTGGATGAATCAGTGGCTATCAACGGACTGAAACGGTTTGTCTGTGACTACGAGATGAACCAGAATCAGCGGGTGATCCCATACAAAGCCCCGACCTCGGGAAAGACGGTGGCCATTGTCGGAGGTGGTGTGGAAGGGTTGTCCGCCGCTTTTTTCAGCGCCCGGCTCGGACATGACGCCACCGTTTTCGAAGCCACGGAAAACCTGGGCGGAATTCTGCGAAAAGCTATTGACCGCGAACGGCTGCCCATGTCGGTTCTGGACTGGGACATCGAAGGCGTTCAGGAAATGGGTGTGACTATTCGGAAAAACGTTCGGATCGGTCGGGATCTGACCCTTCACAAACTTTTTGAAGAAGGGTTCGACGCCGTGTTCACCGCCACCGGCGGCTGGGATTCCAGGCTGGCCCTGGGCAGCTCTTCGGAAGCGGATCCCGTGTTCCCGGGGGCCTGCCTCCTCATTGATCTCCTGAGAAGCGAAACCAATCCAGACCTTTCCATCGCTTTCGGTTCCAGGGCAGTGATTGCAGGAGGCGGTTCAAGTGTGGTCCGGGCCGTTGAGATATTAAAACAGAACAAGGTCAAGGAAGTGATGGTGATTTCCCGTTCCAGTTCCGCTGAGAACCCTGAAATCGACGCCCGACTCAAGGAGATCGGCGCTTCCGTTGTGCATCAGGCCGGGGTGACCATGGTAAAAGGCGTAGGTGACAGCCTTGCGGCTGTTGAATACAAAGATCTCTCTACCGGTGTCACTTATCACCTGGATACGGATTTGCTGATCATCGCTTCGGGGCGGTTCCCGGAATTGGTCTTCGTGCCGGAGAACAAGGGTGAACAAACCACAGACGAACAACTTCAAGCGACCAGGAAAGCCCCCTTGGCCTGGAAAGGAGTTGAACTCCAGAAAAAAGCCGATGGTGGAAGAGAGACGGGATTGTTGTCCGGCCGGGACGTGGTCAGTGAATATGCTTCAGCCGTGGCCGCCATTAATGGGGGGCGCAGAGCCGCAGTCGCCCTTCATTGCCTGATAACCCAAACGGAATTTCAGGAACCCGACCTGATGATAACTGAAACATCGAAGCTTCAAGATGTTTCCACTTTGAATGAGGTGATATCCATACCTCGGAACCTCATGATCCCGCCCCGAAAACGGGAGGAAGAACCCCATGGCTTTTCAACCGGCTTTTCGACGGCCCAGGCCCGGGCCGAAGCAGGACGATGTCTGCAATGTGGTCTGATCTGTTATGAAAAAATAACTACGGCGCCTTCGGGATGCGATGCAACATGAAGCCATAGCAGCGAATCCCATTGGGGTGCTGTCGTCATATTCGTTCCACGGGGAAAGATATGAATACAGAACAGATACTGGTTGTTGACGATGAAAAAAGAATAGTTGAAAATATCTCTTTTTGTCTGACCAGGGAAGGGTATGGTGTGGTCGGCGCCGGAAGCGGTGAGGAGGCCGTCCTGCTTTTTTCCCGACAGCGATTCGATCTGGTATTGTTGGATATCAGCATGCCCGGGATGAGTGGTTATGAAGCGATGGATCGGATCCATGAATTGGATGAAGATGCTCTGATTATCATTGTCACCGGCCACGCCTCAATAGAATCCGCAGTCCGGGCCCTGAAGACAGGGGCCTGGGATTACCTCAAAAAACCCTTTGAATATCGGGATCTCATCAAGACGGTCAAAAACGGACTGGCTCAGAGACATTTGATTCTGTCCAGAAAAGCGATGTCCGCAAGGTTGGAAGCATCGGAAAAACAATTTGAATACATGGTGAACAATTCCCCTGATCTGGTTTTCATCCTGGATCAAAAGGGCTGCTTTACCTTTGTTAACAATGAGTTTGAAAGGGTGCTGGGGTTTGCCAGACAAGATGTGATGGGAGAACGACTTGCTTTTGTCGTGCATGATCAGGATCTGGCCAAAGCTGAGTCATTGATCGGCTCCGAACCCGCCGGAATGAATATCCGCTTTAAGAAAAAACGGTTACAACCGACCAGATTCGATGCTTTTGAGGCTGTTGCCCACATGGAGGTGAAAACCGCACCCATTCATCTTCCGGCAATCGACGGGAAAGCCGAATCCAAAGGTATTTATGCTGTCGCAAGAGACCTGACTGAACGGATCAATCTGGAACTGCAGCTTCGTCAGGCCCAGAAGATGGAGGCCATCGGCACCTTGGCGGGCGGCATCGCTCATGATTTCAACAATATTCTCATGGGGATCCAGGGGTACGCCTCCCTGGTTAAAACCGGTTTTCCTTGTAACAGCAGTGAGTACAAGCGGTTGTCCAGTATCGACGAATATGTTTTCAGCGGAGCGGAGATGGCCCGTCAGCTGTTGGGGTTCGCCCAGAAGAGCAGCCAGGAAACAGTTTCGATCAATCTCAACTATCTGTTGAAAATGTCGGCGAAAATGTTCGGCCGGACCAAAAAAGATATCATCATCCAGCAAGTTCTCGAAAAAGAGTTGTGGGGCGTTAAAGTGGACGAAGGTCAGATCAAGCAGGTTCTCATGAATCTGTTTGTCAATGCCTGGCAGGCCATGCCCGATGGCGGCAAAATCATCATTCGCTCGGAAAACTTCCTGGCCGATGAATTCAAAGCTGAAGAACTTGGACTGCCGGAACCGGGCATGTATGTTCAAATAACCGTTCAGGACACCGGTGTCGGAATGGATCCGGAGATACTGGACAGGATCTTCGATCCATTTTTTACGACCAAGGAGCGAGGTAAGGGAACCGGTCTGGGATTGGCGACAACATACGGCATCATCAAGAGCCATAAAGGCGCGGTGACTGTGAAGAGCCATCCGGGGCAGGGGAGCGCTTTCACGTTTTTCCTGCCTGCCGGGAAAAACAGGGCCGGGGGGGGCAGACAGAAATCGGAGGACAGGCATAGAATCGTTAATGGAAAAGGTCGCATTCTTCTTGTGGATGATGAGAAAGGGGTAATCGATGTCTGTTCGGAAATGCTGGAAACCTTGGGATATTCCGTTACCATTGCCTTGAATGGTGCGGAAGCCGTGGAATTCATCAGCAGGGGGAAAACCAGGCCGGATCTGGTGATTCTGGATCTGGTCATGCCGGGCATGAACGGCCAGGCAACTTTTGATATCATAAAAAAAATGGATCCGAAGGTCAAGGTTCTGGTGTCATCAGGCTACAGTCGGGAAGACGAAATTGAAAAAATGATGGCCAAAGGCTGTGACGCTTATATTTTCAAGCCCTTCGACATGGTAACCCTGTCACGAAAACTGAATGGATTGATGAGAGTTAAGGAAAAAGTCTAAAGGCCTTTCCGGTCCCGGTGATCTCTTGGTCCATGATTTGAACAATTAAAAGGGGGGTGGATTTTGTCCACCCCCCGTCGTTTGTCATATATCAGGTCAAAAATCAGGCAAACGCTTTTTCAAGTGGCGGGATGATTTCTTTTTTTCGGCTCATGACACCTTGGAGCCAAGCTTTCCCACCGGCCGGAGCGACACCGAAGGCCTTGTTTACGACGGACTCGTCATCCGACGCGATGAGCAGTTCCGTTCCTTCCTTCATGATGTCCGTCAGCATAAGAAACACGCTGTGGTGTCCTTTTTCTTTTTTCAGAGCCTGAATATCCTTGGCAAGGTCGGCTTTGATGCCGTCCACGATGGAAAGGTCCACCAGTTCAAGCTGGCCGATACCCACACCTTTGCCGCTCATCTTGAAGTCCTTGTAGTCGCGGAATACCAGATCACGGATGGGGGTGCCTTCTACGGCTGATTTTACTTTGAACATTTCGATACCCAGTGCCTGGAGATCTCCTGCCCCGCAAATTTCGGCCAGTTGGGCGCAGACTTTCTTGTCTGCGTCCGTGCAAGTGGCGGATTTGAAGATAACGGTATCGGAAAGGATGGCGCAAAGCATGATGCCGGCGATGTCTTTAGGGATCTCGACATTGAAATACTGATACATGGACGCGATCACGGTGCAGGTGCAACCCACCGGCCAGATCCAGCATTCAAGAGGCTGGGATGTGGTCACGTCACCGAGCTTGTGGTGGTCCACGATGCCGAGGATGGTCGCCTGTCCGAGATCGTCCGGACTCTGGGCAAGGTCTGAATGATCCACAAGGTACACTTTCTGTCCTGCATAAGATGTGACCACTTTGGGTGCAGCGACACCATATTTTTTCAGAACGAAATTGGATTCCGGGTTCAGTTCGCCTTGAACGGCCGGGGCAATATCTTCACCCAATTTTTTTTTGAGATCCGCCAGTGCGATCGCCGCGCAGACCGAATCGGTATCTGGATTCTTGTGGCCGAATACTAAAGTTGTCATAAAACCTCCTGATGTTGTGTAGTCATGTTTCTATTTGGTGATGATCCTCAATTGGAGTCTGATCATCCAACGTTCTGTACTTTCTTTTTTTGCGTTTTCTTTATTGCGACGCACCTTAAAAAATCAGAATATCTTATAGAATTAATCGGCAATATAAACAAGTGAAAATTTAAAAATTCGTGTACCGAATCGGTTGGCTTTTTACCCAAAGTGGGGGCTGAACATGTTCCGGGCCGGCTATGAGGTACACGTGGCGCAGGCCCGGCAGTCCGTCATGGGGCAGGAAGCGGATAATTTCTCCAGTCCGGCTTTTTCCCATTCCCGGATGAGAAACAGGGGTTGGACATTGTGACGCAGAAAATTCCAGGGCAGAGGCTCATGAATGGATTTTTCCCGAAAGATGAAGGATTCCACGAAGTCGTGATATTCTCTCATGGCCTCGGCCCAGCCTTTTGCCAGTGCGGATTCCAGGATGTTTGCCGTGCGCCGGTCGCCCAGTGAAAGCAAGGCATGGGTTCGGGCCTGTTTCAGGGATTCGATTTTGACCCGTACATTGGCTGTTTTTTTAAGGCCCTGCCGGATGATGTCCGATCGTCGCTTCAGAGTATTCGGCCGCTCCATGGGAGCCCATTGAAAAGGGGTGAACGGTTTGGGAATGAAAGGATTGATACTCAGGGTAAGAGTCCCGATTTTCCCTCTGGGCCGGGCGGTTCTTAGGAATTCTGCCTTGATTTTCAGAGTCAGATCTACGATGGCATTTGCATCTGTATCCTGTTCGAATGGAAGACCGATCATAAAATACAGCCTCAGATTCGGCAGCCCCGCACCTACGAGTTTTTGAGTGGCCTGGAGGATGGTCGTTTCCGATATTTTTTTATTGATCACGGCGCGCATTCGCTCGGATCCGGCTTCAGGCGCGATGGTGGCGGTTTTGACACCGGCGTCGGCCATGGCCTGAATCAGATCATCGGATAGCCGATCCGCTCTCAGCGAGGAAAACGACAGTCGAAGCCCTTTTTCCCGTCCATATCGACAGATGGCGGTTATATCGGGATGGTCGGCAATCGCAGAACTTACCAATCCAATTTTATCTGTCAGACCCCTGGCCTTGTCCATGGCTCTGCAGACGGCTTGTGCCGGATAAATTCTGGGGGGGCGATGGATAAAACCCGTGCTGCAGAATCGGCAGCCGTGAGGACAGCCTTTAAGGGTTTCGATGAGCAGGGTGTTGCTGAAAGCGGTATCAGGTGTGAGAATGGATGTGTAGGTTGTTGTATGATCCAGTTTTTTCAGATATTGAACTGGAATCCGGAAAGGGGTGTCGTCACCGTGAAGGGACGGCACATAGGCGCCGGGGATCTGAAATTCCACGTTCTGAAGCAGGGTTCTACGGTCCCCGGCATCTTCAAAGGCTTTTTGAAACGGCTGCAGCAGGCACTCCGCCTCTCCCAGCAGAAACAGGTCCATGAAAGGGGCGATGGGTTCGGGGTTCAGACAGCAGGCGACGCCACCTGCGGCCACTATGGGGTGGCGGTGGTTTCGGAAAGATGACCGCAGGGGGATGCCTGATGTTTTCAGCATTCGGACCAGGTTGATAAAATCGTTCTCAAAAGATATGGAGAACAGAATAAGATCGAACTGATCCAGGCGGGATCCGGTTTCCAGGCTCAGGGGCGGCCGGGTTTCGTTCCCGGGTTCAGGCAGAAAAACCCGTTCGCACGATACCCCGGCCATCTGATTCAAGAGCCGGTAAACAGTTTGAAACCCAAGGGAAGACATGCCGGCCGAGTATGTGTTGGGATATACCAGCGCTGTGCGGATGCCGCCCCGTCCAATATGATCTGCCCGCGATTCCAGCCGAATCTCGTTGATCCGGCCTTTTTCCCGGCTCTTTGGGAGCCTTTTGCCCATGGATCAGTCTGCTTTGCGTCTCAAAAAGGTCGGCACCTCCAGATCATCGTTGTCAAAGGGAATGGAACCGTATTGATGAACCACTTCATCGCTGCCTACGGCTTTTTTATGTTTGATGACGACGGGGGTGTCGAATTCATTCCAGGAAGCCAGTTCTTCAGGCGTCGGGGTTCTCAGGTGTCCCCGGGCAATGATTTCCCCGGTTGAATTGTAAGTTGTTTTTGCCGAAACCTGTGGCGCTCCGAGTTTGCCCTGGGCTGCGCCGGCCTGGGCGTATGCGGCCGGCTGAGACGACGGGTCGAAGTGATGGATATTGCCGACCGCCGCTTTGGGCTCGTCCGTTCCGATACCGGTGGCAATGACCGTAATCCGGATCTCGTCCCCCAATTCCTCGTCAAAGGTCTGACCCCAGATGATTTCAGCGTCATCCCCCACTTCTCTGTGAATTCGGTCGGAGGCTTCGGTCATTTCATCCAGAGTAAGGTCGGAACTGGAGGTGATGTTCATGAGCACGGCCTTGGCGCCTGAAATCGAGATGTCTTCCAGAAGAGGGTGGGAAATAGCCCTTTCCGCCGCTTCAACGGCGCGGTTTTCTCCGGATGCGATGCCGATGCCCATCAAGGCTTTCCCGGCTTTCTGCATGGTGGTGCGCACGTCGGCAAAATCCAGGTTGACATGACCCGGCATCATAATGAGGTCGGTGATGCCTTTCACCGAATGGTGCAGAATCTCATCTGCTTTAATGAACATGTCCACCATTCGGGCGCCCTTGGGCGCGATTCCCCTCAGCCGGTCATTGGGAATGGTGATAACGGTGTCGGTAATGGCGTGAAGTTTTTCAAGCCCTTCCATCGCCTGTTTTTCCCTTTTTTTCCCCTCAAAAGAAAAAGGTTTGGATGCTACGGCAACGGTCAAAATACCCAAGTCCTTGCAGATTTCTGCAATAACGGGAGCTGCGCCGGTTCCTGTGCCGCCGCCGAAACCGGCTGTAATAAAAACCATGTGGCTGTCCTTCAGGGCTTCTCTGAGCTCATCCGCGCTTTCCAGAGCGGCGTCCCGACCCTTGGCCGGATCGGCGCCCGCACCCAGTCCTTCGGTCAGCTGTTTTCCGATCTGGATTTTGACTTCGGCCATGGAGGCCTCCAGGGCCTGTTTGTCCGTGTTGGCCACAATGAACTTCACCCCTTTGAGTTTGGCGTTGATCATGTTGTTGACCGCGTTGCCGCCTGCCCCGCCGACCCCGATGACTTTGATTTTTGCCGTGTTTTCGTTTTCCACGTAAGAAAATGTCATGTCCACCTCCCGATTAACGTTAAATAATATCTTTAAACCATTGTTTCATTCTGTTGAGTATGCCTGTAAAACCCTGGGTATCCGTTTCTTTGAAGTGGGTTTTGCAGGTGGCCCGGGACCCGAACATCACCAGTCCCACACCGGTGGCAAAAGCCGGGTTTTTCACTATATCCTTGAGTCCGCCGATGCGGTTGGGATGACCGATTCGCACCGGGACGTTGAATACCGATTCCGCGATATCCGTGATCCCCTCCATGACGACACTGCCGCCGGTCAGCACAAACCCGGCGGGAAATGAATTTTCCAGCCCGTTGGAGAAAAGTTCTTTTTTCAATAAAGTAAAAATTTCTTCCACCCTGGGTTCCAGGATTTCCGCGAGGATCCCTTTGGACAGTTTTTTCGGAGCCCGTCCGCCCACCGCCGGCACCTCGATGACGGTACCGTTTTTCACCCCTGCCGAAATACAGGTGCCATGGGCGATTTTCAATTTTTCAGCCTCCGGTAGAGGGGTTCTCAGACCAATGGAGATATCGTTGGTCAGGTTCTGTCCGCCCAGGGTGAGTTCGTAAATGAATTTCAGATTGTTATCCTTGAACAGGGCCAGATCGGTTGTCCCGCCGCCCATGTCCGCAACGATGCAACCCAGTTCTTTTTCCTCGTCCGTGAGTACGGCTTCGCCGGAGGCCAGGGATTCCAGGGCAATGTCACACACTTCGAGGCCTGCCTTGTTGCAGCATTTCACGATATTTCGGGCTGAAGAGACCGCACCGGTCACAATGTGAATCCTGGCTTCCAGTCGAATGGCCGTCATGCCGACGGGGTTCTGGATGGATTTCATGTCGTCCACGATGAATTCCTGGGGAATGACATGGATGATTTCCCGGTCCGTGGGAATGGCGACGGCTTTGGCGGCGTCAATCACCCGTTCCACGTCCTGTTCGGTAATTTCCCGGCCCTTGATGGCAATGATGCCGTGGGAATTGAACCCTTTGATATGATTGCCGGCAAGGCCGACGTAGACCGATGAAATATCGCATCCTGCCATGAGTTCGGCCTCTTCAACAGCTTTTTTGATGGAATCCACTGTGGATTCGATATTCACGACCGATCCTTTGCGAAGCCCGGTGGAGGGGTGGGCGCCCACGCCGATGATGCTGATTTCATCTTCCAGCAGCTCGCCGACCACGGCGCATATTTTAGTGGTCCCGATATCCAGGCCGACAATTATTTTTTCACTTCCCTGCAAATCAAACCCCCTTTGTTAAATTGTTGTGCAGAGCGTCATTGAGTTTTGTTTTGATAAAGACTTTTTCGGTATTGAAAAGATCCATGGCGCAGATGGTTGTATCAGGCAAGTGTTTATCAATATACTCACTAATCTGTCTGGCTTTTTTTAATTTGGCTTTGAAATCGTCAAACCCTAATTTGACCGGAATGGCCGCCTTGTCAGGATCCCGGGGCAAAGGATTGAACAGCTTTGTCAGTACGGTGAGGCCGGTATCGGGATCACCCTGAATCTGCTCGAAATCACCTCGCTCGGCCACGCATAGAAATTCCATTACCGATTGAAACAAGGCCCCGGTAAATCCGTATTTGTCGTTCATGCGGGTCAGGGCCACCCCGGTTACGATGGGCAGGTTTTCAAGGTGATCCCTCCGGTAGTCGTAGATTTTGAAAGGCCGTCCCTGGGTGTTGATCAGGATGTCCGCATGGGAACCGATCCGGATGATGGCCAGCGCGTCGTGCTCGACAACCCGGATCATGAGCCGGGAAGACAAATCCCGTTTCAGGGAAACGGATTGAATCCAGGGATGGGTGGCGATCTTTTTTTCCGCCAGGCCGAGATTGAGTTCAAAAATGTTCCGATTCCGATTCAGGTCGGCCAGTTCCAGGATTTCGGACCTGGAAACCCGCATGGTTCCGGAAATATCGATTCGGCGGATTTGGAAGAAATCCGCCTGGGTGACGAAATCATGAATGAAGATGGCCGCCAGGCTGAGAATGCTCAAAAAAGCGACCATCATGATAAATTTCAGGCAGACATCGATACCGGTCCCCAAATCGGGAGAAGACATCGTATGATGGTCTTCGGCCGCCGGTTTAAATCGATTGGTTTTTATTTTTTTATTCACCTTCCACCCTCACTTCCGATTCCAGTTGAACCCCGAATTTTTCAAATACGGTTTTTTGGATCTGTTCTTTCAATGCCAGGATGTCGGCGCAGGTAGCCCGCCCGATGTTGACGATATAATTGGCATGAATTTCTGACACCATGGCGTCGTTGATCCGTTTTCCTTTCAGGCCTGATTGTTCAATTAAGGCTCCGGCCGGCATTCCATGGGTCGGGTTTTTGAAAAAACAGCCTGCGCTGGCGGAAGAAACCGGCTGGGTTTCATTTTTGCGCCGGATCTGCCTCTGAATGGCCGATTCAATGGCATCCCTGTCTCCGGGCGTCAGGATCATGGTGGCTGCCACAATGATCCCAAGGGGTTCCAGTCGTCGATAGGAAAAAGTCATCGCTTCTCTCGGGATGTGTTTCACGGATCCCGTTGACGGGTCCACAACCGTTATCTGTGAAACCACTTCGGACATATTCCGTTCAGGGATACCGGCGTTCATGGCAATGGCTCCGCCCAGGGTGCCCGGTATGCCGGCGGCGAACTCAAGCCCGGAGAGAGCTTTGGAGGCGGCGAACCGGCAGATTGATGACAGGCGCTCCCCGGCCGAGGCTTCGAGTAAACCGGTTTTGTCCGGCACAATTTTAATTCCCGATGCCATGGATGTGGTGACAATGACCATACCCCGAATGCCGTTGTCGGATATCAGAACATTGGTTCCGCCGCCCAGGAGAGTCACCGGCAGACCTTGGGCGTCTGCATAAACCAGGGCTTCCCTGAGCTCCTGAAGCGTCCCGGGCAGCGCCATCAAATCAGCCGGTCCGCCCACTCTGAAGGACGTATAGTGCTTCAGCGGTTCGTTTTTCAGAAATCTGCAGGTCATTTCCGGTGGTTGGCGCATCGATATCAATGTCCCCCTGTTCTGGTCGTCATCAAAGAATCTCCAGCAGTTGTTCACCAAGTCCGTAAATGTCACCGGCCCCCAGCGTCAGAAGTATGTCGCCCTTCCGGGCTTTGTGGGTGATGATGGACAGGGCCTGATTGAAGTCCGGCGCATAGGAGACATCTTTGTGGCCGTGGTCTTTGATGGCCTTGCACAGGCTGTTGGCGTTCACACCCTCGATCGCTTGTTCACTGGCCGCATAAATGGGCAGTACGACCAGAACATCGGATTGATAAAAGGATCGGGTAAATTCCTGAAACAGACCCCGGGTTCTGGAGTATCGGTGCGGCTGAAAGGCCACGATGAGGCGTCTGCCCTGGTAACACTCCCGGATGGCCGTCAAGGTGACCGCTATTTCAGTTGGATGGTGGCCGTAGTCATCCATGACGGTGATGCCGTTTTTTTCTCCTTTGATTTCCATTCGTCGCTTGACGCCCTGAATCTGCTCCAAAGCCTTTTTTATGGTTTTGAAGGGCAGGGTCAGCTCCAGGCCGGCTGCGATACCGGCCAGGGCGTTGGCAATGTTGTGCCGGCCGGCCAGGTTCAGGGTGATGTCCCCGAGTTTTTCTCCGCGCCGGTACACGGAAAAATGGCTTTGAATCCCCTCCAGTGTAATCTCTCTTGCCTGGAGGTCCGACTGGGCCGTCATGCCGTAGGTGGTGTAACGGACTTTGATCCTGGGCAGAATGGCCTGAATATGCTCGTTGTCCAGACAGAGAATGGCCAGTCCGTAAAAGGGAACGGAATTGATGAACTGAACGAATTTATCCTTGATGTCACCGATATCAGTATAGAAATCAAGGTGTTCCAAGTCGATATTAGTCACAACGGCGATGGCCGGGGCGTATTTGAGAAAGGATCCATCGCTCTCGTCGGCTTCGGCCACGATATAATCGCCTTTTCCGTGCAGGGCGTTGGTATCCAATCCCTTTAGCAGGCCGCCGATCACCACCGTCGGATCGAGTCCGGCCGAGTTGAGAATCTGGGCGATCATGGATGTGGTGGATGTCTTACCATGGGCGCCGGACACGGCAACGGCGTATTTGATCCGCATGAGTTCGGCCAGCATTTCAGCCCTGGGGATGATGGGCAGGGAGAGCTCAACGGCCCGCACCACCTCCGGATTTTCTCGGGCGATGGCCGATGAAATCACGACCACATCGGCGCCTTCCACCTGGTGTTTGCGATGTCCCTGATAGACGACCCCGCCTTTTTCTTCCAGCCGGCGGGTAATGGCCGTCAGCTTCAGATCGGACCCTGATACCTTGTATCCCAGGTTCAGGAGCAGCTCTGCAATTCCGCTCATGCCGATGCCCCCGATGCCGACAAAATGAATGTGGTAATGTTTCTGGTACATGATATCAGTCCTTTGGCTCTGTTTGGGTGCTTACATGTTCGGCAATGGCCCGTGCCGCATCGGGTCTGGCCATTGCCCGGAGGATGCCGGACATCTGAACCAGCCGGGTTTGGTCCGATAAAAGGTTCTCCAGGGTCTGCTTCAGAATCCGGCCGCTTAGCTCGCTGTCCTGGATCATCACGGCTCCGCCTGCGTCGGCGAGGGCCCTGGCGTTATGGGTCTGGTGGTCGTCCGCCGCATGGGGGAAGGGTATGAGAATAGCCGGGAGGCCGTGGGCGCATAGCTCAGAAACAATTCCAGCCCCGGAACGGGTTATTGCGATGTGGGCGGTTGCCTGGATATGAGGCATGTCCTGGAAAAACGCCTGGACCGTGGCGTCTATGCCCAGGTCCAGGTATTTCTGCCGGATTTCGGCCTCATCCTGGATACCGGTCTGGTGGATGATCTCGAAATCGCCGGGGTTTTTCAGAAGTGTCAAAGCTTCCACAAAAGCCCTGTTGATACTGGTCGCTCCCTGGCTGCCGCCCGTTACGAGGATCCGGATTTTTTCGGAACGGAAAGGCTTTTTATCCGGCTGGTCATCCTGGGCGGCATCGGTTATCCGCACCGGGTTGCCGACGAATCGGACCCTGGGGTGGTGTTCCCATCCGCGGGTGGCTTCAAAAGCCGTGAATATGGTGTCCGCGAATCTTGCCAGCCACCGGTTGGTCAATCCTGGAAATGCGTTCTGTTCCTGGATGGCCGTGGGAATTCCAAGAATCCTTGCGGCAAGGACCACGGCAAAAGAGGAAAATCCGCCCACACCCAGGACAAAATCGGGTTTGAAACCCTGGAGGATCCACAGAGACTGAATCAGGGAAACCAGCACGGCGGATAAGGAAATGGCCTTGTTCAAAAGATTGCGGCCCTTTATCGGTTTTGAAAATACGGTTTTGTGATCATATCCGTATGCCTGGACGGTTCGGACTTCAAAGGGGGCATCCGTGCCCACAAACAGAATCCTGGCTCCGGGGTGGATTTTTTGAACGGCCTGGGCCACCGCGATGCCCGGGAACAGGTGACCACCCGTTTTCCCGCCGGAAATGATAAGTTTAAGAGGCAGGGTTCTCATTTGCGGATGCTCCGATATTCATTAATATGCCCATGGCAGTCATGTTGACCAGCAGGGAAGTGCCCCCGTAGCTGATAAAAGGCAGAGTCAGGCCCTTGGTCGGCAGGGCGCCGAGGGCTACGCCGGTGTTGATGATAACCTGGACGGCTACGCAAAGGGTCAGCCCGGCGGCGGTGATGGCCCCGAACGGTGTCCTGGCCTGTTTGGCGATCCGCATTCCCTTCAAGAGCAGGATGAGGTAAAGGACCAGAATCGTCAGGACTCCTATCAGGCCGAGTTCTTCTCCGATGATGGAAAATATGAAATCCGTGTGCGGTTCCGGCAGATAATGCATTTTCTGCATGCCGAGTCCGATGCCTTGACCCAGAATCCCGCCGGATCCGAAAGCTTTGAGGGAATGAGTGATCTGATAGCCGGCGTTGTATGGATCGGCCCAGGGATTGAGGAAAATCAGGATTCGCTCCAGCCGGTAATCGACCTTGTAGACCATGAAATACAGGATGGGAAGCAGCAATGGAAGGGGAGACAGCAGATGGAGAACTCTCACGCCGGCCACGAACATCATGCCCCAGGTGATGGTGCCTAAAACGACGAGGGTTCCGAAATCAGGTTGGCTGATGATAAGGCCGCAAAAAAGCATGAATATCAGGAGGTGGGGAACAAACCCCACCGAAAAGACCTGGATCTGATCCTGTTTTTTGGCCAGGGAATATCCCATGAAAAGGATCAGGGCCAGTTTGGCGACCTCAGAAGGCTGGAAGGTCCATCCGCCGATGCTGAGCCATCGGTTGGCGCCGCCTGCTTTGACGCTCAGAGATGGAATCAGCACGGCGATGAGCAGGATCAGGGCCGTGAACAGAATCGGATAGGACAGATTCCGGTAGAGCCGATGGGGGAATCCGGCGGTGAGGAACATGAGGAAAAGACTGATGCAGAAAAACAGGCCCTGTCTTTTGATGAAATAATAAGCGGTGTTGTAATTTTTCATGCTAATGGCGGAACTCGATGAATACACCATGATGATGCCGATGCCGCACAGCAGCAATACCGGGAAAAGGATGGTTTTTTCCCTGAAAAACGGATGTCGGTTCAGCGTCGCGTCAATCATGGCCGGCCATCTCCAGAGAATGGACGCAGGTCTTGAACTCATCGCCTCTGTGGCCGTAATTCCGGTACATGTCAAAACTGGCACAGGCAGGCGACAGCAGTACCACATCGCCGGAGGCGGCTGCGGCAAAGGCCCGGGTCACGGCTTCGGACATGGTATCGGCTTCCGTGATCGGGCAAAGGCCCTGAAAGACGGTTCGGACATGTGGCCGGGATTCTCCTATGGAAACAAGGGCTTTTACGCGTTTTCGCACATCCGGAATCAGAAGGGAAAAATCCGTTCCTTTTTCCCGCCCGCCCAGAATGAGCACAACCGGCTCTTTAAAACATCCCAGGGCTCGAATCACGGCGTCGGTATTGGTGCCTTTGGAGTCGTCGTAAAAAGAAACGCCGTTGAGGGTGCGGACGAATTCTACCCGATGGGGCAGATTTGTAAAAGTGTGGACACCCGTCGCGATATCCGGGAAATCGCAACCGCCCAAGGCCAGACAGGCCAATATGGCTGATGCCGTGTTTTCGTGATTGTGGACGCCCTTCAATTCCGTCAAATCATGGGTGGACAGGGAGTGGGTGTAGCCGTCCACCCGGATGCGGATGGCCTGATCCGTGATCACGGCATGACAGTCTTCCGGCGCACTGGTTTGGGAAGAGAACACAAAGGTTCTGGAACAAAGGTGTTTGGCATATCGGTCGAAACTTCCCATGGAGCGATTGATCACCGCGGCGTCTGATGATCGCTGGTGTTTGAACAGGCTCCATTTGGAGGCTTCATAGGCCTCGATGGATCCGTACCGATCCAGGTGATCGTCGGAGATGTTGAGCAGAACCCCTACGTCCGGCCGGAACCGGGTTGACAGATCCAGTTGGAAACTGGATATCTCGGCCACGATCACGTCGCTTGTTCCCGGGGCCATGAGATGCTCCACCAGCGGGGTACCGATGTTACCCCCCACAAAGGGGGTTTTGCCGCAGGCCCGGAGAATGTCTCCGATCAGAGTGGTGGTGGTGGTTTTGCCGTTGGTGCCGGTTATGGCGACCACGGGAAGGGTGTTGTGGGCCGCAAAAATGTCCAGCTCTCCCATGACCGGGACCCCTTGTTCCATGGCCGTTCGGATGGGCGGCAAAGAGAGCGGGATGCCCGGGCTGGGCACCATCACGCCGGCCTTTCGGAAGGTTTCGGGCTCATGAAATCCGATTTCGCAGTGAATGCCGGACGCCTTCAGCTCTTCAGCCGGAGCGGATTTGGACCCATCGATGTCCGTGACCACCACTTCCCGCCCTTGGGATCTCAGGAAACGGGCCATGGACAGGCCTGATGTTCCGAGGCCGATTACCAGATAATAAGATGTATAGGGGACCGTCATGATCGGTTACCTTATTTTCAGCGTGCTTAATGAAATCAGGGCCAGGATAATGGAAATGATCCAGAATCGCACAATGACCTTGGCTTCATGCCAGCCTTTAAGTTCAAAGTGATGGTGCAGGGGTGCCATTCGAAACACCCGTTTCCCTTTCGTCAGCTTGAAATAGGATACCTGGATGATGACGGAAAGGGCTTCGATCACAAACAGTCCGCCCACGATGACCAGAAGGATTTCCTGTTTGGTCATTACGGCGATGGCCCCGAGAATCGCGCCCAGGGGGATGGATCCTGAATCCCCCATGAAAATCTGGGCCGGATGGGCGTTGAACCAGAGAAATCCCAGGCCGGCACCCGCCAGGGCTCCGCATATAACCGATATTTCCCCGGAAGCCGGGATGTGTCGGACATGGAGATATTCGGCGATCTGAATATGGCCGGCCACATAGGCAAAGAACATGTAAGTGACCCCGGCCACGATATAGGGGCCGATGGCCAGTCCGTCCAGGCCGTCTGTGAGGTTGACGGCGTTGGATGTTCCCACGATGACCAGTGCGGCGAAGGGAATATAAAAAATACCCAGGTCCGGCGATATTTTTTTCAGAAACGGGATGGTCAGGCTGGTATCGAAATCCGGGCACTGGTAGATCAGGTAGCTGATGACCAGGGCGAAGAGTATCTGGCAGAGGAATTTGCCTTTGGCCGTGAATCCCATATTGCGTTTCCGGGTCTGTTTGATGTAATCGTCGGCAAAGCCGATCAGACCGAACAGCAGAAGCGTCAGCAGAAGGATGGTGACATAGTGGTTGGACAGATTCCCCCAGACTAGGGTGGTCACGAAAATGGAAAAAAGAATCAGGATCCCACCCATGGTGGGAGTTCCCTGCTTGACCAGATGGGACTGCGGTCCGTCGGTCTGAATGTTCTGGCCGACCTGCATCCGGGTCAGTTTCCGGATCACGTACGGCCCGAACAGAAAACAGATCAGAAAGGCCGTCAAACCGCCGTAAATCGTCCGGAAAGTAATGTACCGGAACAAGTTCAGGAAAGTGAAATCCACATGATAGGGATATAAAAAATGATAGAACATCGGTATCCGCCTTATGCCACCCGTGTGTGCGCCCGGTTTTCCGAAACCATGCGCCGGTCCGCGCCTGATCGCCTTTCCGGAATGTGAGCCGTGTATGAAAATTGTCTTCTGTCCTTCATGGTCCGCTGTTTCCTTGTATTTTCCATGTCACGCACGCTCTGATTTTTTTTCATGGTCCGCAATAAGGGCCTTCAGCTCCTGAATCACTTTTTCCATGGCCATGCCGCGAGATCCTTTGACCAGAATCCAGGTTTTTTCATGGGTCTGATCGAGAATTCTGCGGGCAATATCTTCCCGGGAACCGTGGAAGGTGTTATCCCTTGCCAGTCCTGCTTCGACAGCCCCTTCAACGATGTGTCGGGCCTGGTCTCCAAATCCGTATAATTGTGTGACCCCGGCCCGGACCGCAGTTTGTCCGATGGCTCGATGAAGTTCGGAAGAGCGTTCTCCCAGTTCGAGCATGTCCCCCAAAACAGCCACGCATTTGTCCGGGCCGCTCATCCGCTTCAAAGTGTTCAGGGCCGCCGTAACCGAAGCGGGATTGGCATTGTACGTGTCGTCGATGAGAATGAGGGTGGAAGTGAGGGAATACGGATGCATCCGGCCGGGAAGGGGATTGAACGCGTTCAGCCCCTGTTGAATCCCCTTGGCGTCGATGCCGGCGGCTTGGGCCGCGCAGATGGCGGCAAGGGCGTTGCTCACCATGAAGGGCGCCGGGGAGGGGATGGTAAATTTATCAGCTCCGTTCGGGGTGGCGACAAAAAATTCGATGCCGGAGTCCCGAGGCAGGGTTTCCAGGACCCGGACATCGGCGTCCGCGCCGGACCCGAAACACAGATGGGTTTTGATCAGGGGATTGCCACGGGCCTTTGAAGAGAGAATCAATCGTCTGGGATCGTCTCCGTTGACGATGGCGATGCCTTCGCCCTGGACCCCTTCAAAGATTTC
This sequence comes from uncultured Desulfobacula sp., assembly GCA_964593855.1. GTDB lineage: Bacteria > Desulfobacterota > Desulfobacteria > Desulfobacterales > Desulfobacteraceae > Desulfobacula. The sequence goes on along the minus strand of CAZQIX010000011.1, from coordinate 42,680 downwards.
CGCTTTGGCCAAGGCGACATTTTCTACGCTGCCCAAACCCTGAAGGTGGACCTCGGCCGTATTGAGAACCATTGCCATGTCGGGTTGAGCCATGCGGCTGAGTCGGGATATTTCTCCCGGATGGTTCATGCCCATTTCCACGACAGCCCATTGGTGGGCCGCGGAAAGATTCAGCAAAGTCATGGGGACACCGATTTCATTGTTCAGGTTGCCATGGGTGGCGAGGGTATGAAACCGCGTCTTGAATATGTTTTCAGTGATTTGCCGGGTCGTGGTTTTTCCGCTGGATCCCGTAATGGCCAAAAGCTTTACCCGGGATCGAATTTTCTGATAGCGGGCCAGGTCAGCCAGGGCGGTCAGAGTGCTGTCGGTTTCGAAAATCAGTAGCGACGACTTTTGGAGACCTGTCAGGTGGTTTTCAATGTCCGCGAAACAGGCGGGCTCGATCACAAACCCGCGCACCCCCCGATCGATCAGTCGGGGTACAAACGAATGACCGTCGAATCGGTCGCCCCGAAGAGCAACAAACACGTCGGTGTCGCGGATGGTGCGGGAATCCGTGGAAATCCCGGTGAAGAAAAGGTTCCCGTCGCCCGGGACCAGTCGCGGGGAAAGATTCAAAGCCCGGCTGAGGTCGTCCGTGGACCAGGCAATGGGCGTGAACTGTTCGAGAAACCGGTCGGCCGCTTTGCCGAGTTGCTCCCGGTCGTCGAAATGAAGGGTTCTTTCCCGGGTGATCTGGTAAGTTTCGTGGCCTTTGCCGGCGGCCACGATGATATCACCGGTACGTGAGAGATGTACGGCCAGATTCAAGGCCTTTTCCCGGTCCGGTTCCACCAGGAATCCGGTTTTGAACGGAGGGCGGGCCAGGTCCTCCATGCTCAGGCGTCTGGTTTCATCCATGCCTTTGAGGATGTCTCGGATGATGACATCCGGGTCTTCGGTCCGGGGATTGTCCGAGGTGACAATGGCCAGATCGCTGTGCCGAGCGACCACGCTTCCCATGATCGGGCGTTTGGACCGATCCCGATCTCCACCACAGCCGAAAATCGTGATCAGCCGGTTGGGAGTCCTTTTTTTCAGGGTGGTCAGGATGGAGTTCAGGGCGTCCGGGGTATGGGCGTAATCGACAAACATGAATCGGTCCAGTGGGTGCCGGATTTTTTCGAGCCGGCCGGGAATGGAGCGGCAGTTTTCGATTCCTTTGCGGATGGCTTCCGGATCGATGTTCAGTACTTGGGCGGCCCCGGCCGCGCACAGGATGTTTTCCAGATTGAACCGTCCGGTCAGAGGGGAGGAAAAGGGGATGGATCTGTTTTTCAGGCACAGGGATCCTGACAGCCCATGGATATCGTCGGTGACATCCATGGAAATCATATCGGCCGGGGGCCGGGTGCCGACGGTAAAGGTGGGACCGTCCAAGGTGCGGGAGAGGAGAGAGCCTGTTTCGTGGTCGATGTTCAGAACGGCCGGGGCGTTGTTTTTCCCTCCCGGGCCGAGAAAATCGGTGAAAAAGCGTTTCTTGCAGTTAAAATAAGCGTCCAGACTTTCATGGTAGTCGAGATGATCCTGGGTCAGATTGGTGAACACGCCCGCATCGAACATGCAGGTATCCACCCGGTTCAAATCCAGGCCGTGGGAGGAAACCTCCATGATCACATGGGTGACGCCGGCGGTTTTCATTTCATGAAGGATTTGTTGCAGATCGATGGCGTCGGGAGTGGTCACGGGATTTTGAATGATCCGGTTCCGGTACCGGATATTGACGGTTCCGATCACACCGACGGTAAATCCGGCTTCTTTGAAAATACTTTCCAGAATCCACGTGGTGGTTGTTTTCCCATTGGTGCCCGTAATTCCCACCAGCACGAGGTCTTCTGAGGGATGACCGTAAAATTCAGCCGCCACCCGGGCTGCGGCCGGTCTGGATTTCGGAACCAGGATGACGTTGTCCAGATTTTCAGGATTGGATTCGGCCAGAATGGCCACGGCCCCTTTTTGGAGAGCCTGCTTCATGAAATCGTGACCATCGGTTTTGAACCCCCGGATGGCAATGAACAGGCTGCCGAAGCCGACCCGCCTTGAATCTGAAACAACGGAGAGGACGTCCGGATCATGGGACGCATCCCATGCGGACAAGCTTTGGGAAAGAACATCGCAGCTGCGGATCAGGCGGGACAGTTTCATTGTTTTTCTCCGTTCACCGCCTGGGCGATCAGACTGTTCCCGGTTTCAGGGGGGATGTTCAGGTAGTTGAAGCTTTCGGCCATGATGGTTTTAAAGGCCGGGGCCGCCACATCTCCACCGTAATACTGTTTTCTGGGTTCGTCGATGATAACCAGAGTGGCCAGTTCCGTTCGATCCATGGGCGCGAATCCGGCAAAAACCGAAATATATTTGTTTCTGACATACCCTTTTGTCCCGGCTTCCACCTTCTGAGCCGTTCCGGTCTTCCCGCAGACCGTATAGCCTTCCAGGGCCGCTTTGGATCCGGTTCCCTTATCATTTACCACCAGACTCATCATACCCTTCAGGTTTCGAGCCGTATCCGGCGACATCACCCGTCTGATGCTCCGGGGCTGAAATTCTTCCATTACCTCGCTTTTCCCGGAAATAATTTTTTTGACGAGCAAAGGTTTCATCAATACTCCGCCGTTGGCGATGGCACTGAAACCGGCAATCAGTTGAAGAGCCGAGGCGGAGACGCCCTGCCCGAAAGAAATGGCCCCGGCATCTATCCTGGACCATCTGGTATAAGGAATCAGATTCCCCTGGGTTTCTCCGGAGACCCCGACGTCGGTCCGTGAGCCGAATCCGAAATTGACCAGGCAGTTGTACAAGGCTTTGTCACCAATGGTTTCGGTGATTTTGGCGGCACCGATATTGCTGGAATATTGGATCACCTGACTGAGGGTCAGCCATTCATAATCATGAGTGTCGTGGATGGTGAATCCGCCGATCCGGTAGGTGCCGTTTTCACAAAAAAAGATGGATTTGGGCGTGATCCCTTTTTCCAGGGCGGCGGCCGCAGTGAAAACCTTCATGGCGGACCCGGGTTCAAAAGGATCGGTCACGGCTCGGTTCCGGTAGGTATCTTTGCCGTACCCCTTGTAACTGTTGGGGTTGAATTCAGGATAATGGGCAATGGCCAGCAATTCTCCGGTGGCGGGTTTCATTACCAGAGCCATTCCGGAACGGGCATCGTGTTTTTTGACTGTTTCCTGAAGCACCTGTTCACTGAGAAATTGAATTTTTTTGTCAATGGTCAGAACAATGGAGTTCCCACGGAGTTCGGCATCTTTTTTCAGGGCGTAATCCAGGATCCGGCCGTTGCCGTCCCGGATCAGGCGGATCTTGCGGGATCGACCCTCAAGAACTGTATTGTATCTGAATTCAAGCCCTTCAAGTCCGTTTTCTTCGTTTCCTGTAAATCCGATCACCTGAGCCGCCAGGCTTCGGTTGGGGTAATATCGTCTGGAATCGTCTTCAAAATATATGCCCGGCAGGTTCATCCGGCGGATTTTGTCGGCCTGATCCGGCATGACCCCCCTGGCCACCCAGGCAAACATACGCTTGGAAGACAGGGTTTCTCTGAGGCTTTTCACGTCTGTTTTGAGGACCGCTGAAATGACTTTGGCGGTTTCTGCGGGGTTCTGGATTTTCGCAGGGCAGGCCGTTATGGATACGGCATCGATACTGGTTCCCAGTTTGTTCATGTCCTGATCCAGAATTTCGCCCCTCTCTCCTTTGATGGTCAGATGCCGGGTATAGTCGTTGATCGCTTTTTCAGCCAGATCCTTGGCTTTAAAGACCTGGATATCAAATGATTTGACGCAGATGAGCAAAAGGGCAATGGTCATGAGTGCTTGAATCACGAAGATTCTTTTCCCAAAACGATTATCGGTATGGTTCCCCATTTCAGTCTGCGTCTCCTGAAAGATAAATGGTCTGGTTCAGGGTTACGGTGGACAGGTTCAGACGGGTTCTGGCAATCGCCGTGATGCGCTCGTCGGAGGTGAGCCATTCTTTTTCCAGCATCAGATTTTTCTGGTGAGACTTCTTTTTGAGCAGGGTTTCTTCGGCTTTGGAAATTCTGAGCAGACCATGGGTGGATTCAGTTCTGATCCAGGTGTAGGCAAGTAGTTCCGAAAAAATAACAAGGATGATCACAAGCCAGATCGGGCCTGTGTTGGTTTGCGGGATAACTGCATGGTCAGATGTCCCGGATTTGTTTTTTTTCGGTGTCATGGTCTAAATTTTCTGAGCCACTCTAAGTTTGGCGCTTCTGGCCATCGGGTTTTGTCCGATTTCCTTTTCGGACGGAAGTAGCGGTCTTTTAAACACCGATTGCAGCTGGGGGACAAAGCCGCATCGGCAAAGGGGAAGATCGGTCGGGCAGGAACAGCCTTTTTCAAATTTGCGGATGGCTCGCTTGACAATACGATCCTCCAGGGAATGAAAGGATATCACGCAAATTCGGCCGTTTTTCAACAGCATGTCCGGCACCTTTTCCATGAATGTTTCCAGTTGTTCCAGTTCTTTGTTCACGGCGATCCGAAGAGCCTGGAAAATCCTTGTGGCCGGATGAATCCGCTGCTTTGCCGCGATTTTGACGGGGACGGCCGAAGCGATGATATCCGCCAGTGCCCGACTGGTCCGAATGGGGATGTCCGTCCTGGCTGTCATTATTTTTCTGGCTATCCGGCGGGAAAACGTTTCTTCCCCGTATTGAAAAAAAATATCGACCAAGTCTTTCTCCGGAAAAGTGTTGACTATTTCATAAGCGGTCAGAGGAACCCGGGTATCCATCCGCATGTCCAGCGGTTCGTCCTGGCTGAAGCTGAACCCCCGGCGGCTGTGCCGGAGCTGGTTCAGGGACAGGCCCAGATCCAGGAGTATCGCGTGGACGCCCTTTATCCCACAGGTGTTCAGAATTCCGGGGAGGGCTTTGTAACTGTCGTGAAACAGACGGACTCGATCCTTATACGGGCTGAGTACTGTTCGGGCATGATCAATGGCGTCCAGGTCTCGGTCGATCCCGATGAGCAGGCCGTCGGGTAAAATGGCGCGGACGGTTGAAAGGGCATGGCCGCATCCGCCCAGGGTGCAGTCCACGCATATATGACCGGGTCTGAGATGCTGATGTTCCTGAACTTCTCTCGGCATGACGGACGTATGCTCAAAGCCCATGGTTACAATCCCAGGGAAGCGATTTCCTCTCTTACTTCCTCTTTTTTGAGTTTCTGCTCCATTTCTTTGTTGACCTCATCCCATTTGGCCCGGTCCCAGATTTCAAAGTGGTCCAGGTTTCCCACCAGCACGATTTCTTTTTCAAGACGGGCGTATTCCCTCAGGCTTTTGGGAATCAGGATGCGGTCCTGGCTGTCACACATGCAATCACAGGAATTACCCAGAAAAAAACGTCTAAAATCAGCCATGGCGCTGCTTTTAGCCGATAGTATCCGTGTTTCGACCTTTTCCCATCCACTGAAGGTGTAAGCGTAGAGACACTCGTCCTTGTTGGAAATCATGACGCCGTAAACATCCTCTTTTTTCAGGATGTTCCGGAACCTTGCGGGAATGATGATCCGGCCCTTGGCATCAATTGTATGAAAAGAACTTGATCGGAACACGTGCTTATCCCTGATTCATTAAACAGATAAAACCACTTTCCTCCACTATGAACCACACTTTTACGAAATTTCTCCACCAAGTCAAGAGAAAACTGAAGAAAATTTTTTTAATTCCGGACAAGTATCCTTATCAGACATTAATTATAAGGCATTTTGTAGGGGGGAGGAAAGTGGAGGATTTTAGAAGAACGATGGAGGGCCTGTATTACCCCTCTGCCGGTTCGTCAAACGGCGTCGGCAATGATGCGGCGGGTGAGCTGAATCGTTTCGTCCATGGAAACCCCTTGATTGTCGAGAACATGAATCGGGGGGTGGACAATGAGGTCGATGGTTCCTGGAATGAGGTCCAGGGAATCGGAGGGCAGAATCCGGATGGAGTTGCGGATGGTCAGGGGCAGAATGGGGCGCCCTGTTTCCCGGGCAAAGCGAAACGCACCTTTCTTGAACGGCATGACCCGTCCGTCCCGGCTTCTGGTGCCTTCCGCGAAAAACACCACGCTGGCTTTGTCAGGCAGCCTTTTTTTGGCGTTTTCGATGGATTCCAGAGCGGCGGCATGATTTTGCCGGTCCACGGTAATGCATCCCAGCTGCCGGCATGCCGTGCCGAAAACCGGGATGCGTCCCAGTTCTTTTTTCATGATCCATTTGATGTTCAGCCTGAGGTGAGCATGGAGAACCGGGATGTCCACCATGCTCTGATGGTTGGCGACGATAACATAGGACCCGTTTTTCACATAATTCTCCGCCCCTCTTACACGAACCCTCAGGGGAATGATGGTGCAACACAGCCTGGCCCACAGGACGGCGACGGGGTTGACGGCGTTCTGGTTCAGGGCCAGTCCGGTGACAATGGCGATCAAGCCCATCAAAAAAGTGATAATCACCGCCGCAGGCAGGACAAAGAGCCATTTATAAGGTTGGTAGACGATTTTGAAAAAGGTTTGCATGCTACTGATCGGCTTTGTCCTCCGGGGTAATGTCCAAAAGATTCCGGACAAAAGTAATGATCCGGTTTCCATTGTACGGGGCGAGCTCAAAAACGTAAGGGCTCGTCGACGAAACGCCCTGAACGGTTTCCTCTGTAAGGTCCTGAAAAAGGGTCAGGGTCATGGCGGCATCGTTTTCCAGCGTTATCCGGCAGGTCGGGAGTTTCTCCGTCATGTCGGCCGAGGTAAGGGATTCAGGAAAAGACCGGCATTCCAGGGACGATAATGTAGATAAAAGGTCCGAAACGGTGGGAGCGTCAACGGCCGTTCCATCTTCCGAATGCCAGAGAGCAGAGGTGTTTTCTTTGTCTTTTGTTTCCTCGGAGGTCAGGGTTTTTGACAGGTCGCCGTGGGTGATGGAGATCCGCCGGATACTGTCTTCCTGAAAAGCCATAACTTTTTTATCCCGGAAATCATCCAGGGTTTTATCAAAATGGGATCTGAAATTGCCCTGGGCGTGATAGATATTGGTGTCGCCGCTGAGCATGACAAAGGTATGGTTGAAGCTGGGAGCGGTTTTCCCGACGAACAGCTCAAAAATCGGATTTTCCCCTTTCCGTACCTGAACCCGCATCCGGCCGGCGTCATCCAGTTCATAGCGCATGAAATCCTTCTGCTGGGAGATGAGGGCGGTCAGTTTCAGATTTTTGAGGGTATCCAGCATGTTGTTGATCGATGGTTCGTGGGCCGGGTATTCTTTGTCCGTGACCACCCAGTGTTTGTCTTTTTTGATGAACCGGATCGCCCGGCCTTTTTGTTCCACTGTGATACCCGTTATTTCCGATGGGTTGACAGTCGTGACGGCAGGCAGGGTGAAATGGTCCCTGTTCTCTGTTTTGAAAAAAAGATAGGCGATGAACAAAAGGATGAGAAGGATCAGTATCAGGTATTCTTTTTTCATGGCGTCATTCCTTTTAAATGTTGAACTGTCTGGCGATTTTCTTTTTCCGTGTCGATCGCTTGGCCAGAACCCCAAGCCCGAACAATATGACCAGAATGGGCAGCCCCACGATGTTGAAGGCTTTGATGATGCCCCGTTCGAAAGGTGTGGTTTCGGCCACCGGGTTCAGGGTCTGTTGTTTGCTGCGCAGCAGCGCGAGGGCGTCTTCGCTGCTCAGGTGGTCGATACTGTTCAGGATGAAAGTGGCATTGGTAGAGCGGCCTTCGGGGTCCAGCATATTGTCCTGGATCATCTGGGCGCATGGCAGAACCAATATTTTGGCCGGCCTGGAGGCTTCAAGAAAGGTGTGGCGGGCCGTTAAACCTTCCGGCAGCGAGGCGTTTCCCGCCTGTCCGGCCTCGTTGGATTCAGATGGAGTTTCATCCGAAAGACTTTCGTTCAGATCTTTTTCACCCAGATTTTTTTCCGGAATGGGTTTGCCTTTGAAGTAACTGGTAAAGGTCCCTGACAGCAGATAGGCCAGATCATAGGACGTCATTTCGTGTTCGGACTCCGGAGGGGTGATGAACATGGGGTTCAGGTTGATCATGTCTTCCATGAGCCAGGATTCCGGTGAGGACCAGAACAATCGTGTCGCCGTCACCGTGTCTTTGTCCGTTCGGTCGTCCTTCAGGCGGAGGGGTGAAATCTGCATGGCGATCAGACCCTTGATGTTGGCCATGAATTCAGGCCGGGTATTGATGGTCGATTCCTTCAGCAGGGGGGCGAAATAGATGTTCTGCTCTCCGCCGCCCATTTCCTGAGGGGCCTGGTGCCGGTAGCATTGCTTGTCCAGTACATAGGCTTTCCGGATTTCGATCCCGTAGTGGTTCAGTAATTTTTCCAGCCCGGTGTCAATGGGTTCAAACTGAGGCGGCATTCCCATAGCGCTCTGGGAGCTCTGGACTTCCTGGAAGGAATCCAGGATAAAGGCGATATTGGTGCCTTTCATCAGGGCCTGGTCTATCTGGAACAGCTCGAAATCGGTGAATTTCCGGGTGGGTCTTGCGATTACCAGGCAGTTGAGCCCGTCCGGAACACCCTCGTCGCCCAGCATGATCGGTTTGATGGAATAATTGGCGGAAACCAGGGAGTTGAAGGTCTGCATGGCGTCCGCCTGTCTTCCCTGCATCATGGCCAGCCGGTCCGGCAGCAGGGAAAGGGTTCCGTGATCGGACAGGTATCCCAGATCCTTGTTGATTCCGACAAGTTTTTCTACGATTCCGTTCAGTTCTTCGGCCAGGGCATCGGGATCCGCCATTTGATAGGTAGTGCCGATGATGGGCAGCTCCAGTGATTTGATCAGGGGCAGAGAGGTGATGTTGTCCTTGTATTGAACCACCAGACCGGCCGCCCCTTGTCCGGCGGCCACCTGTTTTTCCTCAATGGCCGGCCAGGACAGGGCCATGAGCCGGTATTTTTCTGAAATGGCGTCCAGTTCCGCTTTGTCGGTAATGTCAAATTGTTTGAAATCCAGAATACCCAGGTTCCGGGCATTGAGCCGGGCAATGGTGTCGGTTATGTCCCGTCCCAGTTCGGGCAGGCGGTCCAGGCCGATCAGTGGAGCGATGGTATTGAGAGAAGAGGACAGATACATATGAACCGACACTTTTTCTTCCAGACGCAGCAGCGCGGAGACCTTGTTGTTCATCTTCCGGATGGCTGTGGTGAGCTGGTATTCCAGTCCGTTCGTTGAGGTGACGGCCTCGATTTTTTCGATCAGATCCCCGTGGATGAGTACCAGCCCCATATAAGCGTTTTTGAATTTGATTTCATCATTTTCCATGATGCGGATCTGGACCGGTTGGATCCCGTAGTCTTTGGCCATGTCTCGATTTTCATCCGTCCTCTGTGTCAGACCTTCTTCCGCAGACACGTTGTAAAAGGTGTAGTTGAAATATTTACCCCCTCTGGCTGCGTATTCTTCCAGAAGATCCCTGAGATATCGTTCCGTATTGTTGTGGGGGGCCGGCAGATTTTTGGAAAAAAAGACCTTGATGTTCAATGGTTCGGACAGGGTCTCAACGGCTTCAATGCTGGCCTGTGAAAGGGAATAGATTTTGTCGCGGGTCAGGTCCAGCCGGAAAAAAAGCGTCACTCCGACAATGTTGATCAGCAGAAGAACCAGAATATACAAAATGAATCGGAAATATTTTTCTTTTAACGAAAAGGTGCCCATTGCGTCTCCTTAATTCTTTTCGTGCATGACAATATAGGTTGAGAAGATGGCGATAAAGATTACGCTGATAAAATAAAGAAGATCCCTGGAGTCGATGATTCCCTTGGAGATATTGGAAAAATGGGCATTCGCGCCCAGGAACTCGACAACGGAAATAATTGCCGGAGGCATGAAAAACAACAGCTTGTCCAGGATGGTCAGGGTAAAACACAGGGCTGCCCCGATGATAAAAGCGATGATCTGATTCTGCGTCAGAGAGGAAGCGAACAGTCCGACGGCACAGTAAGCCCCTGCCAGCAGAACGGATCCGAGATAGCCGCCGATGATTGGGCCCGGATCCATCTGACCGATGAGAGAAATGAAAAGCGGGTAGGACAGGGTCGGAACCAGCATGGCCGCCGTGAAAAGGGTGGCGGCCAGGAATTTGCCCATTGCGATATCGGTGAAGGATACCGGCATGGTCAGAAGAGTCTCATAGGAGCCGACATTTTTTTCTTCGGAGAACAGCCGCATGGTCACGGCCGGGATGATAAAGGACAGAACGATGGGAAGAAGGGAGAAAAAATCCCTTAGATCGGCCCTGCCGAAAATAAAAAACGTGGAAAAGAAAAACCAGCCCGTGACAATGAGAAACAAAGAGATCACGATATAGGCGATGGGGGAGATGAAATAGTCCTTGAATTCCTTGACGGCAATTGTTCTGATCTGTTTCATGAGTTTATGCAACCTTTCTTGTCAGTTCTCGGAATATGTTTTCAAGGGCCTGGGTTTCCTTGCTCAATTGGACGATGACCCAGTCGGTTTCTTTTATTTTAAGATAGAGGTCGGCTCGCATGTCCCTGTTTTCGGAACTCCGGATTTCAAAGGAGACAATGCCTTCTTCAGCGGGTTCGATCGTTTTGATGTCGATTCCCTGGCCCATGGCGCCCAGGAAGGTTAGTGCCTCCTGCTCGGGCGCTCCTTTGAGTGAGAGGTGAATCAGTGCGTTCTGCTGCATGCCCGCCTTCAGGCTGGAGGTGGTATCGTCGGCAACGACCCGGCCGTCGTGGATAATCGCGATACGATCACAGGTGGCCTCGGCTTCGCTCAGAATATGGGTGGAGAAAACAACGGTTTTTTCTTTCCCGATATTTTTGATGATATCGCGGATTTCGACAATCTGGTTGGGATCCAGACCCGAGGTGGGTTCGTCCAGGATGAGGATCTCGGGGTCTGTCATCATGGCGTGGGCGAGCCCCACCCGCTGCTTCAGACCTTTGGACAGGTTTCCGATGGGTTTGTCCATGATGGCGGAAAGGCCGCAGAGATCGGATAGCTGCAGGAAGCGGTCGAACCGGGTTTCTTTGTCCGCGATGCCTTTGATCCGGGCCACGTAGTCCAGGTAGTCGTAAACCAGCATATTGTGGTACAGAGGGGCTGACTCAGGTAAATACCCGATGAGGGATTTGATCTGAATGGCGTGTTCGGGCATTTGAAATCCTTTGACCGTTATGGTGCCTGAACTGGGTCTCAGATATCCGGTCAGCATCCGAAGGGTGGTCGTCTTGCCGGCACCGTTGGGGCCGAGAAGTCCCAGTATCTCCCCTTTTCGGATGGACAGGCTGATATTGTTCACGGCGCGGAAGTCCTTGTAATACTTGGTCAGATTCTGAACTTCAATCAACGTTTCCTCCTCTTGGTCTTTACAGGTTGTGGGTGTCTAGAAATCTTCCAGCACTTTGCTTTTTTCAAGAAACTCATGGAGCTCCATCTGGGATTTGCGGCATGCAAAAACGGCTCTCTGGATCCGTCTGCAGAACGGGTCGTCTTCTCCCAAAACCTCAACCGCCTTCCGGTATAGCTGTTCCCCCTGCCTGAAATGATCGGCCACTTCTTCCTGGAGGCGTTTACGCTCTTCGTGCAGTTGTTTTTCAGCATCGATGAGGGATTCCAGTTTCTGTACCGAATATTCCACCAGGGCGTCCCGGGGTGTGCCGTGTGTCTGGGAAATGGTTTCAAGGGCATCTATGGTTCTGCGGCTGAGGACGTATGTCTTCTGCCTGCGGGGGATTTTTTTGAATTTGCGGATTTGAATGGTTTGGGCCAGTCGGTCCAGGGCTTCCATGTCTTCGATGATATGATCGAAAAGGGATTTCTGTTTGATTCCCATGTGGACGGCCACCAGTCCGATGGCGTCGATGGCTTTCTGGGAGAGCTTGAACGTGGCACGCACCGATTGTTTCCCTCTGAGATGGAGCATGGTGGACTCCGAAAACGGACTTTGGGTTTTCGACATGTCGTTCTCCCCTGTTAATTATTAAACAAGCATATTCAAAATAGTAATGCAAATAGATTTTGATTGGCATTTTATCTTAAATCAAATGGATGATCAATGGGAAATGTTCTGATCGGCTGCAGCTGAACCCGAATCACAGAAAAATCAGGCCCAGGGCCAGAAGAAGGCTGGCTATCAGGAACCGGGCTTCTTTTCCCGATCGGGTGAATTCCGGGTCTGTCCGGTCATCGCTGTAGCATCGGGATTCCATGGCCATAGCCAGCCGGTCCGCGGCCAGAAATGTTTTTCGGAGCAGGGGCAGAGTCAGATGGACGGTTTTCCGAAAGGGGTTTTTCCGAAGATCCGCACACCTGGCTTTCCGGGCATCGGACACGTCCCTGGCCTGTTTCACAAGGACGGGCATGAAGCGGACAGCCAGGCCGATCATCACGGCCACCCGTTTTTCGGGCACAAAGGGAACGGGTTTCAGAAACCACTGGGCCGAATGCTTGATGTCCGACACAGGGGTGGTGGCTGTAAACAGTATCCCGGTCACCATGATCAGAAAAAATTTAAACGCCGCGAGGCTGCCCTGAAAAAGTCCTTCCCGACTGATGGAAACGGTCTGGAAGGAAAAAAGATCTTCTCCGGGAGTCGACAGGGCCCGGGCCAGCACAATGAAAGCCAGCAGAAGGAAAAAAAAACGGATGGATCCGAGGGTTTTGCCCCACTCAATTCCCGACTTCGTGGAAACGATCGGAATCAGTAAAGCGTATATCAGACAGGGCAGGGGATTAGCCGGCATCATGGACAGGCTGATCAGGATGATGCTGAAAATTTTGGCCCGCGCATCCAGGCAGTGCAGTAATGAACGGCCCGGCCGGAAATCGAACGGGGTCAGGCCGGCCATGGTTTGAGAGGGATACCCAGTTTAGACAGGCAGGGTTCACGGACGCCGTAGAATTCCAGGCAGGAGAGCAGGGCCGCAGGAGGACCGTCTTCTCGAAGGGCCCCTTTTTCCATGATGATGGTGCGGGTGACTTCCGCGATGATCGGTTCCACATCGTGGGTGGCGATGATGAGGGTATGACCGGCGGCTTTCAGGTCTCGGACGGCGGCTATAATCTGGAGCATCCCGGGATAATCCAGGTTGGAAAAAGGTTCATCCAGTACAATCACTTCCGGGTCCATGGCCAAAACACCTGCAATGGCCACTTTTCGTTTTTCTCCGCCGGAAAGGGTGGACGGGTGGCGACCTTTCAGGTCCTTAAGCTGCATCATCTCTAAAATTCGATTCACGGTTTCATTTATCCTGGACCGGCTTAATTTAAGGTTTTCCGGCCCGAATGCCACTTCGTCGAATACCGTATCGCCGATCATCTGTGTGTCAGGATCCTGGAATACCATGCCTATGGTTTTTCTGGCATAAAGCAGGTCTTTGGATATATCCCGGCCGTTGACCTTTATCATTCCAGATTTTGGGCTCAGAAGCCCGTTGAGATGCCGCAGAAGAGTGGATTTGCCGGAACCGTTTTTCCCGGCGAGAAGAATCCACTCTCCTTTGCGGATGTTCAGGGAAATGTCCTTCAATATCCGGGTTCCATCCTCAAAGGTGTGGCAAAGACGGGAAATTTCAATGACGGGCGAATGATTTTTCATGATGAAAATGTCATCGGCTGATCAGAGGTCTTAGTTTCTGAGCCAGAAAGGCGGCGGCGGCTATTTTGAGGGCGTCTCCGATCAGAAACGGGTACATGCCCACGGCCAGGGCTTTCCCCGGTTCCATGGCGGTGACGGCTATGAGCCAGGATACCCCTGCGGCATAGATTATCAGAGAGCCGATGATCATGGCCGTGATGTCACCGCTGATTTTCTGCCCCAGATTTTTTGAGATCAACCCCGTTATCCAGACGCAGGGCAGATATCCCAGAAGATAACCGCCGGTCGGCCCGAAAAGTTTTCCAATGCCCGAGGTGCCGCCGGCGAAAACCGGGAGCCCGGCCAGCCCGATGAGCAGATAAAGGGCCAGGCATGCCGAACCCCAGGCGGGTCCCAGAAGAAGGGCGGCCAGAAGGACAAACATGTTCTGAAGAACGATGGGAACAGGTCCCACTGGGATGGCGATAAAGGCGCCCATGGCGATAAGGGCTACGAACAGTGAGGTATAGACCGTCATTTTGAGCGAGGGGGTCGGCGACATATTCAATTCTCCCGGTTATAGGTGAAAGCAGTCTCCGTAAACAACGGTCCGGATGTCGCCGGCCGCGTCCCGGATCAGCAGGGCGCCGGTGTTGTCAACATCCAGAGCCTCTCCTTCATAGGCCCGTTCGGATGTCTGGATGCGGACCGGACGGCCGATGGTGTCGGTTCTTGTTTTCCAGTCCGCGATAATGCGCTCCGGGTTCAACACGCGGGTCTGGTGTTGGAAGTCCTGCAGAAAAGCTTCCAGAATGGGTCTTCGTGGCATGTCGCGGCCCAGGACGTCTTTTATGGAAATGGCACCGGGCTCATCGGAGCCGGGAGATTGATTCACGTTCAGACCGATCCCGATGTTGACATATTCCGCCAGTTCTCCCTGGGTGGCCATTTCGGAGAGAAGCCCGGCCAGTTTCCGTCCCTCCAGCAACAGGTCGTTGGGCCATTTGACCCGGACGTTCAGACCGAGCATATGGGTCATGACCCTTGACAGACTCAGGGATGCGGCAAAATTGACCAGATGGGACCAGACTGCCGGGATGTCCTGCTTCAGAATCAAGGTAAACCAGAGTCCGCCCCTGGGTGAGGTCCATTTCCGCCGGAGCCGTCCTCGCCCCCGGGTCTGGTTTTCGGCTATTACAACGCTCAGATGAGGGGCTCCGTTCCGGGCCAGTCGACGAGCCTGCTCCATGGTGGAGTCGGTTTCGAGGAAATGAAAAATCCGGTCTTGGAATTCGGGTTGGAAACAAAAGGGCAGAAGAAGATCATCCGGGTCAGGCAGCGCATATCCTTTCGGGCCGGACACGATGTCCATACCCGCGTTCTTCAGGGATGTGACGTGTTTCCAGATGGCCACTCTGGAGATACCCAGCCGATCACTCAGCCGGATGCCGGAAACGACCTGGCCCTGCGCCTGGAAAAGGATCTTGACAAGGTTTTCTTTGTTGTATGAATTTGAGTTAACCATAATAGGAGAGAACAGTTAACAAAAATCGAACCCGAAATCAAGACGCGTTTAAAAATTAATGATCCGGAAGCCGACTTTTCTTTCTGAAAGCCAGGCGTGTGTTGATTTGTTTCAGACCGGATAAAAAGGGAGGAGAGGGCCGGAGGCAGGGGCGCTTTGTTGCGGAACGGTGAAAGGTCGGAATCAGTAGCTGAAGTCGAAGCTCATGCTCAGGTTGCTGTTTTCGGATCTCATGATGAGCGAATCCCCTGGAGTCCCAAGCCGGGCCTTTTGCAGGTCATGTTCTCCCGTGATGGAAAACTTGAGTTTGTCCGTAAGGTTGATTCCTAAACGAACGGCCATATCCACGGAGTCGTACCGGAGCTGTGGGTCGACCAGGCTGTTGAGACCGTCTCCGGTTGAATACTGGAGCAACATGGACAGGGACCAGCGTTTATGAATGGGCAGGAGAACGGTGTTCAGGCCGAAAAGCCATTCCGGTGCGTTCAGGATATCCATGTCGTCACGGGAATAATCAAAGTAGGTGATCGATGGTGAGATTCTGAGCCAATCACTGGGCCTGATATCGCCGGCCAGCCTCAACCCTTTTCGATCCGCGATGTCCATGGATTCCGAATCCCACGTCCAATCGCTGCGTGGAACAGTTTCGTCATCCGGCCAGACGGACAGAGTGCTGAAGGTCTGGTGGATGGCGCTGAGACGGAGGGCTATCCCGTCAACCAAAGAATATCCGTAACCGATTTCATGAAAGTGCAGGGGTGAGATGCTGGGGGTGTCCATACCGGGGGTCGTCCGCCTGAAAATATCCGTATCGGTCTGAACGCCCAGGCTGTTCAGGTTGATTTCATCCCTTCGGTAGCTGCTGATAAGCCCTTTTTCATGAATCGGGATTTCAAAGGATGTTTCAATCTGCAAGGCGTTTTCATCCTGCTCCGGATTCATGAGGGCGTACCGCTTGGATCCCACCACCCGTTTTTTCCAGTACCGGTTGTTCAGGCTGGAAACTTTGATGCCGTTACTGCTGCTGGCGTGTATGAAGCGGTTATCCGAGAGGTAGACCCCAACATGGTCGACTCGTTTTTTCCTGCCGTTGGAGAAAAAGATGAGATCGCCGGTCTGCATTTCCCGGGTATCGATCTTTTCAAGATCGGGAAACCGGAACTGGGCCAGAGAGCCGTGGGGCAGGTCGATACCGAACAATCGTTCATAGATCCGTTTGACAAAACCTGAGCAGTCCATCCCATTTGTGGAGGTTCCCCCTCGGCGATAGGGTATTCCCACATATTGTTTGATTCTGGTTTCGAATTCTTCATCGGTCAGCCCTGCAATGGACAAGGGAGATTGTATATCCTTTTCCACGGCAGGAACCGCCCGTGGGAAGGATATGAGGATCAGGCAACAGACGATGCAGGCAATGATTTTCGAAAAAGGGTCAGGGGTCTGTTTTCTCATAAATTAGCGCTTAATCCGTTGGTTTCAGCTTCAGCGGTAAAGTCATTAACCAATATCCCCTCAAAAATGATAAAATTTCTTCGGAAATAGACTATTTTGAGGGACTTTGTCAACCCAAAAATGAAGCTCATCGGTTCAGGCTTGCGAAGTCCGTAAAATCACGGTAGAAAAACAAAGTAGAAAAACAAAGGCCCGCGGATATGACGGCAGTTAGACAATCGGCACCAAGGTGACAAAAGATGACGAAAACCATTGTGATCAGGGAAAATCTGTCGGATTCAAAGGCGTTCCGGCAATTCTGGAAGAAAAAAGGACCTTTTGCCTACGCACTGACCAGTAGTGAATTCCCTCCTGTTCTGCTCGATCCGGAGGAGTGGCTGTTTGCCGATGCCCTGGAACCTATGTTGAAAGAATTGATGCAGTATGACCGGCGCGGCATGAAAGTGATCGCGTTTTCCTTCAACCCCGTCAACCGATCGATCCTGAGGCCCGGGGATCTCATCCCCTGGAAAATCAGCAATTTCCCGGAGGAATGGAATGATGCCCTGTGTGAGTGCTTCATGCCCGAAGGACATTTGACCCGGCATGTTTTCAAAGGCCTGAATGACATTCCCGACAATCCGGATCCTGTTGAGGTCGAAGCCGCTTTTTTCAACAGCTTGGCCCATTGCCTGCATCAGATCGGATATCTGCTTTTCAAACCGGCCGATGGATCTGAATACGCGGACATCAACGCCTATCTCAAGGAATGGGAAGCAGACGACGTTGACGCGGGTCTTCTTTGAAGGTCAGATTTCACCGCTCAGAACAAGACCGGCCAGCATTGTTCTGTAGGGAATGCCGGCCATCGCGAATCCAAGGGTGCCGTATTTCATGTTGCCTTCCAGCACATAGGCCTGGTCCTTGTGCAGGGCAATGTCGATGCCCACGTCATCCCAACCGCATTTCAAAGCGGTTTCAAGCGCCAGCGCCAAGGCGGATTCCGGAAGCGGGTCCAGCCTGAGTTCTCCTCCCTGGGACAGATTGGTCAGAAAGCGGCCGGGTTGTGCCACCCGCCAGAATGCCAGCCGGACTTTGCGGCCGATGATGATGATCCTCATGTCCCGGTCCAGCGGAAGGTATTCCTGAATATAGGCCGGTCCCGGGTTTTTCAGGTAATTTTTCAGATCCCCGGCGGATTTGATCAGAAAGACGCCTTTTCCCCTGGCCGATCCCCTCGGTTTTTTGGCGACAAACGGAAAATCAAAGTCATCCAGTATGGTCTGCTTCTGTGTTTTCCCGTAATATACCCGGGTTCTGGGGTGGGGGAGGCCGAGCATCTGGAACATGGCGGTTTGCTTGATTTTGTCCATGGCGAATTTATAGGTATGAAAACTGGGAAAGGTTTTTTTTCCCATGGCGTTGAACAGATCGGCGTAAAAGGCGGTCGGATAGTAAACGGTTTCGGCGTTCCGGATCCACTTTTTTTCAAGGTCGGAGTAATCGTTGAAACGGGGTTTGAACCCGATGGTCCGAATGCCCGGCATTCCTTTGAGGCGGGCTCCCAGGGCAATGGGTTGGGGGTTCATCGGAGATTGTCCTGAACGACTGCGGATCGAATCTGGTCCGGCCCGGGTGGAAACGACCACAACTCCGCCACGCCGGCTTCGTCCAGTTTTTTTTGGAGCATGGGCCTGTCCAGGGTGTTTTGCAGGGTGGAAATGAACACCGGCATTTCTTCTTTTGAATACAGATCTCTGATCTCTTTTGTCAGATCCGGTCCCGTCATGTCGTCCAGAAACAGGTCGCAGATCAGTGCAAAGGGCTTTTGGGACACCATGGCCTCAAAGGCGTTCTGGGGGTTTTGGAAGGTCCGGCAAGGATATCCCGCCGCATTCAGAAGCGTGCGGTAGACGTCCAGAACAGCCGTGGAAGTGCTGATAATTATAAACCGGTCTTTTTGGCGAGCCTCTTTTTCCCGTCTCAGGATCTGATATTTTTTGGCCGTTGATTTGAGTTTTCGTTTTTCCAGAATTTCGATGAAGGTGTCGATGACCTGGACCGGCGCTTTCCGCTGCAAGTAATTGGAAGCCAGGTAGGAAAAAGCATCTGAAATCATCAGCGATTCGATAATATGGGCGGCCCGGGCGTCGAGAACGGTTTCCACCAGGATTCCGGCACGTTCTCCGCCGGCTTCGACCCGTTTTTTGACGGCCGCAGTCACAAAATCCGACAGGTTCCCGTCCAGGACTTTCATGGCGGCCAGACGCACATGCAGTGAAGGCTCCAGAATTCCGTTCACAATGGATGCGACGGATTCAATCCCGGAAAAGGAGGCCAGGGCATCATACGCGGCAAATTTGAGCCGCTCCGGGGTATCGGCATGATTGACCAGGGTCAACAGATCCTTGACGGCGTTTCTGGGCAGGTTTTTTTTGATCAGTCGCAGGATATTGATGAGCAGATCGTGATCGCTTGGATTGGTAATCAGCCCGGACAAACAGCGGTAGACTGCCGGGCCTTTGCTCGTCAGTTCCTGCAGCGCCCTGAATCGTTCCTTTGTATCCGGGGATGACAGTCGCCGGATCGTTTTTTCCGGAAGATCGGTCACTGACCGGGAATCTGCGGCGTCCGGGGCCATGTGTCGCCCCTCGAAAAGGGCTGTTTCAAGGGTCGCCAATCCGTTCAGAATATCCGGATCACATTTCTCGGTTCGGGCCGCCATGTCCAGCTTAAGACATGCCCGAGGCGTTCGAATACCTACCAGGGCTTTGACGGCGGCGGTTTTCAGATCGGAGTCGTCATAAAATATAAATTCCGCGATATCATCAACCAGATTTTCAATTCTCAGTTGTCCGGCGGCTTTTATGATATCGCCCAAAAGGGATTTGTCCGTTGCATTGGACAGGATGTGCTTCAGCAGGGGGGCTGCATGAAGTGCCGCCTGGCGGTTGTTTCCGCTCAGAAGAATCCGGGCGAAGACAGGATTCAGGAAAGCCCGGTCCATGACCAATTGAATCAGGCGGTCATGGAGGCCGGGGTTGGTCCGGGTCGCCGGCACCAGAAAGGACAGAAGCGCGAAAGCTGTCTGATCCCCGGCCAGAGCCAGTGCTTCGAGCATCTCCAGTTTTTCGGGACCGGGTCGGGCCGCGATCCGGAGCAGAAGCGCCTGGCTTTTCTCAAGATCATCGGTGTCCAGAAGGTTTTTCAGATTCGTCCGGTCGGTTACCATGCGCGTGTCTCCCGGTCTGTCAATCCCGGTATCCCCTGGGGTTCCGGGTCTGCCATCGCCAGGTGTCGGCGCACATGTCGGTGAGGTTTTTTCCGGCTTCCCAGCCCAGGTCTTTTCCTGCCCGGGAGGGGTCCGCCCAGCAGGCGGCGACATCCCCCGGCCGTCGATCGGTGATCCGATAGGGGATGGCTCTGCCGCTGACGGCTTCGAATCCCCTGATCATTTCCAGAACCGAGTAGCCTCTGCCGGTGCCGAGGTTGTAGGTCACCAGTCCCGAACCCCCTATCAGACGGGGAAGGGTGCGGATATGTCCCAGTGCAAGGTCGGTGACATGGATATAATCCCGGACCCCTGTTCCGTCCGGTGTCGGATAGTCATTCCCGAAGACGTTGACCTGCGGCAGATCCCCTATGGCCACCCGGGCGATATAGGGCACAAGGTTGTTGGGAATGCCCAGTGGATCTTCACCGATATCGCCGCTCGGGTGGGCGCCCACCGGATTGAAATACCGCAGGAGGGCGATGTTCCATGACGGGTCCGACACATGAAGGTCTTTTAACATGTCTTCGATCATGAGTTTGGTGCGGCCGTAAGGATTGGTGGCCGAAAGGGGAAAGTCTTCCGTAATGGGAAGGGTTGCCGGATCACCGTAAACCGTGGCAGATGATGAAAAAACAAGGTTTTTAACGCCTGCCGCCGTCATTGCGGCGAGGAGGTTAAGGGTTCCGGTCAGGTTGTTGTGAAAATATCTCAAAGGCATGGAAACGGATTCGCCTACGGCCTTTAGGCCCGCAAAATGAATGACGGCATCAAAAGAACCGGAGGTGAACACATCTTTGACGCGGACCGGGTCCAGGAGGTCAATTCGATGGAAGACAAGGGGCCGGCCTGCGATTCGCATGACTCGTTTCAGGGATTCTTCGGAGCTGTTGCACAGATTGTCCACAACCGTTACCGAATGGTTTTCTCGGAGAAGTTCCACGCAGGTGTGGCTACCGATATAACCGGCGCCTCCGGTGACCAGTATGTTCATATCCAGTCCTTGTACTGTCTGAGTGTGAATGGCTTTCGGGTGGAGGCGGCAGAGAAAAGAGCGCGGCAGTTTTTGCAGCCTCCACAGTCCATGGGACAGGAGGTTATCATGTCCAGAAAGCCGGGATCAAGCCTTTTGTTGTCTATGTGGATGCGGTCGCGAAGGCCGTGGGGCGCATCCATGATATCCAGTAGGTTCCCGTCGAAAGATGCGGTCTCATAGGCTGTGATGCAGCGGGCCATGAACCGGGGCCCCAGAGACCGGCCGCAGAGCTTGAGGCTGTCGGCCGTTCCCTGGTAAGCGTCTGAATCTTCGGGCCGGATAAAAGGCGAACAAAGAAAACGTTCCGGGTGTTTCAGAAAATAGGCATGACATCCCAGCATCTGGTTGGTCCGAAAATTCATCTCCCTGACCAGGCCCTGGTTGGCCAGAGCGATCTGGGCGTCGTGGGTCGGTTTGAACGGGCACAGATCGATGCATCCTTCATTGGCCAGAAGTTCGATCCGAACATCGGGAAAGTTTTTTTGGATTGTTTGGACCGTGGACTTCAGGGATTTGAAATCCCGGTTCAAGGATCGATCCAGGACCAGTTTGCCGGGCATTCTGAAGCCCGTCGATCGTATCAGATCCAGAAACGCAAACACTTTGCGCGCGGAATCCATCATGCAATTGACGCCCGGCAAGGCTTCCAGGCGGGTGAGGATATCCCGGCCGGTGCCGGCCAGGGCATTGAGAAAATAGGCATCGGTGAACACAATGCCGCTCAGCCCTGCCCGGACGACCATCTGTTCGAAAAGATCGGCCATCCTGTCCAGGAACGAGGAGTCATGGTAATATTCCGGCCGCAGGAACCGTGTGTTGAGCAACAGGTATTTTCGAGTGTCCGGAAACACGACCAGGCTTCGGCACAGGCTTTCCGGATCGATTTGTTCCAGTCGGATGCGGGCATCCATAATCGGTCCGGAATAAAGGGGAAAATAAAGCGATGAAATCTCTGACACCCTGTCTTTCAGGAAGTGTACAAACCAGGGGTCGGGGATGAAAGGAACGGACAGTTTCATAATTTGTCAATTTACACCCACCGAGGTCTGGAAATCAAGTCGGAATCCTTTAGAGACAGAGGTTTCCAATAAAACCAATGCCCCTGCATTGACAGACACGGTCTCTGTGTTTAAAATTATGCTATTCAGGCGGGAAAGTCCTGAGGATATTAAACATTAAGGAGAGTTGGCACATGATTCAATTGACGGATCCTGCAAAAACGCAGATCGATGACTATTTCCAGGGCAGAACACCGACGCCCATTCGGATTTTCCTAAATTCCGGCGGCTGAGGCGGCCCCTCGCTGGCCATGGCTCTGGACGAGCCTAAGGATACGGATGATGTATTTGATGTCAAAGGCCTGAAATTTGTTGTGGATAAATCATTCATGGAAAAAGCCGAAACCATCAAAATTGATTTCACCGGGATGGGATTTCATCTGGATTCCAATATGGAACTTGGACAATCCGGTTGCGGGGGCTGCGGTTCAGGCGGTTCCTGCGGAGATTGATCCTTTCAGAAAGTCGGAAGGGCAGGTAAAATCGCCTGCCCTTCTTCTTATCAACGCCGGAACTGTAAATCGAAATGGCCTGGTATCTTGTCGTAAAACATGAATGGGCAGGGCGATTGTTGCTTCTGTGCAGTCTTGTTCCGGCTGTTCTTTTCACCGGTTGCGGCGAAGGTGGGAAAAACTTCACGGAACTGGCCACGGGGAACTGGACCCAGCTTCGAAACCGAGCCTATATTCTCTGGGTCACCAACCCCAAGGGTGAATGGCAATCCTCCGTGCGCATCGCCGACGCCACCTCCAGAATCGTCAAAGCCAAAGGAAACGCCAAAGGGATGTGGCATATCGAGAACGATCAGATGATCGTGACCGTCATGGAATCGGATATTGAAGAGGTGTGGCGGAAAAATGCCACTATCTTTTATGACATTGTTGCACTGTCAAAAGACAGCATGCAACTCAGGGACGAATCCGGCCGGGTGTCGACCTGGAACCGGACCCGGGCAAACAAAGCCGGCGATTCCGAAGCCGATCCGACCTTGGTGTTGCCCATGGGTCCGGTGGTGGTGAATCTCAATAAAAATCGATCCCATGACAAAGATCGGTACCTGTGTCTGAACCTGAACCTGGTTTTCAAGGAACTCATGCCGGATCAAACCTTTCCGGTCCTTCATCCTAGAGTCAAAGATGCCGCCATCGTGTTTCTCAGCTCGCTTGTGTTCAACGACGTCAAGGATTTTGACGGTATCAGGGAACAGGGCCGGAAGCTGACGCAAGCCCTGAACCCTTATCTGGAAAGCGCTCTTGCCGAGGTTGAGGTCGAGCATGTCATCGTAGCCGGCGATGTGGCCAAAGTAGAAGAATTTATCATCGAGCACACAATGAGGCCCACCCCGAAGAGCGATGGTGAATCCGAGTCCGGCGAAGATCCCTCACAAAAAAAACAGGGCTAGTCCCTTGATCTGATCACCAGAAGCAGTCCGTTTCTGACGGACACGGTTGCGATCGATTTCCTGAACATATTGCTGATTCCCAGGCTGGATCCCATTTCCAGAACGGCATTGGTCAAGGGATAGTCAAGACCTGTGATATTGATGCCCGAGACTTTTTCCGTGATCGGGATCAAAGACAGGAAATCGCCGGGGCGTCCCGTTATTTCGACGGTATCCGATACCATCCGGATTTCGTTGTGGCGGTCGATGATCCTGGCCGGTATGCCGCGTTCGGCCAATTGTTTCAACAGATAGATGTTGGCCAGGGTGTGATCCATGCGTGATCCGGTAAATCCCAGAAAGGTAAAGTCCGTCGCATGGTTCCGAAGTGCCCAGGAAACGCAGAGTTCGGAATCGGTCTGATCTTTTCGGGACGGGAAGGCGACCATTGGGACCCTGTTCTCTTCAAAAAAGCGTTTATCGTCCGGATGGGCCGAGTCGAAATCGCCTAAAAATATATGGGGTAAAATTCCCATGGCTCTTAGGTGCCTGGCTCCTCCGTCGGCGCAGACAATCATTGCGCTCCCGCGGATGACGGCCGCTGTTTCTTCGCTGGGATCCAGATCCCCGTTGGCGATGATCACGCATTTCATGGAAAATCTAATAGCATGAAATCCTTGCCGTGGAAACCCAATCTTTTGTCCTGTCTTGACTAATGGGTCGCTAACCTATATTTTCACTTGCAATGAAATGTTTCAGCACCATAAACCGGTATGTGTTTCAATCTCTGCTACCGCCTTTTTTCATCAGTCTGCTGTTTCTGACCTTCGTTTTTCTCATGGGCCGGATACCGGAAATCACCCGGATGGTCATGAACCGGAACGCGGATCTTTCCGCCGTGTTCATGATGATGGCCTATATGCTGCCCCGGTTCATGGAGTTCACCATCCCCATGTCCGTGATGATCGCCGTTCTGCTGACCTTCATGCGAATGGCCGGAGAAAACGAGCTGATCGCTCTGAAAGGGGCCGGTCTGTCCATTTACCGCCTGCTGCCGCCGGTCCTGGTCTTCTGCCTGGCCGGCATCTTGGTCACCCTGTGGTTCACCGTGGCCGGGATCCCGTGGAGCCGACTGTCCTTGAAACGGCTCACCCTGGATCTGGCACGTTCCAACATGGAGATGGCCCTCCAGGAACGTCAGTTCAATTCAGAACTGGATAAGGTCGTGATTTACATCGCCCAGGCGGACATTAAAACCGGCCGGCTGACGGACGTTTTTATAGAGGACCGACGGGCCCGGGATGTGGTAGGCATTTCCATCGCTCCGTCGGGCGAACTCATTCAGTCCGAAGCCGCCGTTTATACGATCCGGCTCCATGACGGAGTGATCAACCAGGTCAACGCCGAACAGGGATCGGTCAATCATATTTATTTCCGATTTTATGACATCAATCTGGATCTGAGCGAAAACATGGAAGAAAATCATCCGGAAATTACCAAACGTCTGAATGAAGAAAAGCTGGGCGATCTCATTCGGCTCATCCGATCCGGTATTCAGGACGAAAAAAAACGTCGGTCGGCCCTGATGGAGCTCCATGAAAAACTGGCCATACCTTTCGCCTGTCTCTCGCTTGGATTGCTGGCCTTTCCCCTGGGTGTCCAGTCCAATGCGCTTCGGAAATCATCCGGATTCGGACTGGGGGTGTCGTTTTTCATTATTTATTATTTGCTTCTGGCCGCCGGCTGGTCCGCCGGGGAAACCGGCCAACTGCCCCCGGCTGCGGCCATGTGGCTGCCCAATGCCGTCATGGGCGGCGCCGGTGTGTATCTTTTGTATCGGAACGCCCGGGAAAAACCGGTCAGCTGGCCTTCTTTTGCCGTTCGGGCCGTCCAGGCGCTTCGGAATCGTATCGTGAAAAAAGGGTAATCTGGTGGCAAGCCTTCAGAAATACTGGCTCAGGCAATTTCTGACGTATTTTTCCATCATTCAGATGGTGATTCTGGTCCTGTTTGTTTTCATCGATTATCTGTCCCGGATGGAACGGTTTCTCAAATCCGACATATCCATGATGGGCGCTCTGAATTATGTCTTATTGAAACTCCCCTTCATGTTTGTCCAGCTGACGCCGGCCGGAATTCTCCTGGCGTCCATCACGGTTTTCGGACTGATGAACCGCAACAACGAACTTCTGGCCATCCGGTCCAGCGGAATCAGCACCTATTGCCTTTTCAAACCGGCTATTGCAGCAGCCTGCGGATTCGCTCTGCTCATGTTTTTTCTGGGGGAAACCGTGATCCCCGTTTTCATGGCAAAGGTTCATTATATAGAATATAACGTGTTCGGCAAAAGGCCCGAGATGAAGATCGGCCAGGAAAACATCTGGATTCGGTCCGACAACCGGATGATCCATATCCATTATTACGATCCCGGCCGTCAATCTATGTCCGGCGTGACCGTCACCACTCTGAACGAGAATTTCGACCTGATCTCCCGGATCGATGCCCCAAGCGGGTTTTTCATGGATGGGGCCTGGGTTCTGGAAAAAGCCATTGAACAGATCCATGATCCTGATACCCGGCAGTATGAGGTGATCACCCATGACCGGAAAACCGTGGCCCTGGCGGTTCAGCCGGATGATCTGGGAGCCGTTGCCAAAAAATCCGATGAAATGGGATTTTCCGAATTGCGGGAATATGTGCGAAAGGTCGCGTCCGAAGGATATGACGCCACAGTCTACAGGGTCGATCTCAACGCCAAGATCGCCTTTCCTTTTATCTGCGTCATCATGGTTTTGACCGGAGCGGCCACGGGAATGCGGCCGTTTGCCCGGAACAACCTTCCGTCGGCCATCGCTCTGGGCGTGGTCATCTCCTTTATCTACTGGATCTCCTACGGATTCAGTCTGTCCCTTGGATACGGCGCCGTACTGCCCCCGCTGATCAGCGCCTGGATCACCAACCTGTTTTTTGTCTGCCTGGGTATCCTTTATCTGGTGTACACGGAATGAAACCCATCGAACATCCCGTGACAGGCATTTACAGGATCGGGTCGATTTTTCTCTGGCTTGTGTTTTTGCTTGTACTGCCGGCCGTTTATATGATTTCAAGAAAAAGGAGGGCTACCCTGCTCGCCCGTTCCGGGCTGTGTGTCCGATGGCGGCCCAGGGTGAGGGGACGCAGAAGGCTCTGGGTGCATGCCCTTTCCGTGGGGGAGGTCAAGTCCGCCTTGCCCCTGGTCAAGGCATTGAAAAACGAAAAAGAGCTGGAAATCGTTTTCACGGCCTCCACCCGGACCGGTTATGAGATGGCCCGGCAGTTTTTCGGAGCCGGGGGATCCGTCCCCGTGGACCAATTGGGATATTTTCCCTATGATTTTCTTTATTCGGTGGAAAAAGCCGCCCGGATGATCGATCCGGACGCGGTGGTCATGGTGGAGACGGACCTGTGGCCGAATTTTCTCTTGAGCATGCGTCGTCGTCGAATCCCGGTAGCCCTGGTCAATGCCCGGCTGTCCGACAGATCCCTCAGGGGCTATCTTCGGTGCCGGTCTTTTTTTGCAAGCGTGTTTTCCTGTTTTGACCGGATTCTTGTGCAATCTTCCATGGATGCGGAACGGTTCCGCATGCTGGGCCTTTCTCCGGATCTGATCCATGTGGCCGGCAATTTGAAATTTGATCAGAACGAGAATATGGAGCCCGCCTTTGGTGTGGCGGATCTGCGCCAAGGTCCGGGCATTCGAAAAGAAACCCCGGTCGTGGTGGCCGGCAGCACCCATGAAGGCGAAGAAGTGATCCTGTTCAGGATTTATAGGGACCTTCGAAAGAAATACCCGGACCTGCTGATGATCGTCGCCCCCAGAGACCCCGGCCGGTGCCCGGATCTGCTGAGGCTGTGCGAATCGGATGATATCCCGGCGGTGCTGCTGTCTTCCGTAAAGAAGGGGGAAGCGGGCAGGGGTTGTGTGCTGGTGGATGAAATGGGAATTCTGTCTTGCCTTTATGGTCTGAGTGACGTGGCTTTCATCGGCGGATCCCTGGTTCGGCAGGGAGGGCACAATCCTTTGGAGGCGGCGTCGGCGGCCCGGCCCATCCTGTTCGGTCCGGATATGTCGGATTTTCCGGCGA
This sequence comes from uncultured Desulfobacula sp., assembly GCA_964593855.1. GTDB lineage: Bacteria > Desulfobacterota > Desulfobacteria > Desulfobacterales > Desulfobacteraceae > Desulfobacula. Next base: position 15,224 of record CAZQIX010000011.1, on the reverse strand, counting down.
TATCCCGATCCCTGGTGGAAAACAAGGGCAGTGTTCAGGTCGATTCCGAGGGGGATCTGCGGCGTGAGCTGGATGTCATTTTGGGGGACGAGGCCTCCAGGCATCGGATGGGGCTGGCCAACCTGTCTGTTTTCAAACGCCATTCCGGAGCCGTTGACAGGATTCTCGCGCACTTGAAGGAGAGACGTATTGTTTGATTCGCTGCGGACAGGATGGGAAAAACGCATCATGGACATTTCCACTCGGTCGATCACGCCCCGTCTATTCAGTCTGGAAACATGTCTCCGGGTTTTTTCCAGAAGCTACGAACTGGGCGTGGTTTTTTATCAGCAGCTATATCAAAAAGGCATCTTACAACAAAACGGCCTGCCCTGTCCGGTGGTGTCCATCGGCAATATCGCGGCCGGAGGATCGGGCAAGACGCCCATGGCGGTCTATACGGCCGATCTTTTCCTCCGCTCGGGGAAATACCCGGCGGTTATCAGCAGGGGATACAAGGGGAGGCATGACGGGAGCCCCCTTATCGTTTCCGACGGCCGAACCCTTTTTGCCGGGGCTGAAACCGCCGGGGATGAACCCGCTCTCATGGCCAACGGCCGATCCTTTCCCGTGGTGGTGGGAGCAGACCGTTATCAAGCCGGTCTCCATGCCCTCAGAAACCTGACTCCCAGGCCGGACGTGCTTATTCTGGATGATGGGTTTCAGCATCTGAAACTTAAAAAAGACCTGAACATCCTTTTGTTCGACGGTGAAAACCCTCTGGGCAACCATCGGCTGCTCCCTGCCGGGAGGCTGAGAGAACCGCCCGGCAGATCCGGGCGACAACCGGATATGATCGTGTTCACCCGATGTGACGATCTCGAAAAGGGAAGACAAAACCGGAGTCAAATAAGTCGTCTGTATCCGAAATGCCCGGAATTCACCTCCCGTCATGTGCCGGTGATGGTGGGGTGGAAAAGCAGGAAAAATACGGGCTGCGATTGTCCGGAGACGGTTTCGTCGGCGTCCTTGGAAAAAAAGACGGCCTTTCTTTTTTCGGGCCTGGCCCGAAACGATACATTTTATCGGACTGTCGCCGGATTGGGCGTAAAGATCCGATATCATCTTGAATTCAGCGATCATTACCGGTATAAGAGGGCTGATCTTCAGCGGATCCGGGATCTGGCCCTGAAATCCGGAGCGGACATGATTCTGACCACGGAAAAGGACGGGGTCAAACTACATCCGGACATGACCTGGGACTTGGATCTGGGGGTGATAGGGGTCCGGATTGAAATGGATGAGCCGGATCGGTTTAACGGATTTCTTTTGTCGCGACTGGAACAGATATGCAGGAAGAACACCTATACAGGCTGTTAAAACTTATGGTCACAGGGATGTCCAGACTGCCCCGGCCCTTGTTGACCTTTTTGTCCGATCTGCTCGGATTGATCTGGTATCACCTGGACCGGCGTCATCGTCAGGTCGCACTGGATAACGTAACGCAGGCCTATCCCGGGATTTTTTCACCTTCCCAGGCCAGGCGGTTTGTGAAAAAAGTGTTCAAGAACACGGCAGGCATTCTCTTCGAAGTGATCTGGGCCTATGGACAGCGAAAAGAAGACCTGTTCAAACGATTTGCCGTTCAGGGCCTGGAACATTTTCAAAAGGCGCGTGAAAAAGGGACGGGGGTCATTCTTCTGACCTGTCATATGGGTAATTTCGAGCTGCTGGCGGCTTCTATTCCAAGAATAGGCGTTCCTGATCCCTACGGCATCTACCGGAAATTTGATTTCACCCCCCTGGAGCAACTCATGCTCGAAATGCGGCAGCGGTACGGAGCGATCATGATCCCCTTGAGAGGTGCTTCCGCCAGGATCGACGCCCTGCTTCGGAGGGGTGCGGTTGTGGGAACCCTCCTGGATCAGAGCGTGGACTGGTACAAGGGGGTGTTCGTGGATTTTTTCGGCCGGCCGGCCTGCACCAACAACGGTCTGGCCCGACTGGCTCTGCGAACCGGAGCGGCCGTGTTGCCCATGTATACGTTTCGCAAGGGTCGGCAATTTTTGATCGAATTTCTGCCGGAAGTCCCATTGTGTAGAACAGGGGATCGGATCAAGGACGTCGAGATCAACACGCAGAATTTCACGACGGCCGTGGAAACCATGATTCGCAAGCACCCGGACCAGTATTTCTGGGTTCATAACCGGTGGAAAACCCCCTCCTGGTGCCCATACCCAAGGAAATGAATTCATGTCCCGCCTCCTGAAGCTGAAAGAAGGCCCCGGCTCCCGCATCCTGATCCGGGCCGCCAACTGGGTCGGCGACGCCATCATGACCACCCCGGCTCTCCGGGCCGTGCGCAGGAATTTTCCGCAGTCGCGGATCACGGTTCTGGCCAAACCGTGGGTCATCCCGGTGTATGAGCACAATCCCTGGGTGGACGAGATCATGCTTTACGACGCCGCCGGCCGACACCATCAGGGCCCGGGGGTTTTGCGCCTCGCCCGGGACATACGAAGGCGGCGTTTCCATCTGGCCATCCTCATGCAGAACGCTTTTGAAGCAGCCCTGCTGGCTTTTCTGGCAGGGATCCCCGAGCGGCTGGGATATAACACCGACGGACGAGGTCTTTTGCTCAACCGGTGTGTCCGGCTGGATCCGATCCTCAAAAAACGGCATCTGATCGAGTACTACCTGGGGATTCTCAAAGGGGCGGGCCTCAGGACCGACGGAACCGGCATGGATCTCTGCCTGACCGCATCGGACCAGGCCTTTGCGGCGGAACTCCTTGAAAAAAAAGGATTTCATGAAGGGATGCCCGTCATCGGCATCAACCCGGGGGCCACGGGCGGCACGGCCAAGCGCTGGTTCCCGGAACGATATGCCGAACTGGCCGGCCTTCTGGCCCGTCAGTATGGGACCCGCATCCTGTTGTTCGGCGGCCCCGGCGATCACCGGCTCGGGGAAACCATCGCCTCTCTTTCCGGCGGCGTCTGCGTCAATATGGCCGGGAAAACCACCCTGGGACAAGCCTTTGCCCTGATCCGGACCCTGGACTTGATGGTGACCAATGATTCCGGCCTGATGCACGCCGCTGCGGCCCTTGACATCCCCCAGGTGGCGCTTATCGGATCCACGGATCCGGTAGCCACGGCTCCGGCCGGTGACCGCAGTGTGATGCTCAGAATTCCGACCGTATGCAGCCCCTGTCGCCACAAAGACTGTCCCGGGCCGCATCATATTTGCATGGACCAGATTCGCACGGCCCAGGTGTTCGAAATCTGCCGAACCGTTCTGGATCCGGTTGCGGATGGGTCGAAGGGGTTGAATCGTGTTTGATCGCCTCGAGCGCATTCTCATCGTCAAACCCAGCGCCCTGGGAGACATCGTTCACACCTTGCCGTTTCTGCATGCTTTGAAACAGCGTTTTCCCGAGGCTCGCGTTGACTGGGTGGTGGCTCATGGCCTTCATACGTTTCTGGAAAACCATCCCCTGATTCACAAGCTCTGGGTGATCAAAAAAGACCAATGGAAAAACAAGGGCCGCCTGGGCAAGACCCTGCGGGAAATCCGCGAACTTCAAATCGGGCTGGGAAAAGCAGGCTACGAGGTGTGCGTCGATTTGTCCGGAATACTCAGGTCCGGGGTCATCACCTGGTTTTCCAGGGCACCTCATAAACTGGGATTCAAAGAGTCCGACGAGGGCAGCCCGTTTTTCTACACCCATAAAATTCACGGTTCCATGTCCCTTCACGCCATTGACCGCTATCTGAAAATAGCTGAATACATGGGGTGCCGGGCGGACGAGATCGTTTATCCGTTCGCTCCCTACGATCCAAATCCGTCCATTCTGAAGAGCCTGCCCGCAACTTTCGCCGTAATGAGCCCTTCAGCGGGGAAACCGGCCAATCGTTGGGACGCTTCGAAATTCGGCAATCTTGCCGCGCGGTTGCCGATTCCGACGGTTGTCGTCGCTTCGGGATCTGAATCGGGGATCGCCGATGAAGTGGTCCGTCATTCAAAGGGGCAGGCTGTTTCCATTGCCGGCCGAACCGGCCTGAAAGACCTGCTGGGAGTGATCGGGAAAGCTGTTTTTTTTGTGTGTAACGACACCGGCCCCATGCACATGGCCGCAGCGATGAATATTCCGGTGTTCGCTGTTTTCGGACCGGCCAACCCGGTTCGGACCGGTCCCTACGGCCCCATCCACACCGTCATTCGAAAAAACCTGCCCTGTTCCCCCTGTTACGCCCATGTCCCGTGTCGGAAATACGGACATCGCTGCATGACGGAGATCTCGGTCCAGGAAGTCTTGAACTGTATCGTCGATAGAATGGGGCTGGAATGAAGGTTTCCGTCATCGTGACCACGTATAACCGGCCTGATGCGCTGACGCGCGTCATATCGGGATTGTGCCGCCAGGGCCGACCTCCCGACGAAATCCTGGTGGCCGATGACGGGTCCGGTCCGGTCACCCGGCGAGCCCTGGCGGACGTCCGAATTCCGCCGGGTGTGGTTATGAAGCATGTCTGGCAGGCCGATCAGGGATTTCGTGCGGCCCGGGTGAGGAACAAAGCGGTTTTGCAAGCCGGGGGTGATTATCTTGTTTTCATGGACGGCGATTGTATACCGAACCGTCATTTTGTGGCCGATCATCTGGCGCTGGCCGAAAAAGGATGCTTTTTCCAGGGCAAACGGGTTCTAGTCCTCCGGGAGCTGGCCGCTGAATTCGATTTTCAGGATACGGTGGTCCCGGGTCGGCTGTTGGGTCATGCCCTGGCCGGACGTCTGTCCAACGCCCATCATATTCTGCGCCTGCCCATTTTACCAGGTTTCCGGAACAGGCGGATGTCCGGCATCCGAACTTGCAACATGGGGTGCTTCAGAAAAGATGTGGTGGCCGTGAATGGCTTCAGCAACGGATTTACAGGCTGGGGCCGGGAAGATTCGGAATTCGCGACCCGGCTGTTCAAATACGGACTTTGGCGGAAAGAGCACTCTTTCATGGCCGTCTGCTATCATCTCTGGCATCCGGAAAGTTCAAGAACAGATCTGGAGCGCAACGACCGATTGTTGGAAAAGACCCTCGCCGGGCAGTCCTGGGTCTGTCCGGACGGGCTCAGCCAATTGTCGGGTGAAATCTGATCCCGGGATCACCCCTGGTAGCCGGGCCGTTTCATCCGGATCTGGTGAAGGCTGTAAATCCTCAGGGTATCCCGGCCCAGGGCGTCAATGGAATGGTGTTTTTGGATAAAACGTCGGGCCGCTGCCGTTCGGATTTCCGCAGAGGAAAAATCTTCCAAGGTGTCTCTGATTTTCAGGGCCAGATCGTCCTGGTTTCCGTTTTCAAATACCAGACCGGTCTTTTCATGGGTCAGCACATCCGAAATCGTTTCCGATGCGGGACCGATGACCGGCACCCCCCACATCATGGCCTGAAGCAGACAGCGGCGTCCGGTCTCCGAGTTAGGATCCTGCGGATCCAGGCCGGGCAGCACCCAGGCGTCCAGACCCCGGACACAGTGGGGGGCGTCTTCCGGGTCCATGCAGGCCGTCTCTTCCATGCCCGGGCGGTTCCGGGGGGCGGCCGGCGGCCGATCCTGAACCGATGCAGGGCTTGTGATCGTCACCAGACGCGCTTTTGTCCCCTGTTGTCCGAGCGTCTGAAGGGCCTTTGAAAGGGTTTCATGGTCCTGAAAGGTTGACAGAGGGCCTGAAACACCGATCCATTTGGTCCTTCTTTCTTCTCCGGGGTCGATGCCCAGTCTTTCCAGCAGCTCTTTTCTTGCGAATTGCTTGTCCGGGAGGTTTTCATCGGGTATCCAGGAAATTCCGAAGGGCATGGTGAAAACCTTCATATCCTTGAGCCCGAATCGTTTCTGAATATATCCGGTGTGATGGCGGGACAGGGTGAAGATGTAGTGGCAGAGCCTTTTATACATCATGCTGGTCCACGGGGTTTTTCGTATCGGGTATAGATCGTGGTGGCAAAGGATTCTCAGGGGGATATCGAGTTTGCGGGCCGCGTGCAGACAGATGACCGCTCCCCGGTTCTCTTCGGCATGAAGGATATCCGGCTTTTCGTTATATAAAATCTGCTGGATGCGCTGATAGTTCCCGGCCGAGGCGAGGGGATTGAAATCCATGAAATAGGTTTTGATTCCGCTTTCCTTTGCCTTCAAAAACAAGGGACTGTCCTTGGGGCAGATCAGGACGGGGTGATGCCCGTCGCCGGCCATCCATACCAGTTGGTCCAGAAGTCTTTTTTCAATGCCGCCCCATTGGGTGGCGCCGGTGGTGTGCAGAATCTTGTAAAATGATCTCATAATGGGTTCAGGTTTTCAAAAGTTTTGCCTCGATCCGTTGAATATCCATGGGCAGATCGATTTCAGGCGAATCATGGGGGGTGAGGACGACTTTGATCCGGTGACCGTATTCCAGAACCCTCAGTTGTTCGAGTTTTTCCACGGATTCACAGGTTCCAGTGGGCAGGGTGACCAGAATGTCCAGGAATTTTTTTTTGTAGGCGTAAAACCCCAGGTGCTTATAATAGGTCGGCAGGGGCGCCGCATCCCGGGGAAAAGGGATCTGGGCCCGGGAAAAATACAGGGCGAACCCCTGGTGGTCGAACACCACTTTTACATCCTTGGGATCGGTGATTTCCCGTTCGTCCACAATGTGGCAGGCCAGGGTGGACATGAGCAGACCCGGGTCTCGGGCAAAAGGGGAGAGCAGGTCATCCAGGGACAGCGGATTGAACACGGGCTGATCCCCCTGAATATTGATCACTGTGTCCTCGGGTGAAAGTCCCAGCATATCGGCGGCTTCCGCCACCCGATCGGTGCCGGACCGGCAGGCGGAAGAGGTCATGACGGCCCGGCCTCCGAAGTCGGTCACGGCCCGGACGATACGTTCATCATCCGTGGCCACCACCACCTGATTGACGGCTTTGGATTTCAGGGCCTGCTCATATACCCGCCGGATCATGGGTTTTCCGGCGATCAGGGCCAGGGGTTTGCCTTCGAACCGGCTGGAGCCGTACCGGGAAGGAATGACGGCAAGGGTCATGGCTGGTCCGGTTACATCTTCAGAAACAGGGACCGGGCTTTTTCCCGGGTCATGACGTCGGCCCAGTCCGGGCCCAGGCAGTTTTCCCACAGCGGGGCCAGACCCAGCGCCGTTGTGACCATCTTGTCGATCTGTTCCTCACTCAAGCCCTGAACAAGACCACGGGGCAGGTCGATACCGGTTTTTTCCATCATGGTCCGGAATTCCCGAACGCCTTCGGGATAGAATTCCTCCAGATAATCAAAGGTAATACAGCATCCAATGCCGTGATGGGTGCCCAGCACATAGGACAGTCCGTAGGACAGGGCATGGCAGGCCCCGACCTGGGAATAGGCGATGCTCATGCCGCCGAAAAAAGAGGCCATCATGAGTTTGTCGGCCTTGTCCGGATGGTCGTCGATAAAAACCCGGCGGCAGAGGTCCAGGGCCTTTTCGCCATAGGCTTTGGAAAATTCATTGAGATAGGTGCCCTGGAGAGACTCGATACAGTGGATGTAGCAGTCCATGCCCGTGTAGAAATGCTGGTCTACGGGGACGCTCCGGGTCAGTTCCGGATCCAGGACCACCTGATCGAATACGGTAAAGTCGGAATTGAGGCCCAGTTTTTTGTCCGGGCCGGTCAGAACCGCCGTCCGGGACACCTCGGCGCCGGTTCCGGACAGAGTGGGCACAGCCATGTGATACACGGCCGGATTTCGGATCAGATCCCATCCCTGGTAGAGAGTGGACGAGCCTTCATTGGTCAGCATCAGGGATACGGCCTTGGACAGGTCCATGGCGGATCCGCCTCCGATCCCGATTACGGCCGACGGCAAATGGGGATGAAAGGCTTTGACCTTCAGGGTCAGCTCGTCGACATACCTGGTTTTGGGTTCGTCATCCACATTGACCCACAGAAGCATGTCCCTGTCGTGAAGAGGAATTCGTTTTTCCAGTTCCCTTCCCCGGAATACGTCGTCCGTGACGAACACCACCCAGGCGTCCGTTCCGGTGCGCTGTTTTTGGATGATTTCATCCAGCTGGGCGAAACAGCCCCGGCCGAATATGACATTGGGAACCAGTTTGAAGTTTCGAAACATGGGTTATCCTTTTATTGATTTTATGACGGCATCGATACGCCGGTCCATGTCGGCCCGCGTCCAGGAAAGCATGATCTGCATGGAAATCGTTCGCTGCATGATTTGATCGGATGCTTCCAGCGACAGTGCCCTGTAGTCGGGCAGGCGGTCACACAGTTCCGCAGGAAGGCGGGCCGCTCGTTTCATTTCCTTCAGGTGATGCCATTTGCGGTAATAGTGCCATTTGTTGTCGTACCAGAAGGCGGAAGGTGCGCCGTTGGCTGCCAGATTCCCGGCCACCTGCCGGGCCCGGTCTTCGGTGGGCAGGAAAAAACTCAGAAAGGTCGCCGAATCGCCTTCCGGATCCGGAAGGCGCCGGAATTCGATTTCCGGAAGAGTTGCCATGGCGTCCTTGACGGCTTTTTTGTTGTCCCGCTGGATTTTAAGGATTCGGTCCAGTTTCCGAAGCTGTGCCAGGCCCACAGCGGCGTTCAGTTCACTGATCCTGAAATTGGTGCCGAGAATGGGATGGTCGTCGGCGCCCCGATCCGGGCCTCCCAAGTGGTCGTGGCCGTGATCGGCAAACTGGTCGGCTTTCGCGTAGACGTCCTTTGAATCCGTGATAACGCCCCCGCCTTCGCCGCAGGTGACGGTTTTGACCGAGTCAAAGGAAAAGCACCCGGCCAGACCGAAGGTGCCCAGATGTCTTCCCTGGTAAGCGGCGCCCAGGGACTGACAGGCGTCTTCCAGCAGAATCAATCCTTTTTTTCTGCAGAAATCACGGATTTCATCGATCCGGGCCATGGCGCCGCACATGTGCACCGGGACCACGGCCCGGGTCCTTGGGGTGAGCGCCTTTTCCAGCCGGTCCGGATCCAGGCACAGGGTCTCATCGATGTCGCTGAAAACCGGTACGGCACCCGCGGTCAGCACGGCTTCGAAGGTGGCCACAAAAGTGAAAGGCGGTACAATGACCTCGTCTCCGGCCCCTATGCCGCAGGCGGCCAGGGCTACTCCCAGGGCCGCGGTCCCGCTGGAACACAGGTGAGCGAAACGACTGCCCGTGACGGCGCAGAGTGTCTGTTCAAATTCTCGGGCTTTGAAACGGCCTTTTCTGGCGCCTTCGAACCCATATCGAAACAGTACGCCGGTCTCAAGCACGTCGGCCGCTTCTCGCCTTTCCTCGTCACCGAATATTTCATACCCAGGCATGGATACCTCCCGGAAAATGGTTAGGGTTGCAAAAGACCTCTGTGTCCATGGTCTTTCGTCGAGCCTTGAATTAGTATCACACTACCGGTCAGGGTTTCAAGATTGTGTGTCAATAATTTGCATGGCAGGGATGGCGGGCCGTCCGGCAAAAAAATTGACTTTGCCCGTCTCAGTGATTATATCTGTTCGGGAAACGGGACGGTGGTCTGATCGATCAATTCGACCCAAGGACCCAGGCCGACCCAAGGATCAGGAAGGATTTATGGAAAAAAATAAAAAGAAAACCGACCTTTACGAAGGCTTTGAACAAGGCCCCATCCGTCCGCCCAGCGAGGCGGACAGCCTTTTGATCCGGCTGACGCGCAACTGCCCCTGGAACCATTGCACCTTCTGCCGGGTCTACAAGCGGCGGACTTTTTCATTGCGGTCCGTTGACCATATCCTCCGGGATATCGATTTGCTCCACACCTATATCCGGGGCATTCAGAAGGTGGCATCTCCGGGCTTTTTCCCCGACAATGAGACCATCGCAGATGTGTACAACGGTTTCGACCACAAAGACAGAATCGCCTTTAACGCGGCCATGAACTGGTATGCATCCGGCATGCAGTCGATCTTTCTCCAGGACGCCAATTCTCTGATCATGAAACCCGGTGACCTGATCGCTGTGCTGACCCATCTGAAAACCTGTTTTCCGGACGTCCGCCGTGTCACCTCCTATGCCAGAAGCCATACCGTGGCCCGCATCCGTGACGACAACCTGAAGCTGATGGCCGAGGCCGGTCTGAACCGGATTCACATCGGCATGGAATCGGGTTCGGACAAGGTGCTGGAAAAAATCCGCAAAGGAGTGGACAAAGCCACCCACATCAAGGCCGGGCTCAAGGTCAGGAAGGCCGGAATCGAGCTGTCGGAATATGTGATGCCGGGTCTGGGCGGGATCGAGGATTCCATCGAACATGCCTTGGAAACGGCGTCCGCACTCAACACGATCAATCCGGAATTCATTCGGCTCCGGACCCTTGCCGTGACCGACGGCACCGAACTGGCGGCCCAGGTCGCCCGGGGGGAATTCGAAAAACCCAGCGACACCATGATGGCCAAAGAAATTCGTCTGTTCATCGAAAGCCTGGACGGGATCGATTCTTATATCAAAAGCGATCATATCCTGAACCTGTTTGAAACCATTGACGGGAAACTCCCACAGGACAAAGAAAAAATGATCGCCGTCATTGACCGGTTTTTCGAACTGTCTCCGCATGATCGAATGCTGTATCAGATCGGCCGGCGCATGGGTTTTTTCAGAGGGCCTGAAGACATGGCCGACAGTCCGCATCTGGATCGGGTAAAGCAGGCCTGTGGGCACTACGGAGTGACTTTTGAAAATGTGGACAGGGTCATCGATGAATTGATGAAACGCTTTGTCTGACCCGATTTCCCTTTATATTCACATTCCCTTCTGCGTTCGGAAGTGCTTTTATTGTGACTTTTATTCCGAAACCCGGCTGGACCGGATCCCGGATTATCTGGTTGCCCTGGAGAAGGAAATCAGGCTGAGACGGATGCCGGATCAGGCCGTCGACACCATCTACCTGGGAGGGGGAACGCCTTCTTTGCTCGAGGCTCGGCAGGTTGAGCATCTACTGGCCCATCTGAGGACCGGATTTCGGGTTTGCGCGGGTGCGGAAATCACCCTGGAAGTCAATCCGGGAACAGTGGACGGCAGTAAACTGGTGGACTTGAAGCAGGCGGGAATCAACCGGCTCAGCGTCGGGGTTCAGTCTTTCAACAATGACCGGCTCCGGTTTCTCGGCCGCATCCATGACGGGGCCAGAGCTCTGGCAGCCATCGATCAGGCCTTCGGCGCGGGATTCGACAACGTCGGCCTGGATCTGATCTACGGCCTTCCCGGTGACACCCGAAAGGCCTGGCGCAGCGATCTGAACCGGGCCCTGCAAGCCGGCCCCACTCATCTGTCCTGTTACATGCTGACCATCGAGCCGGGTACGCCCCTTCATCGTCAGGCCATGGACAACGCTTTTGTTGCCTGCAATCCGGAAAAAAAAGCGGGTCTGTTTAAATGGACCTCCCGGTTTCTGGCGGAAGCCGGGTTCGAGCATTATGAAATTTCCAGTTTTGCCGGGGGCCGGGCATCCAGGTCCCGTCACAATTCCCGTTACTGGGACCTGGCCCCCTACCTGGGATTCGGGGCTGCGGCCCATTCCTACGACGGCCGGTCAAGGTTCTGGAATCACGGCAGTATCGATGCTTATATCGGGGATCTTTTTTCAGGGCGGATGCCTGTGGGAGGGACCGAGGTTCTGACCCGAAAGGAGCGGATGACGGAGTATGTGATGCTTCGGCTTCGAACCCTGGACGGCCTGGACGCAGATGATTTTGAAGCCCGTTTCCAGGTAGGGTTTCAAACCCTGTTCAGGGGTTTGCCGGATTGCATTGCGGATCAGGGCCTGGGGCGGTGGTCGGATCGGTGCTTCAGCCTGAGCCTGGAGGGCCGAACTCGCCTGAACGCCATTGTCGAATCCTTTGTCGAAAAAATCGATTAGACTTTTCGCCGCAACTGCCGGGTATCACCTACTCGGATGGTCAGGTTGGTGGAGTCGAAATATTCGATGAGTGGAATGATGTATTTCCTGGACACGCCGATCATGTCTTTGAAATCCGGGGTGCTGATGCTGCCTTTGTCCTTGAGAAATGCGATCAATTTCCGTTCGAGCCCGGCAATCTCCCCGGCGTCGAAATACAGGTCATCTTTGGTCTTGACGATGGCCTTTTCATCGATGAGCATGTGAAGCACGTCCGTTGCGGTTTTTTTATCGAGATTCAGATCCTCGCACACGGTTCTGAAAAAAGGTGGAGTCAGGCCCGCGGACTGATAAATGCCCCGGATTTTTTCTTTGACCGCGTGCTGGTCCACTTGCAGTCTGACCTCATGACCCGCCCGCTTGACGATATTTTTGTCGATGACGATCAACTCTTCCTTCTCCAGTCTGGCAAACAGAAGATTGAAGAATCGCGCGTCGTCGATATACTGGAATTTGGATTTCAGTTCCTGGGTGGGCATGCCTTCTTTCAGGGGATTTTCCGCATGATAGGCATCCAGTTTCCTGAGCAGCTTTTCTTTAAAAGTATCAAAGAATAGGCCGCTGAGATAGATCTGCTTTTCCTTGTCGGTCAGGATTGCCTGCTGTTTGGCCAGCATTTTCTGCAGCAGGGCCGCGAGTTTTTTGTCCGCGATATTGGTCATGACCCGGAGTTCCTGAAAAGACAGGCCCTGGTGTTCTCTCAGGGATAAAAAATAGGCCAGGGCCTGCTCCGAATCTTCCAGTAACAGAGATTCCAGTCCATGGATCACGGCCGGGTCGGGCAATCGGTGTTTCCTGGAAGCCGGGTTCAGGATGGCGCCGCCGCCGATGGTCCTGACGGGGGAATAGCTTCGGATCACGTACCGGTCGTCCTTGATGCAGCAGACCGGGGATTCAAGCCGGAACTGCACACAGGTTTCGTCTCCGGGCATCAGCTCTTCCCGGTCCAGGAGAATCAGATACCCCAGGATTTCACTGGTCCCGTAATGAAACCGTACCCTTGTCCGGTTTTTGGCCGGTTTCCCGTTGCTTTTCAGGTAATGGAAATGGGCGTCCACCATATAGCTTTCCATGAGTGCGCCCGGTGTGGACAGAACATCTCCGCGGTTGACGGATTCCTTGTCCAGTCCCTGGAAATTGATGGCGGTCCGGGTGCCCGGTCCGGCGGTTTCCACGCCTGCGCCGTGAACCTGGATGCCCCGGACTTTGGAGACGATGCGCCGGGGGTAAACCATGATATCGTCTCCCACATGGATGTTGCCGGAGGCCAGGGTTCCGGTGATCACCGTGCCGAATCCCTTCATGGAAAAGACCCGGTCCACGGGAAGACGGAAAATGGATGAAAATCTTCTTTCCGGAAGCTGGGCGCAGATGGATTCAAGGGTTTCGACAAACTCGCCCAGACCCTGACCGCTGACCGAGGAAACCGGAACAATGGGCTTGTCTTCGAGAAAGGTTCCTTTCACGAATTCATGGATATCATCGAGGGCAAGTTCCAGCAGATCTTCGTCCACCATGTCGATTTTGGTAAGGGCGACCATGCCGTGCCGGATACCCATGAGGTTGCAGATTTCCATGTGCTCCCGGGTCTGGGGCATGACCCCTTCGTCCGCAGCGATCACCATGGCCACCACATCGATGCCGCTGGATCCGGCTACCATGTTTTTGACGAACTTCTCATGGCCCGGCATGTCCACGATCCCTACCCGTTGGCCATTGGGAAGGTCCAGAAAGGCAAACCCCAGCTCAATGGTGATGCCCCGCTCTTTTTCCTCCTTGAGCCGGTCGGTTTCAATACCTGTCAATGCCCGGACAAGGCTGGTTTTCCCATGATCGATATGCCCCGCGGTTCCTAAGATGATATTTTTTTCCAATGGTCTGCAACCCCGCTTGTATTATTTCTTTGTCCTGAAAAAAGCCATGGCATAAGCCAGTGCCACCAGAATGAGCCCTGTGCCGACTCCGTGATAGATCCCCCATTCCGGCCGGAACAGTCGGGTCAGAAGGATGCCGAACACAAGGCCCAGGATGAGTCGTACAACAAATATCAGGAGCGCATTCATAAATTTCCTTCGTTAAATGGTTTTTCTTTTTCAGGGATAATAGTCAAACGGATCTTTCCGGTCAATGAAAAAACTATTGAAAAAAATTCGGGTTTCTGGTAATTAGACAGGGTTTTGATGTGGTGGGCGTAGCTCAGTTGGTAGAGCACCAGGTTGTGGCCCTGGTGGCCGAGGGTTCAAGCCCCTTCGCTCACCCCATTTCAACCCCCTCCTTTTTTTCGTTTCTTGCGTTTGCCGCTTCAGTCACCAAAGTTTTCAAGCCTGAATTCGATGAGGCTCTGGAATTAAATCAGGGGCATTTTGGGCATGTCTTTTTTGATTCGGGACTGTCGGCTTCTTACATAGGCGGATGGGTTTTTGACCGACCATTTGTGGGGACTCGGCAACACAGCGGTCATGAGCGCAGCCTCGTCCCGGTTCAGATTCCCGGCGCTCTTTTTGAAATATTTCCATGAAGCGGCTTCGGCGCCGGTCACCCCGGTCCCCCAGTCAACGGTATTGAGGTAGATTTCGAGTATCCGGCGTTTGGTCCAGAACAGTTCGACCAGAATCGTATAGTAGACCTCGGCCGCTTTCCGGTACGCCCGCCGACTGGAAAGAAGAAACACGCTTCTGGCCGCCTGCATGGAGATGGTACTCGCCCCTCTCAGTTTTCCTTCACGGGCCAGGGCATCCATGGCTTTTTTTATTTCATTGAAATCAAACCCGTTATGGGACAGAAACCGCTGATCTTCGGCCGCGATCACAGCCCTCCTCAGGTGCGGTGAAATATCTTCCAAGGGTTTCCAGCTATATCGGGGCCGCAGTTCGGGTCGGCCTTTGAGGATGGATTCAGCCCATTCCCAGGCCACGTTCGGGGTAACGGGCGGGTCCATGAAGCGCAGAGCGGCTACCTGTAAGAGGGTGAAAAGGAACAGGCCGGCCGCAACCTTCAGTATCCTGTTCCGGATTCTCTTACCCGGGCTTTTCGGGGGATGTTCAACCATATCCCAGGTTTTCTACCGGCAATGCCGGCGCTTGTCAATTACAAACCCTTACCCATGACACGGATCCGAACCCCGCTCCGGAGCCGGATGAAAAATTTGTGAAGATATCTCGCCCGGACATTGCACAATCAATGGGAGTATAGTATAAGAACAGCGTTTCCCGCGTTTGCGCGCCCGTAGCTCAGCTGGATAGAGCGTCGGACTTCGAATCCGCAGGCCGGGGGTTCGAATCCCTCCGGGCGCGCCAATAAA
>CAZQIX010000010.1:0-70357 GCA_964593855.1 uncultured Desulfobacula sp. | reverse complement strand
TAAATCTGTTCCGTACCCACCACAGCCGTCTGAAAGGGGTGATTTCCGATCTGAGCATGCCGGACATGGACGGATGGGACATTCTGGCCGCCCTGCAGCAGATTCGTCCGGATATACCCATGATTCTGGCCAGCGGATATGACGAAGCCCACACCATGAAGATGGGAAACCCCTCCGTTCGCCCGGGGGCGTTTCTTCACAAACCGTTTTTAATGGGGGAACTGAAAAAAGCCCTGGCCCGGGCGTTTCAATCTCCATCCGGAAGGCAACCGGGAAATACTGATTGAGGCCCAGCGGATCGCAAAAATGGGGGATTTACCTGGGACTTGGAGACGGTACAGGTCACCCGATTTTCTTCAGCAAGAGGATGTGAAAATACCGGTGGTGAATATCCGTGCGAAGGTGTCGGCCAGATCCGCCGTGGAAAGTTGCCCCCTCGGATCGAACCATCGGTAGGCCCAACTCACCATACCGAAAAAGGCGAACGCGCAGACCGTCGGTTCCAGATCCTTCATTTCCCCGTTTTGTTTCAAGGCTTGAAAAATCCGGGTCAGCTCGGCCAGGTATTCTTTCTGTTTTTCTTTCAGGACATCGCGATGGTGGGGCAGAAGTCCGTTCTGTTCATGGACCAGAAGTTTCATCTTGTGGAAATCAATGGCGTTCACGGTGTGCACTTTCAGAATGTCGGTCAACTGATCCCTCAGGCTCAGATCCGTGGTCTCGATGTCGCGGATCAGCTTCAGACCAGTGCTCATGGTCTCTTCCAGGATCTGGAACAAGAGATCTTCCTTGTCTTCGAAATAATAATAGATGGCGGCCGCGCTGATTCCCGCCGACCGGGCGATGTCCCGGATGCCCGTTCGCTCGAATCCCTTTTCGGCAAAGACCCGGGCCGCGGCATCCCTTATCCGGCGGCGCTTGCGCTCCCTATGGGCATTGGATGGTGAAATTTCAAAAGATGTCATTCTGTGAGGCCTGTTCAATATCCACGATCTTGGTTTTCAAATAGGGTTTAGACTGGTAATGGGTGATACCCATGATTTTGCGCGTCAGCTCGCCGATCCGGCCGACCTGTTTTTTAAGGGCCTGAAGGGTTTTATAGGCGGGTTCGTCGACCGGCATGTCGATGAGCAGAAGTTCGGACAGACCGGACACCACCTGAAGGGGCTGATTCAATTCATGGCACACGGCGCCGGCCATCTCCAGAACGCCCTGGAGTTTTTCCCGGTCCTTCATTTTGTTCTGAAGCTGGATCATGCGGAAGCCCACATTGACCCTGGCCTGAAGTTCGGCGATATTGTAGGGCTTGGTGATATAGTCATCGGCCCCGGCCTCCAGTCCCCGGACAATGTCCCGAACGTCGCCCCGGGCCGTGAGCAGGATCAGGTACAGAGGGTCTTCCAGGTCTTTGGCGCGCAGCTTCCGGCACAGTTCCAATCCGTCCAGTCCGGGCATTTCCCAGTCCAGAACCACCAGTTGGGGCGCCTGCCCGGCCTGCATGACGTCCCAGGCCTCATTGCCGTTTTCAACCATCAGGGGCTCGTGCCCCAGCTTGGTCAATATGGCGGCCAGCATATTGCGTGAGGTGACGTCATCCTCGGCGACCAGCATTTTCATCGGTTATCACCTTCCATCAAAACCTTCAATTCCAGAAACCGGGCTTCCAGCCGGGGCATCAGAACGGTCAGTTTCTCCATGTCGCCTGATTTGCCGGCTTTTTCCATTTCCAGGGCCACGGCCTGTAAGGCCCGGGCCGTGACATTGGCGGCCGCTCCCTTGATCTTGTGGGCCTGCAGACTCACCTGATCGGGTCTGCCCTGCTCGAAAAATTTTTTCAGCAAACCGATCTGTTCGGGCATGTCTTCCAGAAATCCCTGCACGATGATCCGGGCCAGATCCGCATCTCCCATCATCCGGTCGACGAACTCGTCCGGGTTGAACACCCCGACCCCCGCGACGGGTCCGACCAGAGGTCCGGCCGTTTCCCTGAACAGCCATTTATCCAGTTCTTCAGCCAGTTTTGAAGGGTCCACGGGTTTGGTCACATATCCGTCCATGCCGGCGGCCATGCAGATATCGCGGTCATGGGCCAGGGCATGGGCCGTCATGGCGATGACGGGGATGCGAGGGTCCAAAACCGGCGAGGACTGCCCCCGGATCTGTCGGGTGGCTTCCAGGCCGTCCATTTCCGGCATTTGAACGTCCATGAGCACCAGATCGTAGGCAACACTTCCCAGGGCCTGAAGAGCCTGTCGCCCGTCGGACACGGCGTCTGCATCAAACCCCAGTTTCTTTAGAATGCCCAGGGCCACCTGCTGGTTGGTGGGATTGTCCTCAGCCACCAGAATACGGGCTTTACGGCCCTGGAACCGGTGCATGATTTCACGGACCGTATGGCGGGTGATCAGCTCTCTGGACGATTTTTCCCCGGTTTCGGGCGTGGACAGAATCCGCGACAGAATCGTCTTCAATTCCAGGGTCCGGACGGGTTTGGTCAGGTAGGCGTCAAACCCGATATCCGACAACTGCCTTGAATCCCCGCGAAATCCCAGAGAGGTCAGAACCACCATGCGAGTGCCGGACAGCCGCCCATCGGCCTTGATGACCCGGCCCAGGTCTTCCCCGTCCATGCCCGGCATCTGCCGGTCGATGACGGCCACCTGGAACGGGTCTTTGTCTTCCACGGCCCGGATGAGCAGATCAAGGGCTTTTCCCCCGCCGGCGGCCTCCTGGACGCGCATCTGCCAGGCCCCCATCTGGGCGCTCAGGATTTCCCGGTTGGCGGCGTTATCGTCCACGACCAGCACCCTGACCCCCTTTACATCCGAAAACAGGGGCAGCCGCCGCTGTGCACCGCCGGCGGACGATTTGGCCAGACACACCGTGAACCAGAACTCGGAGCCCTGCCCGGGTACGCTCGTGAAGCCGATGGTGCCTCCCATGAGCGTCACCAGTTGTTTGGAAATGGCCAGGCCCAGTCCCGTGCCGCCGAATCGCCGGGTGATGGAGGTATCCACCTGGCTGAATTTATCGAATACCTGCGAGGTCTTTTCCTCCGGAATGCCGATGCCGGTGTCCCGAACCGAAAACCTGAGTTCGGCCGAGTCCTCCTGTTCGGAAATCAGAGACACCCGGATCGCCACCTCTCCGGTCCGGGTGAACTTCACGGCATTACCCATCAGATTGGTCAATATCTGTCGAAGACGCCCCGGGTCCCCTCTCAACAGGACCGGCACATCGGGAGAAAGACCGCAGACCAGCTCCAGGCCTTTGGCGTGGGCCTGGACCGCCATGGATGCGCCCAGATCCTCCATCAGCACCCGCAGATCAAAATCCAGGATGTCCAGACTCAGTTTGCCGGCCTCGATCCTGGAAAAATCGAGAATATCGTTGATGATCCCGAGCAGGGCTTCTCCGCTGGTCCTCACGACCTCCGCATAATGCCGCTGTTCTTCGGTCAGGGCCGTGTCCAGGAGAAGATCGGCCATGCCGATCACCCCGTTCATGGGGGTCCGGATTTCATGGCTCATGTTGGCCAGGAATTCGCTTTTGGCCATGTTGGCCATCTCGGCTTCCAGCGCCATCTGATTGGCCCGGGCGGTCTGTGCTTCGAGGGCTTCCTGAACGGCTGTCAGGTCGGAGATATCCACGAAACTTTCCAGCAGGTAATCCTTCTGATCCAGGACCAGACGGGCCGCCGTCTTGAGCACGGGCACCAGGACGCCGTCCGCTCTCCGGACCAGGCGCTCGGCATTGTTCACGTCCCGGCCCAGATCAAGGGGCGGGCAGTGATGATCCGTCATGGGGCAGAGATTCTGTTTGCAGGGCATTCCGATCAGCTCCGTCACCGACATCCCGAGCAACCGGGCCGCCGTCGGGTTGGCATCCACAATGATCCTGTCGGACCCGCGCACCAGAACGATCCCGGCCTGAACCGAATCCATGACGGCCCGAATCCGCTCATGGGCGATTTTGAGGTCCGTCTCGGCCTGTTTGCTCCGGGTGATGTCCCGGGCCGATGCATAAATGCGGCTTCCATGGGGGTGGGATCGCCATTCAATATACTTGTAGGATCCGTCCCGGCAGCGATACCGATTGGTGAAATGGAGAACGATTTCCTGGTTTTTCAGTCGGGCCATGGCCTCCAGGGTGGGCCGGACGTCATCGGGATGAACGAATTCCAGGTATTTGCGCTGTTGCAGCTCTTCCACCCCGTATCCCAGGACGGATTCCCATTCCTTGTTGACCTTGATGAAACGGCCGTCCACATCGGCGATGCAGAGCAGATCCAGGTTGACGGAGAAAAATCCTTCCAGCTCAAGGGATTTCTCCTTTTCAGCCGTAATATCCACGAATATGGTGGAAAAACATCCTTTTTCCGAGGAATGGGCCTGGATTTGAAACCATTTGCCCAGGGGTTCGGAATATTGTTCAAAGGTCTGGTTCCCGCCGTTCAGGGCGATGTCGCCGTAAAACCCGATCCAGTCGAAAGAGGCGGTCTGGATGCCGGGAAGGATCCGGGTCACGGGCTGATCGACAATCCTCTCTTTTCTGAGTCCCGTGATCCGTTCAAAGGCCGGGTTCACATCCAGAAACACATAATCCACCGCCTTGCCGGCTTCGTTCAAAATGATGCGGTGATAGGCATACCCGAACGGGGCATGCATCAGAAGATCGTCTATGTCGCCTCGTTTCATGACGGATGCCTCATTTTCCGCCCAGAGCGGTTCGGACTTTGGCGGCCAGTTCCGCCATGGAAAAGGGTTTCTGGACAAATACGATTCCATCGTCCAGCACGCCCTGATGAACGATGACGTTGGTGGTGTAACCCGACATGAACAGACGCTTCATGCCCGGATACAGTTCTGTCATCCGGTCGGCCAGATCCCGGCCGTTCATTTCCGGCATGACCACATCGGTCAGAACCAGATGAATGTCTTCCGCGTAGCCCTCGGCCAGTTCCAGGGCCTCGGTGGGCGTGGCTGCGGCCAGGACATGGTATCCCTGCCGGTTCAGCATCATCCGGGTCATCTCCAGTATGGCCGGTTCGTCCTCCACCAGCAGAATGGTCTCGTGGCCCCGGGGAATCACTTCTCCGGGCTTTTCCGAAGCAGGGCGGTCTTCAGAGGAAAACTCCCGGGGCAGGTATATCCGGAAAGTGCTGCCGCGGCCCGGCTCGCTGTAGACGTTGATAAATCCCCGGTTCTGGGTGACGATGCCGTAAACCGTGGAAAGCCCTAAACCCGTTCCCTTTCCCGCCGGTTTGGTGGTATAGAAGGGCTCGAACAGGTTTTTCAGGGTGTCCCGGTCCATGCCGCAGCCGTCGTCACTGACGGCCAGCATCACGAACTCACCGGACAGATATCCGGGATGAAGGGCGCAATACGCTTCGTCAAAGGTTTGGACGTCGGTTTCAATGGTGATTTGTCCCACTCCCTGAATGGCGTCCCGGGCATTCACGCACAGATTGGCCAGAATCTGATCGAGCTGGGACGGGTCCATTTTGACGGAGCCGGCCCGGGCCGAGGGTCTCCAGATCAGCCGAACATCCTCACCCATGAGCCGGCCCAGCATGTTGAGCATCTCTTCCACGGTCTGATTCATGTCCAGCACCCTGGGGGCGATGGCCTGCCTTCGGGCAAAGGCCAGAAGCTGACGGGTGATGTCCGCGGAACGGGTGCCGGCCTGGAAAATCTCCTGAAGATAGGGATAAATGGGCGAGGACGGTTCGATTTCATCCAGGGCGGACCGGGCATACCCCAGAATCACGGTGAGCATGTTGTTGAAATCATGGGCCACGCCCCCGGCCAGGCGCCCGATGGACTCCATTTTCTGGGCCTGGGCCAGCCTGAACTGAAGCTCCTGCTGCTGTTCTTCGGCCTTTATGCGATCCGTGATCACCTCGGTGTAAACGATGATTCCCCCGATGCCGCCGTCCGCCTCATACCAGGGACGGCACTCCCAGCAGGTCCATTCCTGCGTGCCGTCTTCCCGGACATACGGATCCCGATCCGCAGCGCTTGTTTCTCCGGCCAGGGCTCTGCGGTGCACCGCCCGCCATTTTTCAGGCAGATCCGGGAACACTTCGTAATGATGCCTGCCGATGATATCGGTTTCTTTGACCCCATATTCTTCCAGATAGCGCCGGCTGACGTAAATATACCGCAGATCCCGGTCATGTACGGCCACGGCGCTCCGGGTATGCTCGATGATATAACGCATGAGATCGTGGGAATGGGCCGGGGACAAGGTCGTCCGACGGTACTCGGCTTCCGCCCGTTCCAGATCCCGAACCCGCTTTTCCAGCGCTTCATAGCTCGGTTTGTCCGGCATGGATGCCCTCCCCATGGGTTTGAGTCGACGGTTAGGGAAACAAATACAATGAATTGTCGTCGGATTCAACCATGATCCTGGTTCATTCTCATAAATGTTCGGATGTGTCCAGCACCGTCCTCACCTTCAGCGCCAGATCGTTTTTTGAAAACGGTTTCTGGATGAAATGCACACCCTGGTCCAGAACGCCGTGGTGGGCGATCACGTTGGCCGTGTACCCGGACATGAACAGCCGCTTCATATCCGGATACAGGGACAGAAGAGCGCGGGCCAGGTCCCGGCCGTTCATCTCGGGCATGACCACATCGGTCATGAGCAGATGGATGTCGCCTGCATACTCCCGGGCCATTTCAAGGGCCCGGCCCGGTGTGGTCGCGCCCAGAACCTTATAGCCCAGCCGCTCCAGCATCTGGGTGGCCAGATTCAGGATAGCGGCCTCGTCCTCCACCAGCAGGATGGTCTCGTTTCCTCGAGAGTCCGGAACCACCGGGGACGGTTCAGGCGCATGGACGGCACTGGAGCGATACCAGGGCAGATAGATCCTGAAGGTACTCCCTTGTCCGGGCTCGCTGTAGACGTTGATAAACCCCTGATTCTGTTTGACGATGCCGTACACGGTCGACAGACCCAGGCCGCTGCCCGACCCCACCGCCTTGGTGGTGAAAAAAGGCTCGAACAGGTTTGCCAGAACCTTCTTGTCCATTCCGACTCCGGTGTCGCTGACCGCCAGCAGGACGAACTCTCCGGGCACGAACCCGGCGTGCCGGGCGCAATAAACCTCGTCGAAAACAGCATGTCCGGTCTCGATGATGATCCGGCCGACCCCGGGCACGGCGTCCCTGGCATTGACGCACAGGTTGGTCAGAATCTGGTCGATCTGGGTCGGGTCCATGCGGACGGGCCGGATCTCTTTGTTGGGCAGCCAGATCAATTCAATGTTTTCTCCGATGAGGCGCCGAAGCATGGTGAGCATGTCTTCCACGGTCCGGTTCAGGTCCAGCACTTTGGGCGCGATGGTCTGTTTTCTGGCAAAAGCCAGCAGTTGGCGGGTGATGTCCGAGGACCGCCGGGCCGCGTTGTGAATTTCCACAAGTCCTGCATATAAAGGGTCGGACGGCGGCAGATCTTCCATGGCGGCCTGGGCATACCCCAGAATCACGGTGAGCATGTTGTTGAAATCATGGGCCACGCCCCCGGCCAGGCGCCCTATGGATTCCATTTTCTGGGCCTGGGCCAGCCTCGCCTCCATTTTTTTCTGATCGGTTACGTCCAGGTTGGCCACAATGGCCCCGTCCACCTGTCCCGCCTCGTCAAAAACCGGGGCGGTATAATTCAGGATCATCTTTCGTCGGCCGTCAAAAGACTCTATCTCCAGAAGCTCGTCCACAATGGCGGCCCCGGTGCGGATGGTTCTGGCCAGAGCCCATTCATCGGGCTTCACCGGTTCCCGGGACGGCAGACGCCAGGCTTTGAACACCCCGTATTCGGACATGGGGACCCTGGGTTCGGCCCCCCAGATTTTCACGCCCATGGGATTTCCCCTCAACAGCCGGCCGTCCTTGTCCGCAAACCAGAGCCCGATGGGCAGAACCTCGAAAATCCGCTGAAGCAGATGCTCCCACTTTCTCATTTTCTGATCGGCCGTTTTCCGGTCGCTGATGTCGCTGAGCACCCCTTCATAATATTGAACCCGGCCGTCCGGGCCGTAATACACAATGGTACTCTCCGACAACCATTTGAAAGCGCCGTTCTTGCATCGGGCCTGGAATTCGAACCCATCCACCCTCCCGTCTGCCTCGAGCAGGGCCCGATAACGGTCACGGTCCTGCGGAAAGGCGTAGAGCTGGGTGGCGATATCGGACACGCAGGTCATCAGATCTTCCGGCGATCCATATCCGAGAAACAGGGCCAGGGCCGGATTGGCGGCAATAAACCGGCCCTCGGGGGTGCTCTGAAAAAACCCCACGATGGAATTCTGAAATATATCTCGATATTTCAAGTCGCCGGAACCCGTCATTTCTTTTTCCATCGCTCGATGCGCTCAAAGGCTTCGCCGGCGGCCTTGACCAGGGTCTTTATGTCCACCGGTTTTTTGAAATAATCGTCGAACCCGGCTTCCCGGCATTCGGCCAGCTCGAACAAAGAGGCGTATCCGGTCACCGCGAACACCACGGACATGGGCTTGTCTTTCTTGATCCGCCGGCACAGATCGATGCCGTTCATATTGGGCAGATTCAGGTCCAGAAACATGACGGACATATCTTCCTTCTCCAGCACTTCCAGGGCTTCCTCCCCGCTTTCGGCCGGCATCACCGTGTACCCGGCCCTCGAGAATGCCTGTTTCAAAAGATTGATAATAGCTTTTTCATCATCCACGACAAGAATCTTTCCCTTCGACATCACAACTCCTTTTTTTCTGATCGATCCAACGGTTTGAATCACACTGTTATTACAAGGTTCCCAGCAGCGAAACAGCCTTGTCGGCAATGTTTCGAATATCCAGAACATAATCCGCGGCCCCGAGGGCGATGGCTTCCTTGGGCATCCCGAACACCACGCAGGAATTCTCGTCCTGGGCGATATTCACGGAACCGGCCTGTTTCATGTCCAGAAGCCCTTCGGCCCCGTCCTTTCCCATGCCGGTCAGGATAATGCCCAGGGCATTGGCCCCGGCATACCGGGCCACGGATTTGAACAGCACATCCACGGCCGGCCGCTGGTAATGCACCAGAGGACCGGTTTTCACTTCCACATAATACCTGGCCCCGCTGCGTTTCAACAGCATGTGGTAATTGCCCGGGGCGATGAGCACCTGGCCGGGCATGACCGTATCGCCGTTCACGGCTTCCTTTACCCGCATGGCGCACAAATCGTTCAGCCGGTCGGCAAAGGAAGCCGTGAACTGGGCCGGCATGTGCTGGACCACCACCACGCCAGGGCTGTTTCGGGGCATCCGGATCAGCACCTGTTTGACGGCTTCCGTTCCACCGGTGGAAGCCCCGATGGCAATGATCTTATTGGTGGTGGCAGCCAGAGCCCGGGACTCGATGCGGGTTTCCACAGGCCGTTCCAAAGGCCGGGAATGGATCGGCGCCAGCTTGGCCCCGTAAACGGCCCTGATTTTTTCCGCCAGCTGCACACTCATATCCCCCACGGAATAGGCGGCGCTGGGTTTGGAGATAACCTCCAGTGCCCCCAGGGAAAGGGCTTCCAGGGCCAGGCGGCTGCCTTTGGTGGTCAGTGAGCTGACAATGATCACGGGCAGGGGATAATGCTGCATCAGCTTTTTTAAAAACGTGATGCCGTCCATGCGCGGCATTTCAATGTCCAGAGTGATCACATCCGGCTTGAGCCGGACGATTTTTTCCCGGGCCACGTAAGGATCGGGCGCCGTGCCGATCACCTCGATACCCCGCTGCCGGGAAAGCTGTTCGGAAAACACCTTGCGCACCACCGCTGAATCGTCCACCACCAGCACTCTGATATTCCGGGCCATGATCGCTTCCCCGCGCCTCTGTCACTGAATCGAGACGTGAGCGACCATGGCGTCGCCCGGTGTCCGGATCAGAAGGAAAGACGGGGTATCGGGAAACTCGGCGATCGGAATCAATTCCGGTATGCTGAGTTCAAAAGGCCTGGATGCCTGAATTTTTCTCAGGGCATTGCCGCCGACCATGTTCACGGTTTCCTTGAGCGTGCCTTCGAGCAGCTCGTCGATGAAGCTGTCGGCGGGTTCGCCCATGAAATTCTCCGTCATTTCCGCCAGCAGGGCCCGGGGCGCCAGCAGGGTCACGCTGCCGCTATGGTCGCCTGTAAAATGGAGCCGGCAGACTTTGGTCTGATTTTTCTTCATGGACGTGATCTCCTTGAGATCGGACGTCTCCTCGAATTCCACCGGCATGAAAAACATGGTTTCCATGACCTCAGAAATCGAGGTCTTCGTCGCTTCCAGTATCTTTTTCATCATAGTTCACCTCTCCCAGAAATTGGATGATGACATCCCTGATCGCCTCTGCCGCAAACGGTTTGGCAAGATAGCCGGCCGCTCCGCAGTCCATGAACGCTTTGATCCGGTCCTCACTGCCTTCCGTGGAAATCACAACGATTGGAATGGTCTTGAGCAGGTCGTCCGCCTTGACGGTCCGGATGAAATCCAGTCCGTTCATGACCGGCATGTTGTGGTCGGTGAGCACCATATCCACCCAGCTGTGCTTCATCAGTTCCAGGGCCTCCCGGCCGTTGGCGGCCTCGAGAAACTGGGAGCCGCCGTAGCCCGCGGCCCGGATGGTCTTCTTGATCACGGCCCGCATGGGCAGGGAGTCGTCGACGATGAGTATTGAATAGGACATGTGTTTTCCCCTGTTCAAACAATGTTTAAAAGGTTCTCGATTTCCTGCATATTGCTTCCGTATTCCGCAATGATCAGGGCCAGATCGTCGGCGGACAGCCCCATTTCGGTCATGGTCCGATCCCTGAACCGGTAGGCCAGCCCGTCCGACCCCACTCCGATGCCGATCATCATGCAGACGCAGTCGGCCAGATAAACGGCCGCCACCTCCCGGTCCCGGATCATGGTTTCATCACTCAGGTGGTGATGGCGTATGATTTTCACCATTCTGGGACTGAATTTCCACATTTTGGCGATCATGGCCCCGAGCTCGGCATGATCGATGCCCAGCACCTTTTTTTCCGCTTCCCTGAAACTGAGGTTTTCCGTTTCCAGAAGTTTGTGAATCTTGTCTCTGGACCGGGCCACATATTTCTCCAGCAGGACCTTTCCAATGTCTTTGACCAGGGCCGCCGTGAAAATGGTGTTTTTGTTTTCCAGCCCCAGCCGAAGGGCGATGTGTTTGGCGATGACGGCCGAGGATACGGAATAGCGCCACATGTCTCCCTCTTCCAGACCGTAGCCGTCCTGGGCGCCGGAGAGCGAGGCCGTGCCGGATTTGAGCAGAACCAGCTCCACCACCTGGTCGATGCCCAGCAGGTTCACGGCGTCCCGGATGGATTCGGCCGGATGCTTGAGTCCGAAATAGGCGGAATTGCAGGTCCTCAGAATATTGGCCGTCATCACCGGATCATACTGGATCACGTTGGCGATATCCTCCATGGAACTGTCGGGGTGGTCCACCACGGCCAGGAGCTGGTTGGCCACGGCGGGGATGGGTTTCAAATGACGGATTTCCGCCAGAAGATGCTGAAGAGACGTCATATTTTCACCTCCTGTGCCCCGGATGTTTTGACATAGATGTCCCCGGTTCCGATGTCGATCCTCACGGTCCGGTTGATATTTCCGCCCACGTCCTGCTTGTGTATCATGACGTTGTTTTTGAAAAACATTTTTTTCAGTGCCATGTAGTTCCGCTTGCCGATATTGAAAAATCCTTTCTGGTCCAGTATTTCCGCCCCGCCGGCCACGTAGATCCGAATCCGCGACTTGACGGCCCCGTGCTGGTAGGCGGTCTTGAACAGGATGGGAATCCCGGTGTCGGCAAACATGAACGGTCTGTTCACCGCCTTTTCCTTGTCGATGGAGGATTCCGGCAGCATGTAGTGCAGAATGCCGCCGACCCGGACGGCCGGGTCGTAGATGACCACCCCGATGCAGGACCCCAGGGAATAGGTGATCACCGATTCCGCCGGATTGCTGCTGATTTTCATGTCCGCGACGCCAACGATCTGCTTCATTTGATATTCCTTTTATCCGCCCGTTTGTCCATTGGTCGAACCTTTGTGTCACTCGACCGGTCACATTCGGCCGATTTTTATCCATCTTGTTTTATCCGGCCGGTTTTATCCGTCCTGGGCAATGGAAAAAATGCCGTGAATATCCAGGATCAGGCCCACCCGCCCGTCGGACAGGATGGCGCCGCCCGCGATGCCCTTGATGTTTTCCAGGCCCGAACCCAGGCTTTTGATCACGTATTCGTCCTTGCCCAGCAGTTCATCGATGAGAATGGCCCGTTTTTCATCCTTGGATTCCACCACCACCACCAGACAATCCCGGACTTGTTTGTCACCGTCCACGGTATTGTAAATGGTATTGAGCCGGATCAGGGGGATCAGGCTACCGCGGTCCTTGACCATTTCACCTTTGCCCTCCACCGTGAAATAATCCTTGTCCCCGGGTTTGAAGACTTTCTGGACGGCCGTGGTGGGGATGACGTATTTCTCGGTCTCCACCCGGACCAGCATGCCGTCGATGATGGCCAGGGTCAGCGGCAGGCTGATGGTGAATTTGGTGCCCCGGTCTTTTTTCGAGGCGATATTGAGATGGCCCCGGAATTTTTCGATTCCGTCCTTGACCACGTCCATGCCCACGCCCCGGCCCGACACATCCGTAATTTTTTCCGCCGTGGAAAAACCCGGCTCCATGATGAGGTCATAGATCTGGGCATCCGTCATCTGCTCGTTGCCGCTTATCAGGCCCGTGCTCAGCGCCTTTTCCAGAATCCGGTCCCGGTCCAGCCCCTTGCCGTCATCCTCGATCTCGATGATGATATGGCCGCCCTTGTGATAGGCGCGAAGGAAAATGTTGCCCTGGGCGGCCTTGCCTTTCGCGCTCCGGTCTTCGGCCCGCTCGATGCCGTGGTCCACGGAGTTGCGGATCATGTGGACCATGGGTTCGTAAAGGGCGTCCACCACATTGCGGTCGATTTCCGTATCCTCTCCGGACATCTGGAGGTTGACGTTTTTGCCGGACCGTCGGGACAGGTCCCGGACCAGCCGGATCATCTTCATGAACGTGGCTTTGATGGGAATCATGCGCATGGACATGGCAATGTTCTGCATATTGGTGACGATCTGGCCCAGATGGGCCACGCTCTGGTTCAGGACCGGATCATCCATGGTCTTCTGCCGGAGCATGGCCTGGGCGATGACCAGTTCTCCGGCAAAATCCACCAGGTCATCCAGTTTCTGGGTGCTGACCTTGACCTGGGATTCCACCTTTTTCTGACTTCCGGTCTGCTCCATGAGGGCGGAGGCGATCTGCCCGGGCTCGGCTTTCCGTTCCTCCACCAGGATTTCCCCGATTTTCCGGCCCGGCTGCTTCTGCTGGGTTTCAAGGGCCTGATTCACGCTTTCACGATCCACCACTTGTTGGCGGACCAGAATTTCGCCCAGGGGTTCTTGTTCTCCCCTGGACAGGGCCGTATGAATTTTCTGAAACTTGTCCAGAAGGCCCTGGATGTCGATGTCGCTGTCCGGCTGCCAGAAACCGGTCTGTATTCCGTGTTTTACCCTTTCCACCAGGCTCTTGAGGGTGTCCACGGATTCGAGTATGGCGTCGGTGGCCGTGTGGTTGATGATGAACTCACCGCTCCGGGCGCTGTCCAGCAGGTTTTCCGTTGCATGGGCCAGCTTGTTGATTTTCGTGAGGGACAGAAACCCGGACACGCCTTTAATCGTATGAAACGGCCTGAAAATATCATTGATGATGTCTTTGCTGTCCGGTTCCTGTTCCAGATCGATGAGCTTGATTTCAATGGTTTCCAGGTTTTCAAACGCCTCGGTCACAAAATCGGCGAGGATCTCCATGTCGTCCGATGAAATGGAGGCCTGTTCCGCCGACGGTTCCCTGCCGGCCTCTTCTTCAGGAGGGGCAGGCTCCGGTTCGGGCTCGGGATTTTCAAACCGGGCATGGAGCAGTTCCAGAACGTCTGAATAATCAAAAATAAAGGCTTTGCCTTTTTTCTGATGACTGATGATGGAGCGCAGCAGCAACAGGCCCTCTTCCAGGGGATGGGTATTTTGAATGGTTTCCAGGGTCATGTTGTCCGCGTAGTCCCGGCAGGCCAGGGCCACCTGGTGAAAGACCGGGGCCTCCAGGCCGTTCGAGTCGGTCGCCAGGCGGTCCAGGGTCTGGATCAGAGCCCCCAGATCCGGAATGTCTCCCGGGCAGAAGGACCCGATCAGAGAGGCCAGACGATCCAGGCCGTCTTCCAGGTCCGGCAAAGGCGATCCCGATTCTGGCTCGGCATCTCGGTCGGGTTCGGCCGTCGGCCCTGATGGCCGATCATCCGGCAATGGACCCAGGGGCTCGTTCTCCGGGACCTCGGAATCCGAATCCCGGTCGTCTTCCCGGGGGAACGCCTGAAGCGAGGCGGACAGAGTCGAAATCAGTCCGCCCAGCCCGGCCATTTTCTCATCTCCTTCCCCGGGCCGGCTCAACAGGTCGTCAATGGTTTTTCTGGCCTTCAGAACCCATTGTTTTTCCTGATCCAGCCCGAGCGCGCGGCATCGATCGTGAAGCTGTTTGAGGATGGGCAGCAAACCCGATAACGTTTCCGGTTCTTCCGGATCGGCCAGCATAAAATCGCAGGAAAGCCTGTCGAGCAAATTGTGAATCACCTCGGAAACCATAATCATATCCTTTTAAAAGTCCTTGAAATCTTCATGATCAGCATCATGGGTTGTATCATGGGACAAGGTCCGGGTCAGCAGTTTTTTTCGCCGGCCGGGCATGGCGGCCGGGTGGGACTTTTTAGCTCCTTTGGGGGCCGCAAGAGAAGGGACATGGTGATGAATGACCTTGGCTGCGGCACTCACCTCGCTTTTCCGGCCGGTTACCATGAGGACCAGCTCGTCCACATATTCCTTGAGCTGTTCGGCCTGGGCGCTCATTTCTTCGGCCGCGGACGCGGACTCCTCGGCGTTGGCCGCGTTCTGCTGAACCACCTTGTCCATTTCCGTGATGGCCAGGTTCACCTGATCGATCCCGTTGGACTGCTCCTTGGACGCCTGGGAAATCTCCGCGATCAGGGTGCCGACCTTGCCCGCGCTTTCCGCCACCTTGGAAAAAGCCTCGTTGGTGGTGGACACCAGATGGGAGCCGTCATTGACCTTCTTGACCGTGCCTTCGATGAGCTGGGCCGTGTCCTTGGCGGCCGTGGCCGCCCGCATGGCCAGGTTGCGCACCTCGTCGGCCACAACCGCGAACCCGGCCCCGGCTTCTCCGGCCCGGGCCGCTTCAACGGCCGCGTTCAGGGCCAGCAGATTGGTCTGGAAAGCGATCTCGTCGATGGTCTTGATGATTTTGGAGGTTTCTTCGCTGGCTTTGGATATTTCCTGCATGGACCGGGTCAGCTCGCCCATGGACGCGTTGGCCGCCTGGACGATCTGGTTGGCTTCCCGCATCAGGCCGTCGGCGTTGCCCGCGTTTTCCGCGTTGCGCTTGGTCATGGAGGCCATTTCCTCCATGGACGACGAAGTCTCTTCTATGGAGGCCGCCTGCTGGGAGGCCCCTTCAGCCATGGACTGGCTGGAGGACGACACCTGGCCCGAGGCCGAGGCCACCTGATTGGCCCCTTCGCTCATGCCCTGGGAGATCCGGATCAGGGTCCGGCTGATGCCCCGGGCGATGAAAAAACCCAGGCCCATGGCCAGCACCACGCCCACAATGGCTGCGATCAGGGATACAAGCTCCAGGAAAGTCGCCTGACCGTGGGCTGCTTCCACCTCATGGGCCGCGACGCGCTGATTGATCTCCACAATCTGGTCCAGAAGGGCCAGGGCCTTGTTCTGGGTGTCCCTGAGCGGCCCCAGAAGCTGGTTCCGGCCTTTTTCCAGAAGTGCGATCCCTTGTTCGCTGACCCGGAGCATGTCCGAAAAATGCTGAAATACCTGGAACATGGCCGGAGACAGTTCCATGGTGTAAAGGGTTTTCATCTCAAAGGCGTCGCCCCGGCCGTGGGCCGCCTGGATGCTTTTGACGGCTTCATGGAACCGCTGGTGAGGGCCCTGCATGGCTTTGACGATGTCGATCAGGTCCGGGTTGTCGGTTTTGAAAGCCGCCATCCAGCGTCCGGCCGCGCACGCGGTGTGGTCGTCCCCGCCTTCAAAGGACTGGTTCATGAAAACAAGACTGAGTACCTGCTGCACCAGGCGGTAATGATCCTTGGTAAAGGATTCCACCTGGCGGCCCAGAAGCATGGGATCGCTGACGCCCAGGGCGTCCATCTGGTGCATGAGTTCCATGAAAGTGTTGTTTTCCGCCCGCCACGCATTCCAGGCCGGAACGAAATCCTTCCACAGCTCGGCCTCTTCAGGCGTATGGGGCAATGATTCATATTTTTTCCAGGCCGCTTCGTAAACTTGCCGGGCGGCTTTCAGATTATCGTACTGGCGCTGCCGCACATCGGCGGACAGGCCGGGAAGGGCCAGGGTCCGCATGGTTCCCCGGATGGCTTCAGCCTCCCCCTTGATCACCAGGAGACTGTCCACGCCGGGCAACCGTACGGCCCCGATTTCATTCACTGATTTTTCCGCCTTGATTGCACCGTAATACCCGATGATGCCCAACCCCAGGGTGATCAAGGCCACCGTGAAAAACCCCAACAACAGTTTGGTTCCCAGTTTCATACGCTGCAACATGGTCGTTCTCCTTTTGCTTAGAAATCCTTGAAATGGTCATCCTCATCAAAGGGGATGACCTGATCCGGCCGGACCTCCCTCGACGCTAAGGCCGGCGCTTTTTTCTTGGGCCCTGCGACGGCTTTGGATTTGGCGGCAACGGCCCGGACAGTGCGGTGATGGATACCGGCCAGCCCATGGCCGGCTTCTGATTTCCGCCCCGTGACCAGCATGACCAGCTCGTCCACAAATTCCTTGAGCTGTTCGGCCTGGGCGCTCATTTCTTCGGCCGCGGACGCGGACTCCTCGGCGTTGGCCGCGTTCTGCTGAACCACCTTGTCCATTTCCGTGATGGCCAGGTTCACCTGATCGATCCCGTTGGACTGCTCCTTGGACGCCTGGGAAATCTCCGCGATCAGGGTGCCGACCTTGCCCGCGCTTTCCGCCACCTTGGAAAAAGCCTCGTTGGTGGTGGACACCAGATGGGAGCCGTCATTGACCTTCTTGACCGTGCCTTCGATGAGCTGGGCCGTGTCCTTGGCGGCCGTGGCCGCCCGCATGGCCAGGTTGCGCACCTCGTCGGCCACAACCGCGAACCCGGCCCCGGCTTCTCCGGCCCGGGCCGCTTCAACGGCCGCGTTCAGGGCCAGCAGATTGGTCTGGAAAGCGATCTCGTCGATGGTCTTGATGATTTTGGAGGTTTCTTCGCTGGCTTTGGATATTTCCTGCATGGACTGGGTCAGCTCGCCCATGGACGAGTTGGCCGTGGTCACCACATGGTTGGCTTCCCGCATGAGGCCGTCGGCGTTGCCCGCGTTTTCCGCGTTGCGTTTGGTCATGGAGGCCATTTCCTCCATGGACGACGAAGTCTCTTCGATGGAGGCCGCCTGCTGGGAGGCCCCTTCGGCCATGGCCTGACTGGAGGACGACACCTGGCCCGAGGCCGAGGCCACCTGGCCGGCGCCCTCGTTCAGTCCGGCAATGATGCGGTTGACGGGTCCGGTGATGCTGCGGGTGATGAAAAAAGCCAGAACGGCGCCGATGATCAGGGCCGCCGCCAGTCCGACGATCATGATGGTGGAAGCGGCGGAAAGGGAAGACACCGCACCCTTGGCAATGCGGTCCGCTGCATCGGCGCCGGCGTCCGCGGTTTCTTTACAGGTGTGGATCAAGGCCTGCCCGGCCTGGGTCCGTTTCGCGGCCACGTCCTGCATGGCCAGCCAATTGGCCAGAAAATCCGTCATGGCCTGTTTGTAGGTTGCCCCCGCCTTCCGGATGGCTTCGATCTGCTGGAGGTTGTTTGCCTGTCGGGTCGTTTTCTGGAGCTGGTTCAGTTTTTCCTCGATCCGGGGGAACACCTTCACGGCCTCGTTCATGACCTCGGGACTGCGCTGGGCCTGGGACTGGAAATTGCCGATCCGGGCCTCGTTGCCCAGATCGATGACCTCATTGACCAGGTTGATCTTGGCCAGACGTTCCAGCAGAACCGCCTGCTGCCCCATCGTATCCGAACTGGAACCCACCTCTTTTTGAAACGCCTCGTTCTGGGATGCGAGGAATTGATTGGCCTGGGTCATATACTCCCCGGCCGCTTTGTTCATGATATCCCTCTCCTGAGCGAGCTTGGCGGACAGGTCCCGGGTCTGCTGGGCCACGGACTTGTATTCGGTGTATACCTTTGCGGCTTCTTCGATCTGGCCCTTGAGCAGTTTCAGGTTGGGAGAGGCGGCTTCCAGTTTCCGGGCGTCTTCCAGGGCCGCTTCCACTGAAGCCATTTCTTTTACTGCATCCTGATAAAATTTATCTTCTTCCGTATACCCATAGCCCCGCATTTCGTACATGACCCGGTTGGCGGCCCCTCTCAGCTCGTTGGCCACCCTGACTTCCGGCACGTATTCATTGGCCAGCATGGTGCTTTCCACTTCCACCTGGCCCATGCGGACAATCGCCATCAAACCCAGCGCCAGGGCAATGACGATGAGGCAGGCAAACCCAAGAGAAATTTTCATTCCAAGACTCAGTTTTTTCATTGATCGCTCCTTTTTATCATTTTGGGTTGAAACCGGTAAAAAAAATCAGGACACTTTTTCCATGGCGGTGATCTCGTCGCTGGACAACACCTTGTCGATGTTGAGCAGAATCTTGACCCCGCCGTCCCGTTTGGCCATGCCCAGGATGTAGTCATGCCTGAGCTGGGTGCCGAACCGGGGAGGGTCTTCGATCTCCTCTTCCCGGATATTGAGGACTTCGGACACGGAATCCACAACGATGCCGATGAGGATGGTGCTGGTGTCCGAGTCGATCTCGACCACGATAATGCAGGTCCTTTCCGTGTATGGGATGGTCGGCATTTCGAATTTGGTCCTGAGATCCAGAACCGGAATGACCTTGCCCCTCAGATTGATGACCCCCTTGACGAAATCAGGGGTCCGGGGAACCGATGTGATGGGCATCATGCCGATGATTTCCTTGACCTTGAGAATCCCGATGCCGTACTCTTCCTTTTCCAGGGAAAAGGTCAGATACTTGCCGGTTTTCATGGTCGTGGCCCGAATGGCCTGATCCATGGTTTTCACTTCCTGAGCTGCCATTTTGATCTCCTTTTTGGTTGTTTATATTGATGAAGACAACGGTTTCTGATCTCTGATTTTATTGGCCATTTTTTCCATCACCTCACACACGTCCGCCATGTCGCTGCGAATGTCGCTGACATAGCGGGGATAGCAGGACAGGGCCAGGGACAGGGTGTCCGGATCGGCGTCGGGGAGGATGAGGATGACCTGACGGCCTTCAAGGATTTCGCTCAGGGCCAGAATGCCGGACAAATCCTGTCGGGTTTCAGCCAGCGCCAGAATGATGCTTTCATGGGCCTCGGGGGCCTGAATGGCCTTGGCGAAACCCGAAACGGTGCTGTAAACCCGTATTTTCCCGGTTTGGAAAAGAGTTCCGGCAAAGTCCAGCACCTTGAGGTGGGCAGGGCTTTTGACCCTGGAAAAAACGATCAATGGAATGATATCACTGTGTTTTGTCATGCCGGACGCTTTTTCCCTGAATTCATGATGCCGAATCAATCTTACGCCTGCCGAGGGTATTACAAATTGTATGCCCAGGGTCAAAAACCGAATGGCAATATTTTTTTTACTCGTGATATCAACCGGTTGAAAAAGAAGAGGCTGGATATGCAGGACATGGGCCGGGTCGATTCTCAGATCCGATCGACAAAAGAATCTCAGATCCGGGATTTGTCCCGATATTGAGACGAGCGGGCGAATCCGGACCGGAAACGTATCAGGAAAGAGAAAGGGCTTTTAACTTTCTGTAAAGAGCGGCCCTCGAAATGCCGGACACCCGGCACATTTCCCGGATATTTCCATTCAAACGGGCCTGAAGTCCGGTGAAATAGTCCTTTTCCATTCTGGCCAGGGCGTCTTTATAAGGTATCAGAGGAGTTTGGGAGAAAGCGTCCGGGCCGGGTTCCGGGCAGGGAGAGCCCACTGAAAGAGCCTCTTCCGGCTTATTTTTGCGAAAGGCCGACCGGGTGGCTTTGGCCCTTATCTTAAGGGGGAGATGATAAGCGAACAGGATGTTTTCCGAAGGGGTCGAGGCAATGCAGGTTTCCATGGTATTGACCAGTTCCC
Organism: uncultured Desulfobacula sp.; assembly: GCA_964593855.1. Classification (GTDB taxonomy): domain Bacteria; phylum Desulfobacterota; class Desulfobacteria; order Desulfobacterales; family Desulfobacteraceae; genus Desulfobacula. The sequence continues at coordinate 50,033 of CAZQIX010000010.1, read as the reverse complement.
GGACATTTCCCGGCCAGTCGTATTTTTCAAGGGTTTCCAGGAAATCTTCGGACAAGGCCTTTCGTTCCGTCTTGAGTCGCCGGCAGAAAACATCCGTATAATGAGAGGCGATTTCCCGGATGTCCCCTTTTCGGTTTCTCAGTGCCGGCAGCTCCAGGGTGAAGGCCTTCAAGCGGTACAGCAGATCGCTCCGGAATTTTTTTTCCGCCACCATCTGATCCAGGTTCCGGTTGGTGGCGGAAATGACCCTGAAATCGCTGTGAATTTCTTCCTCACTGCCCACGGGCCGGAACTTCTTTTCCTGGATCACTCTCAACAGCGATGACTGGATGATTTCGGGCAGCTCCCCGACTTCATCCAGAAACAGGGTGCCGCCGTCGGCCAGGAGCGCCAGTCCGTTGCGCTTTCGATCCGCGCCGGTAAAGGCGCCTTTTTCATGGCCGAACAGCACGCTTTCAATGAAATTTTCAGACAAAAGGCTGCAATCCACCACAATGAAACGCCCGTTCTGTCGGGTGCTGTTTTCATGGATGGCTTTGGCGAAAAGCTCTTTTCCCGTTCCGGTCTCTCCGTAGATCAATACATGGGCATCGGTTCCCGCAATCCGGGCCGTTTTTTTCAGACAATCCTGGATGGGTTTGCCGGAGCCGATGACGGCATGGGATTTCAAGAACAGAAAACTCTCCGACCGCTGTTTCTGCTCTCTGTATTCCAGGGCTCTCAGAATCTGGAGTTTGATGGATTTGGGGGAGGCCGGTTTCTGGATATAATCCCAGGCCCCGCTCTCAATGGCCAGCTCCGCGCCGTCGGGGTCGGAAAAGGCCGTCATGATGATGACCTGCGGAGCGTCGGGCCGGGCCGCGATGGCGGCAATGACATCCAGACCGCTGCCGTCGGGAAGGTTCACATCCAGAAAAACCATGTCCGGGGCCAGAGCCTGGATTTTGTTCATTCCCTCGCCGAGGGTCGCGGCATGGTCCGCATAAAGACCCATGCCCTGGATGATCCGGGTCAGGGTGCGTGCCACCCCGTCGTCGTCATCCACGATCAAAATCTTTGATTGTTCCAGATCCGTCATTAACATACTTCCGGGATTGTTTCCGGCTCCTGCTCCCTTTCTTCGGCCAACGATCCGGCCTTGGATTCAAAAAGACTTTATAATAACCCATGACCCATGGCAAATCTTTTTTTCACTTGACAAGGCCCCCGGCTCTGGATTAAAAAATTTTGAACAAGTGTTCAAACCAATTGTTCAGGAAAATGCCGTATGCCCCATCTGCAAACTATCTTGATTGATCGGGGGAATCCGCCCCCCTGCCTCAAATCCCATAGCCGGTGCCGGGGATGCCCGGGCTGGCGGTCCATGCTTCAAGCGTCCCGGAACCAACCGGGCTGGCATGAAAAACCCTTTAAATGCCGAGTTACCGGCCTGACCCTGAAGATGGAGGTGATTCATGCGCCCGCCCCTTGACATTCTGGACATTCACCGGCCCGGGGACCTGGACGAAGCGCTGTCGCTCCTGTCCCGATACAAGGACCAAGCCGCCGTGATCGCCGGGGGTACGGATTTACTGCCCCTCCGGCAGGGTTGCCGGACATTCGTTCGCCATCCTCATCTCATCGATGTTTCCCAGACCGGTATGAATTACGTCAGGGAAGGCCGGGATGCCGTCTGCATCGGAGCGGCCACCGACATCCGGACCCTGGCCGACTCCGGCCTGTTTCAATCCGGGGGGTACAGGGTCCTGGCGGATGCGGCCCTGGCCCATTCCACGCCCACCCTGCGGAACCGGGCCACCATCGGCGGCAACCTGTGCAACGCATCACCGTGCGCGGATCTGGCCCCTGCCCTGCTGGTCCTGGATGCCGAGCTGGTCATTTCCGACATCCACGGAAAAAGGGTTCTGCCCCTGACTGATTTTTTCACCGGCCCCCATTGCACGGTGCTGGCCTCCATCGAAATCCTGACCGAAATCCGGATCCCCCGGATTCAGGAACCCTTGGGGTCGGGATTCATCAAACTGCGCCGTCAGCATACGGCCGTCGACATGGCCCTGGTAAACGCGGCCGCCGCAATCCGGGTCAAGGACGGCATCTGCGAGCGGGCCCGCATCGCTCTGGGATCGGCAGGTCCCGTGCCCTTCCGGGCCAAGGCGGCCGAAGCCCTTCTGCAAGGGCGGGCCGTGACCGGCGACGCCGTCCGGGCCGCGGCTCTCCGTGCGGCAGAAGAATCCTGCCCAATTGACGACAACCGGGCCTCGGCCGCCTACCGAAAACAGATGATTCCCGTGCTGGTGCGCCAATCCCTGGAACTCGGCCTGGAAAGGAGTCTGACATGAAAACCGTACACATCCGCATCAACGGCGACTGGCGGGAACTGACCGTGGCGCCGGGAGAGCGGCTCATCGACACCTTGAGGGACCGGCTCGATCTGACCGGAACCAAAGAAGGATGCGGCCAGGGAGAATGCGGGGCCTGCACCGTCCAGTTGAACGAAAAAGCCGTGTCCGCCTGTCTTGTACTCACGGCCCAGGCGGACGGGGCCGACATCCTGACCATTGAAGGCGTGCAGGACGGGCTCTGCCTTCATCCGCTGCAACAGGCCTTCCTGGATGAAAACGCCGTTCAATGCGGATTTTGCACCCCGGGCATGATCATGGCCGGCCACGCTTTGCTCCGGCACTGTCCGGATCCGGATGAAAACCGGGTCCGACAGACCCTGTCCGGCAACCTGTGCCGCTGCACGGGTTATGAAAAACCGGTTGCCGCCGTTCTACGGGCCGCCCGGAAAATCAGGGAGGACCGGTCATGACCTCTGCCCCAGCCGTTATCGGAAAATCCTTTCCCAGAATCGACGGTCCGGCCAAAGTGACGGGCGCAGCCCGGTTCGCCGGTGATCTGAGATTTCCCCACATGCTTCACGCGGCCCTGATCCGCAGCCCCCACGCCCACGCACGGGTGGCGGCCATTGACGCGGAGCGGGCCTTGAAATTGAAAGGGGTCAAAGCGGTCGCCACGATTTTCGAAGTCCCGAAAATCATTCGGTACTGGTTTTTCCTCAGAAACGACAAAAAAAAGGCGGAAATGTTTCTGACGGATGACCGGGTCCGATTCGTGGGCGACCCGGTCCTGGCCGTGGCAGCCGAAGATGAAACCGTTCTGGCCGAGGCCCTGGACCTGATCCGGGTGGAGTATGAGCCCCTGAAGGCGATTCTGGACCCGATGGCGGCCCTGACCGAAACCGGGGTCCTGATCCATTCCCGGGGCAATGTCGCCTTTCATGTGGAAAAAGAATTCGGATGCGTGGACCGGGGATTTGAAGAGGCGGACGTGATTGTGGAAGACGAGTATCACACCGGCAAACAGAAACACGCGACCCTGGAACCCATTGGTTCCTGTGTGGCCGATTACCGGCCCGACGGACGGATCACCGTATATTCATCCACCCAGCTGCCCCACTGGAGCCGTCATTACCTGGCCGAGGTTCTGGACCTGCCCCTGAACCGGGTTCGGGTGATCAAACCTTACACCGGCGGTGCTTTCGGCGGCCGATGCGGCCTGATCCACGGCCTGGAGGCCATGTGCTGCCGTCTGTCCCTGAAAACCCTGAAACCGGTGCGGATGTCCTTTACCCGGGAAGAGGATTTCCGGGCCACGGAAACCCGTCATCCCATGGTTCTGCGCATGAAAACCGGAGCCGCCCGGGACGGACGGGTGGTGGCCAACCAGGTCGACATCGTGTCCGATACCGGGGCTTACGGGACCCATTACATCGGCGTCATGGCCGACTGCCTGTCCACGGGCGTCGGTCTTTACGACATCCCCAACTACCGTTTCACGGGCACGGTGGTCTATACCAACACGTCTCCGGCCGGGGCCTTCCGGGGATACGGCAATCCCCAGATGAATTTCGCCCAGGAATCCCAGATGGACCGGATTGCCGAACGCCTCGGCATGGATCCCATGGACCTGAGGCTGAAAAATTACCGCCGGGCCGGCGCAACAGACCCGGTCCTCAACGAAAAAATTCTGAGCAACGGACTGGAAGAATGCCTTGAAAAAGGAGCGGCCCTGTCCCGATGGAAAGAAAAAAGAAATCAACCGCCTTTGTCCGGACCCCTGCGCAGGGGCATCGGCCTGTCGGCCATGCTCCACGGCACGGGTGCGGCCAGGGCTCTGCCCGATCCGGCGTCGGCCATCATCCTGATCCAGGCCGACGGAACCGCGGAACTGATCACCGCGGCCGCGGATGAAGGCCAGGGAAACCGAACGGTTCTGGCCCAGGTGGCGGCCGAAACCCTGGGCATGTGTTTCCGGGACATTGCCGTGTCCGACACGGATACGGACATCACGCCCCTGGACTGCGGCACCCACGGCAGCCGTCAGGCCTATGCCGGAGGGCATATTGTCAAAAAAGCCGCCATGGAAGCGCGAAACAAGATGCTGGAGCATGCCGGAAGGTATCTCAAAGCTCCGGCCGAAGCGCTGGACATCCGGGAAGGAATGATCTTCGAAACCCGAAATCCGGATCATGCCGTATCCATCCGGGATCTGATGCAAATCATCCAGATCCGGGACATGGGCGTCTGCACCCAGATCATGGGCACGGCAGGCGGCATCGCCCCGGCCATGCCCGGATATTACGGGGCCGTGTTCGCCGAAGTGGAGGTGAATGTGGAAACCGGAGAAATCAAGGTTCTGAAACTCACCAGCGCCTTTGACGTGGGAAAGGCCCTCAATCCGGAACTGGTCCGGGGCCAGATCGTGGGCGGCGGCATCATGGGCATCGGATTTGCCCTGACCGAGGGGCTGGTTCTGAAAAACGGACATGCAACCAACCCGGGATTTACCGATTACCGGTTGCTGCGCGCCTGCGACGCACCGCCCGTGGTGCCCGTCATCGTGGAATCCCATGAACCCACGGGACCCTTCGGGGCCAAGGGCATCGGCGAAGGCTGCATGGTGAACGTCGCCTCGGCCGTCGCCAATGCGGTTTACCACGCCGTGGGCGTCCGGCCGACCCGTCTGAGCATATCGCCCGAAGACATTCTCAGAAGGATGAACCGGGAACCGGGTCCGGATACAGACGGATCACCCAAGGCAGGTCCGCAATCGATTCAATGACATGGTCGGGGCGATGCTTTAAAAGGGTTTTGGGACCGTCAAATCCGGTCAGCACCCCCACGGTTTTCATGCCGGCGGCTTTTCCGGCTTCCATGTCCATGGCCGTGTCCCCCACATACACGCACGCCTCCGGGTCAAGGCCCATTTTCCGGCATCCCAGCAGCAAAGGATCGGGATGAGGTTTTTTGCGCGCCGCATCCTCGCCGGAAACCACTACCTCCATGAGGCCCGAAAGATTTTCCCGCTCCAGAAGGGTCATTTTGTCGCCGATGTTTTTCCCCGGCGTGGAGGTAACGATACCCATCTTTACCCGGCGGGCGTTCAGCAGGCGAAGCACCGGGCCCGTGGCCTGGAACGGCCGGATATGATTCAGGAAAAAATCGCTGTAAAGATCCTCGATGGCGGTCCAGGCCGCCTGTCTGGTTTCAGCCATGGTTTTGCCCGGCATGGGCGTCAGGATCCGGTCCCATTGAAACCCGACGTGCCCGGCCGCTTCGGCAATGGTTTCCCGCCGGACCGGGGGCAGACCCAGACGTTCCAGAGCGATTTCCACCAGTCGGTAATAAGCTTCGATGGAATCGATCAGGGTGCCGTCCAGATCGAAGAGAACCGCCCGGACCTGCAGAGCCGGACGGGATGGATCCGGGACATCCGACCGGATTTCCACCCGGTCGCCGTCGCTCAGCGCCAGCACTTCCCTCAGCCGGACCGGGGCCAGGATTTCCACCACCTTCCGGCCATGGACATGGGCGGCTGAAGACGGCTGGATCAGTGCCCCGGCCACGGGCCCGATTCTTATGGGGCGGGCCTTGGATTCGCAGAAAGACGGATCCGGAGAAACAAGGGGGGTCCATGACCCAAGGGCCGGGTCATCCAGAAGATTTCGGGACGCCTCGTCAATGGCCAGGTTCAGGGTTCCCGGATAGGGGATGAAACCGAAATTCTGCCGGCACTGATCCCCGACCCAGTCCAGGCCGGTGAAAAAAGCGGCCTTCCCGGTCCCGGACACCACGGTGCCGGATATGGACCAGGGCGCCTTCATCGGGGTTCTTTTTGAAACCACTTTTTTTTCTGAAAATCATCCGGTCCCGCATCGGTCCTCTGACCGATCATGGCGCGGACCCGTTGAAGGACCGGGTGGTCGGTTTCCAGAAATCCTTCAAGGGAAGCCGCGGCCCGGTTCAGAGTCAAATCCAGGCCGGACCGGATCCGGTCCAGCGCTTCGGGCGGCAGAAGCCGGTAGGCCTCGGCCAGGTTGCCTGTCCAGACATCCAGGGCCTGCATGTCCACCGTTTCTTTGGACCGCTTGCCGTACACATATCCCTCCAGGGCTCCGGCCGAAGATGAAAATTCGTAGATCTGTGCGTATAGATGCATATCCGCCTCCTTTGGTTTTCAAAAAACCTACCCCATCCCTTGTGCCCTGTCAAGCACCGGCTTTTTTTGAATATCTGCTTGACACCCCTGGATTGTATACAGTATACAATCTACCACATCCGTCATGAACACCAGATGCCGGTCATCGCCTTCATGACTTTGCGGACATGCCGTTAACGTATATTTTTAAGGAACTGCCATGACTGAAAAAACACATGAAAAAGAATTGGAACGGCTGAGAAACCTTCAGCACCGGGCCGCCTTGGGCGGAGGCGAAAAGGCCCTGGCACGGCACCGGTCCAGCGGCAAACTCACGGCCAGGGAACGCCTGGACCTTCTGTTCGATCCCGGCACTTTTATCGAGTTAAACGACCTGGCCGAAAGCCAGTGTGTCGATTTCGGCATGGAAAAACGCAAGGTTCCCGGCGACGGCGTGGTCATCGGCTATGGATTCATCGACGGCCGCATGGTCTTTGCCTATGCCCAGGATGTCACTGTGCTGGGCGGCTCCGTGGGCACCATCCACGGCCGGAAAATCTGCCGGATCCAGGACGAGGCCCTGAAAGTCAAGGCCCCCATCGTGGGCTTGTTCGATTCCGGCGGGGGGCGTCTTCATGAAGGCTTTTTCGCCTCCAAGGGTGTGGCCGGCATGTTTTTCCGGAACACGGCCGCGTCCGGGGTCATACCCCAGATTTCCTGCATCATGGGCCCCTGCGCCGGGGTATCCGTGTATTCTCCGGCCTTGACCGATTTTATCATCATGATCGAGAAACAAAGCCAGATGGTCATCACCGGACCCAAGGTCATTCACGACGTCACCCGGGAAACCGTCACCCTGGAAGAGCTCGGCGGGGCCTCGGTCCACAGCCGGATAACGGGCCAGGCCCATTTCGTGACCCGTTCCGATGAGGACAGCCTGTCCCTGATTCGCTATCTCCTTGGGTTCCTTCCGTCCAACCACGAGGAAAAGCCGCCCGCGTTCGCCTGCGAAGACGATCCGGAACGCAAAAATCCCGGGCTTGCAGACATTGTTCCCGCGGAATTCAAACGGTCCTACGATATGCACCAGGTCATCCAGGAGATCGTGGACCATCGTGAATTTCTGGAAATTCTGCCCGAATTCGCGCCCAACATCATTACCGGCCTGGCCCGCATGAACGGCGCCACTGTCGGCATCGTGGGCAATCAGCCCATGATCATGGCCGGTTGCCTGGACTATCATTCATCCGACAAGGCGGCCCGGTTCATAAGGTTCTGCGACTGCTTCAACATTCCCCTGGTCAACCTGGTGGACGTCCCCGGGTATTTTCCGGGCGTGGACCAGGAACATGCCGGAATCATCCGCCACGGAGCCAAAATGCTCTACGCCTATGCCGAAGCCACGGTTCCCAAGATCACTCTGGCGTTGCGCAAGGAATACGGCGGGGCCGTGATGGCCATGTGCTGCGCCGGAATGGGGGTGGATCTGATGATGGCCTGGCCGGTGGCCCAGCTCGTGGTTCTGGACACCACGGCCGCCATCAATATCATCTACCGCAAGGAAATCGAAGAGGCCGACGACCCCCAGGCCTTCCGGGCCCGGAAAATCGAGGAATACGATTACAAATATTCCAACCCCTTTCACGCCGCCTCCAACATGCTGGTGGACCGGATCATCGAGCCGGCCGAGACGCGCACCCAGATTATCCGTGGGCTGACCATGCTGAAAAACAAAAAACGGCCGGAACCGTTCCGACGGCACGGCAACATTCCCATGTAACCTTTATTTTAACCGCTATTTCAACAAGGAGATCGATCCGTGGATTTTTTACTGACAAAAGAGCAGAAATCGATTCAAAAAGCCGCCCGGGAATTTGCCCGCGGCGAACTGGCACCCGTGGGCCGCGAACTGGATCTCACGGAAACCTATCCCGCCGAAATCGTTAAAAAAGCAAGAGAACTGGGACTGATCGGACTCTTCGTTCCCGAAAAATTCGGCGGCCCGGGCCTTGGCTTCCTGGAACAGGCCATTGTCCTGGAAGAACTCTGGAAGGTGGACCCCGGCATCAGCCAGCAGCTCTGCTCCCTGACCTTCGGGGCCGAGGAGTTCATCCTGTTCGGAACCGATGAACAGGGCAAAAAATTTCTCGATCCCATCTTCAACGGTGACGGGGTCATGGGATTTGCCATCACCGAACCCGATGCCGGTTCCGACACCCTGTCCGCCGCCGCCACCGCGGTGAAAGAAGGCAGCGAATGGGTGCTCAACGGCTCCAAGGTCATGATCGGCAACGGCACCAAAGGCACCTTCATGCTCATCTACTGCCTCACCGATCCGGACAACCCCTCCCGCTCCAAACGCCACAGCATCATTGCCGTGGAAACCGACCGGCCCGGATACAAGGCGGAACCCATGCACGGAAAAATGGGGCTGCGCTGCTCGGACACGGCCGCCATCTACCTGACCAACGTCAGAGTGCCGGAAGACAACCTCATCGGCACCCGGGGCAACGGTTTTCATCAGCTCATGGCCTTTTTCGACCGGAGCCGGGCCTATGTCAGCGCCCACGGGGTCGGCCTGGCCCAGGGCGCTCTGGACATGGCCGTGAAACACGTCCGGGACAGAAAGCAGTTCGGCAAACCCATCGGCTCCTTCCAGGGCGTCCAGTTCAAGATCGCGGACATGGCCGTCAAAGTGGAACTGGCCAGGAATATCATGTACAAGGCGGCCTGGCTCCTGGACAACGGCACGCCCGACACCCACGTCACGGCCATGGCCAAGCTCTACGCCTCCCGCATCGCCGTGGAAGTGGTGGACGAAGCCCTTCAGCTTCACGGCGGATACGGATATTTCGACGATTACGATATCGAACGGTTCTACCGGGCCGCCAAGGTTCTGGAAATTTACGAAGGGGCCAAGGAAATCGAAAAAATGATCATCGGCCGCACCATCGTGAATCGATAGACAAAAAAAGTTCGACCTTTCCTGCCCGGTGCGGGGCTTTTCCCCACCGGGCATGTCTTTTATTCCGGACGATGCACCGTGAGCTGGGGAAAGGGAATTTCCCAGCCGTTCAGGGTGCACGCGTCCACGCACCATCGCTGGATGGCCCGGGACAGCTTGAAATACCGGGACGCCATCTCCCCTTTGAAGTCCGCGATAACGGCCAGATCCAGAGATGAGGCGCCCGCGGCCATGAATTCGACCTGGAGATTCAGGAGGCCCTGTTCGTAGCCGTCCCGACGGACCGCCTCCCGGATGTAAGCCGCCAGAAGATCCAGAACTTTTCCGGTGGCGTCTTTCTGGATGTTGTAACTGATGCCGAAACCGACCCTCAGAGTGAAATCCCTGGAAATGTTCAATGGCGTCTGGGCGAGGAAATCGCCGGTCTGATAGGTCTTCAAAGACCCGCACCCCTGAATGAGGGAAACCATTTCATGGGAGATGCTCCGGACCCGTGCCCAGGTGCCGTCGGCCAGCACCACCCAGTCGTCTCTGCGGCAGGGAAACCAGGGTTCGTCGGGACGAAAGGGTCGGGAAACCTTTCCCAGCAATTCTTCAATGGGCAGGCGAAGGGTTACCCCCATGTCCGGATTTTCAAGAATGGAAAACACGTTGATGCTTTTCACCAGCCAGGGAACACCTTCATACACCATGCGTTCCCCCTCCCGGACCGACCCGATGTTGAGCATGAGGCGGCTCTGCTGCCAGTAGCGCGGCAGAGCGTTCTTGACGGCCCAGCCCAGCCCGAGAAAAAACACGATGGACAGACTCAGCAGGACCCAGTCTTCGAAAATATAAAACACCAGCACCAGAACAAACAGAGTCGCCGCAAGGGTAATCAGCCTGGCCAGGATGTCGAAGAGCCGGATGTGAAAGGGTTTGTACGGCAGGCCGTAACCCGGGATCAACCGCCGGACCAGTCCGGCCGCGAGCCGGAGCACCATGACGGCCGAAATACAGGACAAAAGGGCGATCATGAGATAAAGCCCCCGGGTCCGGAAAAACTGCTTGATGGAAAGACGCGAGGTCTCGATCAGGGATTTTTCATTCCGGTCCATTTCAGCCAGCTGCATGTCGGCGATCTGAAGCTTGTTCAGGGTCTGTTTTTCAATGCTCTTCCATTCCGGCAGCAAGGCTTCCAGATGTTTTCTGAGCTGCTTGTCCTCGGCCCGGCCCATGAGGGTCTGAATGTTTTTCACCGCTTCCCTGGATACCGAAGCCAGATTTTCATAATAGGCCGCTTCGTCCTTGAGTTTGGTCCTGTTCCGGGCATTGACCGTCATCCGTTTGATTTCCTTGATGCCGGGCTCGACCAGGGCCATGACTTCTTCTTTCCAGTTGAAGGTTTCTTCCTTTTTGCCCAGAAACAGACCGATGTCCACCCCCGTTGCAATTCGCTCGAAATCGGAGGTGGCGTCATCGAGCTGCCGGTCCAGTTTGGAGATTTCGGCTTCCAGGCTGACTCTCAGAGAATCGGAGGTGGTCTGCGCCAGCATGGCTTTCCGCTCCGATATGCGCTGCTGCAGATTCTTCCTGAGTTCCGCAATGGACGAAAGCATCCGGATGACGCTTTCATCGGTTCCCGATCCAGCGGATACGACAGGGGGTTTCGAAACTTCCGCCGCCGGCTGTCCGGCCGGGAAAAAAACCAGCAGAACCAGCATGAGTATAGTGCCGTATTTCATCAGACCGGCTCTCCCGAACATTCGATGAGATGGATATAGCCGTGGATTTTGCGACGCTCCGCATCCATGGTGTCAAGATGCAGGAACTGGATTCCCACCCCCAGATCACTGGATTTCCGCCGGGCGTTCTTGACTTCCCCCATGAAACGGACTTCATCTTCCGATCCGGGAAACCGGCACCGAAGCACAAGGGTACCGTTGAGCAGATCATCGGGGGTTACAAAATCGGCTTTCAGGGTTTCGAGGACACAAAAACAACCGCCTTTGCTGATGTTTTCTATGATCCCGCCCCTCTCTCCGGCTTCCATCTCGGCCTGGGCCGCGACATTGCACCGGAACCGCCTGGACGAACGCAGTTCGTGGTGTTCTATTTTCAGGGGGTATTCGATAAACATCAAGGGGGAAGGGTGGGTGATCAGGCCCAGCACTCTGGACCGAAAGGCGTAGATGGTTCCTTTGTAAAGGCTTTTCAGGGTCAGGCCGATCCCGTTGATACGATCCGGTTCCATGCTGGTCAGGGATTCAGGGGCTTTCACCAGGAGGTAGCGGCCGTGCTCGATGCCCACCAGCGCGCTCTGCAGGGTTTGTTCGGAACCGTCCGGATCCATGAAAATGCGAACCCCGATTTCCAGACAGAAATCCCGGTTCTGTCTCAGACGGGCCGGGCCGGCGTTTCCGGAAACATCGGCCGGTCCCCGTCCAGGGTCTTCGGTCGCTGCAACACTTTGCTCATCGGCCAGTCGGGCGCTTTCCATGAGCAGGTGCATGAGGGGCAGATGAATGGTATTCCGGGTTATGGATTCGTTTTTACCCACCTCGATCACGGTTTTTTTCCAGGAAAGGATGGCATACATGGCTTCCAGGTGTTTCAGGGTCCGGGTATCGGCGTCGATGAGACAACCGTTCAAAAAATAAATCCGGCCCATGTCGTTTTGGGTGAAAACTTTGACGGTACAGGTTTTCTGTTCCATCTCGATCATTTGCAGAAACGATGACAAATGAATGCCGGCGATCCGGCCATGAATATCCTGCTGGGTGTGTTCAGTGCTCATCTCTCTCCTTGCCGCCGATATCAGGGACAACCATCGATAAAAACAGGAGAATCCTACGACAGAGCACCGGGTTTCGTCAAGGGGTCCGGCCGAACTGATTTTCGGAAAATAATGCTTGACACATCCGGATTGTACACCGTATACGGTATACGATTGAACAGCGGCGGAAGCGTGTCCATACACTTTTCATCAACCCCAATAAAGGATCTGAGAATGAAACAAGAATTTTTGTTAGGAAACGGCGCCATGGCCCTTGGCCTTCTGGAGGCCGGCTGCCAGATCATGACCTCGTATCCCGGCACCCCCTCCAGCGAAATTCTTCCCGAGGTGGTGCGGTTTTCCAAGGCCAACCATCTGAACACCGGCATCGAGTGGTCGGTCAATGAAAAGGTGGCCTTCGACAATGCCTTTGCCGCCGCCATTTCAGGCAAGCGGGCAGCCTGCTGCATGAAAATGGTGGGGCTCAACGTGGCCGCCGATTCCTTCATGTCCGCCGCCTACATCGGCAACATCGGCGGACTGGTCGTCATTTCCTGTGACGATCCCGGCCCCCATTCCTCCCAGACGGAACAGGATTCCCGCTTCATGGCCCGGATCGCAAAGGTGCCGGTCCTCGACCCGGGCAGCCCGGAAGAAGCCCGGGAAATGATCCGGTTCGCCTTTGACCTGTCGGAGGAATTTCAGGTGCCGGTCCTGGTCCGGCCGGCCATCCGGGTCTGCCACGCCCGGCAGAACATCCGGTATGGAGCGCTTGAAAACAATCCGACCAAAGCCGATTTCAAACGGGAGCCCACCCGCTGGGCCTCAACACCCAAATTCCGGTTCATCCAGCACAAGGCCCTGAACGAAAAGCTGGAACGCATCAGCGAGAAATTCAGCACCCTGACTCCATATAACCGGCACGACCTGGAACCGGGCCGAACTTATCCCCTGGGTATTGTCACGGGCGGCGTTCCCTCCAGCGTGGTCCTGGATCTGCTGGACGAATACGGCCGCAGAGACTTGCCCATGCTGAAGATCGGGGCTCCCTACCCTTTTCCGGAGAAACTGGCGATCGAGTTCCTGAACGCCTGCGACAAGGTTCTGGTCATCGAGGAAACCGATACGGTCATTGAATACATGCTCCGGGACAAGCAAAAAACCCTGGGCAGACTGTCGGGCCACGTGCCCATGGAAGGCGAACTCGTGCCTGAAAAAATCGAAACCGTCCTGAACCGGGCCTTGATTGACTGCCGACTGCCCCCCCTGTCGGATTTTGACGGCGGCAGACAGGCCTTTGAGCTGGTGGGCGGACTGGGGCTGCCCCTGCGCAAACCCACCCTGTGTCCGGGATGTCCCCATCGCGCGTCCTTTTACGCCATTCGAAAAGCCATTCCCAAGGCCGTGTTCCCGTCCGACATCGGATGCTACACCCTGGGTTCCAACCTGGGGGTGGTGGATACGGTCCTGGACATGGGCGCCGGCATCACCATCGCTTCCGGACTCTGGAATGCCTACGCCCAGGACGGGGTCCAAAAGCCCATCGTGGCCACCATGGGGGATTCCACCTTTTTCCATTCAGGCACTACCGGTCTGATCAACGCGGTTTACAACGACTCCCGGTTCATCCTGGTCATTCTGGACAACGGGATCACGGCCATGACCGGCATGCAGCCGGCCATCACCCAGGGAGAGCGGGTGGACGGACGCAAAGGCAACGCCATCGCCCTGGAAACCATTGTCCGGGGATGCGGGGTAAAATACCTCAAAGTGGTGGACCCCTTTGACACCAACGGCATGATCCAAGAGCTCAAGGACGCGGCCGCTTACGTCAACGATCCGGACGGAGGGATTGCCGTCATCATCTCCCGCCATCCCTGCGTGATCGGATTCAAGGACCTGGCCATTCCGGAACGGATCGCGGTCACGGTTTCCGATGACTGTGACGACTGCGGCTTCTGCCACCAGCGATTCGAATGCCCGGCCATGGTCCGGAACCCTGAAACCGAAAAAACCGAAATCAACACAGTGCTTTGCGCCCAATGCGGGGTCTGCCTGCAGATCTGCCCGCGGAATGCCGTTGTAAAAGCCTGACAACCTGAGGGAGACAAACGACATGAAAACCATCGATTACGTATTAAGCGGTCTGGGCGGACAGGGCATCCTTTTCATGACCCGGGTGCTGGCCGCCACGGCATTGGACAAAGGCTACAATATTCTCGGAGCCGAAACCCACGGGATGGCCCAGCGGGGCGGCTCGGTCGTGTCCCATCTGCGGATCGGAGACGCCCGGTCCAGCCTGATCCGGGCCGGGGCCGCGGATTTCCTCATTTCCATGGATGAATCCGAAGCCTACCGGTACCTGCCCTACCTTAAAAAAGGGGGTTGGCTTTTCACCAACGCCCGTCCCGAAGCCTTTCCGGATGAACGGGTCGGTGCCTATCTCCAGCAGAACGACATCAGGGCCTTTGCCATGGAAGCCACGAAAACCGCCGTGGCCATGGGTTCGCCCAAATCCACCAACCTGGCCATGATCGCCTTTTATTCCGCCTTCGGACTCGGGCCCCTGACCGGAGATGAGCTGCGGACCACGGTGGCGCAAATGAGTCCGCCAAGGGTCCGGGACACCAATCTCGGCATTTTCGACGCCTGCCGCGAAACCGGACGGGCCATGGCCCACGGGTAACGCATTCCGGGTCCCCGGCCTGAAATTTTTCTTGACAACGATCGGATGTATACCGTATACAGTATACATCCGATGCCGCAATCTTAGGATAAGCCCCCTTATCCATTCACCAATGGAGGTCCCATGGAAATTTTTAAGAATCTCACCGTACTTTCCCTTGAACAAGCCACCGTCGCTCCCTATCTCACCTATCGACTGGCCCAGGACGGCATGACCGTCATCCGGCTCGAACATCCCGTATACGGTGATCCCAACCGGTTCATCGGGGCCAACGTCCTGAACGAAGAACGGATGAACGCCTATTTTCTGTGCATCAACTCGGGCAAACAGGCCCTGACCCTGAATCTGGCCGACCCCAAAGGCCGGGAAATCTTTGATGAGCTGCTGCGCAAGCTGAAGGTGGATATTTTCATCACCAACCAGCTGCCCAAAAATTATGACAAACTGGGCATCGCCTACGACCGGATGAAAGAAATCAAACCGGACATCATCTGGCTGGGCCTGACCGGGTTCGGCCCGGATTCCAACGAAGGGGCCTATGATCCCATTCTCCAGGCTCGGTCCGGGCTCATGGAGCTGACCGGAGAGGCCGACGGCGATCCCCAGGTGCTGGGCATCCCCCTGCCGGACATGGGCACCAGCGAACACGGATACGGCCTGCTCATGAAAGCCTTGTTCAAACGGGCCGTCACCGGCCAGGGCACCCGCATCGACATGTCCATGTTTGAATCCTCGGTGTCCTGGCTGACCGTGCCCATCGCCCTGTCCCAAAGCTTCGGGGCGAAGATATCGAGGCGCGGCAACACCCATGAATTTTTCTGCCCGGTCTCCGTCTACAAGACCAGCGACGGATTTGTCTACCTGGCCGTGGGCAATGACCGGCAATGGGAATCCATGGTTTCCCAGGACATGTTCCAATCCCTGGCCAGAGAAGAATACAAGAAAAACAAGGGCCGGATCGCCGACGTGGTGAACCTGAACAAGGCCATCAACGCCATTACCGAAAAACACAGCACCCGGGAGCTGATCGATCTGTTCACCGCCATCACCGTGCCCATATCCGCCATCAAAGATGTGAACCAGGTGGTCGAGGATCCGCTGGTGGCCCGCCGGCTTCTCTCGTCCAGAGATCCCAGGACCGGAACGGAAATCACCCTGGCGCCCCCGCCCAATATGACGCCCTTTCTGGACCAGTCCGACCGGAAACTGTCCTTCCCGCCGCGGTTCGGTGAACAGAATCCAGCCGTCTACAAGGACATCCTGGGCTACAGCGATGCCGACCTGGCGGACTTCAAGGAAAAAGGGATTATCTAGATGAAATTGAACGGCAGTTTCAAGGAGAGGAAATCACTGGGCGAGGATGTGTTTGAATACCTGAAAAACGCCATCGTCGACCAGACCATCGAGCCCGGGGCACGACTGGTGGAATCCCGTCTGGCAGACATGCTGGGAATCAGCCGAACCCCGCTGCGGGAAGCCCTTCACAAGCTCGAACAAGAGGAATGGATCGAAAAAACCCCGTCCGGCGGCTTTCAGGTCGTAACCCTGACCCGGAACGACATCGAGGAGACCTTCGGTATCAGAAGTGTGCTGGAAGCCTACGCGGCCCGGCTGGCCGCCGAAAATTACACGGAAGAAGACCTGTTCCCCCTGGAAAAAAAGATGGTGGAATACCAGAAATGCCTTGAAAAAAAGAATTCCGACCGGCTCCACACCATCAACACGGAATTCCACGACCTGCTCTACGCTCTGAGCCGAAACCCCAAGCTCATCAAAATGATCAACCAGCTCCGGGCCCAGATCGAGCGGTTCCGGCAGATTATCCTGAAACAGGATGAATACGCCCATGAAAGCAACGAAGACCATTTCAGAATGCTGGAAGCCATCAAGCAACGAGATGGGAACGCCGTTGAACACCTGGTCAGGGAGCATATTCTCAAAGGCAAGAACGCCGTCCTGGCGCGCCTGGTAGAGGATGAAAAAGAACAGAAAAGTGCCTGACGTCAAAGACATACTGGCCGGCGACCAGAGGGCCGGCGCACGGCTCATCCGGCGGATCGAAGACCGGGATCCGTCGGCCCGGGACGCCCTCAAAGCCCTCTACCCCCATGCCGGCCGGGCCTTTGTCATCGGCATCACCGGATCGCCGGGGGCCGGCAAATCCACTCTCATCGATGCGCTGATCACCGAATTCCGACGCAGAAACCACACCGTGGCCGTGATTGCCGTGGATCCGTCCAGCCCCGTGTCCGGCGGCGCCATTCTCGGGGACCGGCTCCGCATGCAGCGCCATGCCGCCGACGAGGGGGTTTTCATCCGGTCCATGGCCGCCAGGGGCCGGAAAGGCGGATTGTCCATGGCCACCCGGGACACGACCGTGGTTCTGGACGCCATGGGCTACGGCATCATCCTGGTGGAAACCGTGGGGGCGGGTCAGTCGGAATTCGATATTTCCGATCTGGCCCATTGCGTGGGGATCGTGATCATTCCGGGCGCCGGAGACGGCGTTCAGGCCATCAAGGCCGGGATCCTGGAAACCGGGGACGTGTTCATCGTCAACAAAAGCGACCGGCCCGGGACAGATGCCTGTGTTCAGGAACTGGCCATGATGCTGAATCTCCGCTCCGCCCGGTCCGACGGCTGGACCCCGGCGGTGAAAACCACCCAGGCCCTGAACGGAGCCGGGATAGCCGAACTGGCCGACACCTTTCTCTCCTTCAAGGCGTTTCTCGGACAGGATGATCGTCTGGCCCGCCGACAGAGAGATCTGGCATGCGCCCATTTTCAAACCCTGATCCGGGATCTGGCCCTGGAAAAAACCATGGGGGTCGTCAAAGCCGCCCCGGATTACGCCCGGACACTGGACGAGATCCGGCACAACGGCATGGATCCGGTGAGCGCGGCCGAACATATCATGGCCGCAGTTTCAATCCGTTATCAGGAAGAGGCCTTTTAACCTTTTGGATACAGACGCTAATAAAGGAAAAAACAAAATGGAGACACAACGCAAAATTCGGATTTTGATCGCGAAACCGGGGTTGGACGGCCATGACAAGGGCGCCAAAATCATCGCTCTGGCCTTGCGGGACGCCGGCATGGAGGTGATCTATTCGGGACTTCACCAGACCCTGGACCAGATCGTTCAGAGCGCCGTCCAAGAGACGGTGGACGTCATCGGACTGAGCATCATGTCCGGGGCCCATCTGCCCATCTGCCAGAAACTCATGGCCATGATGAGGGAAAAAGGGCTTTCCGATATCCGTCTGATCGTGGGCGGGGTCATCCCCCACCAGGACATACCGAAACTCTCGGAAATCGGCGTGGCGGCCGTGTTTCCCGGCGGAACCCCGTTTGCGGATATCATTGCCGGCATCAACAACCTGTTTGAATAAAATGGAGAACGATTACCATGGGTGTTGCAAAATACAGTAAAGACCAGAAAGGCGCGATCAAAGAGGTGATCTACCAGTCCGGGATACGGGTCAAACCCTCCTATGGTCCGGAAGACCTGGAAAAGGCCGGATTCAAATACGAAACAGATCTGGGTGCGCCGGGCGAATACCCCTTTACCCGCAGTATTCATCCCCAGAGCTACCGCAGCCGCGCCTGGACCACCCGTCAATACACGGGATTCGGCACGCCGGAAGAGACCAACCAGCGGTTCAAGCTCATGATCGCCAACGGCCAGAACGGCCTCAACGTGGCCTTTGACCTGCCCACCCAGATGGGCTACGATTCCGACCATCCCCTGGCCGAGGGCGAAGTGGGACGGGTGGGCATGGCCGTGGACTCCCTCCGGGATTTTGAAACCGCGTTCAAGGATATCCCCCTGGACCGGATCGGGTCCGGGCTCACCATCAATGCCGTGGCCACCATCATGATGGCCATGTACCAGGCGGCGGCGGAAAAATCCGGGTTCTCCAAGACCCAGATCTCCACCACTCCCCAGAACGATATTTTAAAGGAAATGATCGGCCGCGGGGCCTGGATTTTCCCGGTGGAACACGGCGTCCGTCTGGTGGGGGATTCCATTGAATACGCGGCCAAAGAACTGCCTAAATCCAATCCCGTGTCCATCTGCGGCTACCATATCCGGGAATCCGGGGCCACCCCGGCCCAGGAAATCGCCTATGCTTTTGAAATCGCCAAGGCTTACATCGATAACGTGGTTCAACGCGGCATCCCGGCCGAAACCTTCGTGGGCCGGTTTTCCTTCAACTTCAATGTCTACGGAAATTTGTGGGAACAGGTGGCCAAATTCAGGGCGGCCCGAAAACTCTGGGCCCGGATGCTCCGGGAAGAATACGGCATCCAGGACAAAAAAGCCCTTTTCCTAAGAGGTCTGTTCGGCGGCGGCGGGTCCGGGCTGACCAAGGAACAGCCGGAAAACAATATCATGCGCGGCGCCTACTACGCCCTGGGCGCGGCCCTGTCCGGGGCCCAGACCACGGCTCTGTGCTCCTTTGACGAAGCCTACACCATCCCCACCCCGCGCTCGGCCCTGCTGTCTTTGAAGACCCTGGAAATCCTCATGGACGAAGTGGGCCTGAGAGATACGGTGGACCCCCTGGCCGGCTCCTATTTCATTGAAACCATCACCCTGGAAATGGAAAAAAAAATCCTGGAGGAAAGAAAAGAGGTCCAGAAATGGGGCGGCATGATCAAGAGCATTTCCGACGGATTTGTCCAGCGCAAAGTGTCCCGGCAGGCCTATGAATTTGAAAAAGGCCTCCAGTCCGGAGAATACCGGAAGGTCGGCGTGGTTCCCGTCACGGAAAAACAGAGCGCCGACGGCCCGGACGAAGCCCCCGCCAATGTGGAGCTGCATGAATACAACGAGGCATGGGCCGAACAATCCAAAGCCAATCTGAAGGAACTTCGCCGGACCCGAAACGACCGGGAGGTGTCCGCAAGCCTCAACGCCCTGGAAAAAGCGGCCAAAGGCAGCGACAATGTCATGCCCCATCTGGTCCGATGCTGCCACGCCTATGCCACGGTGGGAGAAATGGCCGGGGTGTTCAGGCAGGTGTTCGGCGAATGGAAAGAGCCGGATTTTTATTAACAGTGAAGGAGGTGTATGTTGGAACAGGACACTTACCGTCTGGGGTGTGACATCGGCGGCACGTTTACGGATTTCGTGCTGGTGAACAACAGGACAGGAGAATTTTTCACCAATAAATGCCTGACCACGCCCTCGGATCCGTCCGATGCCATTGAACAGGGCATCCGGGAGCTGAACGAAAAACTGCCGGGGTTTCTGGATCAGGTGGAGGAAATCATTCACGGCACCACCCTGGTCATCAATGCCATCATTGAAAGAAAAGGAGCCCGAACCGCCCTGATCACCACGAGGGGATTCAGGGACGTACTCGAGCTGGGCCGGGAAAAACGCTATGACGCATACGACATTTTCAGTGAATACCCGGAACCCATCGTCCCCCGCCCGGACCGGGTGGAAATCGACGAACGCATCACCTCCCAGGGCCGGGTTCTGAAGTCGGTCAATGAAACGGAGGCGGTCACGGTTCTGAAAACGCTCAAAAACAAAGGCATCGAATCCATCGCCGTATGCTTTCTCAATTCATACGAAAACCCGGTGAATGAAAGAAAGATGAAAGAGATCATCGAACGGGAACTGCCGGGTATGTTTCTGTCCACATCCATCGAGGTGCTGCCGGAAATCAAGGAATATGAAAGGTCCTGCACCACGGCGGTCAATGCCTATGTCAAACCCATCACCTACTGGTATCTCAACAAGCTCATCAATCGCCTTCAGGCCATCGGATTTGCGGGCAAACTCTTCATCATGCTCTCCTCGGGCGGGATCACCTCCATCGAGACCGCCAAGGAATTTCCCGTCCGGATCATCGAATCCGGCCCCACCGCCGCCGTCATCGCCTCCCAGCATTACGGGAAAATGTTCAACATCAAGGATATGTTCTGTTTCGACATGGGCGGCACCACGGCCAAATCCTGTCTGATCCAGAGCGGGCATGCAGGCCTTGTCTCCACCTTTGAAGTCGGTCGGGTCCAGCGGTTCCAGAAAGGATCGGGCCTTCCCATCCAGGTCCCGGTGGTGGATCTGATGGAAATCGGCGCCGGCGGGGGCAGTATCGCAAAGATCAGCAGCCTGGGACTTCTCCAGGTCGGTCCGGAAAGCGCCGGGGCCGATCCGGGTCCCGCCTGCTACAACCTGGGCGGAGAAAATCCAACGGTCACGGATTCAGACCTGGTTCTCGGCTATCTGGACCCTGATTTCTTTCTGGGCGGCACCATGGCCCTGGACATCGAAAAATCCAGAAAGGCCATTGAGGAAAAAATAGCCGGGCCCCTGGGTACCACCCTGGTCGAAGCGGCTTTCGGAATTCACGACCTGATCAACGAGACCATGGCGTCGGCGGCCAAAACCCATATCGCGGAAAAGGGCGGCAACCCCAACATCGTCACGGTCACGGCCTTCGGCGGCGCGGGCCCGGTCCACACCTACGGTCTGGCCAAGAAAATCGGGGCCCGCTCCATCCTGATCCCGCCCCTGGCGGGGGTCGGATCGGCCCTGGGATTTTTTACGGCCCCCGTTGCCTTCGACATGTCCCGAAGCCACCGGAAAGTCCTGGACGACGCAGACTTCAGCGAAATCGAAGCCCTGTTCAAAGAGCTGGAAACCGAAAGCGCCAAAATCCTGGAAGGGGCCCAGAGAGGGGATGCCATCCTTTACAACCGAACCCTTTTGATGCGGTTTGTGGGACAGGGGGCGGAAATCGATCTTCCCATCGACAACCAAAATTTCGCAGCCTATACCTCAAAAGACATCCGGGAGATGTTCGACAATGAGTACAAGCGACTTTACGGCCGGACCGCCGAAGAGTCCCCCGTTGAATTCGTGACCTTCAAGATCCGGGCCGGCCTGCCCAAAAAACCCTTTACCATTTCAAAGCTGACCACCACCAACCGGGACATCGGCGCCTGCATCAAAGGCCGGCGGATGGCCTTTTCCATCTTGAAAAAAGACTATATCCCGTACACGGTCTACGACCGGTCCAAACTGTTCCCGAATGCCACATTCATGGGTCCCGCCATCATTGAAGAGCGGGAATCCACCATTGTCCTGGGAGAAGACGCCCGGATCCGGGTGGACGAATTCGGATTTGTCTGGGTTGATATCGTGCAGCCCGATACCCAATCAGGCAGGGAGGGAAAATAATGACACCGACAAAACGACAATTTGACCCCATCACCCTGGAAATTCTCTGGAAACGGCTGATCTCCATCGTGGACGAATCCGACGCTTCGGTTATCCGGACCGCCTTTTCCAGCCTTTTGAGGGATGCCCATGACTACACCTGCATGTTCACGGACAGCCGGGGCCAGGAACTGGTCCAGGGAACCCTGTGCACCCCGGGCATGGCCGGCGCCATGGCCCTGGGCATGAAAAAACTGGTGCAGTCTCTTCCCAAAGACACCCTCAGGGACGGGGATGTGTTCATCATCAACGATCCCTGGGCCCTGGCCGGACACCTCAACGATGTCTGCGTCTTTTCGCCCATTTTTTTCAAGGAAAAGGTCGTGGCTTTCACGGCCTGCATCTTCCACCACACGGACATCGGCGGCCGTACCGCCTCGGATAACCGGGACGTGTATGCCGAGGGGCTGTTCATACCCCTGACCAAACTTTATGACGCCGGCAGACTCAACCAGGACCTCATCAACATGATCCGGGCCAATGTCCGGACGCCGAAGGAGTTTGACGGGGATATACGGTCCCAGGTCGCGGCCAACCATGTGTGCGCCCGGAAAGTCATTGAAATGATGGAGGACGAGGGTCTGGACACGTTGGACGACCTGGCCGACGAGATCATCGACCGGACGGAAAAAAGCATGCGGGCCGCCATCGAAAAAATCCCGGACGGGGTGTACGAGCACACAGGCATCATCGAGGGCGCGGGAAACAAACCCGACATCCCCATCAAGCTGTCCGTCAAGGTGGACGGTTCCGCCATTCACGTCGATTTTACCGGGTCCTCCAAACAGGTGCCCTGGGGCGTGAACGTGGTGTACAATTTCACCTACGCATACGTGTTCATGGCCGTCAAATCCGGTTTTGATCCGGGCATTCCCATCAATGAGGGAGCCTGCCGCCCCATCACCATGTCCGCGCCGGAAGGGTCCATCGTCAACTGCACTTTTCCGGCCGCCGTGGCCGCACGGATGGTGGTGGGCCATTTCATGACGGAAATGGTCTTCAACGCCCTGGCCAAGGCCGCTCCGGACAATATCATCGCCGGCAGCGGCGGCACACCGGCCCAGACCAATATCTTCCACGGATCTTTTGCCAACGGCAAAGCCTGGCACACCATGATCATCCGCGGCGGCGGCATGGGGGCGTCCTCCCGACTGGACGGTCATCACTGCGCCATTTTCCCGGCCAACGGCGCCAACACCCCGGTTGAAATCCTGGAAAGCGACACCTCCATGATGGTTGAATCCCGCGGCCTGATCAAAGATTCGGGCGGACCGGGCAGAAACAGGGGGGGGCTGGGCCGACAGATGATCATCACCTCGCCGGACCTGGGGAAAGACTCCGGGGGCACCATCTCCATCGCCGTTCAGGCCGGACGGTATCTCTACCCGCCCAAAGGCATGTTCGGCGGGAAAGACGCCGCTCTGGCCAGATTTCTGAAGAACGGTGAAAATGCCGACCCGAGCACTCTCACCTTTTGCGAGCCGGGAGACCGGATCTCGTTTGTCAGCGCTGGCGGCGGAGGCTACGGCGACCCCTTTGAAAGAGACCCCGAAGCTGTCGAACGGGATGTGCAATACGAGTATATCAGCATCGAAAGTGCCAAACAGGACTACGGGGTCGTTATCGACCCTGACACCCTTACCGTCAACCTTGCGGAAACCCGCAAGCTTCGAGAAAAACTATAAGGATGCGAATGATGAAAAAAACCTTTATGCCGCCGTTCCAATCCGCCGACGAGCTCCTGGCCCATCAGCTCAAAGGATTGAAGTGGACTGTCGCCCATGCTTACAAAGGATCCCCTTTTTACCGGAGCCGGTTTGAAAAGGCGGGGGTCCTGCCAAAAGACATCACCTCCCTGGACGATATCCGACGCCTGCCGTTCACCACGGGCAACGATCTCAAGGAAGGATACCCCTTTCCCCTGCTGTCCGTGCCGGAAGAGGACGTGGTCCGGATTCATGCATCCTCCGGAACCACGGGCAAACGAAAAGTGCTGACCTACACGCAGAAAGATCTGGACACCTGGTTCGATATGTTTGCCAGGTGCTATGAAATGGCCGGTGTGACCCCAAAAGACCGTGTTCAGATCGCCGTGGGATACGGCGTCTGGACCGCCGGAATGGGATTTCAGCTCGGCTGCGAGCGTCTGGGGGCCATGGCCGTCCCCGTGGGCCCCGGCAACATCGACATGCAATGCCAGTTCCTGGAAGACCTCCAATCCACGGTATTCTGCTGCACCGCCTCCATGGCCCTGCTCATGGCCGAAGAGGTCAATAAGAGGGGGCTGCGGAACAAGATCAAACTCAAAAAAGTCATTCTGGGCTCCGAACGCAGCAGCGAGACCATGCGGAAAAAAATCCGGGAGCTTCTCGGCCTGGAGGACATGTTCGACATCACGGGCATGACCGAACTCTACGGACCTGGAGCGGGGCTGGACTGTCCGAAACACGAGGGCATCCATTACTGGGCCGACAAATACATCCTGGAAATCCTGGACCCGGACACCCTGGAGCCGGTGAAAGACGGAGAAGTCGGCGAGATGGTGGTCACCACCCTGGAAAAAGAGGCCTCTCCGCTCATCCGATACCGGACCCGAGATCTGACGCGGAAGATCACCACCCCCTGCTCCTGCGGCAACGTCCTGTTCCTGCACGACCGGATCATGGGACGATCCGACGACATGATCGTTTTAAGAGGCGTCAACGTCTATCCGGGACAGGTCGACGAGGTGCTTTCCGGCATTCCCGAAGTCGGCAGCGAATATCAGGTCCACCTGGAACGAAAGAATGACGGCAAGGATTACATGATGATCAAAGCCGAAATCCGTCAGGGCGGGGATCCGACCCTGGCCGACCGGATCAGGGACAAGATCAAAAAAGAGATTCATTCCAAAATCCTGGTCAGCTGCGACGCGGAAATCTGTCCTCCCGGGGGGCTGCCACGATACGAAGGCAAGGCAAAACGAATTTTTGACAACCGAGGAATATGAAAGGAACGCAAATGAAACCATTTAAATACCTGAGCCCTGCCACGGTGGAAGAAGCCGTCTCCCTTTTTGCCCGGCACAGCGAGAGCGCGAAATACATTGCCGGCGGGACGGACGTCATCGTCAAACTCAAGGAAGGGTGGATGGAACCGGATGTCCTCATTTCGCTGAAAAAGATCAAAGACCTCTCCGATCTCAGAAAAAACGAGGTGACCGGAGAATTGAGCATCGGGGCCTGCGTGACCCATGCCGTGCTTGAAAAATCTTCGATGATCCAGAAACAGTACCCCATTATTTTCGATGCCGTGTCCAATATCGGATCTCTCCAGGTCCGGAACGTGGGCACCATCGGCGGCAATCTCATCAACGCCGTACCCTCGGCCGACGGCGCCATCCCCATGATCGCCCTGGACGGGACGGCCCTGGTCCAGGGGCCGGAAGGAGAACGGGCCGTGGACATCAAAGATCTGTTTATCGAACCCTATAAAACCGTCCTGAAACCGGGTGAAATCCTGAAAAAAATCACCATCCCGGCCCAGCTCCCCCATACCGGCTCCGCCTATATCAAATTCGGTCGGAGAGCGGCCATGGAACTGCCTCTCATCGGTATCGGCGTGCTTCTGAGCCTGCAAGACGATCTGGAAACCTGCGCCAAAGCCCGGATTTGCCTGGGTGTGGCCGGACCGACCCCCTTGCGGGCCATTCAGGCGGAAAACCTGCTGACGGGCCAAAAAATCACCGAAGACCTGCTGCGCCGGGCCGGGGAACAGGCGGCCGATGAATCCAGGGTCAGAGACAGCGTCAGGGGAAGCGCCTGGCATCGGAAGGAAATGATACGGGTCCAGGTGAAACGCATGGGCCTTAAATGTTTGGACATGATCAAAGCATAACCGTTAGGAGAAACCATGACGACGAACATATCTTTTATCTTGAACGGAGACCCGGTCTCCTGCGACATCCAGGACAACTGGACCCTGCTGTATCTTCTGCGCGAAGAAATGGGCCTGATCGGCACCAAGGAAGGCTGCGGCAATGGGGAGTGCGGGGCCTGCACGGTTATCGTGGACAAGCTCGCGGTCAATTCCTGCCTGTACCTGGCCGTGGATGCCGACGGCAAAACCATCGAAACCATCGAGGGACTGGCCGGCGAGAACGGGAAACTGCACCCGCTCCAGCAGTCTTTTGTGGACAACGGCGGTATCCAGTGCGGGTTCTGCTCCCCGGGCATGATCATGAGCGCCAAGGCCCTGCTGGACGAAAACCCGGATGCCGACCGGGCGGCCATACAGCATGCCCTGGCCGGCAACATCTGCCGATGCACCGGGTACATTCAGATCTTTGAATCCGTTGAAGCGGCCCAACACACGGGAGGTAAACATGAGTAACTTAAATGTGGTCGGCAAGCGCATCCCCAAAATCGACGCGGCCCAGAAAGCCATGGGTCGGGCCGAATACATCCAGGACATCAAGCTGCCCAACATGCTCTACGGCAGGATTCTGTACAGCCGATACGCCCACGCCCGGATACTGAGCATGGACACGTCCCGGGCCAAAGCCCTGCCCGGGGTGTACGCGGTGCTCACCGGCGACGATGTGCCGGAAAAAATGAAGATGGGTTTTTACAAAGACAATCCGCCCATCAAAAAAGGCAAGGTGCTGTCCTTCAGGGACGAAGTGGCCGCCGTGGCCGCCAAAACCCCGGAAATCGCCAAACAGGCCCTGGCTCTCATCGACATCGAATACGAAGAGCTGCCCGGTGTGTTCGATCCGGAGAAAGCCATGGAAAAGGACAGCCCCCTGGTGCATGAAAACACTAAATCCAACGTACTCAAACTGCCCTGGAAGCTGCATTACGGAGATGTGGAAAAAGCGGAAAAAGAAGCGGCCTTCATTGCCGAAGACCGGTACACCACCACCTGGGTCACCCACTGCTGCATGGGGACCAGCGGGGCCGTTGCCGTTTTCGACGCCGCCGACAACCTGACCATCTACACCAACACCCAGATCCCGTCCCTGGCCCAGAAGGATTTTCTGGAAGCCCTCAAGGCCATGGGTTTGAAAGACAAGCGGGTCAGGGTGATCAAACCCGTCATCGGCGGCGGGTTCGGCTCCAAACTGGACACCTATGCCTACGAGCACATCGCCATCCTTCTGGCCCACAAATGCCGGCGGCCGGTGAAAATCGTGTTCGACCGCGTGGAGGAATTCAAGGCCACCTCCACCCGCCAGCCAACCGTCACCTATATCCGCCAGGGCTGCGACAAGAACGGGAAACTTCTGTTCCGGGACATCCGCATGGTCCTGGACAACGGGGCCCACACCTCCTGGGGGGCCACCACCCCGTCGGTCATGATGATGCCCATCACTTCCCTTTACCGGGTGGACAATGTCCGGTACGATGCCAAGTGCGTCTACACCAACAACACCTATTCCCAGGCCATGAGGGGGTACGGCAACCCCCAGGCCACCTTCGCCATTGAAAGCAACATCGACCAGCTCGCGGAAAAGGCCGGCATCGATCCCATCGAATTTCGGCGGATCAACCGCAACCATCCCGGAGACGTCACACCCCAGAACTTCCGGATCACCACCTGCGGCCTGGACAAGTGTCTGGACACGGTGGAAAAAGAGCTCAGAGGGTCCGGACCCAGGGAAAAAGGCGTGGGCATCGGCGTGGCCTCCCTCATCCATGTGGGGGGCGGCGCCAGGATCTATAAATCCGACGGGTGCGGCGCCATCCTGAAAATGGATGACTACGGCAAGGTCAACGTGTTCACCGGCGGCACGGACATGGGCCAGGGCATGGACAATATCACGGCCCAGATCGTGGCCGAAGAGCTGGGACTCCGGGTGGAAGACGTGCATGTGGTTCACACCGACACGGATGTCTGTCCCTGGGATGTGGGGGCCCATGCCAGCCGGTCCACGTTCGTGGCCGGCAACGCGGCCCTGGGCGCGGCCCGGAAAATCAAGGCCCAGTTGCTGGAAATCGCGGCCAAGGCTCTGGATACGTCTGCGGACCAGCTGGTTCTGAGAGATCGGATGATCGGCCCCGCAAATGACCCGGAAAAAAGCATGCCCATTGACAAGCTTCTCAGGAAAGCCCACTTCTCTCCGGGCGGCACCATGCTGGTGGCCGATCACTTTTACGATCCCGAAAATGAAAACCTGGGTCCGGATTTCAAGGGGAATATGTCCATGACCTATACTTTCGGGGTTCACGGTGTTAAGGTCAAAGTGGATGAAGAAACGGGCAAGGTCGAAATCCTTGAATACATCGCGGCCCATGACGTGGGCCGGGCCATCAATCCCCTGCTGCTCGAAGGCCAGGTCTACGGCGGGGTGATCATGGGGCTGGGCTATGCCCTGTCCGAAGAGGTCGTCCATGTCAATGGAAAGAACATGAACGCCAATTTCAGGGATTACAAGCTGTTTACCGCCAAGGATGCCGTCAAAATCAAGGCGCCGGTCCTGGAGACTCCGGACGCGGACGGTCCCTTCGGCGCCAAGGGTATCGGCGAGCCCGGATGCGTGCCCACGGCCCCGGCAGTGGCCAATGCCATCTACGACGCAGTGGGGGTCAGGATCAAAAACCTGCCCATTACCCCTGAAAAGGTGCTGGCCGCCATTCAGGAAAAAAAGAAGAGGCCTTTGAACTAAGCTGATTTTAACATGGGGGAGGGCTTGCCTCCCCCGAAACGATGATTAACAGGAGGTAACGCCATGTTTAAACGATCGATGAGTTCAGCAGTTTTGTTTTTATTCGCCATTTTAACCTGCCTGATGGTAGTTCAGGCACCGGCAAGGGCCGACGTTATCAAGCTCAATTACGCCAATTTCCCGCCTGCTCCCACCTTTCCCTGCGTTCAGATGGAAAGATGGAAGGTGGAAGTTGAGAAGCGAACCAACGGCCAGGTTCAGGTCAACACCTTTCCCGGCGGCACCCTTCTGGAAGCCAAGGGCATGATGGACGGCATCATCGCCGGGCAGGCCGATATCGGAAACATCTGCATGGCATATCAGCCCGGGCGCTTCATCGTTACCAACGCCACCAGCCTGCCCGTGGGCATCAAAACCGCCAAAAAAGGCAGTCTGGCCCTGCTGCAACTCTATGAAAAATATCAGCCCGAAGAATTCAAGGATGTGGTGGTTCTGGCCATGTTCACCAACACCCCGGGCAACCTCATGACCAAGACCCCGGTCCGCACCCTGGCCGACCTCAAGGGCATGGATCTGAGATCCTCGGGCGGCGCCAACGATATTCTCAAGGCCTGGGGCGGCAACCCCGTGGGCATGCCCATGCCCGCAACGGTGGAAGCCCTTCAGAAAGGAACGGTCAAAGGCCTGTTCTCTTCCCTGGAAGTCATGAAGGATTTTAAATTCGCTGAAATCTGCAAATACGTCACCCTGACCGAAACCGGTATCTATCCCTTTGCCGTGATCATGAACAAAGCCAAATACGCAGCTCTTCCCGAAGACGTGAAAAAAGTGTTCATGGATCTGAAGGAAGAACAGAGCCTGTGGACCGGAAACTACATTGACGAACTCATCGCCGAAGCCAACAAATGGTCCAAGGAAGAGCACAAAGTGGAATTCATCACCCTGTCCGATGAGGAAGCGGCCAAATGGGACGCCCTGCTGACCCCCATCACCGACGCGTGGATCAAGGAAGCCAAGGCCAAAGGCCTGCCGGCGGAAGAGATCATCAGTGATATCAAGACCTTTCTCCAGTAACCGGTAAAATGATGACCTCCAGCCGTGACAAAGCGGCTGGAGGGTTTCGGAGGCTTCATATGGATTTGTTAATGAAAATCAATAAATTTCTGAACAAGCTGCTCACCCTGGCCGGCGGTCTGTGTCTGGTCGTCATGATCGTGCTGACCTGTGCCAATATCTTTATCCGACAGATTTCAGGCCCCATACCGGGCACCTTTGAACTCATGGGCTTTTTCGGCGCCATCGTGGCCGCCTTTGCCCTGGGATACACCCAGTTCACCAACGGTCACATTTCCGTGGATGTCTTGGTCAATACCTATCCCAGAACCCTCAAACGCCTGATATCCCTGCTCAACCACGGGGTCTGCTGCCTGTTTTTCGCCGTAACCGCCTGGTTCATGATTCAGAAGGCGATGACCTTGAAAAATACCGGTGAACTCTCCGAAACCCTGCGCATCATCTATTATCCCTTTCTGCTGGCCGTGGCACTTGGATTTTCAATCCTTGCCCTGGCCCTTCTGACCGATTTTTTAAAAGCGCTTCTCATCAGAAAGGAAGGTGGTAAATGAGCATGACCCTGATTGGTATTATCGGTATCTGTATGCTGCTTTTCATCCTGTTCGTGTTCGGAACCCCCGTGGGGTTTGCCATGGGTCTGGTGGGACTTGTCGGATTTTCCTACATTGTCTCGCCGGACGCGGCCGTGAACATGCTGGCCACCGTGACCTGGGACACATTTTCCAGTTACGGGCTGACCGTTATCCCCCTGTTCATCTTCATGGGCCAGATCGCCTTTTATTCCGGGGTCAATGAAAAACTTTACAACGCGGCCTTCAAGTGGGTGGGCCACGTCCGGGGCGGGATCGCCATGGCAACGGTCATGGCCTGCGCCGCCTTTGCCGCCATCTGCGGGTCCAACGCCGCCACCGCCGCCACCATGACCACGGTGGCCCTGCCCCAGATGAACCGGTACAAATACAACCCCATGCTCAGCACGGGCGCCATTGCCTGCGGCTCCACCCTCGGGGTGGTCATTCCGCCCAGCGTTGTGCTGATTATCATCGGTCTGTCGACGGAACAGTCCATTGCCAAGCTTTTTTACGGAGGGCTGGGAGCCGGCATCCTGCTGGCCGTTCTGCTGGCCCTGACCGTCTATGTCCTGTGCACCATTTATCCGTCCTGGGGACCGGTGGGCGAAAAAACCACTTTCAAACAGAAAATCCGGTCCCTGGCCGGCGCCGTTGAAATGCTCATCCTGTTCATGGTGGTCATGATCGGCCTGTATTTCGGTCTGTTCACCCCCACCGAAGCCGGTGCCATCGGGTCCTTTTTTGCCGTAGTCATCGCCCTCATTCAAAGGAAACTGTCCTGGACGGATTTTTACAATTCCATTTTCGATACCCTGAAGATTTCCTGCATGGTCATTGTGATCATCACCGGGGCCATGATTTTCGGCCGGTTTCTGGCCATCACCCGGATTCCTTTCGACATCGCTTCCTGGGTCACGGGCCTGCCCTTTTCCAAACTGACCATCATGGCCATTATCTTTCTCATCTACGTCATCGGCGGAGCGGTCATGGATTCCCTGGCTTTACTGCTCATCACCATACCGATTTTCTTTCCCGTGGCCATGGAACTCGGTTATGACCCCATCTGGTTCGGCGTGACCATCACCATCGTCACCACCCTCGGAGCGGTAACCCCGCCGGTGGGGGCCACCACCTACGTTGTGGGCGGCATGGCCAGGGACGTACCCCTTGAAAAAGTGTTCAGAGGCGTGGCTTATTTTCTGCCGGCCTACATTTTCTGTATCATCATCATGATGCTGTTTCCCCAGGTGGTCCTGTTCCTGCCGGGCCTCCTGAAATAATTCTTGGATGAAGGAGAACAAACGTGCGGTTACCCAAATTTGAATATGAGAGGCCAAACACCCTTGACAAGGCTCTTGCGCTTCTGGACGAAAACGGTCCGGACGCCCGGATTCTGGCCGGGGGCACGGACCTTCTGGTCCGGATGAAAAAAGGGCTACTCAAGCCCAAACGGCTCGTCAGCCTCAAGGCCCTGAACGAACTGACCTACATCCGGACTCTGGACGACGGCATCCGGATCGGGGCCGGAACCCCCATCGCCGACATCATCGCCTCTGAACCCGTCCGCCGAAATGCCCCGGCTCTGAGCCAGGCCTGCGAAAAAATCGGCGCTGTCACGATTCAGCATTACCGGGGTACCATCGGCGGCAACATCCTCCAGGACAATCGGTGCCACCATTACAATCAATCGGCCTTTCACCGGTCCGGACGCCAGCCCTGCCACAAGGACGGCGGAAAAATATGCTATGCCCGGGACGAGGCCGACCGTTGCAACTCCACCTGTCAGTCCGACGGCGCAACCGCCCTCATGGCGCTGGACGCCCGGCTGGTGCTGGCCTCCAAAGGTCATGAACGCACCGTTGCCATAACCGATTTCTACACCACGGACGGAATCATGCCCTTTGCCATGGAACCCAGGGAACTGCTCAAAGAGATCGTCATTCCCACGGGCGGGGAGAGAAGCGCCTATCAGCGACTGGCCTACCGTTCCGCCATCGACTATCCCATCGTCTGCGCCGGGGTCCGGTTGACGACTGCGCCGGACCGTGCCGACACCATTGCCTCGGCACGGATCGTTGTGGGCGCCATGGGTCGGTCCCCGCTTTTCCTGGCCGGGGAATCCGCTTTCCTGAAAGACAAATCCCTGAAGGATGGGCAGGCCTTTGATCAGGCGGCCCAAAAAGCCATGAACAGCGCCGCCGCTTTCGCGGTCCACAATGTCGGGTCCACCCTGGAATACCGATGCGCCATGGTCCGCGAGATGGTGCGCCGCGCCCTTAACCGGGCGGCCGCCGCATAATTTCAAAAACAAGGGAGTTTCATAATATGGATAAAGTAGATATCACGCTCAATATCAACGGCCGGCCCATGGACGTTCGAATTTCCCCCAACGACACTTTGCTCGAAGTGCTGAGGGATCAACTGGATCTGACCGGATCCAAGGAAAGCTGCGGGGAAGGGGTCTGCGGTTCCTGTACCGTTCAGATGGACGGACGGCCGGTCCGGTCCTGCCTCACCCTGGCCCTGGAGGCCGAAGGCTGCTCGATTAAAACCGTTGAAGGGCTGGCCAAAGAAGATGAGCTGTCCCCTCTGCAGCAGTCGTTCATCGATCACGGCGCGGTCCAGTGCGGATTCTGCACATCGGGCATGCTCATGAGCGCCGACGCCCTGCTGCAGGAAAATCCCGACCCTGACGACAAGACCATCCGCACGGCCCTGGCCGGCAATATCTGCCGGTGTACCGGGTATGCCAAAATCGTGACAGCCGTTGCCCATGCGAACCATCCCAAGGATGATTGCCCGGATTGCCACCATGGCTGCCAAACAAAGGAGTAAGTCATGACCGATTACAACATTATCGGAAAACGGATGCCCCGGATCGATTCCAGGGCCAAGGTCATGGGCAAGGCCCGTTTTACGGACGACCTCAAGCTGCCCGGCATGCTTGTCGGAAAAATCAAACGCAGCCCCTATGCCCACGCCCGGATCCTTTCCATCGACACATCCGAAGCCCTGGCCCTGCCCGGCGTCAAGGCCGTGGTCACCGGCAAGGACACCGAAGGCGTCAAATGGGGGGTGTTTGCCTATACCCGGGACCAGCAGTTCATCCAGACCGAAAAGGTCCGCTACATCGGCGACGAAGTGGCGGGCGTGGCCGCCGTGGACGAGGACACGGCCCTGGAAGCCCTGGATCTGATCCGGGTGGAATACGAAGAACTGCCGGCCGTGTTCGATCCCATGGCCGCCATGGCATCGGAAACCGAACTGATCCACGCGGATTTCCCCAACAACATCAACATCCATGTCCATATCGACACCGGCGAAGTGGACGAGAACTTCGCCAAAGCCTATTATATAAGGGAAGACACCTTTACCGCGCCGGAAGAATCCTATTTTCAGGCCGAGCCCTATTCGGTCCTGGCCCGGTTCGATTATGACGACTGTCTGGAAATCTGGTGCCCCAACGGCGGTCCCCACATGAAATCCAAACCCCTTTCAAACGCCTTCAAGATCCCCCTTCACAAGGTCAAAGTGAGGAAGATCGCCATCGGCGGAGCCTTTGGCGGACGAAGTGAAATCTGTCCCGCCGATTACATCTGCGCCCTTCTGGCCAGAAAAACCGGACGACCCGTGAAAATCACGTTCACGAGAGAGGAAAACACCATCGGCACCCGCCAGGCCCATGCCATGATCACCACCCACAAAACCGGCGTGGATCGGGAAGGCCGGGTTCTGGCCCGGGAAACCACCTGCTACATGGACGGCGGGGCCTATTCCTCCACAGGGCCCATTGCCACCAGTGTTCCTTTTCTTTCCATGGAACAGGCCTACCGCATGGGCAGCGTCCGGTACAACGGATATCGGATCTACACCAACAAGCCCATCCGGGGCATGATCCGGACCCATGGACGGGGATTTGCCTGCGGCCTGGACACCCAGCTCGACATGATCGCCGAGCATCTGGGCATCGACCCTGTGGAAATGCGGCTCAGGAACTCCCGCCAGCCCGGCGAAACCACCAGTACCAAATCCTTTGTCGGCTCCTGCGCCATGGACGAGACCATCCGCAAAGCCACCCAGGCCGCCGGATGGACGGACAAATGGGGCAAACTGCCGCCCTTCCACGGCATCGGCATCGGTACCAATTCGGTCCAGACCGGATTCCCCATGGGGATCCGGGGCGGGTCCCAGGCTTTCATCAAATTCAATGAAGACGGTGAGGCCACAGTCATGTCCGGAGTGGTGGACAACGGCCAGGGCAACGACAACATGCTGGTCCAGATCGCAGCCGAAGAGCTGGGCATTCTGCCCGAGGACATTCATCTGGTGTCCGCGGACACGGAAACCACCTCCTCCGACCCGGGCTCCTATTCCCAGGTATCCACGTTCGTGGGCGGGCAGGCCGTTCAGATCGCGGCCCGGAACTGCCGGGAAAAACTGTTCGAAGTGGCTTCCAGAATGCTGAAAGTCGCACCCGACACCCTGGCCGCCAAAAATCGCATGATCTTTGTCAAGAACGACCCGGAAAAATGCGTACCCATCAAAAAGGTCGTTCGGGTAAGCCTGCTCAATTTCAACTCGGTCAACGCCGAGGGCGGATACTGGCCCAGGGTGGACCTGAAGCGGGAATGGGTGTCCAATCCCTACGGTCAGATGTGCGAGGCTTTTTCCTTCGGTACCACCATCATCGAAGTCAAAGTGGACCCGGGCACCGGCCAGGTGGAAGTGCTCCAGGCCATAGCCTGCCAGGATGTGGGCAAGGCCCTGAATCCCCTGGTACTCGAAGGCCAGTTTGAAGGGTCCGTGGCCATGGGCGGACAGGGCGGCATGCTCACCGAATACCACGAATGGAAAGACGGCCGATGCATCAACCCCACCATGCTGGACTACAAACTGCCCCTGGCCTGCGATATGCCGCCGGTTCACAATATCATCGTTGAATCCATCGAACCCAAAGGACCATACGGCGCCAAGGAAGCCGCCATGTCCATCGCCATGAGCGCTGCCCAGGCCTATGCCGCAGCCGTCAGCAACGCCATCGGCGTATACATGGATTCATTCCCCGTGACCCCGGACAAAATCCTGGCCGCCATTAAAAACAAAGAACAGGCATCCTGAACCGATGGAATCGAGCATGAAAAAAATCAAAGTGGAAGATGCGGTGGGAACTGTCCTGGCCCATGACATGACACGCATCAAAAGAGGGGAATTCAAGGGTGCGGCCTTTCGAAAAGGCCATATCGTGCGTGAACAGGATATCCCGGAACTGCTGAAAATCGGCAAGCAGTATCTGTATGTGCTGGAACTGGGCGCCGACCAGCTCCATGAAGACGACGCGGCCCGGCGGATCTCCCGGGCCATTTCAGATCCGGATCTGACCTTTTCCGAACCCAGGGAAGGCAAGATCAACATCATGGCAGGCCATGACGGGCTTCTCAAAATCAACGTGGAGGCACTGCTCGCCGTCAACCGCCTGGAAAGCATCATCGTGGCCACCCTGAAAAACCATTTTCCCTGCAAAAAAGGCCAGATCGTCGCGGCCACCCGGATCATTCCCCTGACCATTCAGGCTGAAAAGATCGAGACCCTGGAAGCCCTGGCCGGCCAGGTCCGGGGTCCCATCCTCGCGGTCAAGCCCTACCGTCAACTGAAAATCGGCGCCGTGGTCACCGGGTCCGAGGTATTCAACGGCCTGATCACCGACGACTTCGGCCCATCTATTGGAAAAAAACTCACGGATGCGGGCTGCACCCTGGTGAAAAAAACCGTGGTGCCGGACGATCAGTCCCGGATATCCGAAGCCGTCCGGGACATGAAGTCACTGGGGTGCGAGCTGATCATCACCACCGGGGGCCTGTCCGTGGACCCGGACGACGTCACCCGCCTCGGGGTCATGGGGGCCGGGGCCAGGGTCTCTTTTTACGGCAGCCCGGTCCTGCCCGGCGCCATGCTCATGGTCTCGGATTTGGACGGGACCCCGGTCATCAGCCTGCCGGCCTGTGTGTTCTATTACAAACGAACCGTGTTCGACCTGATTTTTCCACGGATCCTTGCCGGCGAAACCATTTCCGGCGACGACATCGCGGCAATGGGCCACGGCGGGTTGTGCATGAACTGCGAAGTCTGCCATTATCCGGTCTGTTCCTTCGGCCGCTGAGCTTTTCGGGAGGTTGTTCATGTCCGATTTGATCCTGCCTGTCCGCGCCCATAAGAACGCTCTGATTCTGCTGGGTTTTTCCGTGGCCCTGCTCGGCACCGGCATCGGCATCGGAGGCGGGGCTGTTTTCGTGCCCGCCTTTATCTCGTTTTTTGATTTTGACTACAAGCGGGCCGCCGGGCTCTCTCTGGCCACCATCATTCCCATCGCCCTGACCGGAGCGATTTTCCATCTTCTGATCCTGTCCGATCCTCCCCCCCTGCGGGTCTTCGCCTGTTTCATCCCCATGTGCATGGTCGGGGCCGTAATCGGGTCTACCCGGCTCCACAAATGGAACAACCACTGGCTCAAATGGCTTTTCACGATGTTTCTACTCGTAGCCGGGTTCCGGATCCTTAAAATAGCGGACTTTCCCTTTCTACTCTTTTCGTCCCTGGGGGATATGCACTGGGCCCATGAATCCATTTTCATCATGGCCTTCGGACTGAGCATCGGATGGATCGCCTCGTGTCTGGGGGTGGGATGCGGGCTGCTCATTGTCCCTTTTTTTGTCATTGTCATGGATTTTACCATGCACCAGGCCATCTGCCTGTCCCTGACCACCATATTTTTTCTGGCCTCATCTTCCACCCTCATGCACCATCACCTGGCCAAGCTGGATATCGCCTCTTTTAAAATTCTGTTCGTGCCGTCATTTGCCGGCGCCCTCACCGGGTCCGCCATTTCCGGGTTTCTGCCCGGACCATTGCTCAACCGGATGTTCGGGGTCATCCTGCTCGTCATCTCCGGAACCTACCTGTATCAGATGATCCGGCCCGCATTCGACCCCCTTTTCCTGAAAAACGCCTCTTCCAAGGAAAAATGAAAATGACTCAAACCTCTTTGTTCGAAACGCTGAAAGCGGATTTCAAAGACAAGGTGCTGTCCCGAAATCTCATGGACGAACCCATCAACATCACCTGCAAGGTGCTGTCGGCCCGGCAGGCCATCGGCACCCCGGATCATGACGACTACCCGATCATCAAAGGCCGGGAAGTCATGATCGAGGCCGAATTCGCCCAGTCCAGAGGCCAGGCATTTACCGACGAATATGAAAACAACACCTATCGGATCCGGGACCTTCTGTCCATGGATTTGTCCACCAACCGGCAGCGGGCCTCGTTCGTGGCCGGACTGAACGCGGTTTACCGTCACCTGGGGCTTGTGGACAAAACCATCCACTGCCGGGACAATGAACCGGTCCAATGCGCCAAGGCCCTTTCCGATATTTTCGAAAAAGGGGCCAGAATTCTTCTCATCGGTCATCAGCCGCGCTTTCTGGAAGCCTTGGCCTCTTTCTGCCGGGTCCGGGCCATAGACCTGGACGCGGACAACGTGGGCAAAACCTTTTCCGGTGTGGCGATCGAACCCGAAACCCATACCCGGGAGGCCATGGACTGGTGCGACAGTATTTTCGCCACCGGATCGACCCTGGTCAACCATACGATTCCAACCTTTATCCACAGCGGCAAACCCGCGGTTTTCTACGGGGTGACCATCGCGGCCCCGGCCCGGATCCTGGGCCTGAAAACCTTTTGTGAATGCGGACATTGAGGATTATTATGAATACAGAACCCTTGAGCCGGATCGCAATAGCCGTCAAAGGAGCCGGAGAAATGGCCACGGGCGTGGCCTGCCGCCTTTACGGCGCCAATTTCAGAAACATTTACATGATGGACATCCCCCACCCCGTGGCCGTGCGCCGTCGGGTCAGCTTCTGCGAGGCCATCCTTGACGGAACCGCGCAGGTGGAAGGCATCCGGGCCGATTACGCCGCCTCCGCCGATCAGATACAGGGACTATGGGCCGACAAGGTTATTCCGATCCTGGCCGATCCCCAGTGGAAAGCCATGGCTGCCGTCCCTCCCCATGTGGTCATCGATGCCGTGATCGCCAAAAAAAACCTGGGCACCGCTCTGTCGGACGCCCCCCTGGTCATCGGACTGGGGCCGGGATTCACGGCGGGAAAAGATGTTCACGTGGCCGTCGAAACCAACCGGGGCCACAACCTGGGCCGGATCCTCCTGGAAGGCTGTCCGGAGCCCAACACCGGTGTTCCGGGCAATATCGGCGGCTTCACGTCGGAGCGGGTGCTTCGGGCTCCCTGTGACGGCCGGTTCACATCTCCACTGGATATCGGCACGATGGTCCGAAAAGGGGATGTGGTGGGCCGGGTGGACGATTCACCGGTCTATACCCAAATAGACGGAGTTGTCCGGGGGCTGATCCGGCCCGGAACCCGGGTAACGACCGGGCTGAAAATCGGGGATGTGGACCCCAGGGGCATACCCGCCTATTGTTCCACTGTTTCGGAAAAAGCAAGGGCCATCGGAGGCAGTGTGCTGGAGGCCGTTTTGCGAACCTATAATCTGTAACCGGATCAGCCGGTGATTTCAAATCCAGGAGACGCATCATGTTGACTAAAGCATTTATCCCGTACAAAGGCTACTATTCCTCCCCATTTTCCAAATGGCAGGGAAGCCTGGCAACGGAGCATTCCATTGTTCTGGGAGCGAATACGGCCAGATCCTGGCTTTCCTCCCGATCCATCAGCCCGACTGTTTTCGACTACCTGATCCTGGGCATCACCGTGGGCCAGCCCCACGTGTTTTACGGAGGGCCCTGGGCATCGGCCCTGATCGGCGCCGAACAACTGGGCGGCTTCATGATCAGCCAGGCCTGCTCCACGTCCACCACGGTTCTGTACCAGGCGGCCCAGGGCATTGAAACCGGACTGTACACCAATGTGTTCACCCTGATGACCGACCGGTGCTCCAACGGCCCCCACACGATCTGGCCCAACCCCAACGGACCGGGCGGACAGGTGATTTCCGAGAACTGGGTCATGGATCAGTTCAACAACGATCCCTGGGCGCGCAACGCCATGATCCAGACCGCGGAAAACGTGGCCCGGGAAACCGGCGTGAGCCGGGAAGCCTGTGACGATCTGGCCCTGCGGCGCTATGAACAATACCTCGACGCCCTGGCCGACGACCGGGCGTTTCAGAAACAGTACATGTTTCCGGTCTCGGTGGCCGTGTCCAGGAAAAAAACCGTCACACTGGACGCGGACGAAGGCATCATGCCCACCACCCGGGAAGGCCTGGCCGGACTCAAGCCGGTTCTGCCGGACGGCGCACACACCTTCGGCTCCCAGACCCATCCGGCCGACGGCAACTGCGCCCTCATCGTCACCACCCGGGAAAAAGCCCGGGATCTCAGCCGAGACCCGGCCCGGGACGCCCGGATTGTGGCCTATGGATTTTCCCGGGCCAAAAAGGGTTTCATGGCCATGGCCGTGGTGCCGGCGGCGCAAATGGCCCTGGAACAGGCCGGAATTTCCATCAAGGACGTTAAAGTGATCAAGACCCACAACCCGTTTGCCGCCAACGACATTTATCTGGCAAACCAGATGAAGATCGACGTGAATGCGTTCAACAACTTCGGATCATCCATAATTTTCGGTCACCCACAGGCTCCGACGGCCGGTCGGTGCATCATCGAAGGTATCGAGGAAACGGTGGGCAAAGGCGGCGGGTACATGCTCTTTACCGGGTGTGCGGCAGGCGACACGGGTGCGGCCCTGGTTCTTAAAATCGGAGACTGAGAATCAAAGGCGGCAATCCGCTGATCACTCAAGGATATCAATACAAAAGACATACAGAAACCATCATTTTTCATACCAACAGGAGGAAAAACACATGCGTGCATTACTCATCGGCGGCGTCGGCGGCATGGGCCAGGGTGTGGCCCGGGATCTCATCAAACAGGACAAAGTGACCCAGGTCATCCTGGCCGACCTGTACCCGGATCCGGAGCGGCTGTCCAAAAAACTCAGAGAAAGCGAAAAAACCAGCCTGGTGAAAATGGATGTCAACGACCATGCCGCCATGGTCAAAGCCTTCCAAGAGGTCAACGTGGTCATCAACACGGCCGGCCCTTTTTACAAGACCGCCGTTCCCGTGGCCAGGGCCGCCGTTGAAGCCCGGGTCAACTATATCGATATCTGTGACGACTATGAAGGCACGGAAATCCTTTTCAATTCGGAAATCGACCGGCTGGCCAGAGAGGCGGGCATCACGGTCCTGACCGGAATGGGGTCCGATCCGGGCACCAACAACGTGCTGGTCAAATGGTACGCGGACCGCCTGGACCGGGTGGACGAGATCTACCTGTACTGGGTGGTGAGCATTGCCGAGCTGGCCGGCGCGGCCTGGGACCACAGTCTGCACATGACCCTGGGCAAGATCCCCCAGTACCTCAACGGCGAACTGGTGCATGTGGAAGGCGGCACCGAAGTGGTGGCCGAACAGTTCCTGGAACCCCTGGGCGTCTGCCATGTGCGGTATGTGGGACATCCCCAGCCCCTCACCCTGCCCCGCTACATCAAAGGGGTCAAAAACGTCATCATCAAGGGAGCCCTGATTCCCCTGTGGGTGGATGAACTCATCAAGGAACAGAAGGATACGGGTCTGCTCAGCACCGACCCCATGGACGTGAAAGGGGTGAAGATCACCCCCTATGACCTGGCCCTCAGGCTCTGGGAAAAAATTCCCGAAGGCCGGGACAACGGGCCCCAGTCTTCCGGACTCAAGGTCATCGTCAAAGGGGAAAAAGATGGGAAACGGATCACCTATACCGCCGATATGGTGGGCCGGATGGCGCCG
Source organism: uncultured Desulfobacula sp. (assembly GCA_964593855.1). GTDB lineage: Bacteria > Desulfobacterota > Desulfobacteria > Desulfobacterales > Desulfobacteraceae > Desulfobacula. The sequence continues at coordinate 8,752 of CAZQIX010000010.1, read as the reverse complement.
GGAACCGGTCTTCCCGCGTCCATTGCCGCGCTCATGATGGACGCCGGCCACGTGACGGTCAAGGGCGTGGTCGCCCCGGAAGGCTGCATCGACCCGGATACCTTCCTGGCCGAATTCCTGAAGCGCGGGGCCAAAATTCACCAGACCCAGAAAATCGATTCCATGTTCGAGGTAAACAAATAACCAAGGAGTGCGATCATGCAGGAAACACCCAGACTGAACATATCCAACAGCCTCCGGATGTTTGAAGAGGCCACGACCCTGGTGCCCGGAGGCGTTCTCGGGGCCAGAAAACCCACGGATTTCATCAACGGCGAATATCCCATTTTCCTGGAAAGCGGTAAAGGATGCCGGCTCACCGATGTGGACGGTAATGAATTCGTCGATTTTCTCTGCGGATACGGCCCGGTTATCCTGGGCTACCGCGAAACCGAGGTGGATGAAGCCGTCTACAGTCAGATCAGGGACAAGGGGTTCTGCTTCACCCTGACCCAGAAATATCAGAACCAGCTCGCAAAAAAACTTCAGACCCTGGTGCCGTCTTCCGAAATGAGTATATTTCTGAAAACCGGGTCCGACGCAACCAGCGCCGGCATCCGCATCGCCCGGGCCCACACGGGAAGACTCAAGGTCATGCGCTGCGGGTATCACGGCTGGCATGACTGGTGCGTGGAAATGAAAGGCGGCATCCCCAAAAAATTCTTCGAGGACGTATTTGAATTTCAGTACAACGACCTGAAACAGCTCGAAGGCCTCATGGCCACCCACGGCAACGACACGGCCGCCATCATCATGACCCCCTTCGGCCATCCCAACCACCAGAAGATGCAGACCCCGGCCCCCGGGTTCCTGGAAGGGGTTCGCAAACTGGCCGACCAGTACGGCGCGGTTCTCATCTACGATGAAATCCGCACGGGATTCCGGGTTTCCATGGGCGGCGCCCAGAAATATTACGGGGTCACCCCGGACCTGACCGTCCTGGGCAAGGCCATTGCCAACGGATACCCCATTTCCGTGGTCACCGGCAAAAAAGAGGTGATGATGGCCGCGGCTCAGAAGCTGTTCATCTCATCCACATTCTTCCCCAACAGCGAGGCTTTTGTGGCGGCCCTGAAAACCATCGAAATTCTGGAACGGGACAAGGTCCTGGAAGACATCTGGGAAAAGGGCGATTATTTCATGAAAGGCATCCAGGCCGCCATTGACAAATACGATGTGGGGGCAGAACTCACCGGCATTCCGCCCATGTTCTACATCACCTTTGAAGCCGATGAACAAGGCGCATACAAGGCCAAGCGAACGGATTTCTACACCCAGCTCATCCGCAAGGGCTTCTTCTTCACGCCTTTCCACCACGGCTACATCTGCCGGCGTCATACCCGCGAGGACCTGGCTCTGACCTTGAAAGCCATCGATGAATCCCTGGCCTTTGTCAAGGACAAATACCCATAACCCATCCTTTTCCTCCCCTTCATCCCTGTTCCGGAGATTATCCGGAACAGGGATGCCTCACCCGCCGTCGGCCTTGATGGATTGTCGTCAGGAGGCAAAAAAATCTTATCCTATCAGCGGAATCGGAATTGATAAAATTTCAGACACCGGATACTATGTAACGATTTATTTTTTAATAAAAAAACCGCGATGAATATATACCGGAAGTTCGGAAATCAACGACTGAAAAGAGGGATGAAATGGCGGTAAGGCTACCATACGAAGAAGAGCAGGATCTTCTGAAAAAGATCAATGATGTCGTCTGGAAGATGGACCTCGATCTCAACCTGACTTATGTCAGCCCCGCCTGTGAAAGAATTATCGGCTACAGCCGGGAAGAGAGAATGGCGCAAAGCATAAAATCCCAGATGACGCCGGCGTCCTTCCGGAAGGCAATCAAGCTTTTCTCGGATGAACTTGCCCGGGAAAATGAACCGGGCGTTGCCCCGGATCGCAGCATTGTCGTTGATCTCGAATATTACCACAAAGACGGACGAGCGCTCTGGTTTGAAAACGTCATCAGCTGGGACCGGACGGATGACGGAAAAATCATCGGGATCCAGGGGGTCTCCAGGGAGATTACCGACCGCTTGCTCGCTTATCAGGCCCTAAGGGAGAGTGAAGAAAAATTCCGCCTGGCATTTTATACCAGCCCTGATTCCATCAACCTGAATCGGCTTGAAGACGGTATGTATCTGGACATCAACCAGGGCTTTACCGAAATCCTGGGATATACCCGTGATGAGGTGCTGGGCAAGACATCGCTGCAATTAAACATCTGGAAACACCCGGAGGACCGGAACCGACTGGTCCAGGGTCTCAAGGCCGGCGGTTATGTAGAGAATCTGGAAGCCGAGTTTGTCGGCAAAAACGGCCGAATCCGATATGGCTTGATGTCGGCTCGAATTTTATCCCTTGGCAACGAGACCGTCATCCTGTCCATAACCCGTGATATAACGGAACGAAAATACGCGGAAAATGAAATAAGGCAGAACGCAGAAAACCTGCGAGCCATCTTTGACGCTTCCCCCAGTGCGGTTGCGCTGGTCGACAATGAGGTGCGGGTGGAAATGATGAACCGGAAAGGGGCCACGCTGGTAGGGAAGGATCGAAAAAACCTGTCGGGGGAACTTTGCGGCGATGTCCTCAACTGCCTGAATTCTTTTCATGGCTCCGGATGCGGTAAGAATCCGGAGTGTCCGGATTGTCCGTTGCGAACCCGGGTTCTATCCACATTTGAGACAGGTGAGCCCCATATCGAGGAAGAGGGGCAAATGACATTCCTGTTGAATGGGAAAGAAACCGTCATGGATATTCTCGTATCGACATCTCTTCTGGAAATCGACGGAGACGGGAAAGTCATTCTTTCCATGACGGATATCAGCAAACAAAAACAGATAGAAAAATCATTGACACAAAGCGAGCAACGATTCCAACTGGCCATGGACGCCGCCAAAGACGGGATTTACGACTGGGATCTGGAAACAAGAGACATTTATTATTCGCCCGGATGGAAACGAATGCTCGGCTATGAGCCCGATGAGATCCCCAACCATTTTTCCGTTTGGGAAAAGCTCACCCTTCCTGAAGATGTTGAATCGTCCTGGAAAATGATGCGTGAGCTGATCGAAGGCAAACGGGATCGTTTTGAAAAAGAATTCAAAATGAGACACAAGAAAGGGCATTGGGTTGATATTTTATCCAGAGCCAACCTGTACCGGAACAAAGATGAAAAATCCGCCAGGGTGGTTGGGACCCATGTCGATATCAGTGACCTGAAAAAGGCGATCGCAGCCAAAAACAAAAGTGACGAACGCTTCAGAGGCATTGTCGAAAGCACGGCGGATTGGATTTGGGAAGTGGATGCGCAAGGCAGATACACCTATTGTTCCGAGAGCGTGAAGGACATCCTCGGGTATCTTCCCCAGGAAATAACAGGGAAAACCCTGTTCGATTTTATGGATCCGGGGATCGTTCATTGTCATAGAGAAGCGTTCAGACGATTGATTGAGGACAAAGGCGAAATCCGGGATTTTGAAAACTGGAACATCCATAAAGACGGGCGGAAAATCTGTCTTTTGACCAATGGGGTTCCCATTTTGGGGGACTCGGGCGAATTGACCGGGTTCAGGGGAGTGGACCGGGATATCACGGAGCGAAAACAAAATGAGGAACGGCTCATGGAAAGTGAGGCCGTCCATAAAGAACTGTTCGACAATTCTCCGATCCCTCTGTTCATCGAGGATCATTCCGAAACCGTCGCGCTTTTCGGAAAGCTGAAAAAAGCCCATCCTGCAGAGGATATGAAATCCTATTTGACAGCCAACCCCGACATGGCCATGCTCCTGGCTTCCACGGTCAAGATCGTCAAGGGCAACCGGGCAGCCGCGCAGATGTGCAAAGTGGGTTCCCCCGAAGAACTGGATAAGACATTGGCATCGGCCCTCAAACAAGACGATATCCTGCCTTTCATCAACCAGATTCTGGATTTCACGAACGGCAGGGATGGGTACCAGGGAGAAGCCAGACGCCTTGACCATGAAGGCAACGTAATGGATGTGCTGCTCCGGAAAGCGGTGATCAACAGAGAGAAAAACGGGTTTTCCAAAATCATTGTTTCCGTTACCGATGTCACCAGTCTTCACCGTTTTCATCGTGAAAAAGAATTAATGGAAGCACGCCTTCAACAAGCCCAGAAAATGGAATCCATAGGCAGCCTGGCCGGTGGGATCGCCCATGATTTCAACAACATTCTCTTCCCCATTGTCGGACTTGCCGAAATGCTGATGGAAGATCTGCCGGTTCAAAGCCCTGAAAGGGTCAATGCCCGGGAAATCCTCCAGGCTGGGAAACGGGGGGCCGATCTCGTCAAACAGATCCTTGCCTTCAGTCGTCGGCAGGAACACAAAATGATCCATACCAGGGTTCAGCAGGTCTTGAAGGAGGTCGTCAAGCTCGTCCGTTCGACCATCCCCGCAAATATCAAGATCCATCAGGACCTTCAACACGACTGCGGCCTGATCCTGGCCGATGCCACTCAGATCCATCAGATAGGCATGAATCTGATCACCAATGCCTATCATGCCGTGGAAGATATCAGCGGAGAAATTACGGTCAAGGTTAAAGAGGTGATTCTAGATACGGCTGCAACCGTCGACCTGTCCATTTCAGCAGGGAAATACGCGTTGCTGTCGGTTTCCGACAATGGTGTCGGAATTCCCATCGAGAACCTGAACAAGATCTTTGACCCCTATTTTACAACCAAAGAAATGGGCAAGGGCACCGGGCTTGGTCTGGCGGTCGTTTACGGCATCGTCAAGGAGCATAAGGGGGATATCAGAGTGTACAGTGAAGTGGGCAAAGGGACCAGGGTTGAAGTATATCTGCCCTTAATGGCGGTGCCGGTCTTTGAATACCATACCGAAGATGTGTTATCCGGCAGGGGAACGGAAAGGGTTCTTCTGGTCGATGATGAACCGCCGATTGTCAGTCTCGAAAAACAGGTGCTGGAAAGACTGGGTTATACCGTCGGCACGCGGACCGACAGCACCGAGGCATGGGAAGCGTTCAAATCCAATCCGGATGGGTATGATCTTGTGATCACCGACATGTCAATGCCATCCATGACCGGAGAACAACTCGCCCAAAACATATTCAATGTGCGGCCCGACATTCCCATCATCATTTGCACCGGTTTCAGTGACAGAATTAATGAACGGAAAGCGAAGGAAATGGGTATAAAAGGGTTTCTGATGAAGCCCGTCATAAAGTCGGATCTGCTCAGGGAAGTCAGAAGAGTTCTGGACGAGGCTCAAAACCGGATCCAAAATTGAAAAAATCCGGCGTTGAGCAGAGAAAATGTTTCACAAACCCGGTATATTATTGGACAGACGGCGCCTGTTGAACGGCCGAAGATGCTTTTCAGCAGGAGCGTGACTCTGAAAGGTGATTAGCACGGTATGAACCGATCCTATTCTTACAGTGCAGAAATCTGGCCGGCTTTGCTCACGCTTGTATTGATCATCTACTTGGGCGGGTACAGCTGGCGGAGAAGACATGTTCCGGCGGCCAAGCCTTTCGTTCTGGCATGCTTTTGGGCCGGTCTCTGGGCCATTGGTTCGATTCTGGAAATCCTGGCGCTGGATTATTCCGTCAAAGTCTTCTGGATAAAATTTCAGGCACTCTGGCACTTGCCCTCCGTGGCTTCCATCACTTGTTTTATTTTTCAATATGCCGGTAAAGGGCACTGGTTGACCCGGCGCAATTATATCCTCCTGTTTTCCGTCCCCTTGCTTTGTATCGCCGTCATGGCGACAAACAGCCTTCATTGCCTGATGTGGACCGGATTTAAATTCGACGGGTATATTACCGTCTATCCCGGCAGCCTGTATTGGTTTTTTATCGGTTACGGCTATGTGGTAAGCCTGATCAATCTAATTGTTCTGGTTCGGCTCGCCGTTTCATCCAAAGGGCACCGGCTGCCGGTAGCGGTCATTTTGACCAGCCACATTATCGGCCGCATCGGATATGTGGTGAACAAACTTCATCCCGACTTGATCGGGCGAGGGGAGACAACGCTTCTCATCATTGGATTGATGACGGTGGTATATGCATTGGCTTTTCTCCATTTTCACGCTATCGATCCGGTTGCGGCCGCGCGTAAGGCGGTTCTCGAACAGATGAGGGAAGGCCTGTTCGTCATTGATTTGCAGGGACGGGTGGTCGATGTCAATCCAAAGGCTTCCGAAATACTGAAAATGCCGTTCGCCGGTTTGTTTCAGAAACCGATCACGGAAGTACTGCCCATGGATGAAAAGCTTTTGGAGCAATTGGAAAACACATCGGAAATGACACTGCACAAAGATAACCAGGCCCGCCGATACAGTCTGAACATGACTCCGCTGAGAGGACGGCAAGGCGAGTTGACCGGAAAGATGATCCTGCTGCATGATGTAACGGCTCAAAAAGAAGCGCAAGCCCGGATTCTCCAGCATGAAAGCATGGCCGCCGCACTCCGGGAGCGGGAAAACCTGGCGAGGGAACTGCACGACGGCATCGGACAGATTCTGGGCTATGTGAGCCTGCAGGTCCAGACAGCCCTCAAATGGATGAACAACGGCAACCTGGACAGAACCGATTCCCTTCTGAGAAGGATCGTCGAGGTCACCAGAGATGCACACGCCGACCTCAGGGAATCCATACAAAACCTCAGATCCGGGTTGGATCAGACATGGCGGCTGGTTCCGAACCTGAAAAAATACATTCACCGTTTTGAAAAAAATAACGATATCCGGACCGAACTTCGGATCCCCGACGAATTCAAAGAAAGCGCATTGGATCCCAATGCCAGGATTCAGATATTTCGCGTCATTCAGGAGGCTTTGACCAATTCGAGCCGACATGGCGGCGCCCGATCGTTGAAAGTGAGCTTTGACATTCTTCGGGATACCGTCCATATCACCATAGCCGATGATGGTCAGGGATTTGATATCCGCCGGACCGACAAGCGTCCGGGAGGACATTTCGGATTGGTTTTCATGAAGGAACGAATGGATCGGATCGGTGGAACGCTGGATATCGATTCCATGCCGGGAAGCGGAACCATCCTGCATCTGAGCGTGCCCACCGTTGAACAAAAGGAGACATCGGATTGAAAGTGATTCTGGTGGATGACAACCGGTTAATGCTGGAAGGCCTTCAAAACCTTCTCGACGCCCACGGGATAGAAGTTGTCGGGATGGCTTCGAACGGGCTCGACGCCGTCGACCTGGTGACCGAACGCAAACCCGACGTGACATTGATGGATATCTGCATGCCTGTCTGTGACGGCCTGAAAGCCACCCGCCTGATAAAGGCGCAAATGCCTGAAGCAAAGATCATCATACTGACCACTTCCGATGACGACACGGACCTGTTTGAGGCAATCAAATCCGGGGCTTGCGGGTACCTGCTCAAAAGCATCGACACGGATGATCTGGTGGAGGCCCTCGGCCAGGCCCTGCAGGGAACACCACCCTTTTCCCCCGGACTGGCCGCCAGACTTCTGGACGAGTTCAAACGGTCCGGCGCGTCCAAAGAATCCGTTCCCTCAAAAGGCCCGGCGCCAAAAACCAAAGCCCCGTCCGGGAACGGATTGACCCCCCGGCAGATCGAAGTGCTGAGTCTGGTGGCAGACGGGCTATCGTACAAGGAAGTCGGGGCACGATTGTTTTTAAGCGAACGCACCATTAAATATCACATGGCGGAAATAATGAACCGCCTGCATCTGGAAAACCGGGCGCAGGTCCTGGCCTTTGCCGGGCAAATGGGTTTAGGCGCCGGCAAAACAGTCATATAAAAAGAATTCAAGCCGTCCACTGCACCCAGGGACAGTCTCTTTTTTTTAAAGGGACTGTCCTTTTTCTGTCCCCGGGGACATTGTGGACGGCTGTTTTTTTCCATATTATCAAGGCCGTGAAAGGACAGGATGTATTATGGAAAAAACCAAGCGAACGTTTCTATACGGCTATTCGCTCATTCCCGGATCGATTTATTATCGGTATTAACGCAAGGAGAAACTGTATGAAAAAGATTTTTTTGTTTGTAACCGTTTTTTTGTTTTTAGGAGCCGCGAATAATGTTTTTGCACTACCGTTAACCTGGTCAGAATCATCTGACGGAGACTTAGGCGAGGCCTTGGATATCGGGGTACTTGGAATAGGGTAAGCACTCAGTTTTTTTATGAATAAAATTTATATTTTTAAGGAGACACTCGAATGAAAAAAATTTTGTTATGTGGCCTGTTTTTATTTTTGGGATTTACTCAAAATGCCAACGCAACCCTTATTGGTGATCAGGTGATAGCGAAACATTTATTTCCAGACTTTGCCACGGTTTTGTTTTCTACGCCGTATTTTACAGTTACAGGAAATGCTTCAGATAAAAACTTAATCTATGAAAGATATAATTTAAACATGGGGGCGGAAGGTTTTTCTGTCCAATTTGTAACTGGAGGCGAATGGATGGGATATGATTCTAACGGCCTTATGGTTGATTTTAACGGCCTTATGGTTGACGACTTAGATGATTCATCGGGAAATGACCTGCAGAAAGTTTTTATGTCAACGAATTTGTCTGGATGGAATGATTCGAGATTGAGATGGGATGGAGACACTGTATATCTTGATTTCAAGGGTCTTACGTATTCTGCGGAATCATTCCTTTCTGTCACATTTGATTTCGGAACGAGCAACCCCGTCCCCGAACCCGCCACCATGCTGCT
>CAZQIX010000009.1:0-70776 GCA_964593855.1 uncultured Desulfobacula sp. | reverse complement strand
ACAGCCTGGGTCTGATGCTCAGCGATTTTTTCAAACTCAGTCTGTGGACGGACCCCATCAGCAACGGCGGTTTTCCTGAAGGCTGGACCGTGTTCTACTGGGCCTGGTGGGTGGCTTACGCCCCCATGATGGGCCTTTTTGTCGCCCGCATATCCAAAGGCCGGACCATTCGTCAGGTCGTTTTCGGAGAACTGGTTTACGGCAGCCTGGGCTGTTGGGTCTTTTTCGCCATCTGGGGAGGGTACGCCATTCATCTTCAAACTTCGGGCGCCATGGATGTATACAGCATTCTCAAGGAATCCGGATGGTCCAACAATGTGACCATCGTCGCCATCCTCAACGCGATGCCGGGCGCCAAATACATTTTTATTCCGATATTTACCGTACTGTGCTCCATTTTCCTGGCAACCACCTTAAACTCCGCCGCTTACACCCTTTCTTCCCAGGTCACCCGTAATTTAAGCGGAGACGAGGAACCGCCCCGCTGGAACCGGACGCTGTGGGGCGTTCTGCTGGGGCTTCTGGCTTTGGGACTGCTGTCCACAGGGGCTTTGAAGGCGGTTCAGCTGTCGTCGATTATCGTTGCCCTTCCTTTGATGCCGGTTCTTTTGCTCATGATTTTTTCTTTTATGAAATGGCTGAAAGAGGATTATGGTGACATTCTACAAACAAGGATCGAGGTTCTGCCGGTCGAAAAGATCAAAAAGGTCATCTGACGGCGTATCATCCGCATATCGACCAAGGAGACAGGATATGAACAGCAGGGACAGATTACAAGCATCCTCCGCCATATTGAAAACGGCAAAGGAATTCGGCGCCTCTCTGTGCGGATACGCCGATGTGGAAACGCTGAAAAAGGCCCCATCCTTTACTTTCGCCCCGCGGATGCCGGGTGTGGGAACCGGGGTCGGTACAAGAGAAAGCGCGCATGGGCTCCAGCCCGGTGAAGTCGCATGGCCGGCAAACGCAATGACAGTGCTGGTTATCGCCGTTCATCATCCGGCGGATCAACCCGAGATGGACTGGTGGTTCGGGAAGGTGGACCCGCCCGGCAACCGTATCCTTTCGGACATCATACGCCGGTTGTGTGACTGGATCACCCAAACTTACGACATAGGGGTGACGCATCTGCCGTACCATGTGGAAAAAGGTGGTACATATTTGAAGGATGCGGCCGTTCTCGCGGGTTTGGGCTGTATCGGAAAAAACAACATTCTGATCACGCCCGAATTGGGTCCGAGGGTGAGACTCAGGGCTCTAACCCTGGACGCGGCTTTCCCTTCCACCGGGCCTTCAGGTTTCAATCCCTGCGAGGATTGCGGTGAATGGTGCAGAAAAGCCTGCCCCCGGAAGGCGTTCGATGAGCCGATGTATCTTTCCCAAGATTACGGGCAGGACCTTCTGCCCGGCCGGGACGGCACTTACAGCCGACCCTCGTGCAACAATCAGATGGACAAGGATATTGCGGATGCCGAAGAAAACCAGGTCGACGGATTTGACACGCCCATAAAAGTGATCAAATACTGCCGGAATTGTGAGTTGGCCTGTCCGGTGGGCAAACTTTAATGAGAATGGGGGTGGGCTTTGTCGATCCCATCCACCACCCGGCGGACCAGGGTAAAGGAAATGCGTTCCTGCTCCAGTCTCAGGTTTTCGGCATGGCGGTGATAGCGCAATGCATCATAGACCCTGGTTTCGTCGGGAGTCAGCAAAGGCAGATCGCGATTCGTCGGCGCGGGTTCACGGCCCCAGAGGGATTTATGGGACAGAAGCGTGGCCTCGTCCATGAGAAAGGAGCGGGTGTGGGGAAAATAGTGCCGGACTTGGTCGAGCATGGCAAAGCCGTGGGTATCCAGGTCTCCCCAGTACCAGACGGGACGGCTCCGTATCCAATCCGATTCGGAAAGGGCGGAAAGGCCGTAGCCCATGCCGAAAATCACCCAAGCGCCGGGAGAAGGCGGGAAAGCCAGGCCGTTGATTTCGTTTTCCACAATAAACAGGGTGTTAGGCCGGATCGGCGGATTTCGGAAATCCTGCTCCGGTATTTCGATGTCGGTCAGTCCTGAAACAGACAGGTCCGGGTCCAGTATGCGAAACCGGATCCGGGCGGGCCGAGATCGAAATCCGAAGCGAGCTTCAAATGTGGTCGGTCCAACGGCCCTGCGTGTGGTTGCTGTCTCGGGAAGGGTTTGGATCAGCAGTTTTTCCAGCCAGGATTTGTGGGTTTCCATGAATTTGGTGTCCACACCCGGAATTTCCAGTTGCCGGATATAAATCCCGGGCCGCGGGTTTTTCCTGAGAAAGGCGACAACGGCCAAAAGCTCAGGCCAAACGGGTTCGTAAGCCAGAACGTCCAGAGGCTTTTCCATTAACAGATCCGTCAGCTCCGGGTACGGTTCGGTGATCTGCCTGAAAAGAGCCTCATACCGCTTTGCCTGCCGCATTCGCCCGAGATGGGCCAGGACATCGTCCAGGGAGTGAAAGATGACGGCCGTCGGAATTTTGTCCCGGCCCAGGGTCCGATGATTGATTTTTCGCCATTCAATGACATACCCTTTTTTTTCCGGTGTCGCGGCATGGCGGACCAGATCGTCGATCCAGTTCCGGGCCGCCTCAAATCCGTGGGTGAGTTCACGGGCCGTTGGATGTCTGACCGGGATGCGCAGGGGAACAAAGGGGAGGGAGCTGACACATTGGGCCAGGATCTCGCCCTTGTTCCATTTTTTTTCAAGCCTTGTCCTGATATCCTCACTGCCGGTCCAGGCCGTCATGGGTTTTTGTCCTCACGTTTGTCGCGAAATTCTTTCACTGTCATGTTGCGCAACTCGGACACCTTCCCGTCCCGGCAATACACCAGCCCTACGGCCGACACATAGGGCTCTATGATGTGGATCTTCTGCAGGGGCGTGACGATGAGAAGCTGGAGGTTGAGCTTTTTGAACAGTTCCAGGCTGTATCGGGTGGATTCGTCCGAGCCCCGGCCAAAGGCTTCGTCAATGGCCACGAAACGGAAGGTCCTGGATTTCACGGCCCCCCATTCCAGCCCGAACTGATAGGCCAGGCTGGCGGCCAGGACTGTGTAGGCCAGTTTTTCCTTCTGGCCTCCGGATTTTCCGCCTGAATCCGTATAATGCTCGTATTCGGTCCGGTCTTGCCGCCAGCGTTCGGATGCGGCAAACACGAACCAGTTGCGGACATCCGTCACTTTCAGACGCCATCGCCGATCCAAATCGGCCATGCCTTCCCGTCCTCGGAACCGTTCGATCAGTGCCCGGACCTGGAGGAATTTGGTTTCCGAATAATGGTCTTGTTCCGATCCGGTCAAGGCTCCTTCGGTGCAGGCCCGGAGCTGCTGGAGAAAATCCCGGATATCGGCGTCCGGATTGAGCTGGGCCTCGAGAACGATGAAACGCCCCGAATTGTATTCGATGCCCGACAGAGACTGATTGATTCGTTCGATGCGCTCCCGGATGGTTTCGCGCTCGCGCAGAAGCTGGGACTGGAAATTGGCTACTTCCCGGATGGTATTAACATTGAGCAGTTCCTTGAACCGGGATTCAAACCGGGGCAGATTGTCGGTTTGAAGTTGGATCAGCATGGCTTCATATTCAGGGGAGGAAGAAACGGTATCGTCCACTTCCCGGGTTTCCAGAGGGTAATCCCGGCGATACCCGTGCATGGTTTTGACGATCCGATCTTCCAGAGTTCGCATCTTTTTTTCCATGCTGTCCAGCTGGTCTTGGATATATTTGCGCAGCTCTTTTTCCCTGGTTTCGCAGGACTCGATGGTGAGAACAAGTTGGCCGAGCACTTGGCGGCGCATGGTTTCCAGTTCCGGAAACAGAGATTTCAGGGTATCGGTTTCCAATGAGGAAGCGGTCAGGACGGCTTCGCAGGTTCGCATGCCCTGACGGGCCTGCTGCTGTTTTTCTTCATTTCTGGACCTCGTGTCCCGGGTCTTCTTCAGCGCCTGTTCGGTGGCGTCCATTTCTTTTTCCAGGCCATCCAGTTGCTGCTCCAGGGTTTTGAGTATATCCGAGGTTTGTTCCAGAATCTGTTTTTCCGTTTCCAGCCGCGATATCTCCCGGGTGGTCGCCTTCCAGTCCATATCGGAAAAATCTTTGAACTCGTCCAGGCGGTTCAGGTTTTCAAGGTCCTCTCCTGTTTTTTTCTGTTCTCCGGCCAGGCTCGACAAAGTATCGGCCAAGTCCTGCATCTTTTTTTCCAGGTCCCTGCACCGCTGTTTGAGTGTCTTGATTTTGGCCGCGTTGGTCCATCCCAGGATGTAGCGGGACCGGTCCCGGATATCGCCACGGTCGTCTTTTTCATGACGGATCCCGTTGGATTTGATCTGGCCTTTGTCGGTCACGGCCATGGGTTCTCTCTGAAACCGGGCGAGGTCTGTGCAGCAGGCATAATCAAACCGGTTGGCCAGCTCGCCGGCCACCCAGGCATAAAAGGCGGAATCCGGCTTGACATCGAGTTTTCGGACCAGTGAATCCGGATGAAGTTCAAAAACCGTTTCCTTGGAGTTTGTGCGTACCAGATAGTAGACCAACCGCCCCCGCAGGTGGGTGGCATCCACCCAGGTGGTCGATTCCCGGTAATGTTGTTCCGGCACCAGAAGGGAGAGCCCGAAATTGTGGAGCAGACGTTCGGCCACCCCTTCCCAGGCTTTTTGATCCTCCCGGACCTGAATCAACTCCCCGGCAAAGGGCAGTTCGGTTTCAGGGCATTGGAGATGGGCGCACAAATCCCGGCGGATCTGAATCTGCCGGGCGTGAATATTGCTCTTTCGTCCGGCCAGGGAGTCCAGCTCCAGCTTGACTTCTTCGTGGACCGAAGCCAGCCCCCTGAATTCCACCTCAAGATCGGTTCGGCGGTTTTGCAGGATGTCCTGCCGCTTTCTCAACTCCCGGGCCCGCTCCCGTATCTGCCTGGCATTTTCGTCGAAATCCCCCTGGGCGTCCACGGTTTTCAAATTCAGATTCTGTGCCAGGCCCGCATACCGGTCGGCCTGATGTCTTCGCTTGTCCTTTTCCATTTTAAAACGGCGGATATCGGAGCGGATGCGCTCCAGGCGGTCGCCTCCGTTCTCGGCAATGGCATGTTTAAGGTCATCACGGTCTACGGCCTGCTGTTGTTTTTGGGTGTCCAGAGCCTGTATCTTCCGGTCCAGGCGTTCCTGCTCATCCGTGAGAATGCGTATGCGTCTCTTGAGCAAAGACCGTTTGTGAAAGGCGAAGAAAGGGGTCAGGGCTTCCCGGCATTGGGTCAGGTGGCGTTTGTCTTCCGTAAGGGTTTTGTGTCTGTGACAGTCCGCCACTAGGGGGGTGAGCTGTTCAATTTGTTTTTTGGCTTTGAGCACGGCATCATGGGCCCGGTTCAGATCGTCGAAATGGTGGATCAGGGCCTCGATTCGAGGGGCCACATCAAAGGCTTCCAACATGTGTTCCCGGACAAAATCCGTGAGATTGCCCACGGATTTCATGGAAACAGTCTGGTGAAACAGGGCCAGGGCCTGGTCGTTTTCTATCCCGAACCGTCTTTTGAAGGCGGCCCCGTATTTGGGGAATCCATCGAACACGTCTACTTTAGACAGTTTTTTCAGGCGTTTTTTCAACCCGCCGATGTCTGTCCCAAAGTCGCTGAAATGTTCCGTTATGGACAATGCCTGGTCCGCGGCCACGTAAAAACGATCGGGCTGGCCTTGGCTTTCCTTGATCCAAAACACCTGGGCCAGGGTGACCTCCTGGACAAATCCCCTGTTTTTAAAGACGCCGAGAATCACGGAATAGCTGTTGTGATCCCTCAAAGCCACAGACCGTGAGGCATGGCCGATATCGCTGCGTTCGGACTTGAAATATCCCTGAACATAGGAACGGGGGCTACGCTCCCGGCTATCGGCCCCGGCCGCTTTGTTGTAAGCCACCCGATGGGCCGGCACCAGGAGGGTGGTGACCGCGTCCACAAGCGTGGATTTTCCGGACCCGATATCCCCGGTCAAAAGCCCGTTTCGGCCATTGAGGTCCAATCGCCAGACCTTTTCGTGAAAAGTACCCCAGTTGTAAACTTCCAGTGAGTGGAGACGAAATCCGGCCAAGGCGTCGTCCGATGAAAAATCAAGGCTGAGCTGTTCCATTCGTCGCTGTTTTCTCCTGGTAGGATTGGAGCCGGTCGTCCAGCTCATGAAGCCATTGGGTGTCCACAAAGGATTTGAGAATGCGGATCACTTCGATTTTGTCGGTCTGCCCTTTGAGACGTCGGATAAATCCCAGGTCCGCGATCCGGTTCAAATGGGTGTTGACCCGGTCCAGCATCCGGGCCTCGTTTGTCCCGGCCGGGAAAAATACCTTGACCATGTCGGTGATGTCTTCCACGGACAGGATCAGGCGCGTATCGTCACCGGCGGCGTCGCTTTCCGCCAGTTTTTTGCGCAAAAGCGCAATGATCAGGCTAACAGGATAGGAGAGCGGGCGTCGGTTCACCAGCCGGGGCAGCGGGTCTTCACCTTCGGCTGGTTCCCTGGTCTTCAGCCAGGCATATCCTTCGGAATCGTCCAGCATCAGTTCCAGGCCCAGGGCCCGGACGTGGTCCCGTATGGGGATCTGTCCGTCTTCGAGCTGCTGCCAGAGCTTTTCGTCGTTTTGTCGGAATACCACTCCTTTCATCAAGGCGATGAGAGGTCTGGAGATGTTCAGTTCCTGGTTGTTCAAAGAATCTGTCATGGCGTCACAGTCACCGGCTGAAAATCACAAGGGGGAATGCCGCTTGCCGGACCGCCCCGTGTTCGTCGGTCCAGGACGCTTTCTGCCGGCGGGAATCGTCGAACTGGGCCAGATCGTCATCGCCGGCCAGGCTCAGGTAGGTGATGAGTTCGGCCAGGCCCTTTTCCAGAGGGTAGTGATGCAGCACCTCTTCCAAAGAGACCTGATCCTTTGTCTGAAGGCAGTTTCGAATGTTGGCCGTTAATTTGAGACGGTCGACGAACCTGGTGGCGTAAAGCATATCGGCCGGAATCGCGGAACCGTCGCCCAGGGATACGGTATCCGTGATCACAGGTTTTACCGGCACGGTGTAAAGGGGCCGTTCCATGGGAAGGCAGATATCGGGCCGGGAGTCGTCAATGACCATGAAATCGTTTTCCGGCGGACTTTCCTTGATTTGGATCGCCCGGTTTTCAATGCTCTGAATCACTTGCATGATCCGTTTGTTTTCGAGAAAGGCCTGGTCGTCCAGGTATCGTCGCAGCTGGGCGGACAGTTTTGCTACGGTCCGCTGGGTGTGCTCCCCGGCTTCCAGCCAGTCGTAATGGATCCGTTTCAGGCGGGTGTCCGGAGACAGGGCCTGCACGGCGGAAAGATCAAACACACGGTGCAGCAAGGAGCTCAGTTCTTCCTGCTTGGCCGGCGACATCAAAAGGTCCCAGAACGCGTTGAAACTTTTTCCCTGATCGGATTCGGCAATCACGTCCCGTTCTCCGAAAAAATCCGCCAGTAGTTTGCCCTTGCTGCCTTCCCAAAGAGCGATTTGTTCGCGTACCTTCTGGTCCAGGGTCCTGAAATTGTATTCCACCTCGCGGAAATCACTCAGTAATTCCCGGGCGGTTTTGTTGACCTGAAAAAAACGATCCTTTAGGGCTGTGTCATCCAGCACATCCAGGCGGCCCTCCCTGACCCGGGCCAGTTCGTTTTCAATATCGGTCTTGCGTTTTTCAAGCTCTTTTGTTCGCACGGTCGCATCCTGTTCCGTGCCTTCCACCATCTGGCGCAGGAGCTCGAAAATGGTCATCAGCCGGGATTCGGTGCCGATGAACGGGCGCTGGATCAGGTTTCCCAACCAGGTCAGGGCTTTTTCCACCGAGGGCGTGAGGTCGTAATGCACCTCGTCCGACCCATGGGGGTAATATTTTCGGAGCCATCCTTTGTCATCATCGGCCCAATCATCCAGATAGGCTTCTGCGGAACGGGGAAAGGCCTGTTCCCCTTCGGTTTCCCGCAGGGTGAACAGAAAATCTTCCAGGGCGGAGGCCAGGTCGGCCCGGTTGATGCCCCTGTGGTTGGGGATGATAAAAATCTTGTGAATGAACGAGGCTATGAGCGTACTGTGGTCGGCTACCAGCAGTTTCCAGGCGGGATGGTTTTTCCGCAGGGTTTTTAGTGTGGCATAGTCGAAGTCCATGATCCGAGCGCCTCATTTTGTATCCGTCAGATGGTGTTTGTTGTCGGGCATGTTTGTTAGCACAGGTGTCGCCTGAAAACAACCCTCCAAGCGGATTTGCAGACCCGGGCGCCATTCCTTTCAGCCTTCAAGCGGAATTGCTTGCCGAGGTGCCCGCCGATTTTTGCATTTACGGAAATCGAATCGGCGTTAAGGCTTGTTGAATTTTTAAATTTCCGGAGTATAATCAATTATCCTTTCACATACCCCGGAGCGGGGCAACCTGAAAAAAAGGAGGGGCAATGAAATCGTATCCGGAGAACAGACGGTATGAGCGATACAATTATGACTGTCCGATGTTTCTGTACCGGAAGGACAATCAGGACCAGTATTACTATGCCCGTATGAAAGACTACAGCCAGGGCGGCCAATGCCTGCTTTCCAATGAGGAAATGGTGGTGGGCCAGCATGTGTACGTCGAAACGCAAAATTATCATCAATATGCCGACGGACCGGAAAAGTACAGGGCCTACACCGGATATATCGCGTGGGCAAAGCCCGATTCAAAGGCCTATGAGGATTGTGCCTATGCATATCAATACGGGATCGAATACTATCAACCGGTGAATTACAGCCGGCAGGATCGGCAATGATCGTCGCCGGGGCGTGAAGCCGCCGGGCAAGGCCCTGTAGGGACAAAGGGTTTATTGTGAATACGGGTTGCATATCCGGATGGACCTGTGTTAAGTAAACCCGGTATGAAACAGTATGTGATAGACGGGCTGAGATTGCAGGATTTCCATAAGCTGAAGGAATATTTCGACCGGCATCTCATCGGTTCGCCCATTGACGGGATTTACTGGCTTGAACTGGACCCGGCCGTATTGACGTCCGTTCAGAAAACACATGAAGCCTGCCGTCCCCATGTATTTGCCCTGATGCTGGAAGAAACCTATCTGTCCTGTGAATTTCTGGTCAGAATTGAAAAAAAAATCAAATGTGACTGTATGGGCCATGCGACCCGGGAACAGAGGGAATGGCTCATGGATCAGGTTGACGCCATTCTCGAAAAACTTGATATTCATGTTTGACCATTAGGATATCCGATGCTGAAAATCATACCTCTGGGCGGTCTGGGTGAAATCGGTCTGAACATGATGGTGGTGGAATATGGAGACACGATTTTCATCATCGACGCCGGACTCATGTTCCCCGAAGACTATATGCTGGGTGTGGATATCGTCATCCCGGCCATTGATTATATCCGGGAAAACCGGGACAAGGTCCAGGGAATTATCATCACCCATGCCCATGAGGACCATATGGGGTCTTTGCCCTATCTGCTCAAAGAAATCCGGCTTCCCGTCTACGGAACGGCATTCACCCTGGGCATTGTCCGGAACAAACTCATCGAATTCGAACTGAATTCATTTGTGGATCTCAACCTTGTCAATCCCGGCGAAACCCTGACCATCGATCCTTTTGAAATTGAATTCATCCGGGTCAGCCACAGCACCGCCGAAGGCGTAGGCCTGGCCGTCAGAACCCCTGAAGGGGTCATCATCCATACCGGGGATTTTCGAATCAGCCACGACGCCGACCCCATGAAAAACACAGATCTACTGACCTTTGCCCGATTCGGCGATCAGGGGGTTCTGGCATTGCTCTCCGACTCCACCAATGTCGAGGTCGAGGGGTACACCATGAGTGAACAGGAAGTGGCCAGAAATCTCGAAAAGTACGTGGCAGCCGCTTCCGGAAGAGTCATTGTCGCCCTGTTCGCCTCCAATGTTTTCAGAATCCAGCAGGTCATCGACATTGCCGTCCGGAACCACCGCAAAGTGGTGTTCAACGGCCGCAGCATGGACCAGATCATGGCCGTGGCCACGGAACTGGGGCATATTCAATGTCCGACCCACATGATCCTGGACGTCAAGCAGATTGGTAAAGTCCGGGATGACGAGCTGGTCGTCATCACCACGGGCAGCCAGGGCGAACCCATGTCGGCTCTGGTGCGAATGGCGTCGGGCGTGCACAAGCATATCAACATCAAAAAAGGGGATTGTGTCATCCTGTCCTCCAAATACATCCCCGGAAACGAAAAAGCCATTTCCAACATCATCAACAAGCTCTATCGCCGGGGGGCCGACGTGGTGTATTCGAAAATCGCCCAGATTCACACTTCGGGCCATGCCCACCAGGAAGAGCTCAAGCTCATGCTGAACCTGACCAAGCCCCGGTATTTCATTCCCATTCACGGTGAATACCGGCATCTGGTCGTGCATGCGCGGCTGGCTGAAAGTCTCGGCATGCCTCGGGAAAACGTACTCGTGGTGGAAGACGGCAAGGTGATCGCCTTTGACGAATCCGGCGGCCGGATCGAAGGCAATGTGCATACCGGCCGGATCCTTGTGGACGGCAAGGGCATCGGAGATGTGGGCCGAAGCGTGCTCAAGGAACGCCGGGAGCTTTCGGAAGGCGGGCTTGTGGTGGTCACCATGATTCTGGATGAGGAAACCGGCGTGGTGCTTTATGGGCCGGAGCTCATTTCCAAGGGGTTTGTGTTTGATTCCGCAACCGGTTATCTGGTGGATGACGCCCAGTGCGTGATTCTGGAAATCGTGGAAGAAATCGAGGCGGATCGAGAAGACCGGGTGGACCTGATCCGCAAAAAGCTCCAGAAAGCCCTCAAACAGTATTTTGCCTTCGCCATCAATAGGAAACCCCTGATCGTGCCGATCATTGTCGAAGTATGAAAAAAGAACTGGCCGCTCTTTTTTTCCTGTTTCTGATTGTCTTGACCACGGTCAGCCTGTGGACCTATGATGCGGCCGACCCCAGCCTGGGACATGGATTTTTCGCGGTCCCTGACGTCATTCACAATGCCTTCGGTCTGCTGGGAGCCCATCTGGCCGGGTTTTTCATTTTTCTCTTCGGCCTGGGCGCTTTTTTTCTGCCGATCATTCTGGGATTTTCGGGGATCTGGATATTCAAGGGCCGTTCCTGGAAAATCATCGGCCTGACCGTGGCGGGCGGCATCTTGTTCATGATCTGTGCGGGCGCTCTGCTGTATCTGATCCGGGAAACCTACGCCGTCCTGGGAACCCGGATCTCATCGGGCGGCATCGTGGGCGGGGCCGTGGCGGCCTTTGTGCTGAAATACGCCAACCTGATCGGGGGCGTGGTGATCCTGGTTTTCGGGGCAGCCGTGGGGCTGGTTCTGCTCACCGGGTTGTCGTTTTTGACGATAATGAACCTCGGCCGCGAAAAAACAGGTCAGATCCTGCGGGAAACGTTTGAAGGTTTTCAGGAATTGATCGGGTACGTCAAAGCAAAAGGGGTGCGTTTCCAGAGGGCCCGGGAAGAGAAAAAACGGCAGATCGACATTACCCCGATTCTGGATCAGCCTCTGCCTGTGATGACATTGCCGGACAAGGGTCAACAGGACAAAGATTTTTTGCCGGAGACGCATTCCGAACCGGAAATCACCGCCATCGAGATCGACGATGAAGAATTCATGCCAGATCCGGTTTTTGAGGATATTCGGGAGAAGAAAACCTTTGCCTTGCCTTTGCTTTCGTTTCTGGATGAAAGGAAAAAGGTCCAGAAAGACATCGACACCGGGCTTCTCAAGGAAAAAGCCCGGATTCTTGAAAACAAGCTGAACGATTTCAATGTGTTCGGTGATGTGGTGGAGATTCTGCCCGGGCCTGTGATCACCACCTTTGAATATAAGCCGGCCCCGGGCATCAAAATCAGTAAAATCGCCGGGTTGTCCGACGACCTGGCCCTGGCCCTGAGCGCCATCAGTATCCGGATCGTTGCGCCCATTCCGGGCCGGGATGTGGTGGGGATCGAAATCCCCAACGATGAGCGGGAAATCGTCAACCTCAGGGAGCTGATCGGGTCCCGGGAATTTATTCAATCACCTTCTTTTCTGACCCTCGGGCTTGGAAAAGATCTTCTAGGCCGTCCCGTGGTCACCAAAATGGATTCCATGCCCCATCTTCTCATTGCCGGAGCCACTGGAACCGGCAAGAGCGTGGGACTCAATTCCATGATCATCAGTCTTTTATACAAAGCCACACCTGACGAAATCAAAATGATCATGATCGATCCCAAGCGTATTGAACTGTCCGTCTATAACGATATTCCCCATCTGATTTCACCCGTGGTGACGGATATGAAAAAAGCCACCAACGCGCTTTTCTGGGCGGTTCGGGAGATGGAGCGGCGGTATGAACTTCTCGAACAGACCGGGTTTCGAAATATCGTTCAGTACAATGCCATGGTGGCGGCCCAGCCGACCCGGACCGCCGGCAATCCGGACGGGGATGAAGAACCGCCCCGTTTTGAAAAATTGCCCTATATCGTCGTGATCGTGGATGAGCTCGCCGATCTCATGATGGTGGCCTCCAAGGATGTGGAGTTCGCTCTGACACGGCTGGCACAGATGGCGAGGGCTGCCGGAATCCACCTGATCATCGCCACACAGAGGCCGTCCGTGGATGTCCTGACCGGCAGCATCAAGGCCAATTTCCCCACCCGGATTTCGTTCCAGGTGTCATCCAAGGTGGACGCCCGAACCATTTTTGACGGAGGCGGTTCGGAAAGTCTTCTGGGAAACGGGGACATGTTGTTCTGCCCGCCGGGCACCGGGAAACTGGTTCGAATTCAGGGGGCCTATATTTCCGAAAACGAGATCGCGAAGATCACCGGATTTCTCAAAGATCAACAGACCCCGGATTATATCGAAGACATTACCCTGAACGCCGAGGCGGATGAGGAAGAGTCGGGTTTCGACGAATCGGATCAGGATGATAAATACGATGAGGCGGTGGCGATAGTGACCCAGACCCGACAGGCTTCCATCTCCTTTGTACAGCGGCGTCTGCGTATCGGATACAATCGGGCGGCCCGGCTTATCGAGCGCATGGAGCATGAAGGCGTGGTCGGCCCTCAGATCGGATCCAAACCCAGGGATATTCTGGTCCGGAGTTATGATGACGATTGATTGGCGCTTCTGGTCCGGGATAAAGGGTTTCATGGACCGGGTCGAGGCTGAGCGGCTTTACCGGCTGGCCCTGCAGGCGGCCGGGTCCGGACCTGTCCTGGAAGTGGGCAGCTATTGCGGCAAATCCGCTTATATCCTGGGATCGGCCTGCAAAGAAAGTGATTCCGTGCTGTATTCCATCGACCATCACCGGGGCTCGGAGGAACAGCAGCCCGGAGAAACCTATTTTGATCCGGATCTTTTTGATCAGGCATCGGGGCGTATCAACACCCTGCCATTTTTTCAAAAAAACCTGGCGGCGGCCGGTCTGGAAGATTATGTGATTCCCATTGTGGCACGATCCGGGATTGCCGGAAAGAAATGGCAAAACCCATTGTCTCTTGTGTTTATAGACGGCGGTCATTCTTTCGAGGCGGCTTGTGAAGATTATCGAACCTGGTCCGGCCACGTTCAATCCGGAGGGTTTCTGGTTTTTCATGATGTGTTTACAGACCCTGAAAAGGGGGGTCAGGCCCCTCGCAGGGTATATGAAATCGCCAGGGCATCGGGTGACTACAAAACCATTGATCTGACCCTGACCCTGGGCGTGCTGGAGAAACGGTGACGCAGACCGACAAAACGGCTGATTCCATGGAATCGGCTGAAATGATCCGGAAAGTGACGGATCTCATCCGGATCTACTATCTGGAAAGACTTCCTTTCAACCGGGTGCTGGGAATCGATATCCGGCAATTGGACTATGAAACCGGGACGGCCGTCACCTGTTTCGACATGAAAGCGGAGCTTATCGGCAATTCCGCGGCCGGTATCCTTCACGGAGGGGTGACGGCCGCCGTCATCGATCTGACCGGCGGTCTTTCCGCCCTTATTTCCTGTGCCCGATACCATCATCACAAATCCCTGGAGGCCATTGAAAAAAAACTCACGGCATCCGCCACCATCGACATGCGGGTGGACTACCTCCGCCCGGGCCGTGGGAACTCCTTTGAATGCAGAAGCCGGGTCATCCGCGCCGGCTCCCGGATCGTGGTGGCCAAGATCGATCTGAGCAATGAAAACGAGGTGAGAATCGCCACGGGCACAGCCACTTACCTGATCGGATAAATTTTATCAACATGTTGAATTTATTCGTTTGTTGTTTTTGGAAAAAAATCTTCCCTTGACTTTATTCCTCGCTTTCTCTATAAAATTCGGCTGATATGAATATGACTGGCCCCCAAAACCATCCAAGATAATTTCCAATAGACATATGACTCAGAAATTAATTCAAACCAGCGAGGGCAGAATTCTTATGCTGGGGGCCATCCTGACCCTGTTGCTGATTGTCGGCATCGGCTGGACGGCAGCTGTGGATTTTGACCTGGCCAAGATACTGGTGCTGACTTTTTTTGTCAATGCCTTCGGCGGGCGTGCGGCCGGAGTCGGAATCTGCATCATGCATGATTTGGGATCGACCCTTACCATTTCGTATAATTTTTTTGTCGAAATGATGATTGTCTGTTTTACCTACTCCATTTTTGTGTTGACCGCCACCAATTACGTTCAGATTCCCTGGATGCGCAAATTCATGGAGCGCCTGGCGCAGAAGGCCTTGGAGCAGAAAGAGAAAATCGAATCCTATGGATGGATCGGTCTTTTTTTGTTTGTCATGATTCCCTTACCCATCACGGGACCGGTTGTGGGTTCGGTTATCGGGTATATGCTGAGAATCAGTCTGGTTCGAAATTTCAGCGCTTCGGCTTCGGGAACTCTGGTGGCCATCATTGTCTGGTTTTTCTGCTTTGATTTTCTGGAGGAGCGGTTCAAGGCCATCCAATATATTCTGGCTATCCTCATTGTTCTGGTTGTATTTTCTAAATACAAATCCATCAAAAGCCTGTTCAACCATCTGTTGTTCGGGCGAAAGTCCTGACGATCGTCACATTTGTTCACCGCCGGAACGCTTCATTTTTTTTATTGAATTTCTGAAGGTTTCACAGGGATCGGTGTAGGAAACCCGCTGGGTAAAAAAGATAAAATCTGCGGGCAGGGTATTTTCATAACCCTCCAGATCCAGGGGAATAAGGTATTGGTTCAGGTGGGTCGGCGTGACGCTGATTTCCGTCATTGCCAGATTGACCTGACGGATGCCCGGATCGAGGGCGGATACCCGGTGGATCACGCCCAGCCCGTATTCCGTATGACCGTTGCCGATGATGACGACCACGGGTCCCCGGGTGTGCTGTCTGAGACGGGTGATGGAAAAGGCCATCCGGTCGTTCCGGGCGATCCAGGCGTCATAGAGCTTGGCCTGCATGGATGCATGGTCCATACCGCAGTGGACATTCCTGAAAATATCCGTCATATAGGTCATATAGGATTGATAGGCCGGATCCAACCATTGGGTGGAAAAAATCATTTCTTTTTCCATGGGAGAGAGGTCATTCAATCCTTTTCGGGTGATTCGTTTTTTCAAAGTGGCGGGCAGATCCAGCCCGGCGGCTGGAAGCCCGTTGTCCCGGGCCAAGGTCAACAGCCTGTAATAGTAGCCCCACATGTGATCGGGCTGGGTGTCCCAACCCAGTTTTTTTCTCAGGTCCGTTTCAATGATGTTTTCCAGCGATTGATGAGCCTGAGGTTTTTTGGCTGAATCCAGGAAATTGAGAATGTCGGGTGTGTCTTCCATGGAAAAGAATTCAAATCCCAGCGCCGGGGTTTGTCCCCGGTCGATGAGAGCCTTCAGAACCCGTTCCTGCATGGCGTGATGGGCTGGATTGTCATGTTTTTCCGATAGATAGATCACATCGTGAGTCATCAATGCCTGGATCAGAAAATCAAATGCAACCGTTCGCCCGGTTCGGGTTTCTACGATCTGATCGATGAGTGGATCCTGTCGCATGGGCGGCTGGTGCAGGATACCCGCACAGGCGTGGAACAGCAAGGGAACCAGAAGCAGTAATCCGGTCAGATACAGTCGATTCATGGAGGTTACCCTATCAGATTCCCCGGCTTTTTAAAATAGAGAACCAGGCTTTTCCCCAGTATCGGGTTTAAAAGTCGTTCCATGAACCGTATCAGAGGGGGGCGGCGCATGATGTCCCAGACCAGAAACCGGTGGTAGAGGTTCACGGCGGAAGAATCCGTCCGCTCGATACCGATCAGACATTTAAGCCACCAGAACGGGGTGTGGAGGCTGTGGGCGTGGTGTCCACCCGTCAGACGCAGCCCTGAAGACTCAAGGGTCGTGACCAGTGATTTTTTACGGTAGATCCTCACATGACCCATGGGGGTCTGCCGGTATTGTCGGGATAAAACCCAGCATATTTTTTCCGGCCAGTACCGGGGTACGCTCACGGCCAGTGTCCTGCCGGGTTTGAGGACCCGAACCAGTTCATTCATCGCTTGTCGGTCCTCATGGATATGTTCCAGGACCTCCGAGCAGATGATCCAATCCAGACTGTCGTTTTTGAACGGCAGTCTGGTCACGCTCAAGCAGGACAGATCGACGCAAGCGCAGTTCAAATCGTTAAAAACCCGGTGAAAGTCGATTTTTTCCCGGGTTTGGAACAGGTTGTCCCGGATCAGATCAGCCCCTATACAGAGGCTGCCTTTTCGGCGACAGGCTTCGATGGTGTGGCGCCCTTCGCCGCATCCGATGTCCAGAACCCGGTCACCCGGCCGGATGTCCATCCAATCGAAATCAATGGTGAGCATGGATGATTTCCCGATAGGCCTCAATGGTTCGAAGAGCCGTCTTTTCCCAGGTGAATTCACGTAAAACCCGTTGATATCCTTTTTCGGCAAGGGCCTCCCGGAGAGGCTGATCCGCCAGAAGTTCCAGGATCGCATGGGCAAGGGCGGGCGCATCTCCCGGGGGTACCAGACAGGCCGCATCACCTGCCACTTCGGGAAGAGCGCCCCCGGTGGTGGTGACCACCGGAATCCGGCAGGCCATGGCTTCTCCCACGGGCAAACCGAACCCTTCATACAAAGAAGGGACCACTGCCAGTTCGGCACGGGCGTATTCCCGAACGAACTGTTGATGATCAATGCGGCCGGTGAATTGAACATGATTTTCCAGGGCCAGTTTCCGGACCAGGCGGGCGATACCGCCGTTTTTTTTTGGCGTTCCGATGACCATCAGGGTCACCGGCCTTGATTCCAGAATCGTTTTGACGGCCAGAAGCAGGTGATACAGCCCTTTCAGCGGGGTGTCCGCGCTGTTGGTCACAATAATGCGGCCCGGCTGTTTTCGGATGGTTTCCAAAGGATAGAACAGCTTTGTGTCGATTCCGTTGGGGATGATTCGGAATCGGGATTCCGGAATGCGGTATTCGCGGGCAATATCTTTTTTCGAGCTGTCGGAAACCGTCAGAATATGGCTCAACCGGCGGGCCACGGTTTTCTGCATGCCGATAAACGAATACCACCGAAGGGCCTTGAGTTTTTTGAAAAAGGATTGAGTACTCCGGACAGCCAGCCGGCGATCCACGGTCATGGGATGATGAATGGTGGCCGTTACCGGCATCCGCCTGGAAAGCGCCAGAATTCCGTAAGACAGGCTCTGGTTGTCATGGATGATGTCGAATCGTTTTCCGGTCCGGTCCAGATGTCGTTTGAGACGCATTCCGAAGGTCATGGGCTCGGGATATCCCATGGTGGAAACGTCCAGCCATTCGAGCAGGTTGATCGGGTCTTTGAGTTCCTGGAGGGACGGGGTTCTGAACAGATCTTCCGGATTGTAGAGATCCAGGGTCCGGAGCATGGTCAGGGTGATGTCGTGATTCAGAAACGGTGCTGGCGGCCCGGCAATCACTTCGACCCGGTGTCCCAGATCGGAAAGGGCATGGCTCAGGTTTCGGACATAAACACCCTGGCCTCCGCAGTGGGGGTTGCTTCGATAACTGATCAGTCCTATACGCAAGGGGGACTTCATGAGAGAATCAGGTGGTGCGCCCGGCTGGAATCGAACCAGCGATCTTCAGCTTCGGAGGCTGACATCCTATCCACTGGACTACGGGCGCGTGGGTCATAATCTACTTCAAGTTGGCGGTTTGATCAAGTCTATTATCAAATAATTCTTTGGCCTCACCCACAACATAGAGAGATCCGGCAACGCAGATCACATCCGTCTTATCGGCAATATCCATTGCATGCCGGACGGCCGAGCGGACATCTTCCACAACCGTTATGGGTTGTCGGGTCAGGGTTTCAGCCGTCTGTTTCAGTATGGACGTATCCAAGCCCCGGTCGATGGCGGGCCGGGTGACAATGATCCGGGTGGCCAGAGGGATCAGGTTCGCGAGCATTTTTTCATAGGGTTTATCGTCCAGGATGCCCACTACCAGGGTCAGGTGGCGGCCTTTGAGAAAGTCGCTCAGATATTTTTTCAACACTTTGGTGGCATCAAGGTTGTGTGCCCCGTCCAGAATGATGGCGGGATGCTCTTGAACCAGCTCTAAGCGCCCCGGCCATCGGGCTCCGGAAATGCCTTTCCCGGCAAGGGATTCGGTAAATTCCCACCGGGCTGAAATGTCTGGAGATTGACTGATCAGCTCGCAGGCGGCCAGGGCCAGACTGAGATTTTCCTTTTGATGGTCGCCCGGAAGAGCCTTGGTCAAACGGGAGAAGCGGTGGTTGATCCCATTATAAGCGTAGGTGTCGTCAACGGGATTTTTGCGTATGGAAAAATCCCGCTTGTAGAAATAGAGTCGTGACCCTTTTTCATCGGCGATGGCTTCAAGGACCTGCCGGCCGGAGGGTTGGGAAACGGCCGACACAACGGGCACTCCTTTTTTGATGATTCCGCCTTTTTCCGTTGCCAGAGACTTGATGGTGCGCCCGAGATACTCGGTGTGTTCGATGGACAGATTGGTGATGACGCTCACTTCCGGGGTGATAATGTTGGTGGCGTCACATCGTCCGCCCATGCCGGTTTCGATCACTGCCCAGTCAACACCCGCCTGGGCGAAATGATAAAAACCCATGGCCGTGACAATCTCGAAATAGGTGGCTTTCCGTTTGCCGACATCGGCTGCTTCAACGGCTTTGAAGGCTTCCACCACCTCGTTGTCGGAGATTTCCATGCCGTCGATGGTGATCCGTTCGTTGAACCGGACCAGATGGGGAGAGGTGTATACCCCCGTTTTAAACCCCGCCTGCCGGAGGACGGCACCGATGTAGGTTGCCGTGGATCCCTTTCCGTTGGTCCCGGCCACATGCACGGATCGAAACCGCGTATGCGGGTTTTCCAGGCGGGTCAATATATCGGAGATGGTATCCAGTTCCAGCTTGATGCCGAAACGGCCCAGTTTGTAAATCCTGCTGAGGCAATCCTGATAAGAGATGGTATCCATTATCCAAAAAAAACCCGGCAAATTCTGGTAAAAAATGCCGGGCTGCAAAAATCGTTAACGTGGTTTAACCGTTTCGTCTGCGTGATCTTGAGGCCGCAATCCGTTGTCTTCTCATGGCTTCTCTCATTTTGCGCCGCCTGTACTGGCAAGGCTTCTCAAAATGTTTTTTCACTTTAAGACGTTTGAAAAGGCCGTCATTCTGAATTTTTTTCTTCAGTATCCTCAGCGCACGCTCAACATCGTTATCAATGACCTTGACTACAATTTCCTTCAAAAAACACCGCCCCTTTCATAATGAATTTAAATATCGGAAAAATATTTATAACCGAATCTTGTAACAAACATGAAAGTGAAAAGCAAGTAAAAAGTAACGCCCTTCCACTTATTCAAAGGCATGGAAAGGCGTTGAGGGGTAACTCCCGATCGAGGCGATCAGAGTTTTGAAATCAGTTCTTCCGTAACGGATTTCAGGTCTTTTTCACCGGCCAGGGTAACGTATTTGAAACCGTCTTTGCCGGCGATATCTCTAAAATAATAGGCCGACGCCAGTGTCCCGGTGTCTGTATCGTAATAGATGGAATGGCGTTTGTCGATGGCTGCTTCATCCTGGTCGTCGTTCCGTTTGCTCAAAGCGCCGCCGCAGACCCGGCATTTATCCCCGTTGGGTTTGATGGCGTCAATGAAAATATTGTTGGGGTGGTTGTTGTCATTCTCGCACAAACGTCGTCCCATGATTCGGTTTTTGGCTATCTGACGGTCCAGAATCATTTCGATAACGTAGTTGAGTTTGATACCCGCTTTTTTCAGGGAAGCGTCCAGTTTTTCCGCCTGGACTTTGTTCCGTGGAAATCCGTCCAGCAGCCAGCCGGCTTTGCAGTCATCCTGGCGGATCCGGTCCAGGATCATGGGAATGGTGATTTCGTCGGGCACGAGGTCCCCACGGTCGATATATTCTTTGGCTTTTTTGCCCAGTTCGGTTCCACCTTTGATGTTTTCACGGAAAATAGCGCCGGATTCGATGTGGGCAATTTTATATTTGTCTTTCAGGATGGCTCCCTGGGTTCCCTTGCCGCTTCCGTTGGGTCCGAAAAATAAAATGTTCATTCATGGCTCCTTTATTGTTCATTAAGCTGATGTGTAAAAATCGGCACGACTTTCCTAATATAAGAGACGGTTTTATTTGTCAAGGTTAAGAAAACGCCTTGGTCGGTCTTTGTTTGACAGTTCCGCCCCATTTTATTATATCCTTGTTTCGAACCCGGAAAAATTCGATGATTGCGGTAAGGGAGGGCTCTATGGCAAGATATCCGGTCCAAATCCTCATTTTTTTTCTGGTATTCGGTTCGGAAGTGTCTGCCCACAAACCGGTGATCATCAGACAACCGGTCTTGCCGAATGCCCCGGCGCATACGGTTCACAAAAACCAAGCCTTGCAGACCAAAGATTGGATCGAGGTGGTTTTTCAACTTCTGGTTGTGGAGGAAGGAAGCGGTTCCTGGAAATGGTCGGCTATTGTCAAAAACAATGGGCCGGTGATCGCTCCGGGACGGATACGCATCGTCGCCTCTCAGACGGCTGCCGGTCGCCGTCTCGGGTCGGCGGGTTCCCCCTTTGATAACGATCGGGCCGTGGCGCACGGGGGGATTATGAATTTCGGCCGCTTCGGATGGGATCGGGTTCCCGGTGCGACTCACCTGAAAGTGGTACTCCAGGATTTATCTACCGGCCGGGTGAAAACCCGGACCTTGAAAATGGATGGGCCGGATTGTGGGAAATAATTTGCGGCAGGCCTTGAATGTCATGGACGATGTTGATATTAATGGGGCATCAAAGCAGCGGGTCAGTCGAATCGAGCATAAATGACCATCAATCATACGCAATCAATACAATCAGCACAAGGGGGTGAAAATGACGGAACTAATTGAAGTCAAGGCAAGAGAAATTCTGGATTCCCGGGGGAATCCCACCATTGAAGTGGATGTGGTCCTTGCCTGCGGGGCGAAGGGCAGGGCGGCCGTTCCTTCCGGGGCTTCCACGGGGACCCGGGAAGCGCTGGAGCTGCGGGATCGATCGGAAAACCGCTTTCTTGGGAAAGGGGTGTTGAATGCCGTGGCCAACGTCAACGAGGTGATCGCACCGGAAATCATCGGTTATGACGCCATGGACCAGGCCGGTCTGGATCGGACCATGATCGATATTGATGGAACGGAAAACAAATCCAGACTGGGCGCCAATGCTATTCTGGCCGTATCCATGGCATCCGCCCGGGCTGCGGCCGAAGCATGTGAGATACCTCTTTTCCAGCATCTGGGAGGCATCAACGCAAGGGTTTTGCCGGTGCCCATGATGAACGTGATCAACGGCGGCGCTCACGCGGCCAACAATCTGGACATCCAGGAATTCATGATTCTTCCCTTTGGAGCGGAATCCATTGCCGAAGCCATCCGCATGGGAGCGGAAACATTTCATCACCTGGCCGGAATTCTGAAAGGCGAAGGATTGAGTACGGCCGTGGGAGACGAAGGAGGGTTCGCCCCCAACCTCAAATCCAATGAAGAAGCGCTGGAATACATTCTCAACGCCATTGAAGCGGCCGGCTACAGACCGGGCCGGGACATCGGCATTGCTCTGGATGCCGCCGCCTCTGAGTTTTACAAGGACGGCAAATATATTTTCCAGTCGGAAAACCGGAGCTTGTCCGCTCTCGAACTCATTGATTATTATGAATCGCTGATCGACAAATACCCTCTTTATTCCATCGAAGACGGGCTGGCCGAAGGCGACTGGGATTCCTGGGCCACCATGACCGAACGGCTGGGCAATTCCATCCAGATCGTGGGGGATGATATTTTCGTCACCAACCCGGACATCTTCAGAAAAGGAATAGAACAGGGAATCGGCAATTCCATTCTGATCAAGCTCAACCAGATCGGAACCGTGACCGAAACCCTGGATACCATCTACATGGCCAAGGAATCAGGGTACACAACGGTGGTCTCCCATCGATCCGGTGAAACCGAAGACGCTTTCATCGCGGATCTGGCCGTTGGCGTAAACGCGGGTCAGATCAAAACCGGGTCCATGTCCAGGAGCGATCGAATCGCCAAATACAACCAACTCATCCGTATTGAGGAAAAACTGGGGGACGGCGCCCGGTTTCCCAGAGACCTGTTCGTTTAACCCGGACATGAAAATAGTCTTTAAGTGAGGTAGAATGGCTCAGAATACAAAGTACATTTTTGTTACCGGAGGGGTTCTGTCGTCTCTGGGCAAGGGGTTGGCATCGGCTGCCATCGGCATGCTTCTGGAAAGCAGAGGGTTGACCGTAACCATTCAAAAGCTGGATCCTTATATCAATGTCGATCCCGGCACCATGAACCCGTTTCAGCACGGCGAAGTGTTCGTTACCGATGACGGGGCGGAAACCGACCTTGACCTGGGCCATTATGAACGCTTTACAAATGCCAAACTGGGGAAGAACAACAATTTCACCACCGGCAAGATTTACTATCAGGTCATTACCAAAGAACGCAAGGGGGAGTACCTGGGCGGAACCGTTCAGGTCATCCCCCATATCACCGATGAAATCAAACAGAGCATCTGTCTGGTGTCCGACCAGGCAGACGTTGTCATTGTCGAAATCGGCGGAACCATAGGCGATATCGAATCCCTGCCTTTTCTGGAAGCCATCCGGCAGTTCAAGGCGGACGCAGGCGCCGGCAACGTCTTGTATATCCATCTGACCCTGGTGCCTTATATCAAGACCGCTTGCGAGGTCAAGACCAAGCCCACCCAGCACAGCGTCAAGGAGCTGCGCAGCATCGGCATACAACCGGATATCCTGTTGTGCCGGACGGAGAGCTATCTGTCACAGGAGATCAAAAACAAGATCGCTCTCTTCTGCAACGTGGATTCGGACGCAGTGTTCACGGCCAAGGATGTGGATTGCATTTACGAGGTACCCCTGGTTTATAACCAGGAAGGCCTGGGAGACAAGATTTTAAAGAAGCTGAATATCTGGGCGAGGGCCCCCCGGCTGGACGACTGGAAAGAAATGGTCGATCGGATCAAAAATCCCCGGTTTTCGGTCGATATCGCCATCGTGGGAAAATACGTGGATTTGACGGAGAGCTATAAAAGTCTGAACGAGGCCTTGACCCATGGCGGGATTGCCAATGATGCCCGGGTGAATCTTACCTATGTGGATTCCGGCGCTCTGACCGAAACCAACGTAGAGCAAATCCTGTCCGCAAGTGACGGGATTCTGGTGCCGGGTGGATTCGGCTCCAGGGGAATCGAAGGCAAAATCCTGGCCGCCAGATATGCCAGGGAGAATAAGGTACCCTATTTCGGCATCTGTCTGGGCATGCACATGGCGGTCATCGAAATCGCCCGCAATCTCCTGAATCTGGAAGACGCCAACGGGGAGGAATTCGATCCCTATACCCCCTATCCCGTGATCTATCTGATGAAGGAGTGGTACGACGAGCACACCCGGCGGGTCGAACGGCGGGACGAAACTTCCGACAAGGGCGGGACTATGCGTCTGGGGGCCTATCCCTGCAGGCTGGTGCCCGATACTTTGGCCATGGCGGCGTACAAACAAGAGGAAATATCCGAGCGACACCGGCATCGTTTTGAATTCAACAACGCTTACAAAGATCAATTGGTGGCGGCCGGACTGGTGATCAGCGGAACGTCCCCGGATCACGAGCTGGTGGAAATCGTGGAGCTCAAGGACCATCCCTGGTATCTCGGCTGTCAGTTCCATCCGGAGTTCAAGTCCAAACCCCGAAATCCTCACCCCTTGTTCAGGGATTTCATCAAGGCGGCCCTGAAATACTCCAAAAAACAAACGGATTCCTGATTACAGCAGCAACAGGCCCAGGCTGACGACAATCAGCAAAACCAACGCGATGCCCAGGCCGATCACAACAGGTGACCGGCCTGGATGCGTTTCAGGAAGATATCCGCATGTGGGACATTTGGATCTGTTGTCCTTGAGTCTTTCTGAACAATTGGGACAGATATTCAACGGCATGACGATTTCCTTTCAAATATCGCCGAGAATCAGGCTCAGTGCCTGGGTCAGCCTTTTCACACAGGTCAGGTGCAGAGATTCGTTGGGTCCGTGGGCGTTGGAATTCGGCCCCAGGGTTCCGGTCACCAGGAACCGGGCCATGGGAAAGGTTTGCTCAAGAAGGGTCATGAACGGTATGGACCCGCCTTCGCCCATGTGACCGGGAGTCCGGCCGAAACAATGGGATGATGCCTTATGAATTCTGGTTTCCAGTTCGTGACCCATATCCGGCATATCCCATCCTCTGCCCTGTTTCAGGATATGAAACGCGACTCTGGACCCGTAAGGAGGGTCTGTTTCCAGAATGGTTTTTATCTTCTCGGCAGCCGGCTCGGTATCCACCCTCGGCGGCGTCCTGAACGACAACAATAACTGGGTGGATTCCCGGATGGCGTTGGAGGCTTTCTCCAAGGGAGGAAAACCCTGTGCCCCGATATAGGACAATGACGGCTTCCAGGTGCTGTTGACCAAAAGTTCAATCGGATCGCGAGACACGGGCATGGCTCCCTTGACCAGGGGAAGGGGGGGAAACCCATCGTGCCTGAAAAAATCGGCCGTTCGGCAAATCTCATTCATCCGGTTTTCAGGAATCGGACCATAGAGCTCTGGGATCAGGAGCTCGCCCGTAGTGGCATCTTCGATCCGGTCCAGAACCCTGCGAATGATCCTGAAGCTGGATGCCACCATTCCGGACAGGCCGGAATGAATATCCTGGGTCAGAATGCGTGCCTCCAGCCGGCCCACGATGCTTCCCCGCAAAGAGGTGGTGATCCACATCCGTTCATAGTCACCGCAGCCGGAATCCAGGCAGACGATGAGATCCGGTCTTCCGACGGATTCTTGCAGAGTGCCGAGATAATGTTCCAGGTCTTTGCTGCCGCTTTCTTCACAGGTTTCGATGAGGATGACGCACCGGCCATGGGGAATTTGATGGGTCTGGAGAGCCTTGATGGCTGTCACGGCCGTGAACAGCGCGTATCCGTCGTCAGCCGCCCCCCTGCCGTAGAGTCGGTCGTTGACAATCACGGGTTGCCATGGACCCTTGTCCGAATCCCATCCGGTGGCGGGCGGCTGCTTGTCCAGGTGTCCGTATAACAGAACAAGATCTGTCAGATCCGGCTTCGAAGCTTCGATTTCGATCAGCAGGACGGGGGTTCGGTCTTTTTCGGTAATAATGCGGCAGGTCGTGTTGTCCAAGTCCATGGTTAGAACCCAGTCTTTTGCCAGGGTCAGCGCATCCCACAGAAACCGGGAGGTTTCCCAGTCCTGATCAAAGGCTGGGGAAACGGCAGGAATGCGGATGTATTCCATCAGAGCCGGGACAGCGGATTCATCCCATGTTTTTTCGATAAAAGCCTTTATTGAATTGATATTCAAAATGATTCCCTTTATATAATATTGATATGGTTTCGGCCGACAGGAAGAACCTACAGAAAAATAACCCGGGTGACAAGCAAATTGATGCCTGGAATTCAAAAATGGATGGCGTATGACGGATTCAAACGTTTTCATGGTTTCCGGAGAAAATCGGCTCGAAGCGGTTCTGGATACGAATACCTCCCCCAGAGCGGTTGTGGTTTCCCATCCTCATCCCCTCTATGGTGGAAATATGGACAATGCCGTGGTGACAACCATTGCGGACGCCTTTTTTGAAAAAGGATTCACCACCCTGCGGTTTAATTTTCGCGGCACCGGAAACAGCACCGGCCGGTTCGACGAGGGCCGCGGCGAACAGGAAGATGTCCGGGCCGTTGTGGCGTGGCTCAGAGAAAACGGTTACCCGCAGATCATTC
Organism: uncultured Desulfobacula sp.; assembly: GCA_964593855.1. GTDB lineage: Bacteria > Desulfobacterota > Desulfobacteria > Desulfobacterales > Desulfobacteraceae > Desulfobacula. The sequence continues at coordinate 44,394 of CAZQIX010000009.1, read as the reverse complement.
TGGCCGGATATTCATTCGGAGCCAGAATGAATGCCTGGGTCGTTTCAAAAGGGTTGGACGTTCAGGATCACATCATGGTCTCTCCGCCCGTGGGGTTCATGAGTTTTGAGGAGATAAAGACCCTTCCGTCCACCGGACTGATCATAACCGGGGCTGATGACGATATCGCGCCTCCGGGTCTCATCGCCGGTCATATTCATCGCTGGGGTATATCTCCCAGCTACCATGTCATTGACGACTGCGACCATTTTTATTCCGGCTGCCTGGGGAAACTCAAAGCGGTTCTGAAAGAGTATCAGGGCGCGATGAAAGAGTAAAAATGGAAATGGATTTCGATTATATCGTTGTCGGTTCGGGGTTCGGCGGCAGTGTGTCCGCCCTGAGGCTTTCAGAAAAAGGATATCGCGTCGGGGTTCTTGAAAAAGGAAAGGAATGGAAGACTCAGGATTTTCCGGAAACAAACTGGCATATCCGGAAATATATGTGGCTTCCCGCTTTCGGATGCTACGGATATCAGATGATGACCCTGTTGCGACATGTCATGATTCTGCATGGCGGTGGGGTGGGCGGTGGAAGTCTGGTTTATGCCAACCAGCTGCTCACCCCGCCGGATCGGGTATTCGAAAATCCTGACTGGTGCCTTCCCCGGCCTGAAAAAACCTTGAAGCCCCATTATGAAACCGCCCGGAAAATGCTGGGCGCCTGTCTGTGTCCCAGGGTGGGCAGGGCTGACATCCTGCTCAAAGAGGTAGGCCGGGACATGACCGGAAAAGACACTTTTCATCAAAATGAAGTGGGGGTGTTTTTCGGCGAACCGGACAAAAAGGTCAAAGATCCTTATTTCAAAGGGCTTGGGCCGGACAGGACCGGTTGCACCTTCTGCGGTGCCTGTATGGTGGGCTGCCCGGTAGGGGCCAAAAACACATTGGACAAAAATTATCTTTATCTGGCCCGGCGTCTGGGTGCCAGGATCGTTCCGGAAACCATGGTAACCGGCGTTCGGCCGGTGCATGGCGGGTACGAGGTGATCACCCATAATACGGTCGGCTTATTCAAAAAGGAAAAACGGTACACGGCCCGGGGTGTCGTTTTCGCGGGCGGGGTTCTCGGGACTCTCCGGCTTCTCGGATCTTGCAGGGCCAAAGGGCTTCTGCCCCGTATTTCCGGTCGGCTGGGCCATGGGGTGAGAACCAATTCGGAAACCCTTATCGGGGTCAGATCCCATGATTCAAGCGTCAACTGGAACGACGGTCTGGCCATCACTTCCGGAATCTACCCGGACGAGACCACTCATATTGAAGTGGTTCGATTCAACAAAGGATCGGATTTACTTTTAAATCTGCTCACCCTCATGTCCGACGGCGGAGGCCGGGTCCCGAGGGGGGTACGGTTTCTGTCGCGGATCGCCGCGCAACCCTTTTTATTTGTCAAACTGTTGTGGCCTCTGGGCAAAGCGTCCACTACGTCAGTGCTCCTGGTCATGCAGACCGATGATAACCGGCTCACGCTCAACTACAAAAAACGGTGGTGGCGATTGGGGGGTCGGTCTCTGAATTCAGAGATTCCCGCAGACTCTAAACGATCCCCCACGTATATTCCCATTGCCAATGAAACGGCTCGTCGCCTGGCCGTCAAAATGGAGGGAATCCCCTTGAGTTCGTTTCCCGAGGCTGTTTTCAACCTGTCCACCACCGCCCACATCCTGGGTGGGTGTTGTATGGGTCATTCTTCCGCCCGGGGGGTCGTTTCGTCCAAAGGCGAACTGTTCAACTATCCAGGGCTTTATGTGGCGGACGGCTCCGTGGTTTCGGCCAATCTGGGCGTGAACCCGAGCCTGACCATCACGGCTCTTTCGGAATACATCATGTCTCACATCAAAGATAAAAAGGATGATCATCATGAAAATAGAATTCAGGATTGAAGGAATACCGGATCTTTATAAACTCATGAACCGGCAGAAAAAAATCGATTTCGTGTTTCAGGGAACGACCCTCAGAGATATGGTGAACGCCCTGAAAACCAAATTCGGTGCGGGAGTGGACAAGATTCTGCTGGATAAGAACAATGAAATCGATATGGAATACCGGGTCGTGGTCAATATGACCAGATACCTGGACTATGGTCGGAGAATGAACGAACGTCTGAATGACGGCGATATGGTCCACATGATGACGGTGGGTTGAGGATAGACTTTTTCTGCAGTCGGTCGACTGCCTGAATCCATGAACATTCACGGTGAAACCGAAGGGAAGGGCGCTTACGGCGACATTCCTGTAGGGATTTTGCGTCTTTATGGGTTTCTTCACCCATTTAAAATTAAAATAAGGCAAACAGAGATAATTAGCTTACAAAATAAATTGAAATCAGGTTTTCAGCCTTCGATAGTTATAAAAAAATCGAGAATTTCCTTATAATATTAAAATTAATGCTTGACAAAGAAATGGGGATTTGATTAGTTCTTTTATAAACAGGCAATGCCATGCCCGCAATACTTATCAAACATTAGGAGGGAATTATGCCGATCAAAGAAAACACACTCATTATCGATGGTTACACCTTGACGATAGAAGAACTGATGAGGGCCGGAAAAGATATGTCCATGAAAGTCGAAGTGGATGAGAAAAACTGGCCCAAGATCCGCGAATGCCGTAAAATGGTGGACACCTGGGCCAACGAGGAACGGTGCATTTACGGCGTCAACACCAGTTGCGGCGGTCTGGTGGATCACCTCCTACCGAAGGAAAGGGATAACGACTTCCAGAAAAACCTGGTCCGGAGTATTACCACCCAGGTCGGCAAACCCTTTGAAGACGAACTGGTCCGCATTTTCATGATCGCCCGGGCCAACTCTCTCTGCCGCGGCTATTCCGGTATCAAGGAAGACAATCTCAAGATATACCTGGACATGATCAACAAACATGTGTTCCCCTTGGTTCCCCGAAAAGGATCCCTGGGCACCAGTGGTGACCTCGGGCCTTTGGGCTGTATCGCGGCCGTAGGGTTCGGCGAGTGGAAAGCCCGTTACAAAGGTCAGGTGCTTCCCGGCAAGGAAGCCATGGCCGCTGCCGGCGTCAAGCTCATGCATCTGAATGCCAAGGAGGGCCTGTCTCTGATCAACGGCACTTCCGCCATGGTCGGCCTGGCCTGTACCGTGATCACGGAAGCCACCAACACGCTCAAGAATTCCGATATCATCGCGGCGTTTGCCATCGAGAACCTGATGGGACGCATCAATCCATTTGACGTTCGGGTCCATGAACAGAAATACCATCCGGGCCAGTATGCCACGGCCATGAACCTGACCAAACTGCTCACCGGCAGTGAGCTGGCCATCGACGAACAGGAGCTCTCACTGAAACTTCAGGCCGTGCTCAAAAAACACACGGGTATTTCCGTGGCGGACATTCCGGTTGAAGACGCCTATTCCATCCGGTGTACGCCTCAGTTCGTAGGGCCGACAAAAGAAGCGGTCAACCACGCGCACGAAGTGCTGCTCAGAGAACTCAATTCCAGCAACGACAACCCCTTGATTTTTACGGAATACGACACCTTCATCCATAACGGGCATTTCCACGGCCAGCCCATTTCCTTTGCCATGGACTGTCTGGGTATCTCTATGGTCAACATAGGCGTGGTCAGCGACCGGCGGATCGATCGCTTCATGGACGCCCCTCACAGTACCGGCCTGCCCCCCTTCCTGTGCAAGGAAGACACCGGCGTGCGCATGGGACTTATGGGCGGCCAGTTCATGACCACTTCTCTGGTGGCTGAAAACAGGACCCTGGCCGTTCCCGCGTCCATCCAGTCCATCACCTCGACAGCGGATTTCCAGGACATTGTCAGCTTCGGGCTGATTGCCGGCCGGAAAGCCCGCAAGATTGTCGAGAACACCAACCACATTCTGTCCTTCGAACTGCTCTGCGCCGCTCAGGCCGCTGATTTGAGAGGACCGGAAAAGCTGAGCCCCGCCGGCAAGATCATGCATAAGGCCGTCAGGGAAACCTTGGGCTACATGGACTATGACAAGGTTTATATCGACGATCTGGAAGAATTGAAGAAACGCATCGAATCCGGAGAATTCGTCGAAAGAGTGGAAAAAGAAGTGGGTGAGCTGATCATCGTTCATAAAAAAGAAAAATAGAACAATCCAAATTAAGGATGGACCATGATTGAAGAGCAGATTGAAAAAAAGATAGCCGACGCATACCGGGAAAAGTTTCCCGTCTGCAGGGAGCGCCATGAACGGATGATCCACTATATTCCCGGCGGCGCCACCCGAAGCCTGAGTTATTTCAAACCATATCCGATTCATATCGAATATGGACAGGGTGCCTTTGTGTTTTCACCTGAAGGCCACAAGCTGCTGGATGTCACCAACGCCTACGGGGCCATTGTTCACGGCCATGGGGATCCGGATGTGGTCAAGGCCGTGCGGGACGGAATCGCCCGGGGATCGCAGTATTCCAGCCCCACTGAAAGTCAGTATAAATTGGCGCGCTTGCTCTGTGAAAGGGTTCCGGGGTTCGATCGGGTCCGGTTCCTGAACTCAGGCACCGAGGCCACTCTGTTTGCCATGAGGACAGCCAGGGCCTATACGGGCCGGGACAAGATCCTGAAAATGGTCGGCGGGTTCCACGGCACCCATGACAGCGTGGCGGCCTCGACCAAGAAAAACGTGATCACCGCCGGCATTCCCAAGGGAATGACCCAGGATATGCTGGAAGTGACCTTCAATGACTTCGACGCCCTTGAACAAAGGGTCGGGGAAAACGCCTCGGAACTGGCCGCTGTCATCATGGAGCCCTTTCTCGGGGCCGGCGGTGTCGTGCTGCCCAAAAAAGGATACCTGGAGCATGTGCGCAAAGTCACGGCTGATCATAAGGTGTTGCTGATCTTCGACGAAATCTTTTCCTTTCGTGTAAATATCGGCGGATGTCAGAAGCTCTGGGGTGTGACGCCGGATCTGACCACGGTCGGAAAAGTGGTGGGGGGCGGTCTTCCCATCGGTGTTTTCGGCGGCAAAAAAGAGATCATGAATATCTACTGCCACGAAAACACGGATAAACCCCTGTATCATTCCGGGACGTTCAACGGCTATGAAACGGTCATGCAGGCAGGCTTCGCGGCCATGTCCAAATATGACGAAAAGGCCGTGACCTATATCAACGGACTGGGAGCGAGATTTCAGGAAGGGCTTCTGGCCTCCTTCAAAACCAACGGTCTGAATATACAGTCCAACCAGATCGGATCTCTGCTGAATCTGCATTTTTTCAACGAGCCCATCACAACGGCCGAGCAGGTCCTCAGATCTGAAGAAAAACTGCATGCGCTGTTGCATCTGTCTTTGTTGAACAAAGGGGTGTTCACCATTCCCAGGGGTTTGTTCATTCTGTCCACGGCAATGACGGAAAACGATATTGATTTTCTGGTGGGCAGGATTGATGAATCGCTGAAAGACCTGTTGCCCTTGATCAAAGAGAAGTACAGCCATTTGCTCTTGTAGAAGTGTTTCGTTCATGCATATCCGAAAAGAGGGAAATGAATGGTTCTGGATAAGATTGACAAACAGATTTTAAACACCCTGCAAGAGAATGGCAAAACAACCAATTCGAAATTGTCAAAGATCGTCGGGATATCCGCCCCCGCAACCCTTGAGCGTGTCAAACGGCTCGAGCTCGCGGGGGTTATCTCCCATTTTACGGCTGTGCTGAACCCCGAGAAAATAGGGTTCTCCATCATGGCCATGGTGAGTATCGGCCTGAGCCTGAGCCGTTTGTCGTCCGTCGCGGCCATCAAAGAAAAATTCATTGAGCTGGAGGAGGTGATCGAGTGTTATCAGATTGCCGGGGCCAATGATTTTGTCCTCAAAGTGATTGCCAAAGATATCAAGGCGTACGGCGAATTCATGAACCGGAAACTGACCCAGATCGAAGGTATTCAGGTTATCAAATCGTCTTTTGTCATCGACAACGTCAAGGAGAAAAAGATGTTTATCCTTGATCTGAATGAAGAATACGGTATTTAGAAAATCAAAAAATCAACAGGAGAAGCAAATCAATGGATAACAAAATCATCATTACCGCCGCCATCACAGGATCCGTCCATATTCCGACCATGAGTGACTATCTTCCCATCACCCCGGATCAGATTGTGGAAGATGCGGTCAAGGCCCATGAAGCGGGGGCCGCCATTGCGCACATTCATGTCCGCAATCCTGAAAACGGCCTTCCTGTTTCCGACCCGGCCCTGTTCATGGAAGTCTGCAGCAAGATCAAGGCCCGGTGCAGCATGATCCTTTTGCCCACCACAGGGGGCGGAATGAACCAGACCACGGAAGAGAAACTGATCCCCATCAAACAGTTGAAACCGGAAATGTGTTCATTTGATCCAGCGCCTTTTAATTTCGGGATCTTTCAGATCGCCGGCCGTTTCAAGGAATACAAATATGCCTGGGAAAAGGATTACCTGGAGCTGTGCAAAAACGTCACCTTCCGGCCGACCTTCAACGACGACCTGATTTATGCCAGAACATTCCTGGAAATCGATACCAAGCCGGAACTCGAGATCTATGAACTGGGTCATATTTCCTATGTCAAATGGTTGCTTGAAGAAAACCTGCTCAAAACTCCGGTTCATCTTCAGTTCGTGTTCGGTCCCATGGTGGGCTGGATGGTTCCTTCGGTCAAACATCTGGTATTGATTCATGACGAAGCAAAGGAAGTGCTGGGAGAAGACAATTTCACCTGGTCCGTGGCCGCGGGCGGCAGGTTCCAGATTCCCATCACGTCAACGGCCATGGCCATGGGGGCCCAGAACGTCCGGGTCGGGCTCGAGGATTCCGTTTACGCGGGCAAAGGAATCATGGCCAAGGCCAGCGCGGACCAGGTGAACATGGTGAAACGGGTGGCAAAGGAAATGAGCCTCGAACCCGCGACATCCGACGAAGCCAGGCAGATTCTTCGGTTAAAAGGGCTTGATAAAGTTAATTTCTAGATTTATAAAAATCAGTTAACTGTGAACCACGTAACGGTTTTGAGTACCGGAACCGAGTCATCAAAATCATTTTCAAACCATTTGAAGGAGGGCATCGTTGAACTATTCAGGTTACGCTTCAATTCATGCTCGGCATATTCCCGACAAGGTCTGTCTGATCGAAAGAACCCCGGCAACGGGTGGCAGGCGAGCCTTTACCTGGAAGGAATTCAATGACGAGATCAATCGTACGGCTAATTTTTTGGCCAAAGAACTGGGGGTCAAGCATGGTGATTTCGTCATGCATCTTCAGAACAATTCCCTTGAATGGGTCATCACCTACTATGCTATAATCCGGCTGGGGGCGGTGGTCGTTCCGCTGAACTTCCGGTTTGAGAGCAGTGATGTCCTTTACGCCGCCGAGGTCTGCAATCCTGATGTCTTTCTTTTCGGATCCGAATTTTCAAGGGTGGTGGAACCCATCAGGAAAAAACTGGCAACAGTCAAGCATTTCATCTGTATCGGGGATACGGTGCCGGAAGGCATGATTGATTTTAGAACCGTTCAGGCATACGATGACCTGTCCGATGCCGTCGTCGATGTCGACCGGGATCATTCCCTGGCCATGATGTTTACCTCCGGGACTACGGGAAAGCCTAAGCCGGTATTGCATACTCATTTTTCTCTGAACAGCACGGCCATCGGCAACGGCATGACCTATTTCGTCCAGAAAGATGACAACTACCTGATTTTCCTGCCGTTGTATCATTCCGGAACCATGTTTCTGTGGGCGCCTTTCTACGCCACCGGTGCCACCGGTACGATCATAAAAGACTTCAGGGATCCCAAATGGATAATCGAGGCCATTGATGCTGAAAAATGCACGGACGTGCTGTTTGTCGTGCCCATCGGCATCGCCATTTTGAACGCCATCGCAAAAGGCGATTTCAAACTGGAGGACTATGACCTCTCATCCTGGAAATATATGGAAATCGGAGCCCAGCCCGTTCCCTTCGACATCATGAAGCTTCTGGTGGAAAAACTGCCGTGCAAGGTATCCAATATTTACGGGATTACCGAAGGCGGCGGCGGCGGCACTTTCAACCTGTACCCGGAAGATGTCCTGCAGAAACCCGGCTCCATCGGCAAACCCACCTTTGGGGTGGAAGCCAGAATCGTCGGTCCCACGGGCAACGAATTGCCGCCCGGAGAGGTAGGGGAACTCATTTTCAGAACACCGCGGCTGATGCGGGAATATTTTTCAAATCCTGAAAAAACGGCCGAAACCATCAAAAAAGGATGGCTTTATACCGGCGATCTGTTGAGGACGGATCGGGACGGTTATTTCTATATTGTTGACCGGATGAAGGACATGGTTACCTCCGGCGGCGAAAACATATTCCCGGTTGAGATCGAAGACGCTCTGATGAATCATCCCGATATTGACGATGTCGCCTGTATTGGATATCCGGATGATCGACTGGTGGAAATCGTTCTTGCCGTTGTTCAGCTCAAGGAAGGCAAACAGTTGACTGAGGAACAGGTGATTGAGTTCGCCAAATCCAGATTGTCTCTTTATAAAGTCCCGAGAAAAGTCATTTTTGATAAAGTCCCCCGAAATCCTACCGGAAAGCTTATGAAGCCTCAGCTTCGGGAAAAATACACGGGCAGAAAGGAGGCTTTCAAAAAACTCGATTAGATAAAAACTGAGCTGTTTTGCTTGACATCCGTTTGAACTGCACATAGGCTACTGTTGAGCGCGACCGCTGAAGTGACGATTAGTTGGATTCCAAAAAGTTGAAACGGGTCTCGGTTCCTCAAGGGCCGAGACCACAATAATAAAACTTAATAAAAGGAAAGGAACTAAGTTATGACGCTGAAAAGGTTTTGGGTATCACTGCTTGTTTTAATGGTTGGGTCATTCATGCTGATCTCCCCGGTCTCTGCAAAGGAAGATCCACTGGCCAAATGGGCGCCGAAGTTTGATCCCAAGGGGGCAAAATACAAATGTGTCGTGTCCAATGTGTCTACCCCCGCGCTGGTCGGCACCATGGCCGGTTTTGAAATCCGCGATGAGCTCTGGGAACGGACCAACGGGCAGATTTATCTGGACTATAAGCCGCTTTCCATTCTCGGCGGGGAAGTCGAAGTTCTGAACATGCTCCAGATGGGAGCCGTTCAGGGCATGAGCGTAAGCTCGGTGGCTTCCACCAACCTGGGACCCAGGTTCGGTATCGCCAACCTGCCTTTCCTGATTGACTCCTTTGAGAAACTGGATAAATTCATCGCCAACAAAGCCCTGTTCGATCATTTTCTGATGGCCATGGACCATCAGGGCATAACCGGTCTGGATATCACGGGCTATGGAAATTACGGCTGGGCCACCACCATCCCCGTCCGCACCCTGGCAGACACCAAAAAAGTGAAATTCAGGATCGCCGAAGCGGCCGTCAACCAGCTGACTTACAAAGGGTGGGGCATCAACCCGGTTCCCATGCCGTGGCCGGATGTGCCCGTGGCATTGAAACAGGGAGTGATCACCGGCCTGGACCATACCCTGGCCGTATGCTACCTGACCAAGAAATTCGAAGATGCCAAATTTTTTACCCAGATCAATTATGCCCAGGGCCTTTTTATCTGGATCTTCAACACCCAGTGGCTGAACAGCCTGCCGGAAGATCTGAGGCAGACATTTATTCAGACCGTCCACGATGTGGCCGCAGAAAACCGGAAAAAAACCCCCCAGTGGGAGCTTGACCAGATTGAAGCCGCCAAGACCCAGGCCGGGGTCGAGTTTTTCAAATTGTCGGACGAAGACATGGCGACTTTGAAACAGCAGAGCCAGATCGTCTATGATACCTATGCGTCGGAAATCAACAAACTGTATCCCAATGACAAATACAAACCCGCCAATTACCTGGAAGAAGTCCGGGCATTTCTGGCAGACTAACCGTCGATTGAGCTTTATGACAACTTAAACACACAGGACTCGGTTTATGCTTGGGAAAATCTTAAAAAAATGTGACACGGTGATGACCGGCATTGAGGAATGGGCTTTATTCGTCATTGTCATGGCGGGGTTGCTCTCCCTGTTTGCCAATGTGGTACTGCGATATGGATTCAACTATACCCTTGCCTGGAGCGAAGAACTGGTTCGTATCGTAATCATTTATTCGACCTTTGTGGGGGCCAGTGTCGCCGTCAAACAGGGGGCGATGATCCGGATCGACGCCATTGTGCAGATTTTTCCCAGGCTTAAACCGGGCTTGACGTTTTTTTCCAACCTGCTCATGCTCTTTTTCGCCTATATGATGGTCTATTATGGTTACCAGATGACAGTCCTGCAATACAACACGCACCAGAAAACCGTTTGCATGGAGATCCCGCTGGTGATTATCTACTCGATTATGCCTATCATGGGTGTTCTGATGTTCATAAGGATCATTCAGGTCATGATTCAGGATTTCCGATCGATCCGATCAAGTTAAAAAAGGACCGTCATGCATCTTAACGATTTGATTATTTTATGTATTCTCCTGGGTTTCCTGGCTACGTATATCCCGGTCTTTCTGAGCCTGTTCCTTACAGCTGCTTTCGGGTTTATGTTTTTTCTGGATATGCCCTTGGCCCTGATGGCCCAGACCCTGTTCAGAAGCCTGGATAACTTTTCGCTGGTGGTGGTTCTGTTCTTCATCCTTTGCGGCAATATCATGAGCAAGGGAAAAACCGTAGAAAAGCTGATCAATCTGGCCAACGCCCTGGTCAGTTGGCTGCCGGGAGGGCTGGGAATGGCAGGCGTCATCGGCTGTGGCCTTTTCGGCGCGATTTCAGGTTCGACGGTGGCTACCGTGGTCGCACTGGGCGGATTCATGATTCCGGCCCTTTTGAAAAACGGATATGACGAAGATTATTCCCTGGGATTGATGACGACCTCGCCCAACCTGGGGGTCATCATTCCTCCCAGCATCAGCATGATCTTTTATTCCATGATCAGCAATGTCTCTCTTGAAGGACTGTTCATCACAGGATTCATTCCGGGATTTATCATCATCGGCTGCGTGTGTCTGTATACCTTTATTCTTTACAGAAAACGGGAAGACATCAACCGCTTGCCGGCACCGGATTTCAATCAGCTGTTCAAGATCCTGAAAGAAGGTTTCTGGGCTCTTATGTTGATCGTCATCATTTTCGGCGGAATCTTTTCCGGCATGTTCACGGCAAACGAGGCGGCTGTCGTGGCCTGCGTGTACGCTTTCATTGTGGAGCTGTTGGTCTACCGGTCCATGAATTTCTGGGATGTCAAAAACATTACTGTCAGTTCAGCCGTTACCAGCGCCACATTGCTTCTCATCGTGGCATCGGCCAGCTGTTTCGGCCGTTACATGACCTTTGAGAACATTCCCAACAGGGTGGCGGAACTGGTGGTGGGCAGCATCAGTTCGCCCATCGTTTTTCTCCTGGTCATGAATATCCTGCTGCTCATCATCGGCATGTTCATGGATATCATATCCGCCACCCTGATTCTGGGGCCGGTCTTCGTTCCCCTGCTGGGACCCTTCAATGTGGATCCCATGCATTTCGGGTTGATCATGACGGTGAACCTGGCCATCGGCTATTGCACGCCGCCCATGGGGGTCAGTTTGTTCATCACCGGGGCCATGGCGAAACGGGATATCATTTTCGTCACCCGATCCGTATTGCCTTTCCTGCTGATTCAGATTGCCGTTCTCTTCTTTTTGACCTATTTCCCGGATGTGGTGCTGTTGCTGCCGCGATTGCTGGGATATCACGCCTGATGATAAAAAGGGGCCGGAATTCTAAAGACGTTCGCCTTTAGAATTCCGGCCCCTTTTATAATTAATGATTATGAATGGATAGAAAGAGAGGGGTTAAATACCTTTGTTGATGATATCCTTGTTGTGCCGGACCCTTTCCTGAATACCCCTCGAAACCTGCCAATTCTTTTCAAAATCGTTCCAGAAATCCTTGTTGCCGTCTTTCCATCCTTTCCCGAACCGCTGATTGAAATGGCCTCCCAGCTTTTCAAACAGAAGTTTCCAGGCGGGTTTGCCCTTGCTTTGTTCCCCCATCAGTTCATTGATTAAAGTGTCCAGCTCGCTTAAATGCTCTTTGGACAGGTAGGAAACCGCCCCTTTCTTGATGGATTCCATCAGGGATTCCGGATTCATGGCGTTGGCGGTCAGCATGATTGCCGGAATGTCTCTTTCCACACATTCCTCCAGCAGCTTGATACCGTTTACCCCCATGATATCCAGAATGGCGAGATCATACCGGGTCTGAAGTATTTTTTCCGATGCCGTATCATAATCCTGGGCGACGTCCACTTTTGCGTTGTCCAGAATTTCCTGAATGGTTTCAATGACATCCCATTCATCGTCAACGGCCAGTATATGTTTTCCTTTCAGAAAAGAAACAGTTTGTGTCATGAATGTTCTCCTTATGCAATTCATTCAAAAGACATCCAAGGAATTTAGCTTCCAAAATCGAATGGAGTCCTTTAAAATGAGGGTGATTGTTTGCTTGAAGATCCTTGGCCCTCAATCTTGCAAACTAACCAAAGAGGACTGAAAAGTCAAGTGATTCAAACGGATAGAACCAATATAATATTTTAGGGAGGAGCCCATGATCAAACTGGTTGCCATATCGTCCAGCCCTATCCAGGACGGAAACAATGAACTCCTGACAGCCCATATGGTGGACACCGCTATCCGGAAAGGGTGTGCCGTTGAAAATTTCCATTTGTCCCGGCTCAAAATCGAAGCGTGTACTCACTGCAATGCCTGTATCGGCAAACAGAAGCCGGGACGGTACTGTGTCCTGGAAGACGATGCCCAGTCCATCTTTGAATCTCTTGAACAGGCGGATATCGTTCTTTTGTCCAGCCCGGTATACCATATGCGGATGAATTCCCGCATGGCTGCGCTGACGGACAGAATGCGGGTTTTTATATTCGGCAACATCACCGGCGGAAAGATGAAAAACAAGATCGGTATCAGTGCCGCCGTGGCATGGAAAAGGCACGGAGGATTTGAAACCACCCACCTGTCCCACATGTTCGTGTTTTATAATCTGGATATGCTGCCGGTGGGCTGCCACCATTCCATCAGTCCTCTGGGGGCATCGGCTGTTTCTAGCCGGAACGGCCAAGGTGTTTTCGACAAAAAAATCCGGACGGGTATCCTCGAAGATGAATCCGGTTTAAAATCCGGGGCCATGCTGGTCGAACGGGCGGTTGACATCGCAGGCATCATGAAAGGGGGAAAATGATTTCATTTTTGAAAGCAATGCCCAAGGCAGAACTTCACATTCATATTGAAGGCTCCCTTGAACCCGATCTTATGTTCAGGATCGCCCGTCGAAACCGGATACGGCTTCCTTACGCCGGTGAAGAGGATATCCGGGCTGCTTATCAATTTTCAAATCTCCAGTCTTTCCTGGATATCTATTACCAGGGGGCCGCAGTGCTGCAAACCGAACAGGATTTTTACGATCTGACATGGGCCTATCTGGAACGATGCCGGTTTCAGAACATCATTCATACGGAGATTTTTTTCGATCCCCAGACCCACACCGACCGAGGTATCGAATTTGAAACCGTGATTGCCGGGATCCGACGAGCAATGCATCAGGGACGGCAGGCCCTGAACATCAGCAGTTTTCTGATTTTGTGTTTCCTGCGGCACCTGGGTCCGGTAGCGGCCATGAAAACCCTCGACCAAGCCCTGTTTTACAAAAAAGAAATCATCGGTGTCGGGCTGGATTCGTCAGAACTGGGTTTTCCGCCCGATCCTTTCCAGCGGGTGTTTGAAAAGGCGGACAAAGAGGGGTTGCTTGCCGTGGCCCACGCCGGAGAAGAAGGCCCTCCGGAATATATCCGGCAAGCCCTGGACGGTTTGAAGGCAAGGCGCATCGATCACGGTGTCCGCTGCGTGGAAGACCCTGATCTGGTGGCCCGTCTGATCCGTGATCAAATCCCCCTGACCGTCTGTCCCCTGTCCAATGTCAAGCTCCGGGTGTTTGACCATATGGGGTCCCATAATATCCTCGACCTGCTGGCAAAAGGAGTGAAAGTGACAGTCAATTCAGATGATCCGGCTTATTTCGGCGGATATCTCAATGAAAATTTCATTGCCCTGCACGATGCCCTTGGGATGGACAAGCAGCAGGCTATACAATTGGCGGAAAACAGTTTCGAAGCCAGCTTCATGACCTCTGATGAGAAGAAAAGAACTTTGGAAAAGTTGTCGGCTCATTCCCATGGATAATGATAAAGGGCGGTCCCGGGCATGCATTCAGATGCCTGCCGCATGGTTCGGTTCGAGATGGATAAAAAGATTGACGATCCAGGGACGGCACTGTATTTTACCCATTCAAGACCAAAAGGGGCATGAATGATACATACATTTAAAGCCGGCGTGGTCCAAGTGGATGTTGAAAAAGGCCGGATCGAATCCAACCTGGAAAAAATAGGCGGGTATCTTGATTTTCTTGCCAAAAAAGGGGTATCGTTGGCGGTTCTGCCCGAGATGTTCACCTGTTCCTTTGACAATGAACGATTGAAGGCCCATTCAAAAAAAACGCCGGAAATTCTGGGAACTCTTTCGTCACTGGCCTCATCCCATGGTATGGCCATTGCGGGAAGCCTCCCGGAACAGGAAAACGGGCACATTTTCAATACCTTGGTGTTCATCGACAATGACGGGAAGCTGAAAGGGTCTTATCGAAAGCTTCATCTATTCCGGCTGACGGAGGAGCATCGCCACTATACCCCCGGGGATCGGGTGGTTTGTGTGGATACGAGTCTCGGTCGTGTCGGACTGATGATCTGTTATGATCTGAGGTTCCCCGAGCTGGCCCGTTCCTTGTTTCTTAAGGGAGCGGATCTGATCGTGGTCTGCGCTCAATGGCCTGAAGCCAGAAAAGATCACTGGGAAACACTGATCCGGGCCAGAGCGATTGAAAACCAGCTATTTATGATCTGCGCCAACCGGACGGGCGTCGAAGATGGCCTGGTATTCCCGGGCCTTTCCATGATCGTGGATCCCATGGGCAAATCCCTGACCCGTGGAGATCGGGAAGACGGGTGTGTCATCGGGCAGATTGACCCAGGACTCATCCAATCCGCGCGGGCATTGATTCCCTGTATGACGGATCGACGCCGGGATATATATGGATAAGACACTGACCCTTCCTGAAGTGGCGGGCCTGGCCGAGAAATACCGGGCTGAAGGTAAAACCGTCGTATTCACAAACGGATGCTTCGATATCCTCCATGCCGGCCATGTCCGATATCTGACAAAGGCCGCAGAGCTAGGAGACGTTCTGGTCCTGGGTCTGAATTCAGATCGTTCGGTTCGACGGATCAAGGGCGACCGTCGACCGATCATCGGCCAGGAGCACCGAGCCTGTCTTCTTTCCGCTCTTTTTTGCGTGGATCACGTGGTACTGTTCGATGATCCCGATCCGGGGCGGCTGATTCAGACCATATGTCCGGACATCCTGGTCAAAGGGGCGGATTGGTCCGAGAATGATATTGTCGGCGGGGATTTCGTCAAAAGCGGAGGGGGGCGGGTCGAACGCATTTCTCTGGAACCCGGCATCTCTACAACGGAGATTATTCGACGAATCGGCAGACTTTATTATGAACCCCCCTGAGGCTTCATCAATGGATGTCCGCATCTATGCATTCGATGTATTCGGAAAGGAACCGGGCCTTGTCCACGGAGTTTTCTCCAGGTTGGGCGGCGGCAGTGAAAAGCCCTTTGATTCTCTGAATATCGGCCTTAAGACCGGAGACTCATTTCTGAATGTTCAACGCAATCGACGGCGCCTCGCAGAAGAAATGGGGGGGATTCCTTTGATTTATTTGAACCAGGTCCATGGTGACGTCATACAGATTTTAAAACAAGACGGCAACGATCTGTCGGAAAGGTTTGCGCCCGAGCAAGATATCTATACGGCCGACGGCGTGGTCACCGATATCGGAAGGCTGGGTCTGGTGATCCAGGCGGCGGATTGTCAGTCCGTCATGATGTATGAGCCCGAAAAGAAAGTCATCGCCAATGTTCATTCCGGATGGCGGGGCAGTGTCGTAGATATCGTCGGCCGCGCCGTGGACCTGATGGTTTCGGTTTTCAGCTGCCGGCCCGAGGCTATACTGGCCGGGATTTCCCCATCCTTGGGGCCGTGCTGTGCGGAGTTCAAACATTATCGAAAGGAAATCCCCAGGCATTTATGGACCTATAAAGCTGAAGATCGTGATTATTTCGATTTCTGGGCCATGAGCCGTGATCAACTCACGGCAAAGGGGGTGCAGGCCCATCATATCGAGACCATGGGGCTTTGTACCCGATGTCATGCAGAAGTGTTTTACTCATACCGGGCGGAAGGAAAAACCGGGCGTTTCGCCAGCGTGATTGCCATGGATGGCGCATTAAAAAGGGATCCCCGGCGATTCCGGAATGATTGAACGCAAACCGTTTCAATCATTTTTTCACATTGACTTGAGAATCAGCTTGTGCTATTTGCACACAAGATAATTTGATCTTTGACGGTCGGTGAAAGGTTGAAAAAGGCTTATGGTGAAGAAGGAAACCGGCAAGCTGTTCAGAGAACTCGGGTATTTTGCCAGCCTCGGGATGTCCGTGGCACTTTCGATTTTCATCGGCCTGTTTCTGGGTCGCTGGCTGGATGGAAAATTTGATACGGATCCGGTGCTGATGTTTATCGGACTTGCGTTCGGCATCGCAGCGGGTTTCAGCAACATTGTCAGGGCGGGGAAAAAGGGAAGGCGTTATTAAATGCAGGACATTCAGAGAACAGTTGATTTTGTGACGGCTTCAAACTGGTGGATACTGATACTGGGAGTCGGGTTCGGCTTCATGACGATGCCTGTCCGATTCGCAATGGGGATTCTTCTGGGCGGACTGATCGTCGCCGTCAACTTCCATCTTCTGAAAAAAACGCTGAAAACCGTTTTCCGGCCGGACAGAGTTTCAGAAAAAGGGCGCTCGGTTGTCGGCGGTGCCCTTTTCCAATATTATATTCGATTTGGAATCAGCGGCTTTATCATTTTCCTGCTGATATCAAACCATATCGTTCATCCGCTGGGTCTTCTGGCCGGGTTGTCGGTTGTGGTCGCCAGCATGTTTCTGGCAACATTGCTTGCGTTAACAAGAATCTTTTTCAAGGAGGCGGTATAAAGTGGAACATCCCTATTTAATCCTTACTTCGGTGTTCGGACTGTTCGGGCTGGAAGAATGGGCGGCTCACAATCCCCATGTGACCTACATGTGGCTCGCAATGGTCATCCTGATATTCTTCGGCTGGTTGGGCGGCAAAAGCATTGCCATGGTACCCCAGAAAGCCCAGAATGTATTTGAAGTCCTTATTTCGGGTCTTGAAGAATTCATGGTCACGATAACGGGAGACGAAGGCCGAAAATCGTATCCTCTGGTGTTGACGATTTTTATCTTTGTTCTGTTCGGCAACCTCATGGGCCTGGTTCCGGCTTTTTTCCCGCCGACGGCCAATATCAATACCACTCTCGCCCTTGCCCTTATCGCCGTCGGCTGGAGTCATGTGATCGGTATCCAACTGCACGGAGCCAAATATATCAAACACTTTCTGGGCCCCATACCGGCGATGATACCGCTTTTCCTGCCCATTGAAATCATCGGCCACACCGCTCGGGTGCTTTCGCTGACCTTCCGTCTTTTCGGAAACATGGCCGGTCATGAGCTGGTTACCATTATTCTGCTGACTCTGGGCGGCATGTTTCTGGCACCTTTGCCGGTCATGGCTCTGGGCACGTTCGTGGCCCTGGTGCAAGCCTTGGTATTTTTCCTTCTTTCCACCATGTACATAGCCGGTGCGATAGAAGAGGCTCATTAACAACAGGCGTTTTTACGGGAAATGGAAGAAGCCCGTTATTTATTTTATACCATTAATTTTTATAAGGAGTGTTTAAAATGGAATTTCTTGTGAGTAGTGTTTGGGCAGCCGGTCTTGCAATCGGTATTGCGGCTTTTGGTGCTTCCATCGGTCAGGGCCTGGGTCTTTCCGCAGCAATGAGCGGTATATCTCGAAATCCTGAAGCAGCCGGTAAAATCCAGGTAAACATGCTGATCGGTCTCGCCATGATTGAATCCCTTTGTATTTACGCATTGGTTGTCGCTCTGATTCTGATGTATGCCCATCCCGCACTGGAAGGCGCCATGGGCGCATTGGGTGCTCACTAGGCACAGCTGTTTGCTCAGAACAGATTGACCTTTCATTGAATTTTAGGGGGGAGATGAACCAGTCGCGTTTTTCTCCCCCTTAATTTATCTTTGGGGTGGTTGATGATTTTGCTTGCCTGGGGTTTTCATTGTTGTTATATTTTTCAGGTATCAAAGAGTGGTCTGACAGCTTATGGGACCGAATTTAAAATCTTTGTGAAATCTGGAAGGTGGTCCTTATGAATTCTCCGTCCAAAGAGTTTGACAAGGCAAAAGAAGATCCCGCCATCCCGGCCATTATTCGCCAGTCATTTCGCATCCCTGTTGAAAACAGCCTGAATGTGTGCGTAAAGATAGGCCATGATCGATATCCGCTTCAAGACATCGGTGTAGGCGGGATAGGCCTTTCCATTAAAGATGAATCTATTTTTTCCATTGATCAAGTGCTTGAAAATTGCGAATTGATCCTTTCCGATCTGACGATTGAAAACTTGAAGGGAAGGGTTGTTCATGTCTCCAAAAATCCGAAGGGTGAACTGCATTACGGTATCCAATGGATTGATCCGGATTCCGAAGCCTCAGCCAGAATCTCGTCGATTGTACAAGAGATGAAGGAAAAACTGCTTGTCGGCGATGAACATTAGAGAAACCCTGAGTGTTGATGATAATAACCAGCTGATATCACTGCGGATGTAATTTGGAGGGATTCAAAAAGGAGGTTGAGTGGCCATTATCGTCTGTCCAAAATGTGGGAAAAAGCATCAGGTGAGTATCGATGCGATTAAAGAAGCATCGGCCGGCAAAAATATTGCGGCGCGTTGCAAATCCTGCGAACATAAATTCCCGGTACAGTTCGACAAGTTCATTGAGCCTGAATCAGAAGCGCCGTCGGATACCCGGCAGAATATTCGTCGAATTTGCGTCACCCTGAGCAAGGGCGGGGTCGGTAAAACCACTACTTCGGTCAACCTGAGTGCGGGGCTGGCACTTGCCGGATACAGGGTCCTTCTCGTGGATACGGACACCCAAGGGCAATCCGCCTACGTGCTGGGACAAAAACCCAGAGCGGGCCTGACCGAACTCCTGACCAAAGAGCTGTCACCGGAAGAGTGCATCATCCGGGCACGGAAAAACCTGTGGTTGCTTTCCGGAGGCAAATCTCTGGCTGGTGTGAAACGAATCATCGATCGTAAGAGTTTCGGCGCGGAGTGGACTCTGGCCGAGGCAATGAAAGCCTTGGAGCATAGATATGATTATGTTATCATCGATACTGCGCCCGGATGGGACCAGCTCATTGTCAATGTACTGTTCTATGCCACTGAGGTGCTTGTTCCAGTGGCCCTTGAAGTCATGCCGTTGCAAGGCCTGGCCGAATTCATGAAAAGTCTGGGTTCCATTCAGAAATATCGAAAAGAAGTGGTTTTAAAATACATCGTCCCCACCTTTATGGATTCTCGCATCAAAGGACCGGAAGCCATTTATAACCAGCTTAAGAAATTATATCCCGAATATGTGTGTACTCCGATTCGTTACTGTGAAAGCCTGAGCGAAGCCCCTTCCTATGGAAAATCCATTTTCGAATTCGCTCCGGGCTCGACCGCTTCGGTCGATTATAGAGAATTGGTTAAAAAAGTGACCGAGGATCACCGCAAACTCCCTTAGCTTGGTTCACCGTGGAAGCCGGAGAGCCGTGGAAGGGCGCTCGAACACGCCACTCGGAACGAGACGATTCTCACGGCCCTTCCTATTTTAAGAAGACTGTCAAAGCCTGTAAATTTCATCGCCCGGTATCACCCGGATATGGTTTTGTTCCAGTATCCGCAACGCTTTGTCCGGATCGTCAAACCGGAAAATCATGACGGCATTTTTGATCCGGGAGCTGGAAAATGCGTACATGTATTCCACATTGACTTCATTGTCGCTGAGCGGGGTAAGAATGCGGTTCAATCCGCCGGGTTCGTCCTGAACTTCCACGGCGATGACTTTGGTGATGCCCACCTTGAACCCTTCCTGAGTAAGGGCTTTTTCCGCTTTGGGCGTGTCGTTGACCACCATCCTGAGAACTCCGAAATCCGTTGTATCGGCAAGAGATAATGCTCTGATATTGACTCCGGCGTTGCTCAGAATGCCAGTGACTTCCGCAAGACGCCCTTCTTTGTTTTCAACAAATATGGATATCTGTTCGGCATACATTTCGTGTCTCCCTTCACTTCTGTCTGGTTTCAAACATTAATAGCGCTTTCCCTGGAAGACCGGTTTCCGTTTTTCAAGAAAAGCCCGGGTGCCTTCCTTGGCATCTTCACTGGCCATGGTCAGGCCAAAGACATCGTTTTCGATCCGGCAACCGGTTTCCAGATCCGTGTTAAGTCCGTTCAAGATGACTTCCTTTGCCGAGCGCAGGGCTACTTTCCCTCTGGAGGCGATTATTTCGGCCGTTTTGAGGGTTTCTTCCATCAATTTGTCCGGCGCGCATATTTTGTTGACGATACCGTAGGCCAATGCATCCTGAGCCTTGATCATCTGACCGGTAAACACCATTTCCCGAGCCAGGTTGGGGCCAACCAGTCTGGCCAGCCTCTGGGTTCCGCCGAACCCGGGAATCAGGCCCAGAGTGATTTCAGGCAGACCGAAAACCGCTTTTTCGGACGCATATATAAAATCACAGGCCAGGGCTGCCTCTGACCCTCCACCCAAGGCGAAGCCGTTGACTGCTGCAATGGCGGGAATCGGGAGCGCCTCGATTTTTGAAAATACTTTCTGCCCTTTGCGGGAAAAGGTTTTGGCTTCGAGCGGGTTCATCTTTTCCAGTTCCGCGATATCCGCTCCGGCCACGAAAGCTTTGTCGCCGGCGCCGGTAAATATCACCACGCGGATGTCCTGATTGTCCCGGATCTGGTCAAGGGCTTGGTCCAATTCGTCAAAAAGGGCGTTGTTCAAGGCGTTCAATGCTTTTGGACGATTATAGAGCAAGGTTGCGATGGAGCCTTTCACATCGAGGATAATGTTTTCAAAAGACATGGGTTTTCTCTCCTTTTCTGAGGTTATAATAGTTTGGGATTGGTTGTATCAATATATTTCGTGATTCCATCGGCAATGGCAAGGGCAATGGCCTTCTGATAGGAGTCGTCCATGAGGCGCTTGCCTTCGACCGGGTTGCTGATAAAAGAAGTTTCAATTAAAATGGAGGGCATTCTTGCGCCCAGAAGAACATAGAAGGGCGCTTGCTTGACACCCAGATCATTTATATCCGAGTATTTGGATTTCATTGCGGTTACAAAGGACTTGTGAACGATGTTGGCTAGACGTGTGGATTCTTCGATTTTGGCATGTTTCATCAGATCACTCAGGATGTAGTCCAGGTCGGAAATATTTTTTTCCGATGTCGCGTTTTCCCTGGCGGCAACGGCGATGGCCTGACTGTCGGTGGCCAGGTTCAGGAAATAGGTTTCGATGCCTCTGAGGTTTTTGTTTTTAGCGGCGTTGCAGTGAAGAGAAATGAACAGATCCGCCCGTTTGGTGTTGGCTATGGCGGTTCGTTCCTCAAGAGTCAGTTTCCTGTCGTCCGAACGGGTCAGCAAAACGGTGCAATTCAGTCTTTCCTTGAGTACCTGGGCCAGTTTGTGAGAAATTTTCAGAACAATGTCTTTTTCCCATTGATCTTTGTAATAACCGGGTGCTCCCGGATCTGATCCGCCATGCCCCGGATCGATCACTATTTTTCGAACACCCAGGGCCAGCTGGCGGGCAATGTCGGATGATTGTAGATTATCTGTGGTAACCCTGGCATCGCGTTCTCTAGACGGAATTTGGACGGATTCAACCGTTTGAGACGGAGGGGTCGATGCCGGAGTATCCCCATTGCCTCCTTTTCCCCATACATCAATCACGATTCTGAACGGGTCTTTCAGGGAAAAGATCTTGTAATTTTCAAAAGATTTGATATCCACCACCACCCGGACGGTGTGCGGAAGAAACTGACCGGCCCTGGCTTGTTTCAGGAGATTGTCATTGATGGGAGTATGGTCAGGGACGTTTTTGCCCAGTTTGGTCTGCTCGACATCCACATAAAGGCGCTGAAAAGGCATATTGATATCGGGGTCCTTGTTCAGCAGCCGGTGGGTATAGGGGCGGTCATGATCTACATTGACCACGATACGGGTGTATTCCGGGTTGGACCAGAACCTCAGGTCGGTTACCACACCGTCACCGGAAGGCAAAGGAGAAGGCAAAAGGGGCGGCTCAGACTCGGGTACGGTCGCCGTCTCATCCAAAGGGGCCTGGGACGTCCGGGTTTCCCCGGCAACTTGTTTTTCCTCTGTTGTTTCAACGGTTTTTTCCGGTTCCGGCTGGTTGTCTTCAAGCTTCTGAACCGGTTCGTTCGGAGTCGGCAGAATCTCTTTGCGTGTCAGTTGTTTTTTAGATACTTTGGCATTGGGACGAGAGGCGGCCGCTGTTGTATCCAGAGTCTTGAGAAGGGTTTTGGCCTTCCCACTGTAAGCACTGTCCGGATATTTGTTGCGCAGCCGGGCCAGAAGATCGGCGGCCTGTTTTTCAAAGGTTTTGCGGCCGGACAGTTCGCTCAGTTTGATGTACAGCTGGGCCGCCTGATACATGCCGGCCGGGGACCATGAGCTGTCCGGATACAGCCGGGCGATGTTTTCGTAAAGAGAAATGCAGCTGAGCCACTCAGCCTCTTTCGTTTTGATAGAATCGGAGTGTCTCAGTTTTTTATAACAACTGTCCGCTTTAAGGTATTGATCTTTGGCGACGTCTGCGAGCGCGCCGGTCGGAAAGCCCGAAAGCATGCACAGAAGTATCAGGTTTATGAACAGGGTCCGTATGAATGGCTGAATCATGCGCATGTCGAATTCAATGCTTTCTGCTTTAACGCATTTAAAAAATTCATGGCTTCCAGGGGAGTCATACTTGAAATGTCGATCTTTTCCAACTCTTTTTTTATCGAAACGTCATTATCGGCAAACAATTCCATCTGAGAATCCAAAATCCGTTTTTTCTTTTTTCCCCGAACAGGCTCAGAATCGATCGGTATATCAGTTCTTGCAACGGCGTTGGTTTTCTCGATACCGGACAGCACACGCCCGGCAATGCGGATGACCTTTTCGGGTACGCCGGCCAGGCGTGCGACCTGAATTCCGTAACTCTTGTTGGTGCCGCCGGGAACCAGTTGTCTCAGGAAAATGATATGTTCGTTGAATTCTTTGACTGCGATGTTGAAATTTTTTATTCTGGGTTTGAGTTCCTCCAGTCTGGTCAGCTCATGATAATGGGTGGCAAAGAGGGTTTTCACCCCGATACCGTCCAGATCATGAAGATATTCGGCTACGGCCCAGGCGATGCTCATCCCGTCATAGGTGCTGGTGCCCCGTCCGATCTCATCCAGGATGACAAGGCTCTTTTGGGTGGCGTTATTGACGATGTTGGCGGTCTCCTCCATTTCCACCATAAAAGTGCTCTGACCCGATGACAGATTGTCCAGGGCGCCGATTCGGGTGAAAATACGGTCAGTAACGGCAATGGATGCGCCTGTCGCCGGAACGAAAGATCCCATCTGGGTCATGAGAACGGTCAGGGCTGTCTGGCGCAGGATCGTTGATTTGCCCGCCATATTGGGCCCGGTAATGAGAAGGATCTGATTCTCGCGGTTGTCCATGCGAATGGAATTGGGGACAAACCGCTCTCCCTGTATCATTTTTTCTACAACCGGATGCCTCCCGTCCTGTATCATGATGACATCGTCTTCGTTGATTTCGGGCCTGGTGTAATTGTTTTCGGAGGCTGCCCGGGCAAGGCCCTGCAGGACGTCCACAACGGCTATGAATTCAGCCGCTTTCATGATCAGGGAGGATTTTTCGACCACTCTGTCCCGTATGGTTTTGAAGATTTCGTATTCCAGGGCGTTTCTTCTGTCCTGGGCATTAAGGATGGTGGATTCGACGGTTTTCATGTCTTCCGTAATGAATCGCTCGGCATTGACCAGGGTCTGCTTTCGTATATAGTGGGCGGGAACCGAGCCGGCTTGGACCTTTGAGACCTCGATAAAATACCCGAAAACTTTATTGTAGCGTATTTTCAGGGATGAGAGCCTGGTCTTTTCGCGTTCTTCGGATTCGGCCCGGGCGATCCAGGATTTCCCGTCCCTGGAAATCGCCAGGAGTTCGTCCAGCTCGGGGCTGAATCCGTCATTGATAAGTCCGCCTTCGTTCAGCACCTGGGGCGCATCTTCCCGGATGGCGGTTTCGATAAGGTCGGCCAGGGCCGTCAGGTCGGCCAGCATGGTATCGCGTCCTTCCAGCAGGCTACCGTTCAGAAGCTCACTGTCAAACAAGGCCAGCTCCTTGAAAACAGGGGGCAGGCGTTTCAGTGAAAGCCTCAGTGCGATCATATCCCGGGCGTTTCCCTGGCCCATGGAAATTCTGCTGCCGAGACGTTCCAGATCATAAACGGATTTCAGATGGTTGACGAGCAGTTGGTGGATGTGGGAGGATCGGATCAATTCTTCAACCGCATCCAGGCGGCGCTGGATGCTCTCTGTGTCCATCAGGGGATAGCGGATCCAGTTGCGGATCAACCGTGAGCCCATAGCCGTCACGGTCTGGTCCAGGATGTGAACCAGGGATCCTTTTCTGTCCTGGGTCTGGAGATTGGTCAGAAGCTCCAGGTTTTTGCAGGACCTGTCGTCAATGATCAGAAACCGGCTGATATCATGGGCGGCGATCTGAAATATATGGGAGGTTTCCCGAAGCTGGGTTTCCCGGACATAGGTCAGAACGGCTCCGGCGGCTGCAATGGCGGCCTTCATGCCCTCAAGGCCGAACCCTTCCAGGCTTTGGGTGCCGAATTGATGCAATAGCCTTTCTCTGGCCGCTTCCGGATGAAAACAGTGATTGTCCAGATACGTGATCTGCCGCCCCTGAAAAACGTTGAGAAGGTTTTTGAACGAAGGGTTTTTTTCAAAACTCCGGGGCAGAAGAATTTCCTTTGGGTCTACTTTTACCGCTTCGTCCAGGAGCCGGGGCGGTATTTTGGCGTGACGAGCCGGCAATTCAAGGGTTTTGAAAGTTCCCGTGGAAATATCCAGATAGGCGATACCGGCTGCATCCCGGGTTCCGGCCAGAGCCAGGAGAAAATTATGGCGGGATTTGTCCAGAAGCTCTTCGTTGAGTATCATCCCCGGAGTGACGACCCGAACGACCTCCCGCCGGACCAGTCCTTTGGCAAGGGACGCGTCTTCCATTTGTTCGCACACGGCCACCTTGCAACCGTTTTCAATGAGTCTGGCAATATAGTGATCGGCGGATCGAAACGGGACCCCGCACATGGGTACGGGGTCTTCGTCGTTCTTGTTCCGGGAGGTCAGGGCGATCTCAAGGATGGCGGCGGCTTTGACGGCGTCCTCGAGGAACATTTCGTAAAAATCCCCCATCCGGTAAAACAGGATCGCGTCCGGATAGGCGTTTTTGATGGCCAGATACTGATCCATCATGGGCGTATTTTTTTTTTCGGTCATGCGCTGTCTGATGAAGGCCGATTATCGGGAGCCTGACGGGAATCAGTCTTTAGGATTTTCAGGCACAGTGGGTTCCTGCTGGGTGGCTTCGGTGGTTTCCACGGCATGTTCGGTTGTTTTTTCGATTTCCTTTTTGATGTATGGGTCATGTTTGAAAACGTCCAGTTCGGTTTTCAATGATTGAATCTGTCCCTCGAGAGCGGCAATGGCCGATTCTTTTTTCCTGATCTCTTTTTTCAGTTTGAAACCGGACAAAAAACCTTTGAATCCGGCCATCATCAGTCCCACCAGAAAACAAACGCTCAGATACACAATGTTTGGAAGTGGAGGGGAGATCCAGTTCCAGTCGCTGATTTTGAGATCCAGATTCAGTGCGGAGGCCGTCATGAAATAAACTGGATTCTGGTAGATCAGGATGCCGAGCAATCCCAGGATCAAAAATAAGAAAATATATTGAACGGTTTTCATTTATCCACTCCCTTTTGTTTAAGGTTTTCGATAGTGATACCAATGCCGGTTCTGTGAAGCCTTAAGTTTGGGTGATCATAGATTAAATTCGTATTTTTTTCAATTCTTCTTTTCATCGAGTGCCGGCCAGGTTTTTGTCCGCAGATGAACGATTCCATGATCCGGAGCGCTCAGAGAAAGAGCGGATGAATCCGGTTGACGTCCGGATGGGTTGTAAATAACGACCAGTTCAGAGTTTCAGGCGAATGCCGCCTGTCCAGTTCAAAGCAGGAAAAATGCAGATGGGGAAGGAGCGCGGGATTTTTCCGGGTGTCACAGACACCGGCGATGATCTCATGACGCTGGATTAACCGGCCCGGCCTGATATGGCCCTCCGGCAGAATGTGGGCATAGGCGTGTACAATCCTGGATTTGAAGGATTCGGCCCCAAGGGGTTCGATCACAAGCGTCCGGCCCAGAAAATCGTTGCAGATGTTGATGACCCGGCCGTCTTCCATGGCCGGTATCCGGATCCCGGCGTGAAACCATTGCAGATCGTCGGGCCGTGCTCTGAAATAGGTGATGTCGATACCTTCGTGAACTGTGGATCGAAGGCCGAAATCCCCCCACCATTTGTCCTTGCCGGCAAACAGCATGCCGCAATGAAAGAGCCATTCAAGGCGACGGCCGTTGCCCAGTCGGTTCGCTTGGGCAACGGCCGTCAGATAGTCAAAAAAAACGGCCATTACAAGGCTTTTAAGATTATTCTATGTCCCATGAGGTTAATGTCTTCGATCACGGCTTTGACTTCCATTCTCTCGCCTAAAAGTCCTTTCAAGAGAAAAGTGCCGTCCCCCGACGGGGTTATGGCGGCGACATTTTCCATGATCAGTTCTTCCCCCCGGTCATTTTTTAAATATACGTTGGATTCACACATGGCTGCTCCCCCTGTTCTGTTTTATGTATTTGCGCTGATTTGAATGCGTTTGCGAATATTTTCATTTTCCACCATTGTCACTCCGGAAAGGCCTTTTGCGTCGCAATCGATGATGGCACCCAGGTATTGCCGATTCATGGCGCAGTTGACGACCAGTGTGCGATTCAAATACTGGAAACCCGCCTGCTCATGAATGTGACCGCATAATACCATCAGGGGGGTGTGTTTTTCAACAAATTGTCGCAGATGAAAACTGCCGGCGCTGAAACGGCCCCCCACCCTGTCCCGAATTCCCCTGGGCGGCGGATGAACCACCAGGATGGTGTTCGGGGTCATGTATCGGGCCGTTTCCCGGAAAAGCCGGGATTCATTGAGCCCGACCTTGGACACAAAGGGCAGGGGGATGGTTCCATTGAGTCCAGCGAACCGCATTCCCTCGAATTGAATCGGTTCGGGATCCAGAAGGGTCATTTGCCTGTGGTTTCCGATCAGGTCAGTCAACCGTCCCGGGTCGGAATTGCCTCGGACGCAGAAAATGGGGATATCCAAGCCGGTCAGTCGGGTCAGGATATTGTTAGGGGACAGGAATCGGCACATGTCTCCTGCAATGACCAGCAGATCGGGGGATTCCTTGCGGATGACGGTTCGGACGGCCTCTATCCGGTCGATCTTTCCGTGAATGTCGGCCACGGCGTAAACACGCATATCCCCCCTTCCTATCCGAATCCCCGGGTTTTGAGGTATTGGAACCCTTCTTTTCTCAGTGTCCTGAATTCATGAAGGGTGTGGGCGTCACTGTTCACATACAGAGACCGGCAGCAGGAAAGCAGGGAATTCAAGTGGGGCAGGCTGGTTTTTGCATTGACCAGATTGGCGCAATCGAGTTCCAGGGCGATACCTGCCCTGTTGGCGGCCTCAACGATTTCGGTGATGTCGTCAAGGCTTAAAGCATCGGCAAACTGCCGGCTGCACAGATGGCCCAGCATGCGGATGGCCGGCCCATATCTTTGAATGGCTTTCAGATAAGCGGTTTTGACGGCTTCCAGGCGACCGGCGTAAATCTTGGCATGGGCGGACAAAATCACGAATTCGGGTTCATATCCCTGGATATGCCGGCAGATATCCCCGTCTTCATTGAGAAGATCGGCTTCCACACCGAAAATGACCCGCACCGGGTTGTGGATGTTTTGCCAGCGGCCGGCGTGAATAATGCTGTAATGGGTGTGGATTTTGAACCCGTGTCCGTCCATGTAGGCCTGATTGTGATCGGTGACGGCGATTTCCAGGTAGTTCAGGCTACCGGCCTGAATCACGATCTCGTCCAGAGTGTTCATTCCATCGGACAGAGTGGCGGAATGCAGGTGGTAATCGCCGTGATCCGGGGGGTTCAGGATTTTCATGGAATCTTCCGTGTCTATTCGTCCCTTTCCATCCGTATGGCGTTTTTCGGGCAGATGAAGGCACAGATACCGCATCCTTTGCAGTAGTCCAGATCGATTTCGATCCGGCCGCTGGCGGAATTCCGGGTGATGCACAGTTCAGGGCAGACCAGACGGCACAGATCGCAACTCTGGCAGAAATGGTTTCCCAGGCATCGCCGGGCTTCCTGAACGGCCTCTGTTTCATCCAGCCCTTGTCCCGTCGCCGAACCAACGCGGTCGGCGGGTTCAAACGTACATGCTTTGGGCAAAATGGGGGATACGTTGTTTGTCATTGTTAAATCCTCGAAATTCTTTTACCCTAAACGGGATAAATATGCATCCACTTTTTCAGCCGCCTTGCGGCCCCCGGCCATGGCTTCCACAACCGTGGAGGACCCATGGGCAAAATCTCCGGCCGTAAAGACCCCATCCAGATTGGTGGTCAGATCCCGGCCGTCCGGCAGGAACTGAACCCCCTGCCCCCATGCCCTGCTCAGACTTTCCAGGTCGGGTTTCTGTCCCAGAGCCGATATCACGGTATCAGCCGCCATATGAAAGTCCGAGCCCTGAATCCGGACCGGAACGGGCCGGTTCCGGTCATCGGCGGCGACCGGTTCGGTCCGGGCGCAGTCAAGGCCGGTGAGTCGATTTGACTGGGTGGTGAATTGCAAAGGCATGGTATTGTATCGGATATGGACCCCGTCTTCCAGAGCTGCTTGAACTTCCTCCGGGTCTGCGGACATCTCCGCCTGGCCCCGACGGTAGATGACGATCACCTCCGAGGCTCCCTGCCTGACCGCGCAACGGGCCGAGTCCATGGCCGCGTTGCCGCCGCCCACAACGATCACCCGGTTTCCGATATCCATTTGGTCACCGTCCGATGCCCGGCGCAGAAAATCAAGGCATTCCCAATATCCCTGGATCCGGCCTTCATCCTTGAAATTCAGTTTCAGACCTTTCTGGGTGCCGGTGGCGAGGATCACGGCGGAAAAGCCCTGATTTTTGAGATCGGAAAGGGTCAGGTCACGGCCGAAGGTGATGCCGGTGCGGATATTCACCCCGGTCCCGCGGATAAAATCAATGTCTTTGTTCAGAAGCTCCCTCGGCAGCCGGAAGTCCGGGATGGCCCAGGCCGGAAGTCCGCCCGCCCGGTCGTGGGATTCGATGATGTCCACGGCATATCCTTTGCGGGCCAGATCATAACCGGCGGTCAGTCCGGCCGGTCCGGATCCGATGATCGCCACTCTGTGACTTTTGTCGGGAGTCGATTCTTCGGGCGTGATCATATCCCCTGCGGCTTTTGCGGCAAATCGTTTCAACGAACGGATGGACAGGGCCTCATCCAGGCGGTTGCGGACGCAGGCCGATTCGCAGGGGTGATGGCAGATATGCCCGCAGATGGAGGGCAGCGGGTTGGTGGCCCGGATCAGTTCCAGAGCCTCCCGGTATTTTTTCCGTGCGATCAGACGGATATAACCGCGAATATCCTGTGAAATGGGGCAGGCACCCTGGCATTTGGGCGGATGCGGATCTTCGGTTTCTTTTAAATGAACGTTCGTATCCAGGGAATCGTAGATTCTTGCGCGCATGCTGTCTTCCCTGCGCATCTCCGGCATGTGTTCAGCCGGACAGGCATCCATGCAGACCCCGCAGGTGCTGCATCGTTCAAAATCGACAACGGGTTTGTGGGTTCTTCCTTCAACAGCCATAGAAAACACTCTTCCTCATTGATGGGGTTAAAATGATGTAGTGGTTTGGATGTCCAGTCCGATCCGTCGTCCCAGGGCCAGGGCCTCTCGATTGATGTCCAGAAAGCGGGGAGCCGTATTTTCCGCAAGGGCTTCCATCAGGGACTCCTGGGTGGTCAGGCCGGTCAGAACGGCCGCCGCGGCCAGCATGACCATATTGGCGGTCTGCTTGTTGTTAAGGTCTTTCAAAGCCCGATCGGTGGCCGGTACCCCCACTTGACGGACGCCTGGCAGATCTTTGGGGCTGACCAGGAGACTGTCGTAAATGATACCTGCCCCCTTTGGCGACAATTGGCTGAGGGATTCGTCATAGGCTTTCTGGGAAAATGCGATCAGGATATCCGTGCTGATCATGTGGGGGAATTTGATGGGGTCTTCGGCCACAATCACATCGTACCGGGCTGTGCCGCCCCGTGCCTGAGCCCCGTAAGCGCTCGAACCCGCCACCCATCGGCCGTCCCTGATCGCGGCATGGGCCAGCAGGGTTCCGGCCAGCACCACGCCCTGTCCGCCGAACCCGATCAATCGGACTTGTCTGACTTTACTCATGGTTGAATTCTCCTGTGATGATCTTGTTCTGCAATGCGGTTCCGTCCATCTCCGCAGCCTGTTCCCGGGTGATGCAGGTTTCCATCAGGGACCGGAGCATGTGTACCGACGAATCGGCCCGGTTGCGCCGGCCGAACTGGGTGGGGCAGGGGGAAAGAGCTTCGATAAAGGTAAATCCCTCCATGTTCAGGGCTTTTTTGATGGCGGCCATCAGGGCCAGGGGCTGGGTTACACTGTACCGGGCCGTGTATTCGGCTCCGGCGCCCGACACGAGACGGCAGAGATCAAAGGGCCGGTAGGGGTTGCCCTGGCCGGTGGTCGCCGTGATGGTGCCCAAAGGGGAAGTGGAGGCGACCTGTCCTCCCGTCATGCCGTAGATCATGTTGTTGGCGCAGATAACGGTCATATGGGTATTGCGGCGGGCCGCATGGATCAAATGGTTCCCGCCGATGGAGGTCAGGTCCCCGTCACCGGAGATCACGATGACCTTGAGCCGGGGATTGGCCATTTTGGCGCCTGTGGCAAAGGCGATAGCGCGTCCGTGAAGGGTGTGGAGGGTATCCCCGTTGAAGTGCGGACTGGGTATCCAGGCCGCGCATCCGATGCCGGACACGAACAGAATATCTTTCATATCCCATTGGAGATCGGCAATGGTCCGGAGAATGATGTTCATCAGGATGCCGTGCCCGCAGCCCGGGCAAAAAGGAGTGGATTGGACTTCCTGCCTCAGATAGGCTTCAAGATCCCTTGACATTATAAAATCCTTTCTAATTGCGCCGTGATTTGACTGGGGTGAATGATCCGGCCGTTGGTCTGATGAAAGCCGATGACGTCGCAATCGGCATATTTCCGGATTTCTCCGAACATCTGTCCGGAATTCATTTCCGGCACGAAAAGGGTTTTGCCCTGCCGGCCCAGGCTCTGGATCAAATGGTCACAGAAGGGCCAGATGGTTTTCAGTCGCAGCATACCCACGTTTTTGCCGGATTTGCGCAAATGATCCACCGCAAAAAGTGCGCTTCGGGCCGTGAACCCATAGGCCACCACGACCACATCCGCATCTTCGGCATGAAACGATTCCGTCTGGACGATGTCCTGCCTGTGGTTGAGAATTTTTTGGTTGATCCGGCCCACCAGACGCTCCTGCACCACGGGGTCGTCGGTTTTGCGGACCCCGAATTCATTGTGGGTGGAGCCGGTGACGGTGATGCTTTCCCCTTCTCCAAACGCCGGCATGGGCGGCACCCCGTCTTCGGCCTCGGTGCCGAAGGGAGCGGCTCCGCTTTTTTTCCAGCGATGGGTGACTTTCAGCGCGGGGGGAATGTCCATGCGTTCCCGCAGATGGCCCACGGCCTCGTCGCTCATGACGAACACCGGCACCCGGTATCGTTCGGCCATATTGAAGGCCTGAACCGTCTGGTCATACATTTCCTGAACCGACCAGGGAGAGAGGGCGATGATCTGGTAATCCCCATGGGAGCCCCATTTGGCCTGCATCAGATCTCCGGCGCCCACTTTGGTGGCCTGACCCGTGCAGGGGCCGGCCCGCTGGATGTCCACAATCACTAGCGGGGTTTCCGTAAACACCCCATAGCCGATGGCTTCCTGCATAAGGCTGAATCCCGGACCGGACGTGGCCGTCATAGCCTTGGCACCTGACCAGGATGCGCCGATCACGGAACAGATGGATGCGATTTCGTCTTCCATCTGCATGAATACACCGGAGACATCCTTCAGGCGGTGGGCCATCCGCTCCATGATTTCACTGGAAGGGGTGATGGGATAGCCCGCATAATAGCGGCACCCAGCGGCCAGAGCGCCTTCGGCCGCGGCTTCGTTACCGGTGAAAAAATAACTGCCCGGCGCCAGGGTGCTGCTCACTTCTTCAATTTTATTCATAGCTCACCTTATAAACCCATATTCGGTTGTTGTCCCTGCTGAATGGTTGGATCATAAATCTAATTTAAAATAAAATCAAATATAAAATTAAAAATTTACGTTAAAATTAATAACTAACTGAAATTAAATTAAATTTTGATTTTTTGATAGTTTGATTTGATAGCTTGAAATATCCCCTTTTATCATCACTTTTTCTGCCGGCCCGTGCCCCATGGCATAGCAGAGATCCCGGGGATGATCGATGTCCCAGAAAACCAGATCAGCGTCTTTTCCAGGTTCTATGCTGCCCTTGATTCCGTCGAGACCCAGGGCTGCGGCCGCGTTCAGAGTAGCTCCCAGAAGGGCTTCCTCGCAAGTCAGGCCGAACAGGACGCAGGCCATGTTGAGCGCCGGGGGCATGGCGAATACGGGGCTGGAACCGGGGTTCAGATCCGTGGAAACAGCCATGGGAATGCCAAGATCCCGAAAGGTCCGGATGGGCGGTTTCCGGGTCTGCCCAAGATAATAAAAGGCTCCGGGCAACATCACGGCGACTGTGCCGTGACGCGCCATCCGCTTGGCTCCGGAAAGGGACAGATATTCCAGGTGGTCGCAGGACAAGGCGCCCATTTGAGCGGCCAGGGCCGCACCGTTTGAATTCGACAATTGCTCGGCGTGGAGTTTGATATGGAGGCCCAGATCCCTAGCGGCCTTGAACACTTTCCCTGTCTGGTCCCTGGAAAATGCGATGCGTTCACAGAACACGTCGACGGCTGTGGCAATGCCCTGATCCCTGACAGCCGGTAGCATCACCTGGGTGACCAGATCGATGTAAGCGTCACGGTCGCCGGCAAATTCCGGGGGCAGGGCGTGGGCCCCGAGAAAAGTGGGTTCGATGTGCAGGGCAAAAGCCTTGCCGAGGCGACTGGCCACTTCCAGGAGCCTGAGTTCGGTTTCCAGGTCCAGGCCGTATCCGGATTTGATTTCCAGGGTTGTCACGCCGTGATTCATCATCATTTCGATCCGGTTGGACGCCAAGTGGAATAATTCGTCCGAAGAAGCCTTACGTGTGGCCCGAACCGTTGACTGGATACCGCCCCCTGACCGTGCGATGTCTTCATAGGAAGATCCCTGAAGCCGCAGTTCGAATTCCCGGGACCTTGACCCGGCCCAGATCAGATGGGTGTGGCAGTCCACAAATCCGGGCAGGATCCATTGACCGTTGCAGTCCATGAGGGTCCGACACCGGGATTCATATCCCCGGGGCAAATCTTTATCCCGGCCCACCCATGCGATGGACGGCCCGTTGACGGCCACGGCCCCGTACTCGATCAGGGACAGGGACGGATCGGCCATCGACGCCACATGGCCGTTTACGAGCAGAAGATCTACGGCATCCGGAAACGCAAGCGTTTGAAACGTCATGACGGATTTCCATACATATTGATCATGGGTAGTTTCACGCCTCTGTGTGAAGCCACCCGGACGGCCGTTTCATATCCGGCGTCGGCGTGCCGGATGATGCCCATGGCCGGATCGTTTCGCAATACCGCGGTGACCCGTTTTTCCGATTCCGGGGTGCCGTCGGCCACGGTCACCTGTCCGGCATGGAGGGCGTAACCGATACCCACTCCCCCGCCGTCGTGGAAAGAGGTCCAGGCAGCGCCCGAAGCCACGCTGGTCATGCAGTTGAGCAAAGCCCAGTCCGCAACGGCATCGGACCCGTCCTTCATGGCCTCCGTCTCCCGGTAGGGAGAGGCGACGGACCCGCAGTCCAGGTGATCCCGGCCGATGACGATGGGGGCCTGCACCTTTTTGTCGCGGACCAGGTCGTTGAACAGTTTGCCGGCTTTTTCCCGTTCCCCGTATCCCAGCCAGCAGATCCGGGCCGGAAGCCCCATGTGTTCGATTTTGGTTTCAGCCATGGTCAGCCAGTTGACCATCCGGGTTTTTTTAGGAAACAGCCGGATCAGCTCCCGGTCCGTGACCCGGATGTCTTCGGGATCGCCGGACAGTGCGACCCATCGAAAAGGTCCTTCGCCTTCACAAAACAATTCCCGGATATAGGCGGGCACGAATCCGGGATAGTCCATGGCGTTTTTCACCCCGCGTTTCATGGCCTGGGTCCTCAGGTTGTTGCCGTAGTCAAAGGCCACGGCCCCCCGGTCTTTCATTTCCAGGATGGCTCGCACATGGCCGGCCATGGAGGTCAGGGCCCGGTCCTTGTAAGTTTCGGGATCGGATTGCCTCAGTTTCAGGGCGTTTTCAAAGGACAGTCCCTGGGGAAAATATCCATTGAGCTCGTCATGGGCGCTGGTCTGGTCCGTGATCACGTCCGGCACGAAACCTTTTCGGAGCATGGCCGGCAAGATGTCGCAGATATTGGCGCAAAGGCCTATGGAAAGAGGCTTTTCGTCCTGGGCCGCCTGGCGGGCCAGGGCCAGGGCCTGGTCCAGGGTGGCGGCCTCGACATCCAGGTAGCGTTTTGCAAGGCGTTTGGCAATGCGCGATGGGTTGATCTCCACGCACACGGCCACGCCTCCGGCCATGGTAACGGCCAGGGGCTGCGCTCCGCCCATGCCGCCGAGTCCGGCCGTGACCGTGATTTTCCCTTTGAGGTCCGATCCAAAGTGTTTTCGACCCAGGGCCGCAAAGGTTTCATAGGTGCCCTGGAGGATGCCCTGGGTGCCGATGTAGATCCATGATCCGGCCGTCATCTGGCCGTACATCATCAATCCCTTGCGGTCCAGCTCGTGAAAATACGACCAGTCGGCCCATTGGGGAACGATGTTGGCATTGGCGATGAGAACCCGGGGGGCGGTTTCATGGGTTTTGATGACGCCTACGGGCTTGCCGGATTGAATTAGAAGGGTTTCGTCGTTTTCCAGGTCCAGGAGGGCGAGGACAATGGCGTCGAAACAGGCCCAGTTCCGGGCCGCTTTGCCGAGGCCCCCGTAAACGATGAGCTGGTCCGGATTTTCGCCGTTGTCCGGATCCAGATTGTTGCACAGCATGCGCAGGGCCGCTTCCTGGTACCATCCTTTGCAGTGACGTTTCGGGCCCCCGGGGGCCTTGACCGGGCGGGCCGCCCCGCATCCGATGTGAAGACTCTTGATCAGCGCTTCTCTATCTTCCATGATTCCTCCCTGTCGGCTTGACTTTTGGTTTTGGATTGGCTACTTACCTGTGTATACAAGCATACACACTGTGTCAAGCCATTGAACGGAAAAGGCCGGCCATGGAAGAAATCATTGTATTGCACGGAGAAGGGCTCGAACTGACCGACCTGGTCCGGATCGCCCGGCAAGGCGCGGGCGTGGCCATCTCATCCGAATCCGAAGATCGGATTCACAAAGCCCGTCGGCTCATCGAGCTATGGGTCGAAAAAGGAGAACGCATCTACGGGGTGACCACCGGGTTCGGGGCGCTTTCCAATGTAACCATATCCTATGAGGATACCCGGGCCCTTCAGAAAAATATCCTTTTCAGCCATGCCGCCGGTGTCGGCCGATGCCTCGATGCGGATGT
This sequence comes from uncultured Desulfobacula sp., assembly GCA_964593855.1. Taxonomy (GTDB): domain Bacteria; phylum Desulfobacterota; class Desulfobacteria; order Desulfobacterales; family Desulfobacteraceae; genus Desulfobacula. Next base: position 8,146 of record CAZQIX010000009.1, on the reverse strand, counting down.
GGTCCGGGCTATGATGGCTCTGCGTATCAATGATTTCTGCCGGGGCAATTCCGGGTTGAGGCTGGAAACCATTGAAACACTGGCCGGTCTTCTGAACAACGGGATCGTGCCCGTCGTTCCGGAAAAAGGATCGGTGGGCGCCAGCGGAGATCTGGTGCCCATGGCCCATTTGTCCCTGGTTTTGATCGGAGAAGGCGAGGCGTTTGTGGACGGCCGCCGCGTGACCGGGGCCAAGGCCCTGAAAAAAAAGAAGATCAAACCACTGGAGCTGGCGGCCGGGGAAGGGATCGCCCTGATCAACGGAACCCAGCTCATGATCGCCCTGGGTTGTCTGGCCCTCCACGACGCCCTGAACTTGTGCAAGCATGCGGACATCGCGGCCGGCATGAGCCTGGAAACCCTCATGGGTACCCGGACGGCATTTGACCCCCGGATCCATCTGGCCAGACCCCACAAAGGGCAGGTTCTGGCCGCGGACAATATGCTGCGGATCACGGCCAATTCCGAGATCATTTCCTCCCACCATGATTGTTCCAGAGTTCAGGACGCCTATACGTTGCGATGCTCCCCCCAGGTTCACGGAGCTTCCTGGGACGCCTTCGGATATGTGGAAAACGTGATTCGGGTGGAGATGAATGCATCCACTGAAAACCCGTTGATTTTTACCGAATCCGAGGAATTTCTGTCCGGCGGCAATTTCCACGGTCAGCCTCTGGCCCTGGCCTGCGATTTTCTGGGAATCGCCATCGCCGAGCTGGCCAATATCTCTGAGCGCCGCATCGAGCGCCTTGTCAATCCTCAGCTCTCCGGCCTGCCGGCCTTTCTGGTGGAAGACGGAGGCCTGAATTCCGGGTTCATGATCGCTCAGTACGCGGCTGCGGCCCTGGTTTCCGAGAACAAGGTCCTGGCCCACCCAGCATCCGTGGATTCCATCCCCACGTCGGCCAACAAGGAGGACCATGTGTCCATGGGCGCGATCGCGGCCCGTAAATGTCGGGACATCGTGGCCAACGCAGAGGATGTCATCGCCATCGAGCTTTTGTGCGCGGCCCAGGCCATGGATCTGTTCACCAACCTGAAAGCCGGTGACGGAACCCTGGCCGCCTATGAGGTCATTCGCGGCAGGGTGGGGTATAGGAAGGAAGACCGGCTTTTGTCATCGGACATTGCCGCAGTAAAGGACCTGCTGCTGGAAGGCGCGATTGTGGAAGCCGTGGAAAAAAAGGTGGGCAAGCTTTATTGACGGGTCGTCAGGATGTGAGAGGGATCAGCTCCAATTCGCCCCACAGGCCGAGTTTGTCTCCGATCATGATTACGATTCCCTGGACGCCGGGAATGGTTTTTCCGGACTTCAGCGCCGGCTGGATGTCCCGCCCGGATTGGATTCGGTTGGCGATACCGGTGGCGGCCGCGTCGGCCAGGGAACAATCGTGCGACAGCACGGTGACGGCATCGGCCCGACCGAAGCTTTTCGAGTGACCGATGGTTCCGGAGGAGGTGCAAAGGCCGTATGGCGCGTCTTTCCGGTAAATCCGTATTCCGGTGGTCATGCTGAAAGGCGAGGAAGGGCCGGCATAAATACTGAAAACGGTTTCCGTTTCGGATCGGATAAAAATATCCCCACCGTTTTCCACCACCACTTCAGAACTCTGTTCCAGCAGTGCTTTCCCGGTGAATTCCGCCACGGCCCCGGCCACGGCGGCCATGGGCCCCACCCCTGCCAGACGGCCCGCCTCGAGCATGGCCGTGATTACGGGCGGCCCTGGAAACATCGGCTCCAGGGGAATCAGGGACGTGGCGAATTCCGGGCAGAATCCGATATAGGTTTCGATCATGTTCCGGCAGGCCATGGCGGCTTTCATCGCCGTATCCCTCAAATCGGTCCGGGCCTGGATGTTCAGATTGGTTTCTTTGACCGTGATGTCAAAGGAGATCAGACCTTTTTTCCGGTGCAGCTTCCGGTAGGTGCGGTTCTCAAACATGCTCCACGCTTTGGGGCCGCATCCCCTCCGGGACCTGACGGATGAGATAGGAATCCGTCATGCCCGAGATGTAGTCCCGGACGATTTCCGCATGGGAATGCCGATCCGGATAAGACGGGTCCATGCCGGACAGAAAATCCGTAAAAATCATGGATTCCCTGTTTCCTTTTTCCAGATCCGCCAGATAGGTTCCGAACAGCAGGTTGAAAATGTCTTCGATGGATGCCAGGTGCCGCTTAATGGCCGGATTTTTGTAAATATGTGCGTAGTTGAATTCCTTGAGGGTTTTCAATGCGTTGGAAATTTTTTCGGAAAACCCGACAAACGGCTGGCCCAGACTGTGGGTGATCAGGTCGGTCACCAGATTGAAGACAATGGTGCCGTTGGTTCGGCCCAGCACCTCGGCGCAGGTTTTCGGAATATCCTCTCGGGATAGAAGCTTCAGCCGTATGGCGTCCTCCAGATCCCGGCCGATATAGCTGATGGTGTCCGCCATCCGCACCACACATCCTTCCAGGGTCATGGGGATCTCGTTGCACACGGGCCGATGCCTCAGATCGGCTGTCAGACGGTCAAAATCGTCAAAGGATCGCTTTTTTCTGGGTATCAGCCGGGTGGAGTGGACTTCGCCGTTATGGCAGACAATGGCATCCAGGGTCTGGAGGGTCAGATTCCATCCCAGCCCTTTTTTTTCGATCCGGTCAAGGAACTGAATACTTTGCAGGTTGTGGTGGAAATAACCGGCTCCGTGGGCATGGGTCAATTTGGAAAGGAATCGTTCGCCGTCGTGTCCGAAGGGCGTATGACCGATGTCATGGCCCAGGCTGGCCGCCTCTATCAGGTCTTCGTTGAGTCCCAGATAGCGACCGATGGTTCGAGCCACTCTGGATACCAGTTGGACATGGATGACCCGGTGGGTGAGATGGTCGTTATGGATCAACGAAAAAACCTGGGTCTTGTCGTTGTACCGGGTAAAGGCCATGGAATTGAGAATTCGGTCGGCGTCGGCTGAAAAAGGCTGCCGGTAATCGTTGGCCGTTCGCTCTTCATCACGTCGACGAAGGGCATCTCTGCTGAAACAGGCCAGGGGACGAAGGTGTTCTTTCTCTCTTTGATTCAGAAGCGCTTTAAGTTCCCTGGCTTTTTCACAATAATCGTTCAAAGGGGCTTACAATTGCTTGAGAATATTGTCCACCACTTTGTCAAAGGCTATGGTGAATTCCGTTGCCTTTTTCTGGAGCATCATGGGCACACCCGTGTCTCCTGATATTACCACCTGGGTGTCAAAAGGGATCGAGCCCAGAAAATTCAAACCCTGGGCTTTCGCGGTTTTTTCGCCTCCGCCGGAGCTGAACAGGTCAATAGGCTTGTGGCAGTGAGGGCAGGTGAACCCGGCCATGTTTTCCACGATGCCCAGGGTTTTGAGCCGAACGGTCTTGCAGAAAGAAATGGATTTGCGGATGTCGGCCAAGGCCACTTCCTGGGGCGTAGTCACGATGACACCCAAGGCTTCGGGGATGGTCTGGACAACGGTGAGCGGCTCGTCACCGGTGCCCGGAGGGGCGTCGATGACCAGGAAATCCAGTTCCCCCCATTCCACCGAGCTGACGAACTGGCGGATCATGCCGGTTTTGGCAGGGCCGCGCCAGATGATGGCCTGATCCTTGTCCTGCATCAGGGCCTGGACGGAAACCACTTTCAGGTTGTCCGTAACCTGTTTCGGGATCAGCAGATGATTTTCGGAAATATCCAGAATGTCCTTGATACCCATCATCTGGGCAATAGACGGACCGTGAACGTCCACATCCATCAGACCGGTCCGATAACCTTTACGGGACAGGCTGGCGGCCAGGTTTGCGGACACACTGCTTTTACCCACACCGCCTTTACCGCTTAAAACAAATATTTTATGTTTGATTTTGGCAAGAGATGCCTGGATCATTTCATCTTCTTTTTTCTGGCGGGCGGCATAATCATTGGCGCTGCTCTGGGAAGGGCAGCCACTGCTTTTTTGGGCTTTGTCTACACTGTCATGAATCATTTTATCTGATCTCCTTTGAGATTATTGTTGACAAACTTAGCTTATAATTATCATGATCCCTTGTCTGTCAACTGAAACACGGTTTCTTTTATGGGCGGGTTAACTTCAAAATCCGTAATTTCCAGCGTCAGCACACGACCGGTCATGTCCCGGATCGTCAGTTCTGACGGGATACGACTGCCGACCAAAAGCGGGTGCAAAAGAGGCTGCACTTCATACAGGGGGTTGCCGAAAGTGTCCGAGGTTATAATGCGGACAAGATTTTTGCGGCCGTCAAATTCAAGCCGCTGGTTTTTTCTTCCGGATTTTTTCCTCAGGATGATGGTGGACAGTGAAGGGTCGTCCGGGGCGAAATAGGCCTCATGGAAGGAGTTGATCGGAAAGTGGCCCAAAAGGACGGTCACCAGTTCGGACAGGTGGATGGGCACCCCGAGGTAGTCTTTCATGTCCGGGTCCCGGGCGTCGAGGGTGTGCGGGGTGTGTTTCCCGGTATGGGAAAAAAATCGTACGGCTTCACCCGTTGAAACAATGGTTTCAACCGGGTGGCCGGACATGAGAAAGGTGATTCGTAATTTGAGCGGATGAACAGCGGCCCATATCATTCTATACCGGTGGGTTTCGGTGGGGGTGACCAGCCGCACCCAGCCTTTACCCCGACCTGCCGTGATATGGTGGTTGAAGGATGCGGTTTCCCGGGAGAGAGTCATGGCTTTTTCGTCCATCATGGGATCCGTCGCCGGTCGGAGCGGCATGCAACCGGAAACGGGCAGAAGAAAAGCCGCGGCAACGATCAGGAAAAAAAAAATCCGGACCGCTTTATTCATGAAGCTGTTTTCGCAGGAGGTCGATTTTTTTCTGAATATCCTTGACCAGGTCGTCGTCCTCTTTTTCGGCATTGGCAATGGCTTTTTCATAGGTTTCCAGGGCTTTTTCGATCTGCCCCGTTTTCTGTAAAGCATCGCCCAGGTGGTCGGCGATGATGGTTTCATAATCGGTCAGATCGGCAGCTTCCTGAAGATAGATCACCGATTTTTCATAGTCGCCCATTCTGTAATAAACCCATCCCAGGCTGTCGGTGATGTATCCGTCATCCGGCTTGAGGTCGTGAGCTTTTTGGATCATGGTCAGGGCCTCGTTCAGGCGTATGCCCTGGTCGGCCCAGGTATAGCCGATGTAGTTCAGTGCTCCGGCGTCATCAGGGTCGATTTGGAGGATTTTCGTCATGGTGGAGATGCCTTCTTCCTTGAGACCGGCTTTGTCCTGAACCGCTCCCAGTTTGAAAAGCAGGTTGGTGTTCTCCGGAAGTCGGTCAAGTCCCTGATTCAAAATATCAAAAGCTTTTTCGAACATGCCATCCTGCTCGTAAAAGGAGGCAAGAAAGGTGATCAGATCGATATCGTCCGGGAAAGCGCGGATCTTGTCTTCAAGAAAGGCCCGAGCGGCCTGGCTTTCATTCATCTGACGGTGCAGATAAGCGATTCGGATCAAAGCCTTTTTGTACTGCGGGTAATCCGGTTTGATTTTTTTGAGATAAAAAACGGCGGATTTGAAATCCCCTTTGGTTTCGTAGGCCATCCCTGTGAAAAAATTCAGGGTTGAACTGCCCGGGTTGGCTTTGAGCATTTCGGAAAAAATAATGACGGCGTCCTGGTATTTTTTCTTGCCGATGTAATCATCCACGACAATGACGGCTATATGGGGGTTTTTTTCAATGGATCGGCCCAGATCCATGAAAATGTCGCCCGCTTCAGCCCGCATCCGGTTTTTGTAGTAGTGCAGGCCCAAACCCATCCGGGCCCGGATATTGTCCGATTCCATGTCCAGTATTTCTTTGTAATAATCTAGAATCATCTGATTCTTTTCACCACCCGGGTCCGGTCCCTGTTTCAGGCATTCGATGAGTTGGAGCCTTGGTTCGATCAGGTCGGGTTCCAGCTCTATGGTTTTCAGAAACTGGAGTTGTGCCCGTTCGTAATCTTTGATGGCCATATAGATTTCCCCAAGGTAGTAGAATGCCACGTAATAATCGGGGAATTGTTCCGTCATTTTTTCAAACAATTCGCGGCTTTCTTCAAAAGCTTCTTTTTCCAGGTAGGTTTTGCCGAGTCTGAGGAACGCCTCCTTGTTTTCCGGGTCAAGGGAAAGAACGCGATTGAGAGTGTCAATCAGTTCTTTTTCCTCCATCGTGTCTTTTTTCAAGTCAATGAGCAGCAACAACGCCTCCACGCTGTCCGGATTGATCCTTACCAGGTCTTCGGCCGCTTCGACCGCTTTTTCAGTATTCTGGTCCCGCAGGTAAAGATTGATCAAATCCCACGTGATCACAAAAGACTCCGGGTCCATGGAACGGGCCTTTTCCAGCGATGCCAGGGCTTTATCGGTTTCATTGTTTTTGATGTGCATTCTGGATTCAAGATAGTAAAAATTGACGGACAGGTCTTGATCCCTGTTTTCTTTGTCTTTTCCCGATTTTGCCTGGACGCTCGGGACGGGCTGCGTATCCTGTCTGATCTGGGTACAGCCCGACATCGACAGCACCGCCGCCAATAGATAAATCAGATAAATCAACTTGTTATTCATTTCCGTCCATCATTTAAATAAGAGTCAATGGGAGTGGTCAGCGGCTGTGATCATACATCTCAAAATCCGGCATGTCTTTTTTGAAAAAGGCTTTCATTTTTTTTAAAATATTGTTCTCGATTTGACGTACACGTTCTCTGGATATGGCGTATTCCTCCCCGATTTCCTGGAGGGTTTCCGGATTGTCTGAGAAAATACGTCTTTCAAAGATTTCCAGTTCTCTTTCGTTCAGGGTTTTCTTGAATTCCTCAACCTTGGTTCGCAGAATGTCCTCGATTTCTTTCTTGGCCATTCGGTCTTCGGAGGAGTCTGCATCCACATTGATGAATTCGATTCTTTCGGTGTTGGAATCTGATTTCAGCGGCTCGTCCAGGCTCAAGTCCCAGTTGTCCAGCCGCTGGTCCATGTCCACGACCTCTTTGACCGATACGCCCAGCCGTTCGGACAGAAGCCGGGGTTTGGGATCAAAGCCCTGCTCGATCAGTCTCTGTTTTTCTTTTTTAAGTCTGAAAAACAGTTTGCGCTGTCCCTGCGTCGTTCCGATTTTGACCATCCGCCAGTTATCCATGATGAATTTCAGGATATAGGCTTTAATCCAGAAAGATGCGTAATAGGAAAACTTGACGTTTTTGTAAGGATTGAATTTTTTTACAGCCTGAACCAGCCCGATGTTGCCTTCCTGGATCAGGTCCAGAAGGTTCTGCATCCATATTCGCTGGAATTCCAGGGCGATTTTGACCACCAGCCGCAGATTGGAGGTGGTCATGATATAAGCCGCCTCCGGATCGTTTTCTTCCTGAATGCGCTTGCCGAGTTCAAGTTCCTGCTCCCTGTTGAGCAGCTTGTACCGGCTGATTTCATTGAGATAGCTCTGAATGGGATCTGATTTGACAAGCGCTTTGGATGTTGAGGTTTTGGATTTGCCGGGCGGGAGGAGAAAATCTTCCCGGGTCAACCGCTCGGTATTCAGATTGTCCTGATTGTTTTCATTCACCTTTGATAACGCCCTCAATGCTTTTGGTAAAGAGTGAATATACCATTATCCGGCTTTTGATTAAAGCAATATATTTTACGGTCGGGAAAATATCGACCGGATTTTTTTATGGACAACAGGGGGTGGATCTGATAAAAGAGTGTCTGCTTGCGCCCGTAGCTCAGCTGGATAGAGCAACGGACTTCTAATCCGTAGGTCGCACGTTCGAGTCGTGCCGGGCGCGCCAGTAATGATAATGGTTTTCAGCTTTTCGCTTGAAAACCCTTTTTGATTTTTGGTGGAGTTGTCCCCACATAGTCCCCACTTTTTAATCCATGGGGGGGCTGTCCATAAGATCGACCCAGCAAGTTTTTCCCTTAAAATCATCCTGTTTTATAATTCTGACCAGCCGCCAACCGGCATCCGTCCACACTGAGCAACTATTTTCGGAAAACAGTCGAAAGAGCCGGGTTCAGGCCCGGAGCGCTGGCAATCTGGGTTGTAAAGCCCGAAGTGGACCTATGTTATCTGCCTTGGGCGACGGGCTTTTTATAAAGGCCGAAGGTGTTC
>CAZQIX010000008.1:0-72325 GCA_964593855.1 uncultured Desulfobacula sp. | reverse complement strand
AACAGTACCGGAAACTTGGCTCCGTGAAAAGGTGGGGTTTATAAACCGCTTACGTAGAAAAAGCCGACGCTGAGTGGGTCTCCAGATGCATTCCCCGTTCCTTTGTGAGTAACGTCCATACGGTTTAAAAATTGTTCTTGATGGGGCGGTTTGTTTTTTTGAAGTTCGAGCAGCCCCTCTGCCGCCATCGGATTGCAAAAAGCTCAACTGCCATGACAAACTTGATTACCGGTTTTATATCATCCCAAGGAATATGCTCAATCATTTTCTGCGGAATCGGTTCTTCCGGCAGTTGTAAACGGGTTTTGTCTGTCGAAAGCAGCAGCGCCGGGGAAACGGCCATTGTGAAACAGATTTGCGTCATCTTCCTTCCGGACGATCGGGTCCACCAAACACAAAACGGCGTCCAGGCAGGGTTTCCTGTCTGGACGCCGTTTTGTGTTGATTTTGAAAGGGCTAGGCCACTTCGGAATATTCCGCATCCATGATGTCGTCATCTGTCGAAGGCGACCCCTGTTGCCGGGATTGTCCGGATGACCGGCCGGAAGCGCCGCAACCGGCACCACAGGACCCGGATCGGGTCTGCGCCAGGGCCTGGAGAGCCTGGTTCAGGGCGTCGGCCTTTTTCTTGATCTGAGCGGCATCATCCTGCTTCAGGGCCTGTTTCAGGTCGCCGACCAGACCTTCCACCTGATGGATGGCGCCCGGATCCATGCCGGCCCCGGATTCTTGGATCATTTTTTCAGACTGATAGATCAGGGCGTCGGCTTCATTTCTTGCCATGACCCGCTCTTTTTTCCGGCCGTCATCGGCCGCGTGCAGCTCGGCTTCCCGCACCAGGGCGTCGATTTCCTCCCTGGACAGGCCGGATGAGGCCGTAATCCTGATGGACTGGGCCTTGCCCGTGGCGTTGTCTTTGGCCGACACATTGACGATGCTGTCGGCATCGATGTCAAAGGTCACCTCGATCTGGGGAATTCCCCTGGGCGCGGGCGCAATTCCGGTCAGCTCGAACCGGCCGAGGGTCTTGTTGTCGGCCGCCATTTCCCGCTCGCCCTGGAGCACGTGGACGGTCACGGCCGGCTGGTTGTCTTCGGCCGTTGAGAAAACCTCGGTTTTCCGGGCCGGGATGGTGGTATTCTTTTCGATGAGCCGGGTCATGACCCCGCCCAGAGTTTCGATGCCCAGAGACAGGGGCGTCACATCCAAAAGGAGCACATCTTTCAAATCCCCTTTCAGGATCCCGCCCTGAATCGCGGCGCCCATGGCCACCACTTCGTCCGGATTCACGCCCTTGTCCGGCTCTTTTTCGAAAATTTTCCGGACCAGTTCCTGAACCGCCGGCATGCGGGTCATCCCCCCCACCAGGATCACCCGGGAGATGTCGGAAAAAGTCATTCCCGCATCCTTGACCGCGGTTCGGCAGGGTTTTTCAAGCCGCCCCAGAAGATCGGCCACCAGGGACTCCAGTCTGGCCCGGGTCAGCTTGATGGCGAGGTGTTTGGGACCGGATGCGTCGGCCGTGATAAAGGGCAGGTTGATCTCGGTTTCCATGGAGGACGACAGCTCCTGCTTGGCCTTTTCCGCCGCTTCTTTCAGTCGTTGAAGGGCCATGGTGTCGCGCCTCAGGTCAATGCCCTGGTCTTTTTTGAATTCATCGGCCAGAAAATCCATGATGCGCAGGTCGAAATCCTCACCGCCCAGATGGGTGTCCCCGTTGGTGGACTTGACCTCGAACACCCCGTCCCCGATTTCCAGGATGGAGATGTCAAAGGTCCCTCCGCCCAGGTCGAACACGGCGATCTTTTCCTCTTTTTTCTTGTCCAGGCCGTAGGCCAGGGATGCGGCCGTGGGCTCGTTAATGATGCGCAGCACGTTCAGGCCGGCGATCTTGCCCGCGTCCTTGGTTGCCTGGCGCTGGCTGTCGTCAAAATAGGCCGGTACCGTGATCACGGCATCGGTCACGGGTTCTCCCAGAAAATCCTCGGCGGTTTTCTTGAGGTGCGCCAGAATAAAGGACGAGATCTCGGCCGGGCTGTGGAACTGATTGTTCATTTGGATGCGCACACCTCCGTTGGGGGCCTTTTCGATCCGATAGGGCAGATTGGGTAGATCTTTCTGCACCTCGGACGACTCATACATACGACCGATGAGCCGTTTTACGCCGAACACGGTATTTTCCGGGTTGGTGACGGCCTGGCGTTTTGCGATCTGGCCGATGAGGCGCTCTCCGTTTTTGGAGGCCGCCACGATGGACGGCGTAGTCCGCCCGCCCTCGGCATTGGTGATGACGATCGGTTTTTCATTTTCAAGTATACAGACGCAGGAATTGGTTGTTCCCAGGTCGATTCCGATTATTTTACTCATATTATCCTCCATTCAGTCATGGTGTGAGTTGATCTTATTTTCGACAGACTGAAGGTATGACCGGAATCTAATATGTCAATAAATTTTCATTATTTATTTAAATAAACTATAAAAGTAATGAATTTTTAAGGGGCGATCGAATGAACAACCTGGGTGAATCACCGCTTTGAATTCCGGAACTCATGGATTCCGATGCGTTCTTGAAAAGATTGAACAATACCTGCTGGATTCCGGTTTCTTCGCAAGGGATATCGAAAAGATCCGGACTGTATTCCCTCACGACATCGATATTTTTGAAATCGTGCTTTTTATTCAAGGTATAATCGCCGGCGGCGATTTCCAGGGTTTTGTCCACAAGGACGGATAGATTCACGGGCTTTGGCTCGGTTGTTCCCTGCAGAGAAAAACTGACAATGTTTTCGATGATTTTGGCAGCCCTTTTTCCGGCCTCCCCGATATTGTCCAGGAGTTTCAGGATCCCCCGTTGTTCATTGTACTGACGGATCACGTCAAGGGTCGTTCCCATGTCCCGGGCCGTTTTTTGATTGGCCGGCAGATCTCCGGTCAGACGGCTCCGACCACCTGCCGGTCGGTATTCCACAGAACGGTACTGTACCAGTCGCACAGAACGCGATCGCCTTTTCGTGAAATATTTTCATAATGATGGCGATACCCTCCCCGGCCGTCGCCCTCAAGCGGATGTCCATCGATTGAAAACAGTGTTGAATTTAGGAGCGTCCTGGGGTATGAAGAAACACAAGGAATTTCTGCTCCAGGGAGATCCGGATGGGCTTCACGTTCGTTTCCCTGAAAGGAAAAAAATGAAAAAACTGATTTTATCCCTTTTCCTGGTTGCCGTCCCGGTCCTTGCCGTCATACCCGTCGTGACCGGCATGATCATGGAAAACCAGGTGAAAAAAACCGTCGAAGACTTTACCGCCGGAAACGCGAACTCCGGCTCCGATCTGACCCTGACCATCCTGGCCTATGACCGGGGGCTCTATTTTTCCGACATTGAATGGGAAATCCGATCCAAAATCCTGCAGAACCTATACGGCATAGCCCCCCTGATCTTGACGGACCGTGCCGATCATGGGTTCCTGAGCTGCCGGACCCGAACCAGCCTGGGAAAAAACCAGTGGTACGCCGACTTGGTGAAAGATGCCCCCGACGGAAAAGACCCCCTCCGGATGACCACGGAATTTCATTTTTCCGGCCGGATGACCACCTTCCTGGAGCTGGACCCGTTGACATTCAGGCACAGGACGGGCATGGTGACTGTCCGTCCGGCACAGGCCGTCATATCCGTTGAACCGGGCGGTGAACGAATCCATACGGACCTCACCCTCGAAGGGGTTGACGCACCCGGCGACTTTCACCTGGAAGGCCTTTCGAGCCGATATGAAAAGACCTTTGACACCGAGAACAACCGTTTTTCCATAGGTTTTCAGGGCCGGCTGAACAATCTGGGATCGAAAGAAACCAAAATTCAACAAACAGAGGGTCGACTCGATATCCGGAATATGACTGCGGCCGGATTCGCCGCCCTTACCCGTTTGCCGGGTGAACTGGCGGGAAAGGCCGATCGACCGGACCGATTGGCCGGGGATTCCGCTTTCTGGTTCCGGATGGGGGAAGCTTTACTGAAACAAGGCCTGGAAATCAGATTGACGGACCTCCGGTCCATAACGCCACAAGGCCGGATGAATGCGGATATGACGCTGAGGCTTGAAAAAGACCTGAACCCGGCGGAGATTCTCTCTTTTCTGTTTCAGCCCGCCACCCTTTTGTCCTTTTTTTCCCTGGATGCCCGGGCAAGCCTTCCCCGAGGCACCCTGAACGATGAAGACCTCCTGACATCTCCACTTTACCCGGGATTGCCTTGCGGATGGTTTGTTCTGGAAGGCGACCGCCTGGTACATGATTCCCGGATCAGGGACGGCCGACTGTTTTTAAACCATAACGAGGTGAGGTTCAACTGACATGCACTACGGCTATTATGACTCCCCGCTGGGGAAACTTCTTTTGACCGGTGACGACGCACTGGAAAGCCTTCATTTTCCAAAGGGAAAAACACGGATCGAAGTTCAGACGAGCTGGCTGCACGATCCGGCGCGCTTCAGACAGGCCTTTGACCAGCTGGACGATTATTTCCGGGGGGAGCGGCGCAATTTCGACCTCAGCCTGAGGATCCTGGGAACCGATTTTCAGAAACAAGTCTGGCAGGTGCTGCAAACCATCCCCTGGGGCCGGACCCTGTCCTACGGAGACGTGGCCCGGCGGATCGGCCGTCCCAAAGCCGCCAGGGCCGTGGGCATGGCCGTCGGCGCCAACCCTTTGTCCATCATCATCCCCTGCCACCGGGTCATCGGCCGGGACGGAAGTCTGACCGGATTCGGCGGCGGGCTGGAGATCAAAAAACAGTTGCTTGACCTGGAACGGGCCTCCTACAGGGCCTGAAAAATGGGAAACACATGAGGAAAGCACTTCGATTCACAGTTATCGGACTGATTGTCCTGATCATGGGGGCAGTCGGGCTGACTACGGTTTATTTCCATACCTTTCGTCCCGGGGCCATATCCGATCCCGTGGTTTCAGCCAATCTGGATTATTTTCAGCAATCCTTCCCCGACTGCCGCCGGAGCTTTCTGGATGAAGCCGAAAAGCTCCGGACCGAACATGAAACAATGGAACTATCGGCCATTGACATCGACAGCCGCCAGGATACGGACCTGACCGTTGATTACTGCTACATTCCGGCCCGGCAGTCGTTTGAACGACTGCTCATTCTGACCTCGGGTGTTCACGGAGTGGAGGGATACGCGGGCAGCGCCGTTCAGCAGATGGTGCTGCGGGAAATGATCCCGGATCTCAACCTGGACAAAATGGGTGTGCTTCTCATCCACGGCGTCAACCCATACGGGTTCAAATTCAACCGGCGGGTCACGGAAAACAACGTGGACCTGAACCGGAACTGCTCCCTGGACCCCGCCCTCTATCAGACTCAGAACAAAGGGTACGCCCGCCTCAATCCTTTTTTGAACAAAAAACACAAGGTCCGTCTGACCCATTTCGATCAGTTTTTCTTCCAGATCAGCGCCATCCGGAAAATTCTCCAGCATTCCATGGATTCCCTGCGCCAGGCGGTCCTGCAGGGTCAGTACCAGTTTGAAAAAGGTGTCTATTTCGGCGGCCGGTCCCTGGAGCCCTCCGTCAAGGCCCTCATCCCCGTGATCCAGAGGGTGGCCCAACCCTATGGAACCGTATTCGCCGTCGATCTGCATACGGGTTATGGTCGAAACGGCAGGCTGCACCTTTTTCCCAACCCCATCGAAGACCCGGTGAAAAAAGCCGAACTGGCCGGCCTCTTTCCAGGCATGTCCATCGACTGGGGAAACACGGATGGATTTTATGTCGTCACCGGTGAATTCACCTCGTTCGTGGGTCAGCTTCTGAACGACAAAGAGTATCTGGCCATGACCTTTGAATTCGGCACCATGGACACCCAGCGGATCATGGGCGCCATCAAAGCCCTTCACCATGTGCTGACCGAGAACCAGGGATTCCATTACGGATACCGGACATTGGAAGACGAGGACCGGGTCCGGTCCGATTTTCTCGATGGCTATTACCCCGCGTCCCAGGCCTGGCGATCCAAAACCATCGAAGACTCACGGCGGGTTCTCACCACGGCGCTGGAACGGTTTCAAGCCTTATCGGTCAAGGAGACGCACTGATTGAAAAAAACCCGTATCACCGACCGCATCACCTACATCCAGCCCGACTCCATGGCCCAATTCTCCTCCTGCGCCGGCATCATCGTCCAGTCACGGGCCAGAGTGTTCATCGACATGAACATGGGCCGGGAGGAAACCATCGGCCTTCTGGAGAAAGAGAAGCCCGACGCCGCCGTCATCACCCATTACCACCTGGATCATTCCGTCTGGACCCGTTACGTGGCCGACCATTCCCGGGCCACGGTCCTGATCCCGAAAAAAGAAGAACCCTACCTGACCTCCATCGATGATGTCATTGCCCGCACGGCCGGCCCTTTCGGCATGGCCGGACCCTGGCGGGACTTTGTGGAAAACCGCCTGGGATACCGCCCTTTGAAGGCCCATGAATGTTACGATGACAACACTTCGTTCAGCGATCTGGCGCCGGAAATGGTGGCACTGAGTACCCCGGGCCACTCCCCGGCCCACACGTCCTTTTATTTTCCGGACGACAAACTCCTGTTTTCCGGAGATATGGGACTGGATCGATTCGGGCCCTGGTACGGCTGGTCCGATTGCAGCATTTTAAACATCGTGGAATCCCTGCTGCGGCTGGACGGTCTGGACGTACACCTGATTCTGACCAGCCACGGGGGCATGATCGGCCGGACCATCCGGCAGGCTTTGTCCGACAGCATCGGCCATATTCTGAAACGGGAAGGCAGAATCCGTGATCAGTTGAATCGGGGGCTGGACAAACAGGCCATCATCCGCGAAGGGGTGTTTTATACCCGCAAGAAAAAAATTCCCCAGCCCATGCGCTCTTTTCTGGACATGTGGGACCACTCCATGTTCAACCACCACGAGGCCCTGCTCCGGGAAGGCGGGCTTTCGGCGTTTTTTCCCGAGATCCAAGGGATGTCAGCCGCGTCCGAATCCGTCCTTGACCTTTGAAATCCCGGGAATGATGGTCTGGGTGCGGTTGATCCCATGGATTTTGCGGATCCGCTGATCCACGAATTCAGCGATGATTTCGGCGTCCGATGCCAGAAAATCGCGTTTCAGAACGATCTTGACCAGGATATCGATGATGCCGTGGACCGAATGGGCCTCCCGGACCTCTTCCAGGGCAAAGAGTTTGTCAATGACCCGGGTTTCGGTGGAAGTATCGATATTGATCATGATAAAAGCCGTGATGCTTCGCTTCATTTCCGGATAATCCGGGGTCGTCTTCTCCAGCATGACGGATCGGAAGGCTTCCATACTCCCGGGAATCAGGCGGTCGATGCCGATGCCGTAGCGCCTGTTGGAAGGACGCTCCCATTGATGGTAGGAGATATAGGCATACAGGTCGGCCAGGGTCCGTTTGGGGAAATGCCGGTCCAGTTGACCGTTTTTGATGATCGTGGTCAAAGGCAGGTAAACGGTGTGATACCAGTCTTTGGCCGCTTTCGGGAAATCCGCTTCCGTACCCGAAATATGGGTCAGGTGGGCCTGATGGGTTTTGATCTGATTTTCCAGGAAATGGTATTTACCGACTTCGGTGAGGACAATGGTCCCGGGAGGAAGCCCGGTTTTTTCGTAAAATCCCTTTTTTTCAAGGTACAGCAGGTTTTCCATGGTGTTCTGGGATGATAACAGCTCCACCACCCGGGCCTGGATATCGGTATGGCCCAGCTCCTTGGCCGCCGCCACCCGGTGGTTGCCGTCCAGCACATAATAATCGTTCCGGATCTGATAGAGCTTGACAGGCGGCATGGACCGGCCGTTGCGCATGGCCCGTTTGATTTCGCTGAACCGTTTGGACAGCATGTGCTTGCCGGGACGGAACTCGGAATCGAAATCATGGTATTTGCCCACGGAGCCGATGATGTTTTCGATGCTCACGGTCATGACGCCGTGATCCACGAATTCCACCTTGCCCTCTTTTTCCTGCTGCTCGTTAAAGGACAGGACATGGGGCTCGGCCTTTTTTTCCATGATGGACCGGATATTTTTCCATATTTCCCTGAATTTCACGGCGATACCTCTAAAAACGTATATCCGCAGGTGTTTACCACCGATGTGGAACCGACCCGCGTGATCCGGTCCCCGGGGGATTCGAAATGCCGGTGAACGTGTCCATGGACGAAAAACCGGGGCCGCCGCCCGGCGATCAGCCGGTTGAAGCTTTCAAACCCTTTATGGCAAAGATCCTCCCCGTCATTCACATGGCGCGGCGGGGCGTGGGTCATCACAATATCGATCGATCTTCGCCGCCACAGGGAAAAGGTCGTCCAGAAAATGATTTTCCGCATTTGTGCATCCGTGTACTGATTGGGTCCGCCGTTGTACCACATGGAGCCCTCCAGGCCCATGATCCGAAGGCCCCGGAAACGGACTATCCGTTCGTGAATGTTTCTGCAGCCCATGGGATTGCCCTCCGTGTAACGGATGTCATGGTTGCCCTTGACATAGAACAGAGGGCGATCCAGCCGATCCCTCAGAAAAGACAGGTATTCCGGGGGCATGTCCCCGCAGGACAGGATCAGATCCACGGATCCAAGCCTTTTTCCCTCCACCTGCCGGGTCAATTCAAGGTCGATGAAATCGGAAACGGACAGAATTCGGATCATTCCTCTCCATAGACATTGAAATCAAAATAATTGTCCTGGATTTTCCGATATGTGCCGTCCGCCCGTATTTTATCGATGGCGACGTTCAGCTTTTCCACGAGATCCGCATCCTCCTTCCGGCAGGCTATTCCGGTCCCTTCCCCGAACCATTCCGGGTCGGTCAGATCCGGCCCCACGAATTCAAAATGACGGCCTTCGGGCTGGTGTAAAAACCCTTCCGAAGCCGGAATGCCGTCGGACAGAAAAAGATCCAGACCGCCGGCGGCCATTTGCGCATACACCTCTTCCTGGGTGCCGAACCGCTTGATGATCGCTTCTTTTCCGTATTTGTCCGTCAGATAGCGGTCATGTACGGTACCCCGCTGGACTCCGATGGTTTTGCCTCTGAGGGCCCGGCCGGAAAATTCAGGGAAACCGCCTTTCCGGGCCACGAATTTGGCCGGGGTCTGATAATATTTGCGGGTAAAGGCCACCGTTTTTTTCCGCTCCTCCGTGATGGACATGGAAGCCACGATACAGTCGAATTGATTGGCCAGAAGTCCCGGAATGATATTGTCCCAGTCCGAGGGTATCAGTTCGATGTCCGCACCGGCCGCGGCAACGATGGCCCGGGCCATGTCAATGTCGAACCCGCCTATTGTGCCGTTGGGCAGAATGAAACTGAAAGGCGGATACGCGCCTTCGACGCCGACCCGTATGGTTTTCCAGTCCCGGGCCGGGACCGGCCGGGGCAGGGTCAGAAACAAGGTCAGACAGGCGGCCATTGTGTAAACGATCGTTTTTTTCATGGTTGCTCCTTTGGGGTCATTCAACCTTTTTCTTCCGATCCGCCCGTAACCGAAGTCCGGTTCACCCGTTCTCGGAAATCTTCCTCCGTCATGTACCGATATCCGATTTCCGACAGAATCACTGCGGTCCGGCCCATCTGCGCCAGGGCGAAGTCCGAGGCCGCCCTTTGGGCGAATTCCCTGGAATGAATGACCACGGTGTCGTCTTTGTCCGTGATATTGAAAAAGGCATGCATGGCCGGCACCTCATGGGTGACGTCCCCGAAATCGGAGGACGCCCGGGACGGCCCGCGCCACTGGGGGTTCATGCCGTATTCCCGTGCCAGTACCATGAAAGCCCGGTTGAGTTCCGGATTGGGCTTCCCCGGCTTGAAGGCGTTTGGCACCAGCTCGATCTGGAATCCGGTATCGGTCATGAGAGCGGCCCCCTGAACGATATTTTCAAACCGATGCTGCATGCGGCGCAGAAAATCCAGATCCGGGGACCGGAGGTAAAAATCCGCTTCGGCCGCATCCGGAATGATGTTGGGCGCAACCCCTCCGTTTCGGATCACCCCATGGATCCGGCAGGCTTCGGGAAGCTGCTGCCGCCAGGCGTCCACTCCGCTGAAGGCCAGCCGAACGGCATCCAGCGCGTTCAGCCCTTTTTCCGGGGCCTCGGCCGCATGGGCGGCTTTGCCCTGAAACCGGACGATCAGCTGAAGAATGCCGGCATCCCGCACGGACTGTGAGGTGGGATGATCGGATGGATGGGCCATGAGAACGATATCCACGTCCGCCAGGGCGCCGGCCCGGATCAGATCGATTTTGCATCCCCTTTTCTCCTCGGCCGGGGTTCCCATGACCGTGACCCGGCCCGGCAGGTTTTCCTCAGCCATCAATGATTTGAGCACAACTCCCGCGCCCAGGGCCACTCCGGCGATCAGATTATGGCCGCATCCGTGGCCGATGTCCGGCAGGGCGTCGTATTCCGACATAAAACAGACATGGGGCCGCCCCCGGCCGCTGACCGCGTTGAAAGCGGTTTGCAGCTCTTTATAAGGGGCTTCCACGTCAAACTCCCATTTTTTCAGAAGCTGGGTCTGAATCCGGCAGGCCTGCCACTCTTCTTCCGACAACTCGGGCCGGGTATGGATATCCAGGACCGCCTGCCGGATATCTTGAACGTGCCTCGCATAATGCTGCGCGATTCTTTCTTTCAAATCCTGCATACCTTCTTTTTGCGCCATGAGGGTTTCCCGGTTCGATTCACCCGCGGGCAAATAATTCTTGCCATTTGAATGAATTGTGTTACATATTAATTTCATTTTGAGCGACGTTTGTCAATTAACACCGACGGATCCGGAACCCATTTTGAAAAAGCCTTCCCGGATCGGTCCAATCCAAAACAGGAGGAAAAAATGAAGAACGTATTGATTTCACTGTTTGCCATGGCTTTTCTGATGATATCCGCGCCTGTGTTTGCGGACAGCATTGAACTGGCCAAGACATCCACCATCGAATCCATCAGAAAAAGCGGAGAACTCCGCGTCGGATTCGAATCCGGGTATCTGCCTTTTGAAATGACCAACACCAAAGGCGATTACATCGGCTTCGACGTCGACATGGGAAAAGCTCTGGCCAAAGCCATGGGCGTCAAGTGGGTGCCGGTGAACACAGCCTGGGACGGCATCATTCCGGCCCTGATGACCAACAAATTCGACATCATTATCTCCGGCATGACCGTTACCCAGGAAAGAAACCTGGCCATCAATTTCACCGACCCGTACATCGTCATCGGTCAGGCCATCCTGTTGAACAAAAAACATGAAGGCACGGTCACATCCTACAAAGACCTGAACGATCCCAAATACGTCATCACCTCCAAGCTGGGCACAACGGGCGAACAGGCCATCAAACGGATGATTCCCAAAGCCACGTACAAATCTTTCGAAGTTGAAACCGAGGCCGCCATGGAAGTCATCCAGGGCAACGCCGACGCCACGGTCTACGATCTTCCCCTCATTGAAATCGTACAGGCCCAGCACGGCGAAGGGAAGACCATCGCTCTGACCGAACCTTTCACCTATGAGCCCCTTGCCATGGCCGTCCGCAAAGGCGACCCGGATTTCCTTAATTTCCTGAACAACTTTCTGCGCCAGTACCGGCATGACGGCCGATACGAAGAAGCCTACGCCAAATGGATCAAATCCAATGAATGGCAGAAGGACCTCAAGCAATAACCGTATCGGATAACGCAATCAAGGGCCGACAAAACAATTTGTCGGCCCGTTTTTTAAGGTGAAAAAGCCTATGGAACCAAAAGCATCCAACATCAAACGGTTGAGCAACCCCCTGGCCTACAACCTGTCCGTGGCGGGTTTCATCGCCCTGATCCTCCTGGTGTGCGGCTCGGTCTACTATGCGACCATCACCGTCGAATATCAATGGCGATGGTTCAAAGTCCCCCAGTATTTCATGTATCACGAAACCATCACCGTCCGCGCCGAAGATCGGGGGGAGATCGAAACCATCAAGGATAACAAGGACAAGGTGGATATCGTTGTCCGGGAATCCGACGGTGTCACCACCTTTACCGTGCCCAAAGGATCCTTCAACTGGAGCGAAGGAGAACTGCTCGATCCCGGAGACGTGATCGCCACCTACCAGGGCGGATGGAAAATGGGACTGCTGGCCCATGGGGTGTGGGTGACCCTGAAAATAAGCGTGATCGCCACTATCCTCGGCATCATCCTCGGCATTATCGGCGGTGTGGCCCGGGTATCGCGGACACCGTTTCTCAAATGGACGGCCATCACCTATGTGGAGATCATCCGGGGCTCTCCTCTCCTGGTCCAGATCATGATTTTTTACTTTGTTCTGGGCACCACCATCAACCGGATCCTGGAAATGAACGGTTTCGGCATCCTGTCCCCGGAATGGTACGGGATCGCCGCTCTGGCGGTGTTCACGGGTGCCTACGTGGTGGAAACCGTGCGGGCCGGCATCGAGTCCATCCATCCCGGTCAGATCGAAGCGGCCCGGTCCAGCGGGATGACCTCTTTTCAAACCATGTTTCACATTATCCTGCCCCAGGCCCTGAAAACCATCCTGCCCCCCCTGGCCGGCCAGTTTATCAATCTGATCAAGGATTCATCCCTTCTGGGCATGATTTCCATCCGGGAGCTGACCAAGGCGACGCGGGAAGGCATCACCACCAGCCTTCAAACCTTTGAGCTCTGGTTCATGTGCGCCATTCTCTATCTGATCATGACCTTTACCCTGTCCATGTTCGTACAGTGGCTGGAACGAAAGGGGGCCAGAAAATGATTGAAATCAAGAACATCTGCAAAACTTATTACGTGCCCCACGAGGTCAAGGCCCTGGTCAACGTCTCCAACCAAATCAAGGCCGGCGAAGTCGTTGTGGTCATCGGCCCTTCGGGTTCGGGCAAAAGCACTTTCCTCAGATGCCTCAACCGGCTGGAAACAGCGGACGAAGGCCATATCCTGGTAGACGGGGTGGACATTTTCGACCCGAAAACCAACATCAACAAGGTTCGGGCGGAAATGGGCATGGTTTTCCAGTCCTTCAACCTGTTTCCCCATCTGTCCATTCTGGGAAATGTGACCATCGCGCAGAAACTGGTTCGGAAGCGAAACCGGAAAGAAAGCGAAGAAAAGGCCATGATGCTGCTCAAAAAGGTGGGCATCGCGGACAAGGCCCACGCCCATCCGTCCAATCTGTCCGGGGGACAGCAGCAACGGGTGGCCATTGCCAGGGCACTGGCCATGGATCCCAAGATCATGCTCTTTGACGAGCCCACCTCGGCCCTGGACCCGGAAATGATCGGAGAGGTTCTGGATGTCATGAAAACCCTGGCCAAGGAAGGCATGACCATGGTCTGCGTCACCCATGAAATGGGATTTGCCAGAGAGGTGGGGGACCGGGTCATTTTCATGGACGAGGGCCGGATCATTGAAGAAGGAACGCCCGAGCATTTCTTCGTCAACCCCGAAAACGACCGGACCAAACTGTTTCTGAAGCAGATTCTTTAAAGGGACAAACCGATAAAGACCCCTGCCCGGATGTCTTCCTCCTCCAGCTCCGGGTTGCTGAACAGCACTTGGATGGTGCGCTTTTCCGGATCCATCCGGACGCTGTAATCCCTGACCCCGGCATACCAGAAGCCCAGAAGCGCACCGTCCGGGCTCAGAATGCGTTCGCCCCGGGCCGGATACCGATCTTCCGCGAACAGCACGGCGCTCATTTTTTCAAGCTGCTCCGGAAAAGGTTCAAAAGCGACCCACACCCTTGAAACCAGGGTATAGGATTTGTCGACGGCCAGGATGGCATAGGGCAGATGGTCCCTGCCGGCATAATAATATTGATAGCCGGGATGAACGATCCCTTCCCGGAAATCCCGGCCGATCCCTTGATCCAACTGGAACCGTCCGTAACGGCCCGCCGCGCATCCGGCCACGATCACGGCCATGATCGCAAAGGCGGCAAACATCCAAAACCCCTGTCGGGTTCCCGCTGAACGGGCTTTTTTCATGGTCCCGATCCTCCTTGTAAACAATGAATCCAATCTTGTCCATTAGGATAAAAAAATCATGGGAAAGTCAACCTTTTTCATGCATAACCCGTCCGGATATGGTAAAGAAGAAAAACTCGACAACCCACAATTTCAGGAGATTTCATGACTTTCCGGCACCACCCCTCAGACCCGTCGATCACTGAATCCGCAAGGCCCCTGGCCGACACCTTCGGGACCGCCGCTTACGGCGGAGACGGCTGGTCCCCCCGCATCCGAACCCATGCCCAGGAGCTGGGAGATATATGGACCGACTGCGGCATCGACAGCGAATGGCGACCCCTTAAATCCGTTCTGGTACACCGTCCGGGACCGGAAATGGAAATTCCGGCCGACCGCATCAACGAAGCCCAGTTCGCCGAACCCCTGGACCTGGAAAAGGCCCGTCGAGAACATGACCACATGGTCGAAACCTACCGGGCCCACCAGGTGGACGTACACATCCTGGAAACCGGCCCCGAAATGACCCCCAACCAGATCTACTGCGCCGACCTGTTCGTCATGACGCCCCAGGGAGCCATCCTGGCCCGGCCGGCCTCCACGGTCCGGGCCGGCGAAGAGCGCTGGATCGCCCGGACCATGGGCAATATAGGCATTCCGGTATTGAAAATACTGACTGGAACCGCCGTGTTCGAAGGCGCGGATCTCATGTGGGTGGATTCGACCACCGCCGTGATCAGCCGGGGCCTGCGCACCAACCAGGCGGCCATCGACCGGATCACCACCCTTCTGGCGGAAATGGGCATTACCACCATGGCCTATGACATGCCCTGGGGTACCATGCACCTCATGGGCATGTTCCGGATCGTAGACAAGGACCTGGCCTTTATCTGGCCCCGGCGGACCCCCCACGCCCTGACCGAATTGCTGGCATACAAAGGCTATCGGGTCATGGCCCTTCCGGACGTGACCGAAGCCGAGACCAACATGGCCTTTAATTTTGTCGTACTGGGACCGCGCAAAATCATGATCGCCGAAAAAAACCCGAAAAGCCTGGCATTTTACACCGGCCTGGGCCTGGAATGCGTCACGGTTTCCGTGGACGAACTCAGAAAAGCCAACGGCGCCATGGGATGCATGACCGGAATCCTGTGCCGTGAGAAAGCCTGAATAAAGGAGAACCCATCATGACCCCGCTTACCATCCACCCCATTGTCCTGGGCACCAAAGTGTTCGACAAAAGCATGATGACCTACCAGTACGGACAGGGCCAGACTTACACCATTCCCATCTATGCCTGGTTCATCAAAGGCGCCGACCGCAACGTCCTGGTGGATACCGGGGAAATGAGCCCCATTCAGTCGCCGGAAAGGGAAGCGGCCATCAAGGGGACGATCCACACCTTTGAACAGGGCCTGGAGCGGCACGGGCTGACGCCTTCGGACATCGATACCGTGATCCATACCCATCTGCACAACGACCACTGCGAAAACGATTACAAATGCGAGAACGCCCGATTCTACATTCACGAGAACGAACTGACCTCCGTCCATGACCCCCATCCCCTGGATTACCGGTATCTTGCCGATTACATCGATGATATCGAGGAAAACGGGCAGATCGAGGTGGTCCGGAAAGACATGGAAATCCTGCCCGGCATCCGGGTGAAACACACGCCGGTCCATACCAAAGGCGGGCTTACGGTCTATGTTGGGACCGCCAAGGGGACGGCCGTGATCACGGGATTCTGCCTGATCGACGAAAATTTCAATCCGCCGCCGGAAATCCGGAGCATGGAAATGGACGTGATCCCTCCCGGGACCCATGTGGATGTGTACCAGGCTTACGACATCATGCTGAAGGTGCAAAAAGAGGCGGATATCCTCATTCCCCTGCATGAACCCCGGTTCGCGTCCATCCCGTCCATCGGATGACGGAGAGGCTGGGGCGGCGATCGATGGGATCGCCCACCCAGGCTCCGGAGATCAGCAGTAAAAAATCTTGTTTTCCGTCTGGCTGAGAAACCGGCTGCCGGTTTCCGTAACCAGGATCATGCTTTCGATGCCGGCCGCAAACGCATCCCTGAAAATGAACTTGGGCTCAACGGCCAGCACCATCCCCGGCTCCAGAACGTCCGGCCGGCCCTGGGCCAGGATGGGGGCCTCCACCAGCTCCAGGCCCACCCCGTGACCGATGAATTTTGATTTCAGGTCCGGCAGGCCCAGAAACCCTTCTTCCAGACCGGTCCCTCGGGCCGCTTCCCAGGCGGCCTCAAACAATTCCCCCGCCGTCACCCCCGGCCGCATTCGCTCCTGAACCGCATACAGAATGTCGATGGCGGACCGAGAGGCCCGGTCGGCTTTTTCCGGCATGTTTCCCAGCACGAACATCCGGGATTCATCAATATGATACCCGTCCAGCAGAGTTCCGAAATCCATGAGAATGGGCTCGTTTTCCATGATGGGTTTGGGTCCGGCCCCGTAAGGGTAGGCGATGGAAGTGCCGGTCCCGCACACCGGAGAGTCCAGGGCGCCGGGCAGCCCTCCGCTGGCGCCGCTCATGAGATGAAACGGAAACCCTTCCAGCCGGTAATGACGGGTCAGCAGCTTGCCGGAATGGCCCAGGGTTCGGGAATAGGCCTCGACCTCTCCGCAGAGTGTCATTTCCGTCATCCCCGGCCGGATGATGTCGGCCATGAAATCAAAAGTCTTGCCGGATACCTGGGCCGCCTTTTCCATCTGCCCGATTTCAAAAGGGGATTTGATCCGCCGGCAGGCCTCGATCAGGGGGGTTCCGTCCACGAATCGGGTGTTCGGAAACAATTGCCGGTAAAACCGGTAATCCCGGACCGGCACCACGTCATCGGCCAGCCCGCAGGTCCGGGGGCCCGTCCTGAAATAACGGGCCGCCAACCCGGGAACCTCCTTGAAGGAAACGATGGGTTCGATGCGGCTCAGCGGGCTTTCCCGAAGGGCCCGGGGCAGATACCGCCGAACAAACAGGACCGGGTCGTCCTTTTGGTCCACATACAGGTAGGCGTCCTGAGCCGTTCCGGAAAAATAGAACAGGTCGGGTTTATGGGTGATCAACAGGGCGTCCGGACCCTGAGCGCTCATCAGGGTTTTCAGGGTCTTGATCCGGGTCCGGATTTCGGTGGCGGGCGTGGGTTCAAAGGGATAGGCGTTCATGATGGATCAGGTTTCTCCGGTTCCGGGTTATAGGATCTCGGGGCGATTCATTTCCAGAACCCGCACCTGTGTCCCAGGACACTCTTTTTGGACCGCTTGGACGAACGGTCTGATATCGACGGTTCTGGAAATGGGCGGGAAAAAATCGTCATGGTGATGGGGAATCACCATCCGGGGGGTCAAACAACGGACATAGTCCAGCCCGATCCGGCAGATGTTCGAATGCCCCTGCAAAGGCAAAAGCAGAATATCGATGGGCCGGTCATGGATGTGATCGAGTTCTTCGGAGCTTTCCCCCGCACTGCCGAAAAACAGTATCACCCGCCCTTCTACCTCAAACCGCCAGCTCAACACCCGGCCGCAGGGAAACGCCCGGATAAGGGGCAGGTATTGGAAGCTCCGGATATTGGTTTTCAGCAGGGTGGACAGGATCAGGGGAAGATCAAACCGGATGTGCCGACTGAAAAAAGCCCGGGCCTTGAATTGGGAAAATTCGAAAATCGTTGGAGCCGTTTGAACCGGATGAATGAGATCCGGGCTCACGCCGCGCCGGATGAAATCGGACCGGGTGTCGAAAGCGCAATAAACATGGGCGCCCGTGTTTTCGACAATCTCGGGCACATCCAGAACATGGTCGAAATGGCCGTGGGAGATGAAAATCCGGGAAGCGGTCGGGATATCCGACGGCTTGATGCCCGGAACCGGCCGGGCATCGGGGTTTCGAGACAGATAGGGGTCCACCAGAAAAGTGTCCTGCCCTGTTGAAATCTGAAAACCCGCCGCCCCCAGCCATTTTATTTCCATGGGGATTTCTTACTCTGTTTCATGAAAATTTTCCATAAAATAAAGAGAAATTTAGGGGTTGCATTGCCAAACCTGTTGATTTCCATCTCATAAATATCTATAGAATTTCAAGGAGCTTTTTAAACAGAGAAACATTCCACCACCGAAGGATGATTTCAATAATGGCGGACAAAAATATTTTTGAAACAATCAAATTGTCCGGCACCTTTCCCCAGCTTCCCCAGACCATGCTCAGGCTGATCAAGGCCTGTAACAGCGAGAAAACCAGCATCGAAGAACTGACCGGCATCATTTCCATGGACCCCTCCCTGACCTCCCGGCTTCTCCAGATCCTGGGATCACCCTATATCCATCTGCCCAAGGAAGTGAACAGCATCAAAACGGCCGTGGTCTATCTCGGCCTGGACACGCTGCGCAACATGGCCATCAGCACCTCGGCCATGCATTTTTTCAAAATGTCCAGACAGATTCCCGAATTTGATTTACCCCGATTCTGGCGTCATTCTTATTCATGCGCCGTTCTGGGTCGGGAGCTGGCTCGGGAAACCGGGCTGGTCAACCCGGACGAACTGTTTTTGGCCGGCCTTCTCCATGACATCGGACGTCTGGTCCTGATACAGAATTTTCCGGATGATTATCGGACCATCCTCCAGACCGCTGCCGGCGAAAAACAGATCCTGGATTCGGAAATCCGGCTCTTTGACGCCGACACCCCCCAGGTGAGCGCCTGGCTGTTCACCCAGTGGCAGCTCAACCCTCTGACGGCCGATGCCGTTCTGTTCATCAACGAGCGCCCGGAGCAGATCCGGACCGCGCTTCCCCATGTCCGGCTGCTGTTCGCGGCCAACCGCATGGCCGGCTCCGAGACCGGCGACGACCTGCCGGACCTGACCGGCATCACGGACATCCCGATGGATCAGCTCCGGCTGATGGCCCGGTCGGCCACCGAAGAAGTGCTGAACCTGTCCGCCAGCATGGGTATCCGCCTGGACGGCTCTCCGGACCCGGCCTGCGAAGAGGCGGTGACATCGGAAATCAAGGACCTGTCCCTGTGCTACGGCACCCTGCAGAACCTCCTCAGGGCAAAAGATGTCGAAACCGCCCTGGACATAACCCGGAACGGATTTAAAATCATCTTCAACATCCCCCGGATGTTCTATTTCCTGGTGGATGAACAAAAGGCCATCCTCACCGGGTTCTGCAACCGCCGGGACCGGGCCCACAGAATCATCAAAAGCATTGCCCTGCCTTTGTCCAACCACACCAGCCGCCTCACTGCCTGTTGTAACGAGCAAAAAATTCAAAACTCGCTGAAACCCGACCCGTCGAGAACGGAGCAGGCTGTTTCCGATCTTCAGATCATCCGGCTGCTGGGCACAAAAGGCATGTATTGCGTTCCCATCCCGTCCCCGGGCGGAACGCTCGGGGTCATGGTCCTGGGCGTCGATCCCTCCACGGCCGGGGACCTGGACGGTTCACAAAGTCTGGTCCGCCTGATTTCCGGACAGACCGGCAACTGTATCCGCAATCTGCAGTTCCATGCCGACCATTCTCTCCGGATTCATGAAAAAAAAATGGAAGCTTATGCCCTCATGACGGATAAGGTCATCCATGAAATCAACAACCCCATTTCCATTATCCGTAACTATATTGAAACCCTGGGGCTGAAACTGCCGGACAAACACCCGGCCCAGTCCGAACTGACCCTCATCGGGGAGGAAATGATCCGGGTGTCGGCGCTTCTGGACAAACTTCGCGGATTTTCGACGCCCAGAATCGGGGGATTTGAACCCGTGGACGTCAACCGGATCTGTACCAGCCTTTTGGAAGTCCTCAGAAAATCCATCCTCATTCCCCGGCGGATCGAGACCGAAGCCGACATCGACCCGGACCTTCCCAGCATCAAGACAGATCCCGACGGCCTCAAGCAGGTTCTCATCAACCTGGTGAAAAATGCGGCCGAAGCCATGCCCGACGGCGGTAAAATAACCGTCTCAACCCGGTTCCGGCCCGAATCCGCCAAAATCATGATCGATGAGAAAAAAAGAATCCCCGGCCACATCGAGATCATGGTGACGGACAACGGCCCGGGAATCGATGACGACCTGAAAGAAACCCTGTTCGATCCCTATGTCACCACCAAAACCGACGCCTCCCATTCCGGACTGGGCCTGTCCATCGTACATTCCATCATCAAGGAGCTGAACGGACGGATACAGTGTCTGTCGGAAAAGGGCAGGGGGACCCGGTTCACCATCACCCTGCCGGTTCAGTCCTCCCGGAAAGAATAGGCGGGGCCATGACCTTGACCGCTTCCCATACAGAAGTGCCCAATCCTTCCGGTATCCTTTTGCGAACCGGAGAACTGCTGGTAAGAGAAGGGCTGATCCATCCGGACAATGTCAATCAGGCCCTGACCCTTCAGAAAAAGCACCCGGAAGCCCCCGGCATGGGCAGAAGGCGCCTTTTCGGCATGATCCTCTGCGATCTGAATCTGATCACGGCCGTGGACAATTATCGGGTGCTTCACCGGCACCGGAAAGTGTTGACCCTTTCATCCGCACTGAAAGCCCGCGGCCTTTTATCCGGTGACCAGGTGACACGCCTGGAAGAAACATCACGCCGACTGGAACGGCCCCTGCTCAGCGTCCTGGCCGAATCCCGGCCCATTCCCATCCGGACCCTGCAAGCCCTGGTGTTCGATTTGTTTCACATCCCCTTCCGGTCCATCAGTGATTTCGCCTTTAACGAAACAGACCGGGATCTTCTGGCCGGCGTGGTGCCGCCGGACCAGGCCCTGGCCCGACAGGCCCTGCCCCTGGTTATCCAGGGCAACACCCTGGTCTGCGCCATTACCGATCCGGACGGCCTGCTGTTCATCCACGAGCTCAACGAGCGTTTTCCCCAATACCGGTTCAAACCCCTGTTCATCCCTTATTCCGGTTTTTCCTGGTTTTACGGCATCATCTACGGGAAACAGGGCGGACCGGCGGCCATCACACGAAAACCCCCGGACCTGTCCCTGTTGCTCAACTTCAGAATCCGCATTCAAGACCCGAAAACGCAAAAAGAGCGCATCGATTCCCTGTACGACCGATATGAACAAATCCGGATGCTGATGGGCCATCCCGGCCGGGCTTCCCTGAAAGAGGAGTTTTTCGGCTTTGTCGCCCACTGTCATCAGACGCTCATCCGGCATTTCGGAACCGACGCCGTGGTCTATTCCTTGAAAAAAAACGACACGGATGTTCAGGTAACGGCCTTTCCGGCCCATTAGGAGGACTTTCCCCATGGCCAGAATCATCACTATCACCAGCGGGAAAGGTGGGGTCGGCAAGACCGGCATCAGCCTGAATCTGTCTCTGGCCCTTGCGGCTGTGGGATTCCGGGTCTGCCTGTTCGACGCCGATCTGGGCCTGGCCAACGTCGGCATCCTGACCGGCATTCATCCCGACAGGGATCTGGCATCAGTGATTTCCGGCCAGTTCGGCATCAACGATATTCTGATCCGGAACTACCAGGGCGTGGACATCCTTCCGGGCAGTTCAGGCGTGGAACAGATGGCGGATCTGACCCGAACCCAGACCGGGACCCTGATCAGCGCCTTTCTGGATCTGGAGACCTACGATTATCTTATTTTTGACACATCCGCCGGTATTTCCTCCCAGGTACTCGCCTTCTGCATGGCCTCCCATGAAATCGTCCTGGTGGTGACCACCGAACCCACTTCCCTGACCGACGCCTATGCCATGCTGAAAGCCTTGTCCAGACGGAAATACGAAGGCCCGGTCAAGGTCGTCGTCAATCAGGTCAAGACAGGCCGATCCGCCCGAACCGCTTACGCCCGCCTGAAACAGACCGTTCGGCGATTCCTCGATATCCGACTGGAGCCCCTGGGGGTGGTGGCCTGGGATAAGAGCGTCACGGCCGCGGTTATCGCCCAGACGCCTTTTTTCATGCTATTCCCCGACAGCCCGGCCTCTCAATGCATTCAATCCATCGCGGACCGAATCATCCAGGACCCGGAGAAAAACGAGGACATGCCGATCGAACTTTTCTGGAGTCGCTGCCTGTCTTTCATGGAAAAGGCGAAAGCCTCGAAAACAGTTATCGGAGTCGATTCTGAACCGTCTCTGGAGGGTGCCGGGGCTGAGGTCCGGCAGACGGTCGGAAAGGTGGCCGGGATGGAGGCCGCCCCGCCCCCTGCCGCCGAATCCGAAATCCGCCGCCTTCTGGAAAATATGGCCGCGCAGCTGTCCGATCTCACCCGTGAAGTGGCGGACATCCGGCGGCTCCTGAGCGCGTCCGACCCCTCCCCCGAACCGGCCCGGCCCGAACCCCGGCCCGTTGATCTGGATTTTGAATCCTGGCTTGAAAAAAAATGGCGTCTAAAGCTCTAACACCCTTAAGCAGTGCCGGATCTCTTGGGGATCGCCGGTATGCTTGCCCCGGTCGTCGGACAGCTTGACGGTCCTGCGCCAGGGTTTGTCCGACGAAACCCGGCAGGCCGTGAGCTTGATCACCATGTTCAAAGGCGTCACCCCCACGTCATTGGTCAGGCTGGTGCCGATGCCGTAAGCGTCCCGGACCCTCCCCCGGCAGACCTGATGGATTTGGATCGCTCTTCCGACATCCAGCCCGTCGGAAAATACCAGGGTTTTGATGGACGGGTCGATGCCCAGCCTTTCATAATGCCGGATCATGGTTTCGATAAACGCCAGGGGATCGCCTGAATCCTGCCGGACCCCGTCGAACAGTTTGGCGTAGAACGTGTTGAACCCGGACAGGAACACGTCCGTTGTATAGGTATCGGTGAGGGCGATGCCCAGGTCCCCCTGGAACACCCTGATCCAGGCGTCCATGGCGGCGGTGTTGGCCATGGGGTATCCGCAGAGGACGGCGTGAAACATGAACCATTCATGGGCCAGGGTGCCGATGGGCTGAATGTCGAAGGCATGGGCCAGATGTACGTTGCTGGTCCCGATCAGGCCGGAGCCGGGCTGACGCAGCAAATTTTGAATGACCCGTTCATGGTTTTGGGCCGAATACCGTCGCCGGGTGCCGAAATCCGCGAACCTGACCCCTTGTTCGGAAAAAGCGGTTGCCTTGCGTTGATCGCGGGCGTCCAGGTCTCGGGAAGACAGGGTCGAGCCCCCCGTCATCCGAAAAAACAATTCACTGATGACAGCCATAACCGGCACTTCCCAGAGGATGGTCCGGTACCAGGGACCCTGAATAGTCACGGACAGATCCCCATCCCGGCCTTTGACGGTCACCTCCCCCGGATCGTATCGGTAAGAACCCAGAAAATCCAGATAAACCGGCGTCAGATAAAGGCATCGAGTCTGAAGAAATTGTTTCTGATCTTCGGATAGACGCAGATCCGCCATTTGTTCAATTCCATCCCGGAGGGCGCGGGCGAAATCATCGGGGAAAGGGGTCCGGCCCCGGTTGATGAATTCATAACGGGCCTCGGCCCTCGGGTACAGCCTGTGAACGGCCTGCTGCATGGTAAATTTGTACAGATCGTTGTCCAAAACGCTTTGAATCATACCCTCCTCCCCTGGTTTTCCCTGATAAAATGCCATCTTATAGCTGAATGACGGGTAAAAATAAAGCCTCGGACGGATTTCGGGTTGAAAGATCCAATGGATCCACATAAAATCATCGTCCATTGGAGAAGATCTGATGTGTTGCAAAGGAGAGAAAAAAATATGAACACAGACATAAAACCGGACCGGACAGCCGTGATCGCGGTGGATGTGCAGGGGGATTTCACCGAAGCGGCAAACGGGTCACTGGCCGTTCCCGGAACGGATCAGGCCTATCTGGAAAAAGTGTCCGACGCGACAAAGGCTTTGAGGGCCGGGGGCTTTCGAATAATCGCGACCCAGGATTACCATCCCCGGGACCATGTTTCCTTTTACACC
Source organism: uncultured Desulfobacula sp. (assembly GCA_964593855.1). Classification (GTDB taxonomy): domain Bacteria; phylum Desulfobacterota; class Desulfobacteria; order Desulfobacterales; family Desulfobacteraceae; genus Desulfobacula. The sequence goes on along the minus strand of CAZQIX010000008.1, from coordinate 48,401 downwards.
CGTCATCCGGGCAAATCCGCCCTGGACATGATCGAGATCCAGGGACGGCCCCAGGTTCTCTGGCCGCCCCATTGCGTTCAGAAAACCCCCAATGCCGAAGTGCTTCTGGATGCCCGCCTCCTGTCCCGGGTCATCCCCAAGGGCACTCGGCCCGATTTTGATTCCTATTCCGGATTCTACGATGACGGCGGCGACGCCACCGGCCTGCTGGATGTTTTGACCGACTGGAAAATCACCGGCCTGATCGTTTACGGGCTGGCCACGGACTATTGCGTCCGGGCCACGGTAATGGACGCCGTTCGGGAAGGGTTCCGGGTCATTCTGCTCAAAGACCTGTGCCGGGGCGTGGACCGGCACACCACCACATCGGCCCTGTCTGAAATGGAAACAGCCGGAGTCAGGATTCTGGACAGCCGCATCAATTTTCCATTGACACAAACCACAAAAAAACCATAGCGTTTCTAATGTTTCATTACATATATCAAGGAGTCTTATGAAAGTTGATATTGGTCCCGTGACCCGGTTGGAAGGGCATCTGAGTATTCACACAACGGTTGAAAACAATGTCATCACAAAAGCTGAAATGGTGGGTGAAATGTTCAGGGGGTTTGAAGTTTTTCTCCGGGGTCGCGACCCCCTGGATGCACAGCAGATCACCCAGAGAATTTGCGGTGTCTGTCCCTATGCCCATGCCATCGCCTCTTCCTATGCGCAGGAAAAGGCATACAACCTCGAAGTCCCCCCCAACGGCCGGATTCTGCATAATCTGATACAAGGCGCAAACCATCTCTATGATTATTTATTACATTTCTATCAATTATCCGCCCTGGATTTTATAGATGTCACCGCCATACTTGCCTATAACGGATCGGATGCCGATTTGACGGCTCTCAGGGATTGGGCGAAGGCTGAACTCGGCTCGAAATCCGCTTTTCCGGCCGCCCCTTTTCTACCCAGACTGTCAGGGCGCTATATTTCCGATCCGGAACCAAACATCCAGGCATTGAAACACTATATTGAATCCCTCGAAATTCAGAAAAAAGCCAATAAGGCCTCGGCCGTTTTCGGGGGCAAATTCCCCCATGCCACGGCCATTTTCCCCGGCGGATGCACCCAGGAACCCGATATCGACCATATCGCCTCCTACCGTTCATTAATTTCCGATGTCAGGGATTTTATCCATAAAAAATATCTTCCCGATATTCTGACCGTGGCCGGAGAATTTCCTGAATACTGGCATATCGGCCGGAGCCGGGGCGGCTTTCTCTCATACGGACTCTTGCCGTTCGGGCCGGAGCTTGACAGCAAACGCCTGATCGCACCGGGTGTGCTGTTGGAAAACAATATCAGCCGGGTCGATTTTGATGCCATCCGGGAAGATGTGAAATATTCCAAATATTCATCCCCCTCCGGCCTGACGGTCAAGGAAGGAGAATTGATTCCGTCCCCCCAGAAACCCGGGGCCTATTCATGGATCAAAGCGCCTCGATATCAGGACCAGGTGATGGAAGTCGGCCCGGCTGCCCGGATCCTGGTGGATTACCATCAGAACAACAACCCGAAAATCAGACAATGGGTGGATCAATTGGCCGGTCGGGCCGGTATAAAGGTCGACAATTTAAATTCAGTGCTGGGCAGACATGTATGTCGGGCCATATCAGCCGTCGTCATTGCCGATTTCCTTTTGGAGGAGACGGAGCGGATCGATATACAAGGGCCCTTCATGGCCCGGTATGACATTCCGGAATCGGGGGAAGGGTTTGGTTCCACGGAAGCCTCCCGGGGCGCCCTTCTCCATTACATCAAAATCAAAGCCCATAAAATAGAAAGATATGAATGCGTGGTGCCGACGACCTGGAATTGTTCCCCCATGGACGACAAGGGTCGGCCGGGCGCGCTTGAAACAGCATTGGTCGGAACCCGCGTGGAGAATCCGGAAGAGCAGATCGAGGCCAATCGCATTGTCCGTTCTTTTGATCCGTGCCTGGCCTGTGCCGTGCATTGACAAGCCGGCCCGCATACAAAGTTGAATTTTACTAATTTTTTTGCTGAGGACAAATTTATGATGGATCGACGACAATTTCTGAAAATGGCTGCCTGTTTAAGCGCCTCCTTTGGTATCACTCAGTTACCCGGGGTTGTTCAGGCGGCTCTGAAAAAAATAGACCCTGAAGGCGTTCCCAAACTTGTCTATCTACAGGGACAGTCCTGTACGGGCTGTTCCATTTCCATTCTGCAGGCCGAATCGCCCAATGCGGTTTCCATGATCACCCGATATTCAAAACTGTCTTTTCACGCCGATTTGTCCGCCACATCCGGAAAACAGGCTCTGGAACTGATCGAAGAGTATCTCTCCGGGCGCGCCGGGGAATATTTTCTGGCGGTGGAAGGCGCTATTCCCTGGGATATGCCGGAAGCCTGTGTGATCGGAAACAAACCCTTTGCCGATTATCTGACGGCTGCCGCACAGACCATGAGCGGCGCCCTGGCAGTGGGCACCTGTGCAACCCATGGCGGCATCCCGGCCGCTGAAGGCAACCTTACCGGCGCCATCGGCCTGAAGGAATTTTATACGCGCAAAAAAAAAGATCCCCTCCTGATTGAAATCCCGGGGTGTTCAGTCCATCCGGACTGGGTATGGAAAACCATCATTCATCTGGTACAGGTCGGCCTGCCGGATTTGGTCAATGGTCAGCCGAAATCATTTTTCAGTCGCAGGGTCCACGAACTTTGTCCTCGATATCATGATTTTCAGCAGGAAATATTTGCCCGGCACCTGGGAGAGCAGGGCTGCCTCTTCAAATTGGGCTGCCAGGGTCCGGAGACCTTTGCAGACTGCCCCACAAGGTGGTGGAACGGGGGGCAGACCTGGTGTATCGACACCAATGCGCCCTGCATCGGCTGCGCATCCCCCATGTTTGCATCGAAAAAGAATTTTCCATTTTATACCCCTTTTCAATAGAACGACCCGGGGGAATCTTTAATTTAAGGAGAAGAACATGTCTGCTTTGCTCGACCAGAATAAAGAACCGAACACAGAACCCCGGTTTGCAGGGTCACGGATCCGTCAAAAAATTTTTGCCGGCTGCTTTGGAATATGGTTTGCCGCCATGGTTTTGGTTTTTCTCGGCATTGTCCTGGGGAGCAGGGGAATCGATGCCGAAGGCACACTGCTCATTCAAAAAATTCCAATGATTTCAGCCGGTTTATGTCTGATATGGATTGTATCCGGTTATCTGATGTGGGTGCAGGCCGGGAAAATTTCCCGACCCATCGCCGCCTGTCTGGACTTTGCGGTTGACGTCGGCAAGGGCAATCATTCCGCGGCCTGCCGGGTGGAAAGCGAAAACGCCGGTGAAATCGGCGTCATAGCCGGCATTTTAAAAGATCTGGCGCTCAAACTGGAAACGGAAGCCGATCGTCACAGACAGGCGACTCTTGAACGCCTAACTCTTCATGAAGGCATCAAAGCCGACGCAAGCCGGTTGCATGAAACGATTTCCAGCCTTTCAAAGGCGGCAACCGCCCTTACGGAGAACTCTGAAAATATAGCCGGCGAATCAAACCTTGTTGCCGGAGCCGTTAAGGACATGCAGACGAATATCGATGCCGTTTCAGAGGCGGCTGAGTTTCTGCAGAAGCATATGGATTCCATCACCATTGTGACGGATGAAATGATCAGCACCATCGGCGAGATTTCCAAAAATTCCGAAGCGGCCAGAAGTATCACCATGGAGGCGAAATCCTGCGTCGATACCGCCTTTGAAAAAATCGACATCCTGGGCAGGGCGTCCGAAGAAATTACCTCGGTCATTGACACCATTGTCGAAATAGCCGAACAGACAAAGCTCCTGGCGCTGAATGCGACAATTGAAGCGGCGAGGGCCGGAGAATCCGGCAAAGGATTTGCCGTTGTCGCCGGAGAGGTAAAAGATCTGGCCGCCCAGACCAATGAAGCCACCCTTGATATCAAACACAAAATCGAAGCCATGAGCAGTTCCACTCAAAGCACCATCCTGGAGATCAAAAAAATCAATGACGTGACCCACAATATGACCAACATTGTCGAAACCATTGCGGCCGCAGTTCAAGAACAGAGTATTTCAAGCCGTCATATCGCCGACAACGTCGGCAGCGCGGCCCTTCAGGCAAAAGCGGTCCGTTCAGATGTGGCCCAGACTGCCGCTGCCGCATCCCGGATTGCAGAAGGGATGCGAACGGTCGATGAAAATATTTCGGATATCCGAAAGGCGCTGGATGATATCAACGGCGGTTCAGATCATCTGAAAACGGTGGAAAAACGGATGATGAATCCCCTCGCATAGCAAATGACCCACCATAACCTCAGGATGAAAAGAAAAAGGAGACAGAGAGGTCATGTCCATGATCAAAAAAGCGTTTGTCAATCTACCATTTAACTTGAAAATACTGCTTCCCATTTTCATTGTTCTTTTGTTTTCTCTGGCCGTCGGCGGATATCTGATCAGCGATTTTGTCAAGAAACAACTGACCGCGACCTATATGGATTCGGTACAAACCCTGGCTCATTCAATCCAGGATGGCGTCAAAGGCTCCCTGGAGAGAGGTCAGATGAAAAATTTCAAAAAATTACTGTCCGATCAGAAAAAGATCAAAGGGGTAATGGATGTGTCTCTGTATGACCGACAGGGGAAAATCAACCTGTCCTCTTCAGATATTTCTTCAGCCGTCGCCCAGGTGCCGCCTGACATATTCAACCGGTTTGAGTCATGGCATGATCCGCTCCAAGTCATTGAAAAAGATTCCGTCCGGATATATATCCCCCAGATGGTCGTCGCGGATTGTATTCGATGCCATCCCACCTGGACCATCGGCAAACAAGGCGGCATCATTTCGTTGACCTATGATCTGAAAGAGCTTCATCAGGCCTTGAGCAAACAACACTACGTGTTGATCATCGGTATTGTTCTTTCCCTTTTAATTGTCAGCTTGTTTATTGTCGGTATTGCCAGATCGATCACCAGACCAATGGTCAGCATGACCGAATCCATGGAAAAACTGGCTGCCGGCGATCTGGACATTGAAATTCCGGCCCGGGATCAAACAGATGAAATCGGCAAAATGGCAAAGGCGGTTAAAATTTTTCAAAAAAACGCCATAGAAAAAATACAGCTGGAAAAAGAACAGGAAAGGATCAAAATAAGAAATGAAAAAGAACAGAAAGAGATGATGGAGAAGATGGCCGAATCCTTTCACTCCAGCATCGGAAAGGTGATTGACGCCATCTCCGTCGCAGCCGGGGACCTGCAGGGATCCGCCCGCAAAATGAATGAAACCGCCGATAAAACCCACCAGCAGTCATCATCCGCCGCCGCCGCTTCCAGGCAGACGTCGGCCAACGTCCTCAGCGTGGCGTCCGCAACGGAAGAATTAACCGCCTCCGTCGGAGAGATAAGCGAACAGGTCACCAGCTCGTCGGCAATTGCACGAGACGCCGTCACAAAAGCGAAGAGAACCAACGAAATGGTCGGCAGCCTGACCGCAGCCTCCCAGAAGATCGGTGATGTGGTCCAGTTGATCACGGACATTGCCAAACAAACGAACCTTCTGGCTCTGAATGCAACCATTGAAGCCACCAGAGCCGGAGAAGCCGGCAAAGGATTTGCCGTCGTTGCAAACGAGGTCAAAGAACTGGCCAAACAGACAACCGCTGCCACCACTGAAATTGCTGAACATATCAACGGCATTCAAAGCGCCACGCAGGGCGCTGTTTCTGCAATCAACGACATCACCGGGATCATCAACAAGATGGATGAGATTTCAGCCATCATTGCCGCCGCGGTGGAGGAGCAGTCTTCCGTCACCGGCGAAATTGCCGAAAGCACGAACCAGGCGGCATCCGGCACCCAGGAGGTCACCCGGAGCATCACCATTGTTACCCAGGCCGCCAATGAGACCGGTCAGGCCGCGAGTGAAGTGCTGACAAATGCTGACGAGCTGTTGAAACAGGCCGATTTCCTGCAGAATGAGGTTGAAAAATTCTTATCTCAGATAAAACCGAGCTAAGCAAAAAAGGAACCGCATGTTTAATATTGAAGACAAGGAAATTTTTAACGATTTCATTGAAGAATCGCTGGATCACCTTGACGGTATTGAAGACGACCTGCTGAGCATCGAAGAGGCCGGCGAAAACTTTGATGAAGACATTGTCAACAAGGTATTCAGGGCCGTTCACACCATCAAGGGAGGGGCCGGTTTTCTGGGACTCAAGAATGTCGAAGCCCTGGCCCATAACAGTGAAAATGTCATGGCAAAAATCCGTTCCCGGGAGATTTCCCCTTCACCGGACATTATCTCGACATTGCTTGATGCCATGGACACTTTGTCGACATTGATCAACCGACATGAACGATCAAACGACATCGATATTGCCGGCCACCTGACCGCCTTGAATGCCATCTGTCTTACAGGTGCCTCTTCAGGAAAGACCCACCCAACCCTCCATTCAACATCCGCCCCTGCATCCCCCGAGCCCGCCGCCAAGGATTCAGACCATGGTGGGCCGGCATCTGAAAACGACCCTGTTGGTCCATGCCCACCATCCGAACAGGATGTTTTGCTCAAAGTGGAACGATCCTTGCTGGAAGCGGTCTTTAAAAAGGGAAGCTTTCTGTATATCTTGCACTACAACCTGCTGAGCGACACTGAGACCGAGGCGGCATACCATGCCCGAATCATGGAAGAACTCAACGAAACCGGTGATGTTTTAGCCGCCGAGATCGAAGGGGACGTTTCAGCGGAAATGATTGAAAAAAATGATCGCCGGCTCATCGTTGTCTTTGCCGCGATATTGGAACATGAACTGATGGGGGATTTTTTCGACATTACCCCTGATCTGATCCAGCCGATCACCCCTGATGACCTGGAACAGCCGGGGTTGCCGACGGCAGGAGCCCTGCGGCAACAGGAACCGGCTGAAGCCGGACCCGTACCGGCCCCGCCTGCCCCCACCGCGGCACCGCCTTTGAAAACAAAAGAGCCTCCGGCTAAAACGGAACAAAAACCGGACAACCTGAGGGTCAACGTCAAACTGCTGGACAACCTCATGACCCTGGCCGGAGAACTGGTCCTGACCAGAAATCAGCTTCTCCAGGCAACCTCGTCCCGAAAGATCAAAGGCATCGACAACATTTCCCAACGACTGAACCTGGTGACTTCCGAGCTTCAGGAAGCCATCATGAGCACCCGCATGCAGCCTGTCGGAACAGTCTTCGGTAAATTCAAGCGCATCGTCCGAGATCTGTCCAGAAACCTTGGTAAAAAAATCGATCTCCTTATCGAAGGGGAAGATGTCGAACTGGACAAAACCATTATTGAATCCATCGGCGATCCGCTGACGCATTTGGTCAGGAATGCTGTCGACCATGGCATTGAATCGCCTGAAGAGCGAATCGCAGCCGGCAAACAGGAAACAGGCACACTGCGGATAACGGCCTATCATGAGGGCGGTCAGGTCATGATTGCCATTGAAGACGACGGCGCCGGCATAAACATAGATCGGGTCAAAGAAAAGGTCTTGACCATGGGGCTGCGCGAATCCTCCGCCTTGGAGGCGTTAAGCGACAAGGAAATCGCCAATCTCGTCTTTTTGCCCGGCATGTCGACGGCAAAAGAAATCACCGATATCTCCGGCAGGGGGGTCGGGATGGATGTGGTGCACACCAACATATCCAAAATCGGCGGGACCGTCGATATAGACACCATACCGGGCAAAGGATCCATCATTACGATCAAGCTGCCCTTGACCCTGGCAATCATACCCAGTCTGATCGTTGCCGTGCAAAAAGAGCGGTACGCCATTCCCCAAGTCAATATGGTTGAACTGGTGAGGATCCCCGCAGCAAAGGTCAAGGAGCGTATTGAAAAAATCAATTCCGCCATTGTCATGCGCCTGAGAGGCGAACTGTTGCCGCTGATCAAACTGGCGGATGTCCTGGGCATCGAAAACCGGTATTACGACACCGGCGACACCGGTGAGCGGTTTCTGGACCGACGGGGCCTCATAGAAGACCGGCGCCGGGCGCAGTTTGACGGAATCACCCGGCCTGCGGATACCGAAAATCCCCCCTCTGATTCGGAGAAACGTGGTTCGGCAGACAGGCGGACCAGCCCGATGAGCGCCTATAACATCCTGGTGGTCTCCGTCGGAGACTATCATTATGGGCTAATTGTCGATCAGGTGCTCGATTCCGAAGAGATCGTGGTCAAACCCGTCGGAACCCACCTGCGTGACTGCGAGTGTTACGCAGGGGCTTCCGTTCAGGGCGACGGCAAGGTGGCGCTTATTTTGGATATCATCGGCATCAGCAATGTCATGAACCTGCGAACCGTTTCGAAATCCGTTCAGGAGCAGGCTCTTCAGAGAGCTGAAAGTAAAAAAACGACGGACACCCAGTCTTTGCTGCTCGCCTGTAATGCGCCCGGCGAGCAGATCGCCATTCCCCTGGATTTGATTTCACGGATCGAATCCTGCCGGATAACCGACATCAAAATCACCGGCGGGCGAAAAAACATTCAATACCGCGGCGGTTCCCTCCCGCTGTTCAGTATCGATGAGGTTGCCCATGTCGGCCCCCCGGATACGGACGGCCCAACCTGCTATATCATTGTCTTCTGCATCAGCGGCAAGGAGGTGGGCATTATCGTCTCGGAGATCATCGATATCATCAGCGGAAGCTTTATGATCGACGAGATGACCCATAAACAGCCGGGGATTATGGGCTCGACCATTATCAACAAAGAAATCACGCTGCTGGTCGATCTATACGGGCTCATCGACACCATTATGCCGGAATGGACAAAAGCGTTGACGTCCAGAATCAAAGAGGACCATCCTGCCGATATTCTGGTGGTTGAAGATTCTCCATTTTTCCTCAATCAATTGGTATCGTTCCTTTCCGAGATCGGATACAAACCGTTCACAGCCACCGACGGCCTGCAAGGACTGGCGGTATTGAACAGGGAAAAAATCGATATGGTTTTGACCGATATCGAGATGCCCAATATGGATGGACTGGCGATGACCCGGAAAATACGCGCGGATGAACGGTTCAGGGACCTGCCCATTGTGGCGGTCACCAGTCTGGCGGGAGACTCTGCGGAAAGAGACGGGTTGGAGGCCGGCATCAATGATTACCTTGTGAAACTGGACCGGGAAAAAATAATCGCCTGCGTCAGGAAATATCTCGGGAAAGGCGGCAGGATCCGAGACAATTTATCTTAAAAGAGACCCGACAATGATGAATACAACCAACAGAAAAACGGATGTGGAACTCGCTCTTTTCCAAATCGGAGACATGCTTTGCGGACTTGACACCCGCCACGTGCAGGAAATCAACCATAATTTTGAAATCACGCCTGTTCACCGGGCCCCCGATTATGTCCGAGGGGTTATCAACCTTCGCGGTGAAATCGTCACCGTCATCGATTTGCACCGAAAATTCAACCTGGCCCCCGGAGAAACCCAGGATGACATCCAGGTTGTGGTCGTCCGATATGAAGAGGAATGTATCGCACTGCTGGTGGATACTATTTACGATGTCGTCAACGCGCCTCATTCGGACATTTCCGCTCCACCGTCAAATGTGGACGGGATCAGCGGGGCATTTATCAGCTGTATCTATCGAATGGAAAAAAATCTGGTGATCGTTCTCGACCTGGAAGAATTGCTCAAAAAATAAAGGCATCGATGTCCAGACGCTTATTACGAGTCCTGGTGGTTGATGATTCCGTCCTGTACAGGAAAGTTCTGTCGGATGTCCTTTCCCGTATTCCAGGTGTCGAGGTTGTCGGAACAGCAACAGACGGCAAAGTGGCGCTGGCCAAAATTCCTCGACTGAACCCGGACATGCTGACCCTGGACTTTGACATGCCGGAACTGGACGGGCTGGAAGTTTTAAAAACCGTCCGGGAAACCCACCCCGATATAAAAACCGTTATGGTCTCGACCCACACCAAAGAAGGCGCCGCCACAACATTGAAAGCGCTTGAGCTGGGGGCCTTGACCTTTATCACCAAACCCAGAACGCAAACCCCTCTGGAAAGCAAAACAACTCTGTTCGACCAGTTGGCCCCGGTTGTAAAAGAGATCCTTGCCCAGACCCACCTTTCGGTCGAAGACACATCCTTGGAAAAAACACCACCCCAGGCGGGCGGCGGGCGCATTCAGATCGTCGCCATCGGCATATCCACCGGTGGACCCAAAGCATTGACACAGCTTATCCCCTGTCTTCCAAAGGAATTGCGCACCCCTGTCGTCATCGTTCAGCACATGCCTTCGGAATTTACCGCGGCATTGGCGGAATCACTCGACCGGAAAAGTGCTTTGAGCGTGGTGGAGGCCCGGAACCACATGGTCCTGACACGCGGCACTGTTTTTATCGCCCCGGGCGGCAAGCAGATGAAAGTGATTACGGTTTCAGGCAAATACATGCTTGAAATCAACGACGATCCGCCGGAAAACCGCTGTCAGCCTTCGGCAGACTATCTGTTCCGGTCCATATCAAAAGTGTATGGGAAGCATGCGCTCGGCGTCATCATGACCGGTATGGGTTCCGACGGGGTTCTCGGTCTGCGATTGATGAAACGGCTGGGCGCCCAGGTGATTGCCCAGGACAGGCAGAGCTGCGTGGTCTTCGGCATGCCGAGGGAAGCCATCGACGCCGGTGTCGTGGATCGTGTGGTGCCGCTTGACCGGATCGCCATTGAGATTTTACAGCGGGTCGGAGTATGAAGATATCCATAAAAGCGCTCATGGAACTGGCGGTTATTGTCCACAGGCACAGCGGGATCGTTCTGAAAAAAAACAAGGCGTATCTGGTTGAAAACAGACTTCAAATTCTCCTGGAAGAATGTTCCCTTTCTTGCTTTGAAGACCTGATCGCCGAGGCGGCTCGCTCGCCGCAATTGACCAGCCGTATCGTTGATCTGATGACCACCAATGAAACCTCTTTTTTCCGGGACACGCGGCCTTATCTGCTGTTGAAGGAAAAATTACTGCCGGACTGGCAGGTCAGCGCAGGGCAGAAACCAGGCCGGTTGAAAATCTGGAGTTGTGCCTGCTCAACCGGCCAGGAAGTGTATTCCATCGCCATAACGCTAATGGAATATTTCAAAGACAAGCTTTTTCATCATGATATCAAAATCAGAGCCTCCGATATCTCGGATTCAGCGATCGTAAAAGCCAGCCGGGGGCGGTATTCAAATTATGAGGTCAGCAGGGGATTGACCACCGATCAATTGGAAAAATATTTCACCAGGGAAGAAACCCACTGGGCAATAAAAGACGAACTGAGGGGGATGGCCTATTTCGAGAAGATGAACCTCCTGCAGCCTGAAATGGAGTACGGCCGATTTGATATCATTTTCTGCCGGAATGTGGCCATATATTTCAGTAAAGCAGATCGTCAGACATTGTTTCGAAACCTGTCGGCCTCTTTGAAGGACGACGGCGTACTGATCATCGGCGCCACGGAATCACTGTTCGATATCAATGAACAGCTGAAGCGGATGGAATACAAGGGATCGGCCTATTATCGTAACCAATGATGGGTCGCATGCCTGACACGGCTTTGATTTTCAAGCCGGCGTCAGCCTATTACGGCGGTCACTCTGTCTATCAACTGGGCCGGCTCAACCGGTTTCACCAGATATCCGGATACCCTCAATTGTTTGGCCGTGATGATTTCATCTTTTCTGGAGCTTGAGGAAAGAATGATAAATTTTGAATTGACGTTGAATTCTCTGATTTTTTCAATGGCTTTGAATCCGCTCATTTCCGGCATATTAATATCCATGAGAGTCAAATCCGGGTCAAAGGTTCGATGAATTCTCACAGCCACCTCACCATTCTCCGCCTCTTTTATATTCGCGCCTTCCGCTGTGAGTATCTGGGAGATAATATTTCTCATTACCCGGGAATCATCCACAAGAAGAATTCTTTTGCCCTGGAGACCGCCCTCGTTCTTTTCATTGAAATATATTCTCAGAATAATCTGTTCCGTTGAATTCTCTTCTTCCGGGTTCACGACATCAAGACTGATGAAATACCCTTGCAGCGCCTTTGAAGCGTTGACTTTGTAACTGTTTTTATAGACAGGGGTTCCGAATTTCACTTTCAGGCCGATGTTGTCCCAGTCTGATATGGTTCGGCCGACCACTACGTTTAAAAATTCATTCAGCAGATCAGTGGAGTCTTCACCGATTTCTTTGAGCTTTCCCAATCCAAGCCTCTGCGCCATGGCGGAAGCAAGTTTCAGGGCGTCCTGAACGCTGTTGAATGTGAGGATGAATTCCCCTTCCACTTTTTTGGTATCATCCGTATAGGATATAATATGAGCAATCTGTAAGGTGTTCTTTTCCTTTAGGATCTGTTTCTTGTCCGTGCCGACAACCTTCAGGCGGGTCATTTGCTCTATGGTTGATTTATAGGCATCCAGTAAAATGTTTATATGCTCGTTGAATTGGGTCATACCGTCTCTCCAGCCTTATATTCAAAATATACTATACTTACCGGAAATAATGATTTTTATCAAGAATCAACCTTCCGTCAACGAACGGATCCGGCACATCAAAGCGTATCCCTTTTTCTGAAAAAAGAATACCCGTCCGAAATTTTTTGCCGGGCCCCGGACAGTCCCGTCTTGGCGCTTTCCATGGCGGCATACAGGGTGGGCACCACCACAAGGGTCAACACCGTGGCGATCATGAGCCCGAAAATCACCACGATGGCCATGGAACGCCACCACTGGCTGGACTCGCTGTTGAGGGAAAGAGCCATGACATGGAAATCATAGCTGATGCCCGTGACCATGGGCAAAAGTCCGAGTATGGTTGTGACGGCCGTGAGCAGAACCGGCCTGAGCCGTGTGGCGCCGGCCGCCACAATGGCCTCCCGCAGATCCAGTCCGCTCTGCCGCAACCGGTTGGTATAGTCGATGAGGACGATGGCGTTGTTGACCACCACTCCGGCCAGGGAAATGATGCCCACCCCGGTCATGATGATGCCGAAGGGCGACCCGATCACGGTCAGGCCCCAGAAGGCCCCTCCCAGGGAAAGGATCACCGAGCACATGATGATAAAGGGCTGGGTCACTGAATTGAAAAGGGTCACCAGGATGAGAAAAATCAGGAACAGGGCCGCGATAAAGGCCTTGGACAGAAATTCTTCCGATTCTTTCTGATCTTCGTCCTCTCCCGTGAATTTATAAGAATATCCCGGGGGCAGGTCCATTTTTTCCAGTAGTTTCATTGCCTGCATCCGTGCTACAGCGCCCGTGGTTCTGGCTTCATCCACATTGGCCTTGACCGTTACCACCCGACCGTGGTTTTTCCGGACGATGTCCCCGATGGTTCCACTGTATTCAATGGCGGCCAGGGTGGTCAGGGGCACGATGCCGCCGTCGGAAGTGGGGATCATGAGTTTGTGAAGCACATCGGCCACCCGGCGGTTGGGTTCCGCCAGCTTGACCACGATGTCGTAATCCTCATCCCCTTCATAATAAGTGGACACGTCCAGGCCGTTGTAGGCGGTTTTCAAAGCCATGCCGATGGCGCTGGTGGTCAGTCCGAACATGGCGGTCTTCTGGCGGTCGATCCGCACTTCCACACTGGGCAGCCCCCCCTGGTAATCATCCCGGACGTCTTTGACATGGGGAACGGCTTCCACGGCTTTTTTGATTTTTTCGGCGATCCGGCTCAGCACATCGAACCGGTCCCCTGATATTTCAATGTTGATGGGCGGGCCCGTGGGAGGACCTTCCTGCATCTCGTCGACGGTGATTTTCACGCCGGCGATGGGCGCGACCCGTTTCCGGAGTTCTTCCAGATCCTCCCGGGTCGGGGTTTTTCTGTGTTCGAAATCAATGAACTGAATGCCGATGTGGTTGGGCAGGTTGGAATCGAATATGGAAGCCCCGGCGTTCTGAACCATCCGCGAATACATATGCTCGATGTTGTTGATGTCCGAAGGCGCCGTAAAGACGCTTCCATCGGCATTCTCATGTTTCCGGAGCCGCATGGCCGACGCATAGTCAAAGTCGGGTCCGGCCCCGGCAATGGCCTTTTCCACCGCCTTGACCGTCCGGTCGATGAAATCCAGGTCTGCGCCCTCGGGCACGTCAATGTTCACGTAAACCGACCGGGGATCGATGGACGGAAAAAATTCCACGGGTTTTTCAAGCCCGACCCGATACAGCCAGACCATGAACAGAATCACCAGAACCCCGACCGATCCCGTCAGGACCGCAGCCTTGTGATTCAGCGCCCGCCGAAGCAGGGCCGCGTAGGCCGTCAGAACAACGCCACGGATTTCAATGGGTTTTTCCCCCCGGGCCTGGAGGTCTTCCGCGCTCATTCCGGCGCCCGGCCCCGGTGGCTCGGCTTTGAGAAAAAACGCGCACATGGCCGGATTGATCACCAGGGCCACGAACAAAGAAGCGGTCAGGGTAATGATGAGCGTTATGGGCAGGTATTTCATGAATTCACCCATGATGCCCGGCCAGAAAATCATGGGGAAAAAAGCGGCCAGAGTGGTCAGGGTGGACCCGATCACCGGCCAGGCCACTTCGGATGTGGCCTTCATGGCCGCCTCCACCTTGGGAATACCCTGCTGCATATACCGGAAAACATTCTCGACGATCACGATGGCGTTGTCCACCAGCATGCCGAGGGCCAGGGTCAAGGAAAAGAGAACGATCATGTTCAGGGTGTAGCCCAGGGCGTGGAGGGCGGCAAAGGAGAGAAACATGGAAAAGGGGATGGCGATGCCCACCAGCAAAGCGTTTCTAAGCCCCATGGACATGAAGAGAACGGCCACCACCAGGATCAGCCCGGAAATGATGTTGTTTTCCAGGTCCGCCACCATGAGTCGGATATCCTTGGATTTGTTCATGAGTTTGGTGATGGTGGTGTTTTTCGGGAAACCGGCCTGGGCCTGTTCAATGATGGTGTCGATCCGGTCGGAAATGAAGATGATGTTCTCGCCCGCCCGTTTCTTGACCGAGATATTGACCGCGTCAGCGCCGTTGAGGCGGGACAGGGAGGTCACCTCCTTGATTCCGTCCACCACCGCGGCCACATCTTTCAGGTAGATGGGCCGGCCGTTATGGGTAGCCACCACCAGGGACAGGATTTCTTCGGGCGTCTGGAATTCGCCGGGCACTTTGAGCTGATAACGCCCGTCCCCCAAGGTGATGGCCCCTCCGGAAGTGTTCTGGTTTTCGCTGACCACGGCCTGCTGAAGGGCCAGAATGGGAATTCGGTAATAGGCCAGCTTGTCCGGATCCACCTCGATGCGGATCTCCCGCTCCTGACCGCCGATGACCTCCACTTCCAGGACCCCCGGCAGAGCCTCTATGTCGTCTTTCAAATCATCGGCAATGGCCTTGAGCATCCCCGGTCCGCAGGTCCCGGCCAGTGAATAGACCACGATGGGCATTTCCGAAAAATTGACTTCGAACACGGACGGATCGTTTTCCAGATCCGTGGGCAGATCGTTCCGGGCCTCATCCACCTTGTCTTTGACCTTGGTCAGAACGTCATTGATATCCGTGCCCGGGAGAAACTCGATATTGATCTGGGACAGGCCCTGGGAGCTGACCGAGCTGATGTTCTTGACCCGGTCCAGACCCTTGAGCTTTTTCTCGATCTTGATGGTGATCCCGGTCTCGATATCCGAAGCGGACACCCCCCGATATTCGGTCTGGACAAACACATAGGGAATGGTGATATCCGGCTCGCTTTCACGGGGAAGGGCCCGGTAGGCATAGACGCCCGCGACCAGAATGATCACGGCCAGCACGAAAACGCTGATGCGGTTTCTGACGGCGATATCCGAGACGATCATGGGGTGACTTCCTCCATGTCGCGGACTACCCGGGTGACATGGACCTTTTCCCCGTCCTCGATGAGGCGGTGGCCGACCACCACCACCTGGTCTCCGGGCTCAAGTCCCTTTTTCACCTGAATTTTCCATCCGTCCAGAAATCCGGTTTCAACGGCGCGGAAACGGGCCTGACCCTCGCTGACCACAAATACGCCGGTGTCCGGACCCGTGGTGAGCAGAGAATAAATGGGAACAGCCAACCCCCGGTCATCTTTCTGTTTGATGATCTCGACCCGGGCGAACATGTCCGGCAGGATCTGGCCGTCCGCGTTGGCCACCCTGATTTCAAGAGTGTACAGCCGGGCCATGGAATCGGTGGTTTTATAAAGATAATGATATTCCCCCGTCACGGTTCGGCCTCCCAGGGCGTCGATGGTCATGTCAAAGGTTTTCAGCCTTCGGACCGTATCCACGTCCGATTCGGGAATCCCCACCTGGATTTTGAGCTGATCGATCCGGAGAATCTGGACCACCGGATCCCCCGGATTCAGATAAGTCCCGTTTTCAACCAGCACCCGGTCCACCACTCCCTCCATGGGGGATACCAGGGTACACCGGCTCAGGTTGAGCCGGGCGTTTTCCAGCTCGGCCCGGCTGGTTTTGACCCGTGCCGCCGCGTCGTCGAACTGGGACTGGGTAGCGAAGTTGTTTCTGGCCAGCGCGTTGAGCCGTTTTTCCGTGGCCAGGGCGATTTCATAGGCGGCAAGGGCCGCGGTATAGGCGTTCTGATAGTCTTTGTCGTCGATGAGGGCCAGCACATCCCCTTTTCTGACATGACTGCCCTCCATCGCTTTTTTGTCGACCACCTTGCCCCGGATCTCGGACACCACTTCCAGGGAAATCCATGGCCGGGCCATGCCGGGAAGGCTGATTCTCTCCATGATCAGGCCAGGCTCCATGACCATGGTGACCACATTGGTCAAGGGTTTTTCAACGGGTTTGGCCTCGGCCTGGCGTTGGGCCAGGGCCTGTTTTCTGTCCGCGATCTTTCGGCCCAGCGGCCATACGACCAGCACAATCACCAGCGCAACCACGCAGAAAGGCAGCACGGCCGAACCCAGGCGGCGGATTTTGGTCCAGACGGTCTCTTTTTCTCGAATGTCCATCATGATGTCCTTGTTTGACGCAGACGGTTTTCCAGGGGATCAGAAATAGCTGGAGCCGTCCCAGCAATGGGTACACAGTCTGTTTTTGGGCAAACCCACGGCCACCACCAGATCATCCAGCCGCTGATACCGCAGGGAAGTGAGGTTCAGCCGCTTTCTGATCCGGTCGGTCATGGCCGCATGCCGGTCCGATCCGTCCTGCATGTAGTCGGTCAGGTCCGGTTCCTCAATACCTTCGATGTCCAGGATGGCTTTACGCCCGGCCAGGTCCAGGGTGGAGCGGGAAGTGGAAAAATTAAGAAATTCACAGGGAAAAATCAGGCAGGGACAGGCCACCCGCATATGAACCTCTTTGGCCCCATAGGCGTAGAGAATCCGGGAATTGTCCTTGAGCTGGGTTCCCCGGACCACGGAGTCGTCACAGAAAAGAATGCGCTTTCCATCAATGATCTCCCGAACCGGAATGAGCTTCATCTGGGCCACCAGATCCCTCATTTCCTGGTTCTGGGGCATGAAACTCCTGGGCCAGGTGGGGGTGTATTTGACATAGGGCCGCATATAGGGCACCCGACCTGCATTGGCAAACCCGATGGCATGACCGATGCCCGAATCCGGGATCCCGGCCACCAGATCCACGGTTTCCGTTTCCCGCGCGGCCAGGGCCGATCCGCAGTTATACCGCACCTTTTCGGTATTGATGCCCTCATAGGTGGAGGCCGGATAGCCGTAGTACACCCATAAAAAGGTGCAGATCTGCATGTCCCGTCCGGGCGGGCGGACCTGCTCGAACCCGTCCGCCGTCATGCGCACGATCTCCCTGGGGCCCAGATAGTAGTCGACTTCAAACCCCAGATTGGAAAACGCGCTGGTTTCGGAACAGACGGCGAATCCGTCGGCCCGCTTGCCGATCACGACGGGAGTTCGCCCCAGCCGGTCCCGGGCCGCAAAAATGCCCTGTTCGGTGAGCACCAGCATGGAGCAGGACCCTTTGATCCGATCCTGGGCATTGGCAATGCCTTCGGCAAAAGAGCCTTTCTGGCTGATGAGCACGGCCACGACCTCGGTTGGATTGATATCGCCCCCGCTGGTCTCCGCAAAATGAATGTTTTGTGCGAACGCCTCACCGGCCAGATCTTCCAGGTTGACGATCCGACCCACCGTGACCACGGCGAATTTGCCCAGATGGGAGTGAATGATAATGGGCTGGGAATCGGTATCACTGATCACGCCTACACCCATGCGGCCGGGCAGGTCATCCAGGTCCGACTCGAACTTGGACCGGAAATAGGCGTTTTCAATACTGTGAATGGTCCGGTGGAAATTATCGTTATCCAGGGTGGCCAGACCGCCCCGCTTGGTGCCCAGATGGGACAGATAATCCGTTCCGTAAAACAGGTCTCTGTGACAAGCAGAGGTGATACTGCAACCGAAAAAACCGCCCATACTCGCTCCTGTTCCGGCCCTGGCGTAAAAGACCGTTTACCATGGGTTAAAAGAATGATTTTATTATAAATTTTTCCCTGATTTGTCAATCGCCGGGTTCTAAAAAAACAAAGCGGGGTCCCGGAACAGCCTTGACAGGTTTGCTCAATTGGCGCATACAAAAAAGATCTTTACACCTTAACCCGTTATCCGGGGGACACCATGGGACAGAACAACATCATATTTCTGGAAGTGCTGGAATGGTTCTACACCACCGGACGGGAAATGGTTCAGCGCATCCCTGCCGAGGGATCGGCTGAAATCAAGTTCGGGGCACAGATGATCGTCAGGGAAAACCAGGCCGGCATCTTTTTCTACCACGGCAAGGCCATCCACGTGTTCGGTCCGGGCCGGCACACCCTGAAAACGGCCAATATCCCCATCCTCACAAAAATGCTGGCCGTCCCGTGGGGCCTGACCAGTCCGTTGCGGGCCGAAGTCTACTTCATCAACATGAAAATCTTTCCAGACCTGAAATGGGGAACCAGGGATCCGGTGGCTTTCAAGGATGCCGAGCTGGGGCTGATACGCCTGCGGGCCTTCGGCATGTTCAATATCCGGGTGATCCAGCCCCTCTTGTTCATCAATTCCCTGATCGGAACGGTGGGCCATTTCACGACCGAGGATATCGAGGAATATCTGGGACGGGTGATCGTATCCCGTCTCAATGACTACATGGGTGAAAACCTGGACACCATTCTCAACCTTCCGGGCCGATATGAGGAATGGGCCGAGGGACTTCAGAAAAGTCTGGAGGATGAATTCACCCGGTTCGGCCTGGGTCTGACAGGTCTTTACATCA
This sequence comes from uncultured Desulfobacula sp., assembly GCA_964593855.1. GTDB lineage: Bacteria > Desulfobacterota > Desulfobacteria > Desulfobacterales > Desulfobacteraceae > Desulfobacula. Next base: position 29,089 of record CAZQIX010000008.1, on the reverse strand, counting down.
CCGCCATCACCCCGCCCCCGGACGTCCAGAAGCTCATGGACGACCGAAGCGCTCTGGGCCTGTTCCAGGACATGAACAAATTCATGCAGCTCAAGGCGGCGGCCGCCATGGAAAAAGCCGCCGAAAACCCGGGCACGGCCGGACAAGGCATGGGCATGGGCATGGGATTCATGATCCCGACCATGATCTCCCGATTCATGGCCCCGGATTCGTCCGGCCCGACGCCGGCCCGTCCATCCGAAGCCCATCAGAAGGCCCGGTGCCCGGAATGCTCGCAGATGGTTCCGGACGACGCGGGGTTCTGCCCCTTCTGCGGACATCAGATTCTGGTGCTCTCCCAGTGCGGTCAATGCGGCAAAAATCTGCCTCCCAACGCCCGCTTCTGCCCCCGCTGTGGGACCAAAGCGGATCAGGCCGCCGCGCAACGGTTCTGCAAATCCTGCGGGGCCGAGAATCTGACCCGATCCAGATACTGCAACGCCTGCGGTGAACCCCTCTGATTTCAAGATCGACACCGGATGCCCCCAATGCGGGGCCCCGGTGATTCTGGATGAATCCGACCACATGGTTCAGTGCGGGTTCTGCCGGACCCGGCATATCATTCTGACCCACCCCTTTGCCTGCTACGCTCTTGCGCCCCTGCTGAAAGCGCCCGGGAACGCACAATGGATCCACGTTCCCTACTGGCGTTTCAGGGGGATGGTCTTTGCGGCAACCTCCTTTCCCATGAAAATGCGGGTAGCGGACCATTCGCTTCCGGCCGTTGAAAGCGACGGTTGGCCGGCTTCTCTCGGACTCCGTCCCCAGGCCCGGCCCCTGAAATTCATCCGGCCGGACATGACCGGGCTGTTTCTGAAACCGGAGCGGTCCCGTGGGGACATGATCCGGGAGATGACCGGCAATGGTCCGGACATGTTTCACATCGGCGAACGGCTCAGCCTGATTTTCATGCCTTTTTACCGGCATGGAAACCTTGTTTGCGACGGGTTGACCGGGAACGCGCTGGATCCCGGACCATCCCTGCCCGATGGCCCCGGCGCCCCGCCTCCCTGCCGGCTGTCCTTTGTTCCCTGCCTCTGCCCGGACTGCGGATGGGACCTCGAAGGCCGAAACACGTCCCTGGTTCTGAGCTGCCAACATTGCCGGGCTTTTTGGCTGATCCACCAAAACCGGTTGAACCGGATCCGCCCGGCTTTCTCCGTCACCGGGCCGGACACGGCCCTGATGCTGCCCTTCTGGCGGCTGCGGGTCGGATTCGGCAATCTGGGTCTGGACACCTTTGCCCATCTCATCCGGCAGGCCAACCTGCCCCTGGTGATTCAGCCCCGCCACCAGATCCAGCCCCTGTTTTTTGACATCCCCGCCTTTTCTCTGAGCCCGAAACTGTTTCTGCGCCTGGGAAAACAAATGACCCTGGCCCGCGTGGCCCCGGATCGCGCAGTTCCCGATGGGGAGGCCCCCACTCGGTCCGGCCGGAGCTCCGGCCCACCCCTGTATCCGGTCCACCTGCCTCTGGATGAAGCCGTGGAAGCCACCCGGCCCGTCCTGCTCGAACTGGCGGTCCGGAAAAAAGAACTGGCCGAGGCCCTGGGTCAGGAAAAAATCTCTCTGATCGGATATAAACTCATGTATATGGCGTTCATTGCCCTGGGAAACGACTACGTCCAGGGTACGGCCGGCACGGGCCTTCCGAAAAAAGCCCTCGCCGAGGTTTTCGAATCCTGAGATCGGCTTCCGGCCGCAATACATTTAAAATTGACAATTTTCAAAACCCGTGGCAGATTGCGGCAGTCATTTCGACACAAGATTCATGATACGGACAGGCCGACCCAATGCCGGACCCAACCAAAAACATCAACCCCATCGGCATTTTCGATTCCGGCGTGGGCGGACTCAGTGTGCTCAGGGAAATCCGCAAACAATTGCCGGCCGAATCCATTCTGTATTTTGCCGACAGCGGCAACTGTCCCTACGGCTCCAGGAGCGAAGGCCAGGTTCTGAACCTGGCCCGGCGGAAAATAAAATTTCTTCTGGATCGGGAGTGCAAACTCGTGGTCATTGCCTGCAACACGGTCACGGCTGTGGCCATCGCTGCCCTGAGGGCGGATTATCCAATTCCCTTCATCGGCATGGAGCCGGCCCTCAAACCCGCGGCCCTCAGAACCCGGACAGGAAAAATAGGGGTTCTGGCCACGGAAAACACCTTTAAAGGAAGCTTGTTCCGGCAGACCTGCGAACGGCACGCCAACGGACTGGATGTGTTTGTTCAGCCGGGCCACGGCCTGGTGGAGCTGGTGGAGCAGGGCGAACATCACAGTCCGAAGGCCCGGCAGCTCTTGACAACCTACCTGGTGCCCATGCTGGAAAAAGGAGCGGACACCATTGTTCTGGGCTGCACCCATTACCCGTTTTTAAAGGAGATGATCCAATCGATCGTCCAAGACCGGGCCGCCATCATCGATCCCTCCGATGCGGTGGCGGCCCAGACTGCCAAGGTCCTCGATCAGTTCGGCCTGGCCGCGCCCGCTTCCCACACCCCTTGGTTCCGATTTTTCACCACGGGCGATCAAAAAATCGCTGAACGGTTTTTCACCCTGGTCATGGACCATCCCTTTGAACTGGAGAGCATCCTTGCTTAAAAACGAACCCATCGGATTGGGAACGTATTTCATCATGGAAACAGGGCCGGCCGCTATTCATCATTGACAAACACCCGGTCCTGATCTAATCCTTAGTAAAAATAAGGATAGACAAATGATATACCGGAAAATCGAAATTCTCAGACAACGGATAAGGGAAATCACCGGGCGCGACCCTTCCCGCCGGATACAGGTGTTCGAAGACACCACGGAATTCATGGCCATTGACGCGGGCCACATCCTTCGCCTGAACGGAAACGACTATATCATCACCGGCCACGCCCGGGAAGGCCGTTTCGGTATCGACGACCAGCCCAAATTCTGGGTCAAGAACTGCATTGACCTGACCACGGGCACCCGAAAGGTCATCAAACTGGTGTTTCAGGAAACCTTTGACAACAAAGTCGGCGAAACCGTTTACCGGTTTTCACGAAGCGGAGAAAAAGAGGCGGCCGTATTGGCGGCCATGCGAAACCACCCCCATTTCATGCAGGGATCTTCGGTCAGGGATACGGCCGGCAACATGGTCCGGATTCTCGATTTCATAGCCGGATCATCCCTTTACGATCATTTGCGACGCCTCCCCATGTCCCACCGGCAATACATGGACACCGAATTTTTCCCCATCATGAAAAACTTCATGGCCTGTGTCCGAGCCATTGCCGAGCTGCACGAAAAAGGGCTCCATCACGGCGACATCCGGGCGGACCACATCATCATCAACCACCAGACCCGGCAGTATGTCTGGATTGATTTCGATTACGCGGTCGATATCCCGGAATACGATACCCTGTGTCTGGGCAACGTGCTTCTGCAGGTGGCGGGCAAGGGAAGACACACCATCCACAACATTCAGGACAACCCGGAGGCCTACCCGGACTTCGGCGGCACCCTGTACATCGAAGACATGTCTCTCATGTTCAAATACCGGGTGGCCAACCTTCAGCGCCTGTTCCCCCATATCCCGGACAACCTGAACAAGATTCTTCTGCGCTATTGCGTCGGAGGCGCCGATCCCTACAAAACCGCCGTCGGACTTCTGGCGGATCTTTCCGAAATCTTTGGGCAACCTTAGGGCCGAACCATGCCTGAACGACTGAAAAACGGTTTCAAATCCGGCCTGTTGATCATTCTGCTGACTGCAGTCGGCTGGTTTGGATACCGTCATCTGGATTACCACTGGCAATGGTACCGGGTGGGCGAATACCTGTTTTTCAAGGATGGGGGGACGATTGCGCCCGGCCTGCTGCTTCACGGAATCTGGGTGACCATTGAACTGTCCTGCCTGAGCCTTGTTCTGGCCATGATCTTCGGGGTGATGTCGGCCGTTGCCCGATTGTCATCCTCTCCGGTGCTGGCCGGCCTCATGTTCCTCTATATCGAAACCATCCGGAACACCCCGCTGCTCATTCAGATTTTTGTGATGTATTTCGTCGTTTCGCCGGTTGTCGGCCTGTCACCCTTCCTGTCCGCAGTGCTGGCCCTCAGCCTGTTTGAGGGAGCCTACGCCTCGGAGATTATCCGGGCCGGGATCGTGAACGTGAAGCGGGGCCAATGGGAGGCGGCCCTGAGCCTGGGTCTGCCTGGCCGGATCATATACCGAAAGGTGATTTTCCCCCAGGTGCTTCGGCAATCGCTTCCCATGCTGGCCGGACAGAGTGTTTCCCTGATAAAGGATTCGGCCCTGGTCTCCACCATATCGATTTTCGATCTGACCATGCAGGGCCAGCGCATTGTGTCGGAAACGTTTCTGACATTTGAAATATGGTTTACCGTGGCATTGTGCTATTTTTTGATGACCTTTCCGCTGTCCCTCATTATCCGGCGGATTGAACGCAGAACCCAATATGTTCAACTTTGATGTCAACCCATAAATTTTACAGGAGAAAAAACATGAAATGGACTCGCTTGGTCGCGGTACTGTTTGTTTTTCTGGCAACCTCCGGCGTCTGGGCGCAGGAGGTCGGCAAACAGTTATCACAGGAAAGCATTGTTGAAAAAATCCAGAAACAGGGGGTCATCCGGGTGGGTCTGTCCACCTTTGTTCCCTGGGCCATGAAGGACAAAACCGGGGAACTGATCGGATTTGAAATCGATGTGGCCCGGAAACTGGCCGAAGACATGGGTGTGAAAGTCGAATTCGTCCCCACCAACTGGTCCGGGATCATCCCGGCCCTTTTGACCGGCAAGTTCGACGTGATCATCGGCGGTATGGGCATTACCCCCCAGCGGAACCTGAAGGTGAATTTCACCATCCCCTATGACTATTCGGGCATGTCCATGGTGGCCCACCGGGAAAAAGCCGGAAGATTGGCCACCATCGACGATTTCAACAAACCGGAGGTGATCATCGCCGTCCGCATGGGGACCACGGCCGAACAGGCGGCCCGCAAATACATGCCTGAGGCGGTCCTGCGCGTGTTCGAAAACGAAAGCCAGGCTCTTCAGGAATTGAACCTGGGACGGGTTCACGCAGTGGTTGCGTCCGCGCCCATGCCGGTTTTCCACGCATTGAAATACCCGGACAGACTGTTTGTGCCCCTGAAGGAGAATTTCACCCGGGAACCCATCGGATTCGCCATCCGAAAAGGGGACTATGACGCATTGAACTTTTTCAACAACTGGATCACCAATATGCACGCCCAGGGTTTTTTAGAGGAAAGAAAAGCTTTTTGGTTCGAATCCAACACGTGGGAATCCCTTGTTCAATAACCGAAAATTACGGTTCGGAGCGGTTGACGCCGTTCTGATCCTTATCGGGGCGGCTGCCGCAGCCGCCTTTTTTTTCCGGATGAACCATGTTCCGGAGTATCACTGGAACTGGCGGGCCATCCCGAATTTTTTCGTGTTTGCGGATCCCGATACGGGCGCATTGCGATCCAACGTACTGCTGGACGGATTTGTCCTGACCGTCAAAATCTCCTTCTGGGCCGGCCTGCCCGCGTTTTTTCTGGGAACCGTGTTCGGAATCATGGGGGCCAAGGGCTCTTTTTTCCAGAAACTTTTGTCCCGGATCTACGTCGAAAGCATCCGGAACATTCCCAGCCTGGTTCTGGTCATCATCTTCTATTACTTCGTGTCCAGCCAGTTTCTGGATGCCGTTGGCCTGGACGCCCTGATCCGGAAGAGCTCGGACACTGTCCGGCAGGTCAGCCGAATCCTGTTTACCGCGGAATCCTCCATGAATGCTTTCATATCCGCCGTGATCGCCCTTTCGATGTATGAAGGGGCCTATGTGTCGGAAATTATCCGGGGCGGAATCGAAAGTGTTCCAAAGGGTCAATGGGAGGCGGCCTTTTCGGTGGGCCTGGACCGGAAGACCGCCTTTGTTCTGGTGATCCTTCCCCAGACCCTTCGAAGGGTGGCCTTTCCCATGGCCGGTCAGTTCATTTCCACAATCAAGGATTCGGCCATTGTCTCGGTGATCTCCATTCAAGAGCTCACCTTCCAGGGCATGGAGATGATGTCGACCACCTTTCTCACCTTTGAAATCTGGATCACCATCACGGCTCTGTATTTTATCCTCACCTTTTCCCTGTCCCGGTGCATCGGTTTTTTTGAGCGCAAACTGGCCATCCGGCAATAAGAAGGAATCCGGATGAAACTCTCAGGGGTCCAGGATGAAATCCCGGATATAGATGTTCTCTCTCATTTCCCGTTCAAGAGTGGATTCGAAAGCTTCGCCGGAATGGTGATGACCCGGATGGATGACCGTGGCCGGCTCCAGAGACAGAATCCGGATCCGGATGGATTCGATCAGATCATGAAGGCTGCCGCCCGGCAGATCGGTCCGGCCAGCTTCCCCCACAAAAACGGCATCGCCGGAAAAAAGATGCCCTTCCCATAAAAAACAGACGGATCCCGGCGTGTGCCCGGGGGTATGAATCACTTTTATAAAAGTGTTCCCGAACCGGATCAGATCATCGTCCCGAAGCCGTACTTCCACCGGCCAGGGGTGCCGGAGGCCGATGGCCCGCCTGGTTTTTTCCCTCACCGTCGGATCTTTGAAAAAATCATCGTCCGCCTCGTGCAGACAGGAGGGCACCGGAAAACGAGCTTTGAAAACCGGCATGGAGAAATCCGGGTCCGTATGCCCGTGGGTGTTCAGAATTCGTGACGGGACAAGGCGTTTTTCCCGTATCAGGTGGATCAAATCCTCCGCCCGGCCGCCGGGATCGATGATGACCGTCTCGCGGGTGTCTCCGCACCACACTGCGTAGGTGTTCAGGTTGTATGGCCCCGACACATGCCGTAAAACCCTTTCTCCGGAATCCGAAATCATTTTCGTCCTTTATGGTTTGTCCGTGACTGTTTTTCACCAACGGCCCATCGCTCTCAAGAATGATGATATTGGAAATGCGGCCGGATATCAAGTTGACTATTGCCGGATTCTTCCATACAGTCAAAACAGGTGAACCCGAAAACAATGGAGTCTTCAATGAGATCTTATATCGCTTCGCGCCGGGAACAATTCATTCAGGATTTTCAAACCATAGTGAACATGGACAGCGGCAGCGGCCACGCCTCCGGCATCGAGCAGGTGGCCCGTTTTTTCGAGAACCGGTTCACAGATCTGGGCCTGGATGCCCGGGTTCTGTTTCCGGGCACCGGTTCCGTTCCCTGCCTGGAGGCCCGACACACCGGGAAGGACCGGCCCTTTGACGTACTGCTGCTCGGCCACATGGACACAGTGTTCCCCAAGGACGAAGTCCTGAAACGACCCTTTGCCGTCCGGGACGGCAAAGCCTTCGGGCCAGGGGTCTGCGACATGAAAGGAGGGCTTCTGGTGGTCCTCCATGCCATGGAAACCCTTAAACATCAAGGCATTCTGGATTCTTTAACCGTATGTGTGGCCTTTAACGGAGACGAAGAAACCGGCTCCCACGCCTCCAAAGAATGGATCATGGATCTGGCCCGGCAGAGCCGCCATACCCTGGTGTATGAACCCTGTCGGCCCGGATACCGGTGCGTGATCCGACGCAAGGGCGGCGGCTCCTATCATGTCACGGTCCAGGGCCGGGAAGCCCATGCCGGAGCCGACCCGGAAAAAGGAATCAACGCCGTGGTCGAACTGGCCCACCAGATCGTGCGGATCCACGGCCTCAATACCCCGGGGACCGACACCACGGTTCAGGTCACGGTGGTATCGGGCGGAGACAAGGTCAACATCATTCCGGGTCTTGCCGAGGCTCGCGTGGACGTGCGCATCGCCCGCCGGAATGAAAAAGAAAAAGTCGAGACGTTTTTCAGCACCCTGAATGATCACCTCCTTTTTCCGGACTCTCGGATTTCTGTCCGGGGCAATGTCAACCGACCCCCCATGGAGCCGGGCCCGTCCACCGAGTCGCTCTGGGCCCGGATTCAAACCATCGGGCGACAGATGGGACTTCCCATGGAAGCTATCGCCACGGGCGGGTGTTCGGACGGCAATTACACATCGTCCGCCGGCAGCCCCACCATTGACGGCATGGGCATCGTGGGCGCGGACTCCCATACCGCGGACGAATACGCGGATCTGGAAAGCATCGAACCCATGGTCGAACTCACGGCCCGGGTCTGCCAAACCCTTTCAGACAGGGAGGACACCCCATGACGGACGGCAAAAAAAACTTCCTGGGCCTGAACATCGTCTCCAAATTCATCGTATTTATCGGAATCTCATTACTAGTGGTGATCTCGGCCTGGGCCTATTTCATCATCCGATACCAGAACGAAAAACTCATGGCCCATATCATCACCGACACCGACCGGCTGACCGAGACCATCCGGCTGGGAACCCACTATGCCATGACTCTGAATTCCCGGGACGACATCAATCAGATCATACGCAACATCGGTCAGCAGGAGGGCATCGAGCGGATTCACATCTACAACAAAGAAGGGGAGATCAAATATTCCAACCTCAAGGACCATGTGAACACCCGAACCAATATCCGGGACGAGGCCTGCATCATCTGTCATCGAACCGATCCGGCCCTGGAACGGCTGGATCTGGCTCAACGGACCAGGATCATTCAATCGCCCCAGGGGTATCGGCTTTTAGGCATCATCACCCCGATTTTCAACGAACCCGGATGCTCCACCGATGCCTGCCATTTTCATCCGAAAGACAAAAAAATACTGGGGGCACTGGATCTGATGGTCTCCCTGGAAGAACGGGACCGGGAAATCCTGGGCGCCAAAAAAGCGATCATCGGACTGGCCGGCACCGCCTTCATCGTTCTGTCCTACATTATTTTCATTTTCGTTCACCGGTTCATCAACGCTCCGATCCAGAAACTCATCGAAGGCACCAGCCGAATCGCGGACGGCGACTATGAAAACAAGGTGGACATCCGGCAGGAAGACGAAATGGGCCTTTTGGCCCAGGCCATCAACCAGATGGGGGATCAGATTCAGATTCAGCGGGCGGAATTGAACGCCCAGCGGGACGAATACCGGACCCTGTTCGATTACGCGCCCTGCATGATCAGCGTCCAGGACCGGGACTATCGGTTGCTGCGCTGCAACCGGCAGTTCATCCAGAATTTCGACCCGAAACCCGGCTCATTCTGTTATCAGGCTTACAAAGGCCTGGACCACCGCTGTGATCACTGCCCCATGGAAAAAACCTTTGAAGACGGCCAATCCCATTATGGAGAAGGCTCGGGCATGGGTCGGGACGGAACCGTCCATCACTGGATCTTCATTGCCTCACCCCTGAAAAACGCCCGGGGCGAGGTGGTGTCCGCCATTGAAATGAGCATCGATATCACGGCCCGAAAGCAGCTGGAGCGGAAACTGGAGGCGTCGGAAAAAAAATACCAGTCCATTTTCAACGCCATCCCCAATCCCGTGTTCATTCTGGATCAGGAGAGCCTTGATCTGGTGGACTGCAATCCCAGCGCCGAATCGGTGTACGGGTTCAGCAAGACGGAAATCCTGAAAAAATCTTTCCGGGACTTTTTCATCCCGGAAGAGCAGGACAAAATGGCTGCCCGGATCAAGACCTGCCCGGTGATCAACCGGGTTCGGCAGATCAAAGAAGGCAACCGGACCATGCATGCCGACATCTGGGTCTCACCCCTGGAATACGACCATCAATCGGTCTGGCTGGTCATCACCAGCGATATTACCCAGCGCCTGGAAACAGAGCGCGAACTGATTCAGGCAGGGAAAATGGCCACCCTGGGAGAGATGTCCACGGGCATCGCCCATGAATTGAACCAGCCCCTGTCCGTGATCAAGACGGCCAGCGACTTTATCCTGAAAAAACTGAATCAGTCCGCACCCATCGAGGCGTCCATTCTTCACACCCTGCTGACCAAGATCAACGGCAATGTGGACAGGGCCTCCAAGATCATCGACCACATGCGGCATTTTGCCCGGAAATCCGACATCAACTTTGAAAACGTCCAGGTGAACGACATCCTGAAACGGGCTTACGATATCTTCAGCCAGCAACTGAAGGTCCGGGGGATCGAGGTGGTCTGGTGCCTGACCGAGGACCTGCCCATGATCACGGCCGATCCCAGCCGGATCGAGCAGGTGTTCATCAACCTTCTGGTCAACGCCCGGGACGCCATCGAGGAAAAAAGCAGACAGACGGGATCCCGCATCGACGGCGAGAAAATTTTCATCGAAACCCAGGCCGCCAACCGTCAGGTGATCGTCAAGCTGCGCGACACGGGAATCGGCGTTCCAGAGGAAATCCGAGAAAAAATATTCGAGCCCTTTTTCACGACCAAGGATGTGGGAAAGGGGACGGGGCTGGGCCTGTCCATCAGCTACGGCATCGTCAAAGAATGCAAGGGGCACATTCAGATGGTTTCAGACAGAAACGGAACCACTTTTATCCTGCGGTTTCCCTTTGCCAAGGAACCGGGTCATTCTTCCTCGTAATTATCGGCGGCAGGGGCAAGGGCCAGAGGAATCCGGATCTGGATAAGGGTTCCTTTGCCTTTGGCGGAATTGACGTTGATCACCCCTTTGTGCTGCTGAACGATATTTTTGGTGATGAACAGCCCGAAACCCGTGCCTTTATGCTGTTTGGAGGAAAACAGCAAGGTGAAGATCTTTTCCCGGATGGCCGAATCCATGCCGATGCCGTTGTCATGGATGTCAAAAACAAGGTGGGGCTCATCCCGGCGGACCGAAAACTCGATGTGGTGGTCTTTTTTGTCGTGATCCTCGGCGCAGGCGTCCACGGCATTGTCCAGAACATTGATAAGTGCGGAACGGATGTATTCGGGATCGGCTGAAAACCGCTCCGGCGCGTCCTCGAAATTCCGCTGAATCCGGATCCCGTGGGCCGAGGCTTTCTGTTCGGCGATGTCGGCCACGTCATGAACGAACGCCAGGGTATCCATGGTTTCGATCTGAAGCCGCCGTTCCTTGGAATAATAAAGAATATCAAAAATCATCTTTTTGATGCGGTCCACGCTGAGCTTGAGAATTTCCAGGCCTTCATCCAGCCGGGCCGGATCTTTTTTTTCCACTCCCGACGACAACAGATACAGCCCGGCGTCCACCCGGGTGAGCAGACCTTTGATGCTGTGGGATATGGACCCGATCATGGCGCCCAGAGACGACAGATTGTCCTGGAGCATGCTTTTCTGGCGGATCAGGTTTTCCAGGTTGGCCGTGTATTGCTGGAGCAGCCGCCGGGTCAGGATTTTGTCGTTGGCCCGCTTCATGGAGATTTCGAGTGCTTCGCTGCTGATGGGTTTGGTAATGAAATCAATGGCTTCGTATTTCAGACTCTTGATGGCGATATCGATGTCGCCGTGACCCGTGATCATGATCACCTCGGTGTCCGGATTCTCCTGCTTGATGGTTTTGAGAATCTCAATCCCGTCCATGCACGGCATCTTGATGTCCGTGAGAACGATGGGAGGACTCTCTTCGCGGAACACGGCCAGGGCTTTTTCCCCGTTTTCCGCTTCCAGAACCGTATAACCCATGTCGGTCAGGGTGATGGCCAGAACGGTCCGGATGTCTTCTTCATCATCCACGAGCAGAACCCTTTTTTCCTGGGTGATATCCATATACTCCTCCGATTGAATGGGGTTACAGGTTCCGGAAATCAAGGACGGCATCGATCATGTCGAACATCTGCTGATCCCTGAATCCGTCCAGAACCGAGGCGCTGTTGGGACAGACGGCTGCACAGGCTCCGCAGCCCTGGCACATCACCGGATTCACCACCACCTGGTTCACATGCACGTCCAAAGACCTTGCCCCGTAAGGGCAGGCCTCGATGCACCGTTCACACAGACTGCACAGACTGGGATGAACCCGGGCCGCCACGGATCCGCCGCGGATGACGGGGCTTTGGATGATTCTCAAAGCCCTTTGAGCCGCAGCTTCGGCGCTGGCCACCGTTTCCGCGATGTTTCGGGGCGAATGACAGAGCCCGCAGGCGAACACGCCCTCTTTCAAGGCATCCACCGGCCGCCATTTGCTTTCCGCTTCCTGAAAAAAACCAAATCCGTCCCTTTCGACCCCGAAATGAGCTGCCAGGGATTCGGGAAGCACGGGAGAAACCCCCGGGGCCAGGACCACCAGATCGGCTTCGATTTCCATGTTCCGGCCGATGATGGGCTCATATCCGGCGACCACTGTTTTTCCGTCCCGCTCTTCCACAACGGGTTTTCGATCCGGCTCATACCGGATGAACAGGATGTCGTTTTTCCGGGCCAGGGTGTAGTATTGCTCGAAAAACCCATAGGCCGTCATATCCCGATAAAATATGCAGATGCTCATATCCGGGTTGGCCTGTTTGAGCCTCAGGGCGTTCTTGAGGGCGGAAACACAGCAGATCCGGCTGCAATATTCCTTTTTACCGGCCTCTCGGGACTCCACGCACTGGATCATGACCACTGCGCCGAGACGGGACGGGTCGATGGATTGGTCGGCAAGGCCCAGCTCCAGGGTCTTGTGGGTGATCACGGAGGCCAGGGTCCCATGACCGTAGGCGGATGTGGCCGCCTCGACCCCGCCCGTGGCCAGAAGGGTCGCCCCGTGTTCCAGGATCATGGATGTATCTTTGTCAATCTGATGAAGGGTGGTCACAAAATGACCGGCCCGGCCGAAGGAGGCGTTCACTTCAGAATTCAGATGCACGCTGATCAGGGGGTGGCGCTCGATCCGGGCCAGGGTCCGTCCCAGCAGGTCCTGGATATCGCTGCCGTCGATGGCGGCCGAAAGCCAGGTCAGGTTCCCTCCCAGGGCCGGACCCCGTTCGACCATGGCCACTTCAAACCCATGGTCCGCGATGGCCAGGGCTGCGGTCATGCCGGCGATTCCGCCTCCCACCACCAGAGCTTTCTGAATCGAAGGCAGAGCGGGTGTTTCCGGTGGATCCATGCGTTTGAGGCGTGAAAAACCGGCTGTCAGCTTTTCAGCCGTGACTTCCGGATCCGGCCGGGATTCGTCCCCGGACGAACCGATCCCTGACCGGATGTCCACGACTTCCATCAATCCGGGATGCAGGCCGATTCCGATGGCCAGTTCACGGCATTTGCGGGTGTACACATAGGGCTGACAGGCGCCGATGAGGATCCGGTTGGCCCCGTTTTGTCCGGCCATGGTCGTAAGGTCGGCCCATCCCCGGGCAGTGCAGATTTGATCCGCATACACCACCTCCCGGACGGCCGGATCGGCGACAAGGCTTTTTGTCAAGGCGTTCCGATCCGCTTCCGGGACCAGATTCCGACCGCAGGTGCAGACAATGACCTGAATCCGGGGCGGGTCTCTGGACACATCCCTGAAAGAAGGGATCGGATCCGGATCCGGCGCGAGCCCCCCGCCCCCGGCGTGCATGAACCGGGACGCCGCCAGTGCCGCCGCGCTGGACTGAATCACGGATTCGCCGATATCCTTGAGTCCCGTGAACGATCCGCCCAGAAAAATACCGGCGGATCCGGACTCGCTGGTGGAAAACGGCCGGGGGAAACAGAAACCCCATTCGTTCAGGGTCAGGCCGGCCATCCGGGCCAGGTGGGCCGCGTCCGAACAGGGCTGCTGGCCGATGGACAGAACGATCATATCGAAGGGTTCTTCATGGGCAAGCCCGTCACGGTCCAGGTAAAACACCTGAAGGCCGCCCTGTTCCCTGTTTTCCAGAACGGAATGGATCCGGCTCTGCTCGAACCGGACACCAAAGGATCGCACGGCCTGCTCCTGATACTGATAGAAAGTTTTGCCGAAGGCCCGCAGATCCATATAAAAAATAACGGTTTCGATGGCGCCGCCCGATCTTTCCCGCACCAACCGGGCTTCTTTGATCGCATGCATACAGCAGACCGACGAGCAGAAATCCGAACGGGTCTGCAAATCCCTCGATCCCACGCACTGGAACCAGGCGATCCGATGAATCGGCCGACCATCCGAGCGTCTGACCAGCTTTCCTGGATCCGGGCCCGTTCCGCTCAAAACGCGCTCGAATTCCCGGCTGGTCAGGATATCCGGAAATTGTCCGTAGCCAAATGTGTTTTTAGACGACAACGGATCAAAATAGGCCGTGCCCGCGCTGAACACCAGGGCGTTGACCGTCAGGATCCGCTCCTCCACAACGTCCATGGATTGGTAAATTTCGAGGATCCGGGGCGTAAAGGTCCGGGGGTTGAAGGGCTTGACCAGATAATCCAGGGCCCCGGTTTTCATCGCCTGAACAGCGGTTTCCACCGTGGCGTAGGCCGTCATCATGACCACGGTCAGATTCGGGAACGCCTCCCTGGCCCGGGTCAGAAGCTCCACTCCGTCCATGCCCGGCATCTTGATGTCTGTGAGCATCAGATGATAAGTGTTTCGGGCCAGCAAATCCAGCGCCGCCCTTCCGGACTCGGCCATGTCAACGGAAAAACCTTCGTCCGACAGCCATTCTTTCAATGAATCGCGCACGATCAGCTCATCGTCCACCACTAGGATGCAGAATTGCTTGCGCCGTTCTTCCGGAAGCCGTATGGCCCCGGTCGGACAGACGTCTACACAGGCCTTGCACCGGGTGCAGGCGACCAGATCGATGACATGGGTATTGGGAATGTTGTGGGGCACGGGCAGATAAACGGCTTTTCGCACGGAAAGTCCCAGATTGAAGTCATCTTTCACCTCCACCGGACAGACCCGGGTACAGTCGCCGCAGCCCATGCAACGGTCCGGATCGATACATGCGGGTTTCTGTTCCAGCCTGACCCTGAACCGGCCGGGCTCGCCTTCCACTGATGCCACACGGGTCCCCGGCATCAGCTCGATGTTATCGTGAAACAACCCCTTTCGCAGACAGAACTGAGAACCGGCGTCCCGCTCGATGAGCGGCAGCATCTTGCACATGCCGCACCCGTCCGTGGGAAACTGATAATCCAGCTGGGCGAGAATCCCGCCGATATGGGGGGCCTTGTCCACAAGAAAGACCCGATATCCGGATTCTGCCAGGTCCAGGGCGCTTCGGATGCCGCTGATGCCGGCACCCACCACCATGGCGGTTCCTGTTTTTCGTTTCATCATACCCCCTTGGACGTTATGCCCACCACTTCTTCGTATTCGTCTTTTTCAAAGGCCGACAGGGGAATGGGTTCGTCCAGACGTCGACCGGCTTCATATCCGAAATCCTTTTGCGCGCCATGCGCCACGGTCCGGAACAGTTCCATGAGCGGGATATCGTTGGGGCAGGCGTTGGAGCACTGGCCGCACCCCACGCAGGTCAGTCCGATATGCGCCATGCGCGTGAGATGAAAAAAATCCGTGTCCGTGGGCATTTTCAAACGGCCTTTGCGGCCGGCCCACTGCATGTACTGAAAGGCGTCATGATCGAACACATCCGTGACAAACACGCATTCCCGGCAATAGCAGACCGGGCAGGCCACCCGGCAGTTATAACAGTTCACGCACCGGGACAGATACGCGGACAGTTTCTCAAACCCTCCGGTCTGTTCGGCGGTTTGTTCAAACATCCGGTCCCGTTGTTGGGTGCGGGCGGCGATCAGATCGTCCACAGCCTTTTTTCGGCCTGCGGGAAATTCGCAGTCGGCGAGCTTCAATGCCTGGATGACGGCCTTGCCCCTGGGCGTGGGCGTTTCCACCAGGATCCGGGACCCATACTCCACGCCGTAAAGCCCAATGGCGATATCACAGTTCGCGGGAACGGGGTGCTCGCAGACCCGGCAGGCGGAGGCGGTCTCAAAACCGGCCGGATCCTTGCCCGATCCGTCCAGGACGCTCTCGTAAAAGGGTCGGGTGGGTTCCCCGCTCCGGGCATACCGGGCAAAATCCGCATTGTTGAACGCACCCAGGCAATCCATGCCCACCAGCACGACCTGGTCCCGGGACCCTTGTTTGAGCTTGATCAATTCAATGAAGGCCCGGATTTCGCAGGGCCGCATCACCAGCCCCACGGTTTTTCCGGACGGCCGTTTGGTCAGTCTGGAGGCCAGCCGGGCCGCGTTCAGGGGAAAACACGGAGCCAGGGGATCGGCCTGATCCATATCCTCGGGCCGGGTGATCAGGGTCGGCATGATGCCCTGGTTCATGGGCAGCCGCCAGGGAACCAGAAGCGCATCCACCTGTCCGGATGTGAGCAGGGATTTGAAAAATTCCCGCAGACCCGTTAACAGGTCCCTGTCTTTGACATCAATTTTCGAGAACTCTGACATGTTATACCTCCGGGCCGGAACCGGAGCCGGAACGTTTTCGGGACGCCCGCCCGGATTTCCGGATGTGTTGAATGACCATTAAATAACCAGGGTCGACCGGGTTTCGATGGGTCCCAGGGCCTTGACCTGGGCCACCATTTCGTTGATGGTTTCTGCCAGTTTGTATCCGTCGCTCGCCCCGATCCAGGTCAGGCGAAGCCGCTCTTCGGCCACGCCGAACCGCCCGAGAATCGACTTGAGCAGCTTGATCCGACGCCGGGCCTTGAAATTGCCGTTGATGTAATGGCAGTCTCCAGGATGACATCCGCTGACCAGAACTGCGTCCGCACCTTCCAGAAACGACTTGATCACGTATTTGGGGTCCACCATGCCCGTGCACATCAGCCGAATGATCTTGATGTTGGGCGGGTAGGACAGCCGGGAGGTGCCGGCCAGATCCGCGGCCGTATAGGTGCACCAGTTGCAGAAAAACGCGACAATGGTGGGTTCAAATGCTTCCATCGTGATATCTTCCTTTCTTTCTCGGGTTAAAACAGGCATCCCGGCTATCAGCCGGCCATCAATCCGTCGATTTCCGCAAAAATCTGGCGGTCCGTAAACTGTTTGACCTTGGCGGCCCCACTCGGACAGTAGGCCGAACAGCTGCCGCATCCCTTGCATACGGCCTCGTTCACCACGCTGATCCCTTTGCGCTCGTTGAATTCAATGGCGGAATAGGGACACAGCCCGATGCAGATTTTGCAGCCGATACAGATGTCCGGATCGATCCAGGAAATCATGGGGGACACGGACACTTTCCCGGCCGCGCTCAGGGCCAGGGCTTCGGCGGCCGCTCCCTTGGCCTGGGCCACAGTGTCCGGAATATCTTTGGGTCCCTGGCAGGCCCCGGCCAGAAACACCCCGGAAGACGCTGTGGAAACCGGTTCCAGCTTGGGATGCTCTTCCATGAAAAACCCGTCCGCTCCCGTGGATATGCCGAAAACCCTCGCCACTTCCGTCACGTCTTTCCGGGCTTCCATGGCGGTGCACAAAATGACCATATCCACACAAAGGGTCACCATGCTGTCCGACAGGGTGTCCTCGGCCGCCACCTCGAGCATGCCGTCCTTTTCCGTCACCCGGGCCGCTTTTCCCCGGATCATGCGCACCCCCTCCTTCTGGACCCGCTTGTAGAATTCCTCATACCCTTTTCCGAAACACCGCATGTCAATGTAAAAATTGTAGATTCGGGTGTCGTGCCCGCATTTGTCCTTGAGCAGATGCGCGTATTTGAGGGCGTACATGCAGCAGGTGCGGGAACAGTATTCGTGGTAATGGATATCCCGGCTGCCGATGCAATGAAGGATGGCCACGCTTCGGGGCGGGTCGGTGAACTTCAGGCGATCGGCGGGATCGCGTTTGAGCAGCTTCCCGCCCGTCGGGCCGGTGGCGTTGGACAGGCGCTCGAATTCCAGGTTGGTGAACACATTGGCATACACCCCGTATCCGTAGGCCGACATGGGCGTGGGGTCCATGACGTCAAACCCGGTGGCCACGATGATGGAGCCCACATCCAGGGTTTCTACCTCGTCGATCATGCCGTGACGGACGGCTTTGGCCTCACAGGCCTGGACGCAGAGCCCGCATTCGCAGCAGATCCCGCAGGACAAACACCGGGCCGCCTCGCTTCGGGCCGTGGGTTCGGGAAATCCCAGCTCGATTTCCCGAAAATCCCGGTTCCGGACGTTCGGTTCAGCCATGGGCATGGGAGCCTGGGGCACGGCCGACGCTTTTTCAGGCAAAGCGGCCCACTGGGTGCCCCGGGGCTTTTTGGGTCGCGATTCCTTGAGATCCATACCCTGTGCGAATCGATCCATGGAAACGGCGGCCGCGCGTCCGGCCGCCACGGACCGTATGGCCGGACCGGCACCGGCCACGGCTTCGCCCCCGGCGAAGAGGCCGGCGCGGCCGGTCTGGAACGTTTCCGCATCCACGCTCACCACCCCGGCCGACGTGACCTTGATCCCCTTAACTCCCTGATAGACCGAGGCTGACGGACCCTGGCCCAGGGCAGGGATCAGCAGATCGCAGGACAGGGTGACGGCATCCGGAGCCGGGCCGCAGGTCAGTCCGGTCACCCGGCCCTGGTCCGAAATCAGGGTTAGGGGGCTGAGATCGGCCAGAATCCTCACCCCTTCGGCCTCGGCCGACGACAGGGCGTCTTTTTCAGCCGGCATGGCCTCCCGTCCCTTGCGAATCCGGTTGAACACCAGCGTGACCTCGGAAGCGCCCCTGCGCAAGGCGGTCCGGGCCGCATCCACGGCCATGCTGCTGCCGCCGATGACCACCACCCGACCGGCATCGGGCAGGGATTCGTTCAGCCGGACCCGACGCAGATACTCTCCCGCCGGCATCACGCCGGCTCCATCGGCCCCTTCCATTTTCAGGGGCAGGTCCCGATGAAGGCCCACGGCCACGAAAACAGCTTTGAAACCTTGGCTGAAAAGGTCTTCTATGCTTTCCTCCTTTCCCACTTCATGCCGTGTCACCAGGGTCACCCCCAGTTTCTGAAGAAAATGGATGTCGTCGGCAACGGCAGCCGCGGGCAGTCGAAAATCCGGAATCTTGACCCTCAGACTGCCGCCGGGCTCGGGCAGGGCCTCGAACACCGTGACCGGATACCCTTCCCGGGCCAGGAAATACGCACAGGACAACCCGGCCGGGCCGGATCCCACCACCGCCATTTTCAACTCGGCGGGTTTGGGGGCAATGTCCGGAACCGGAATCTGATCCACATCCACCCGGTCGGTGACAAACCGTCCAAGCCGCCGGACGGCCAGAGGTTCGTCCACCTTGCCCCGACGGCAGACTTTTTCGCATGGGGCCGGGCAGATACGGCTTACGCTCCGGGGCAGGGGATTATGCTCCATAAGAACCCGGACCGCCTGGATATCATTACCTTCCCGGGCCATGGTGACGTATCCCTGGACGTTGACGTTGGCCGGACAGCTCTGCACACACGGCGCCCGGTCCAGTTTGTCGATGCAGTAGGTGATGGGCACGGCCTGGGGAAAAGGGCGGTATATGGCTTTTCTCAGCCGGGTCCCCACATCCCACTCATTGGGGATCGTCACCGGACACACTTTTTCACATTCCCCGCACCCGGTGCATCGGCTTTCCACATACCGGGCCTTTTTCCGGACCGTGACCTTGAAATTGCCGATAAACCCCTTGACATCTTGAATCTCACTGCAGGACAGCAATTCGATATTGGGATGCTGGCCGACGGAAACCATTTTCGGGGTCCCGATGCAGGCCGCGCAGTCCAAGGTGGGAAAGGTTTTGTCGTACTGAAGCATGTGGCCGCCGATGGTGGGTTGTCGTTCCACCAGATACACCTTGAAACCGGCCCGGGCGATGTCCAGGGAGGCCTGCATGCCCGCGATTCCGCCCCCCACCACCAGGGTGTGGGTACAGACGGAAAAAGTGGAGGGCTCCAGATCCTGCTGGCGAATCACGCGCATGACCCCGGCTCCGGCCAGGATCTTCGCTTTCCGGGTGGCGGCCTCCTCATCCTCGGTCACCCAGGAGACGTTTTCCCGGACGCTCACCATGTGGAAAGCCCGGTAGGGATTGAGCCCGCCGCGCTCGCACGCGGCCCGGAAGGTTTTTTCATGCATGCGGGGTGAGCAGGAAGCCACCACCACCCGGGTCAGCCGATGGGCCCGGATGTCTTTTTCGATGAGCTCCTGACCCGGATCCGAACACATGAACAGATAATCCCGGGAAACGGCCACATTGGGCATCAAAGCCACATATTCAGCCACTTCCCGGACCCGGACCCGATAGGCGATATTGATGCCGCAATGGCAAATATAAAATCCGATTCGTTCAGACATGAGAGGCCTCCCGCTCCTTTTTCAGGGGGATCGCCCCCCCTGCTTGGGTTTCAATATCAAGTCCGGTGGACGCAAACAACAGATCGGCCACATCCCGGACGGCCAGCCGGTCTGCGACGCCCAGGGCAGCCACGGCCGACTGGAGCATCCGGGCACAGAACGGACAGGCCGTGGCAATGATTTCAGCCCCGCAGGCCAGGGCTTCCCGGACCCGCCGGGCCCCCAGTCCGTCTGTTGCGGCAATCTCCGATCGCCAGGCGTTTCCCCCGCCTCCGCCGCAACACAGGCTGTTCTCCCGATGTGCCGCCATTTCCACCAGCTTGACGCCGGGGATACGGGTCAAAATCCGTCGCGGTTCATCGTAAATGCCGTTGTGGCGGCCCAGGTAGCAAGGGTCGTGATAGGTGACCACCCGATCCGTCTCCTGCCTCGGCACCAGACGGTTTTCCGCCAGCAACCGATCCAGCAGGCAGATATAGTGCTCCACAACGACCCGGTCCGCCAGTTCCGGATAAAACCGGGTGAAGGTATGGAAACAATGGGGGGATACCGTGATCAGCCGTCTCACGCCGCGGCTCAGGAAAAGCCGGGTGTTCACGTCCCTGAACCGGGCGAACACCACATCATTTCCCAGAGTCCGGGCCGGATCGCCGCAGCAGGTTTCATCTCGCCCCAGGGTCCCCCAGGACAGTTTCGCGGCCGTCATCAATCGGGTCAGGGCTTTGGCCCCTCTGCGGCCGGGATCGTCCGGATTTTCGGCAAAAGCCGCCGTGCAGCAGTTGACCACACAATGATCCATCCCGGCTGAAAAGGACGGCACACGAAGGCCCTGGGTCCAGTCCCAGCGACATTCCCCGGGTCTGTTCCACGGATTTCGATGGCGTTCCAGGGAAGAAAGGGGAGCAGCCGCATGGGCCGGAATCCGGCCTTCCCGGACATTGATCCCTCTCACGGTTTCCAGCACATCGATGATGTCGATGCCCCTGGGACACTGAACCCCGCAGCTGTTGCAGGTGAGGCAGTCCCAGACGGCCGCGTCCACACCCTGTTCGGTCCCGGTGCCGTGGGCGATCCGGCGCATGATCCGCCGGGGGCTGAACACGCTCCGTTGGTTCAGAGGGCAGACACTCGTGCAGGTGCCGCACTGAAGGCAGGCCTGGAACAGATCTCCGACCCGGTCCCGGACGGTTTCTGCGTCCACCTGGGAAGGGATCAGGGCCTTTTCCCGGACCCTGGACAGGAAAACCGCCAGAGGCCGGTAAAACATATGGGACCACTTGCCGAACGGGACCTCGACGACCAGCATGGGCACGGCGATGGCCAGATGAATCACGTACATGACATAGGTGGCCATGGGCCAGCCGGCCAGGCGGACGATGTGCATGAGAATGCCCGTCAGGGTGGTCAGAAACAAAAGCAGCAGAAACAGCCAGTCCGTCGGTTCCGAATACCGGTGAATCGTCTCTTTTTTCCGGCGGCGGCTCATCCCCATTTCCACGGTCAGAAAAAGCAGAGCGGCCGTGGCGTAATATCCGAACAGGCTGGAAAAATGCCAGCTGTCATCATCCACCTGAAACCATCGGATAAACACGATGATCAGGGACATCATGGTCATGTACCCGGTAACCAGGATAAAATGCTTGAACCAGCGGGAACGGTCTGTACCGCAGGAGCGCCAACGCTTCTGGGTGGCGAAATGCAGGACGAAAACCCAGGCTTCGGTCAGGTAAAGGCGAAGGGGGACCCGGACATCGGCCATGATCCACCGGGCCATCCGAAAGGCGTTGGACAGAAGGAATCCGGACAGAACGGCGGCCATGACCAGGTCTCCGATTTCGATCCACAGGACCGGAGCGAAGGTGTTCACGGCCACCCGGTCCGTGATGACCGGGCCGTGGAAAAACACGAACAGCAGAACGACCACCAGGGACACCGCCGACAGTGCGCCGATCTCCCAGGCTTCGGACAGATAGAGCCGCCGGGCCAGGCCGGTCCAGTCATATTGGGTGGTCAACCAGCGGCGGACCGCCATCATGGTTTCAGCCGGCTCGGCTCCCCTGGGGCAGTCCGTGTTGCATTCCCCGCAATAATAGCACAGCCAGGGAACGGGCGACGACCGGAGCCGGTCCCGAAGCCCCAGTTGAAGATACCGGTAGATCCGGCGCGGGAAACTGTCGTTCCCTGTGGACAATGGACAAGAGGCGCTGCAGTTGCCGCATTGCATGCAGATATCCATGTCCCTGGCCCCGAAACGGGCAACCTCTTCATAAAGTCCGGGATCCACTGGACCCCGGCCGGATGGTGACAATGGTTTCATATTATCCGGCGCTCCTTGATATGATTTCCTGAATCAGGTTCAGGAATTCCGCCGCTTCAGGCGGTTTTTCCAGAAAAGCCGCCGGCCCGTCCTCATCATGGGCCGCCCGGAATCCCTTGGTTTTCTGAAAATGGATAAAGGTCTGCTCGTCAATGGATGAGATCAGAAACACGGGAATCCGCCGGAGCTCGGGATCCTGCTTCAATTCCCGGAACATCTGCATTCCCATGTTGTCCGGCATGGGGACATCGATGACGATGACGCAGGGGGACTCTTTTCGGGCCTTGTCCATCCCTTCCCTGTCGCTTCGGGCCACAATGGGTCGAAATCCCCCGGTCTTGAGAAGGGTTGAAAAAAATATCCGCATGTCCGGATCATCATCCACTATCAGGATTTTCTGTTTTCTCGGTCTTGTGCTGGCTGGATTCATGTCTGGCTTCCCGGGTTTGAGGCTGTGTTTCCCGCCCATGGACCGTGCGGACCGGCCATTCGACCCAAAGGACGTGATCTCACACGGTTGTCGGTATTTCCCTGATTTGCAGAAACCATACCATGACGGGTACAAATAAATGAAAAGGCTTTATTAACAGAAGGTTATCAAAAAAGAGGCCGTAAAAAGAAAAAATGATCCGACAACAGAAAGTCAAATTGTTGCAACAAATATCGCATCATTTGTTGCAACAATTATTGCATGATCGCTTATCGGGGATAAATGCCCAGTGTTTTCATTTTCCGCCACAAAGTGGACCGGTCCATTCCCAGGGCTTTGGCGGATCGGATTTTGTGCCAGTCATGGGCTCGCAGGGATGCCAGGATGAGATCTCGTTCCCGGGCATCCCCGGAGCTCAGGGAAATGTCCCGGACTGCGGATCGCACGGCGGTCTCACCGTCGGCCGGAAATTGCTCCTGCAGATGCAGGGGCAGGTGTTCAGGCTCTATGACATGGCCCATGCAGACGATCAGGGCATGTTCCAGAATATTCTGAAGCTCCCGGACATTGCCGGGGTAGTGGTAATTCAAGAGCACCTTCAAGGCGTTCCGGGAAATCTCATGGGAAGGTGTGGCCCGGGCCGAGCAAAGCTTTCGGACGATGTGGCGGATGATCAGGGGGATGTCGTCCTTTCGGTCTCTCAAGGGCGGCAACTGGATGTGCATGACGTTGAGACGGTAGAACAGGTCCCGTCGAAAACCTCGGGTTTCCACCAGATTTTCCAGCCCCCGGTTAGTGGCGGCAATGATGCGGACATCCACCCGGACGGTCTTTCGGCTGCCCAGGGGATAAAATTCCTTGTCTTCCAGGACTCTCAGAAATTTAGCTTGCAGAGACAAGGGCAAATCCCCGATTTCATCCAGGAAGATGGTTCCCCGGTCGGCCTCCTGAAACCTGCCGGGCTTGTCCTGATCCGCGCCGGTAAACGCGCCCTTGACATACCCGAACAATTCCGATTCCAGAAGGTTTTCCGGCAGGGCCGCGCAGTTCACCTTGACCATGGGCTGATCGGCCCTCCGGCTGGCGGAATGGATGACTTTGGCCAGAAGGTCTTTGCCGGTTCCGGTCTCCCCTTCGATGAGAATGCCGGCATCGGTCCCGGCCACCACTTCCACAATCTTGAAAATCTTCTGCATGACCGGATCTTTTCCGATCATGCTGTGAAAGGTATACCGGTTGCGGACCACCTGTTTGTATTGAAGGGACAGGGTCAGATCCTGAATGGCGGCAATGCCCCCGATGATTTTGCCCTGTTCGGAATGAAGGGGGATGTAATTGGCCCGGATGGGCACCACTTCCCCTTCCGGTGTAATGATCGTGCCCTGGTTGCTGGACCTGGATTCGCCCAGGGTCATGGACTCCTTGAGCAGTTCCGCCTCTCTGCCGCCGGACTCCCCGAAAATCACCGAACCGGGCCGCCCCAGCACCTGGCGGCGGTTGTATCCGGAAATCAGTTCGGCTGCCGAGTTGAAAAAGGTGACGTACCCTCCCCGGTTGACGGTAAAAATACCGATGTCCAGATTGTCCAGAATGGTTTTCAGGCTCCGCTCCTTGTAATTGACCCGGTTGATCAGCTCGGCCAGGGCCGCGTGATCCTGAAGAACCGTCATGCACCCCACGATCCGGTTGTCGGACCCGTAAAGGGGAGCGGACAGCCGGGTGATCAGGTGACGGGCATCGGTCCGGTCCTTGATTTCCAGGGAAATGTCATCGTCCTCCTGCTCTTGGCCGCCTTCGTGGAAAGGACATCTGGAATGGCAGGAGATGTCTGCGAACACTTCCCGGCAATCCTTGCCCAGCACCTCGGATTCCTTGAAACCGGTCATGGCCTGGACGCTTTCGTTGAACAAAGTGATGCGGCGGTTGAAATCAATGGTGAACGCGCCGATATTGATCCGGTCCAGCAGGCGCACCCACTGGTCGCACAGCAGCATCTGCCGGCGAAGGTCCTTGAAAAAGCAGATCATGCCGCGCTTCCGGCCCTGCTCGGTCAGAACCGTAATGGACATCTGGACCGGGATGGTATTGCCGGCCGGATCCAGAAGGCTGGTCTCATAAAGGGAAATCCGGTTCTCCCATTGATGGGGCTCACTTTTCAATTCACGGTCCAGGCGTGATTTTTCGGCCGGAGTGAAGAGCCGGGCTAGGTTGCACCGGTTCACGAGATCCCCGCATTCGCAGGAGAGCAGACGTGCCAAGGCCGGGTTGCAGGCCACCACCCGTTCGTTTTCGTCGCAGACCAGGGCCCCGTCAATGGACCCCTGGAGCAGCGACCGGGAAAAATCGTCGGACAGGGGCGGCGGACCCGCCTGCCGGTCCATGAATCGGCTCTGGGCCCGTCTGAGGGCTATGAAAAGGGACTCGTCACTGATGGGCTTGGTGATGTAATCGGAAGCGTCCAGCGCCAGGGCCCGGGTGGCCAACGCCATTTCACCGAAGGCGGTGAGCACGATGACCTGAATTCCGGGCTGTTTTTTTTTCAGGGCCTCTAGCACCTGAAGCCCGTCCAGTCCCGGCATCCGGATATCCGTGATCACGATCTGGGGGTTGAAATCCCGGCAGACCTGAAGACCGGTTTCCCCGTCATGGGCCGTGGCCACCTCGTACCCGGCGTCGGACAGGACAATGGCGATCACCTGACGAATGTCTTCCTCGTCATCGATCACCACGATTTTCCATTCAATGGACTGGGTCACGGGTACCTCCATCAGGCCGGCAGATGGATGACGAACCGTGTGTCGCCGGGCTTGCTGTCAACCGTCACCGTGCCTGTGTGGCGCTGGATGATGCCGTAAACCGTGGACAGGCCCAGCCCCACTCCGTATCCTTCTTTTTTGGTGGTGAAAAAGGGCTCGAAAATGTGGGGGATGTCCTGCTCCCGGATGCCGGTGCCCGTGTCCTGGACCTCGATCACGACTTTTCCGGCCTCTCGCTCGTATCGGCACACAAGGGTGAGGACCCCGCCGCCCGGCATGGCGTCCACCGCGTTGAAGATGAGGTTGATCATGCACTGCTGAAGCTGGTTCAGGTCTCCCTTGATCCGGGGCAAATCCGGATCGATGCGGGTCTTGAGAACGATATCGCTCAATTCCAGCTTATGGCGGCTGAGCAGAATGCTTCGCTGAAACAGCTCATCCAGGTCCACCTGTCCGAAGGCGGGCTCGGATTTCCGGGAAAAGGTGAGCAGATTGGACACGATGTTCGAACACCGCTCCGTCTCTTTTTCCACCAGATCCAGATACCGCTGAAATTTCTGCACGGATTCATCACTCAGGACGCCCCTTTCCAGGATCCGGATCATGAGGCGCACGTAATTGAGCACCCCGAACAGAGGGTTGTTGATTTCATGCACCACACTGGCGGACAGCCGACCCAGGGACATCATCTTGTCCTGGTGAAGGATGCCGGCCTGGTCGGCGATCTGTCGCTCCAGGGTCCGGATTTCCCTGAGATCCCGGAAATAGCAGACCAGCCCGCCGGCGGTCCCGTTGTTCCACAAAATGCCGGCCGAGACCTGGACCGGCACCCGGATGCCGTTTTTGCCCATCAGGGCGGTTTCATACAAAAACAGCCGGTCCGGACCGCCGAACGTCTCTTTTGCCAGGTCTTGATCGAATTTGTCGGCTTCGCCGGGGGCGAAAAAATCAGAAAGCCGCATCTTCTGGATCACTTCGGATTTTTCCCGACCCGTGATCTGCTCCATGCTCCGGTTAAAAGCCAGGACCCGCCCGTTTTCGTCACAGGCCAGAATCCCGTCCATGCTGCTTTCGATCAGATTTTTCTGGAGCCGGTAAGTTTTGAGCAATTCTTCGGTCGTGCGGGCGTTTTCCTTTTCCAGGAACCGGGCATAATCCCGGAGCGCCTTTTTTTCCGTGTACCGTTGTTTGGCCCGTTCCACGGCCACCATCAGGACATCCTCCTGAATGGGCTTGGTGATGAAGTCCGAGGCGTCCAGCTGAAGGGCCTTGACGGCGATGTCCATTTCCCCGAAAGCCGTGACCACGATGACTTCCGTTTCCGGATACCGCTCCTTGACGGCCTGAAGCACCTGAATACCATCCATGCCCGGCATGCGGATGTCGGTCAGGACGATCCGGGGCCGGAGTTGTTCGCACAGGGCCAGGCCGGACATTCCGTCTTGGGCCGTGGACACTTGAAATCCCCGATCTTCGAGTACGATGGAAACCACTTCGCCGATATCGGCCTCATCGTCGATGAGCAGAATGGTCCATGCCTGGTCGCCTTGCACAATGGATGCGTCGTCGTTCATGATGGCTTGCTCCCTGAAATCGATCCCCTTCCTTTATTAGCACTGTTTCAGATCAATGTAAATGTCGAGCCGGGTTCCAAAACAACTGGTCTTTTTTCCGGTTTTGATGCATACAGGAACAGGACATTCCACTGTTGGATCGAAATGGAGGCGACATGCGTCTGTTATTTGAAAACCCGAATGAATTCATCCTCACCATCGAAGTGGTCCCGCCGGAAACCCATGATCCCGGCCCGCTTCTGGAAAAGTTGCGCGGCCTGGAAGAGTTGAATTTCCATGCCTTCAGCGTGGCTTCCAACCCCGTGGCCAGACCCCGGATGAGCGCCATGGCCTTTTGCCGCCTCATCCAGACCGGGCTGGGCCGACGGGCTATTCTGCACTGCACCGTCCGGGACCACAACCGCATCGGATTGCAAAGCGAACTGCTGGGCGCCAGGGCCCTGGGGCTGGACACGATCATGGCCGTAACCGGTGATCCGTCCGCGGCCCGCGACCGGCGCACCACCACGGTGGGCGATCTGACCGTGTTCGAACTTCTGTCTCTGGCCGCGGACATCGGGCTCTTTCCCGGGGCCGTGCTGGATTACCGGCCCGAGGTGAACGGCCTGGCCGGAGAGATCCGCCGACTGGAGCGAAAAGTGGCGGCCGGATGCCGGTTCATCGTCACCCAGCCCGTGTACGACCCGGACACGGCACGGGCCATCCATGACGGCACGGCCCACCTGAACGTGCCGGTGATCATGGGGATTCTGCCTCTTTTATCCTTCCGGCACGCCGTGTTTCTGCACGACAAGGTGGCGGGCATCGCGGTTCCGGAAAGCCTGAGAAAGCGGCTGGAAACATCGAGCCGGCCCCTGGCCGACGGCGTGGCCCAGGCCCGTGAGATGCTCGGGCTGGCCAGGTCTCTTTTTTCCGGGGCCTGCGTCATGCCGCCCTTTGAGCGGTTTGAAATATTGAAAGACATTCTTTCCGAGTAAAGACGGATCGGGTTTTGTTCAGGACCGCCTAAAGATCATCCAGAGGGCTGGGCACGCCGTGCCCGCCCTGCTGAACCACGTGGGTGTAGATCATGGTGGTGCTTATATCCTTGTGTCCAAGCAAGGCCTGAATGGTCCGGATATCGGTTCCCTTTTCCAGAAGATGGGTGGCAAAACTGTGACGGAACGTATGCGCGGAAATCCGTTTTCGGATGGCCTCTTTTTGAACCGCCGATTTAATGGCCTTGTTCACGACGCTCGGATCCACATGGTGCCTTCGAACCATTCCTGTTTCAGGATCTTTGGACAGGTTGCGGGAGGGAAAAATATATTGCCAGTTAAACTGCCTTCCTGCGTTGGGATATTTTCGCTCAAGGGCATAGGGAAGATAAACCGAACCGTATCCTTCGGCCAGATCCTTTTCATGCAAGACCCGGACCTTTTTCAGATGATTTTCCAACAAGGGGATTATTGTTGCCGGAAATGTCGTGATCCTGTCTTTTGCGCCTTTGCCGGAACGGACACAGAGCTGCTTCATCGCATAGTCAATGTCCTGCACTCTGAGCCTCAATGCTTCCATAACCCTGAGGCCTGAACCATACAAAAGCTTAACGATCAGTTGGGGAACCCCCTCCATCCGGTTGATCACGAGCCGGACCTCGTCACGGGTCATCACGACCGGGATATTGGTTTTCCGGGTCGCTCTGACCGCGTTAATCTCTTTTTCCAAAGGCAGTTTCAACACCTTTTTGTACAAAAAAACCAAGGCGTTCATGGCCTGATTCTGAGTCGCCGGAGCGATATCCATATCCACGGCAAGATGGGTTAGAAATTGTTGGATTTTTTCTTCACCGCTTTCCAGATCCTGCCTGGACGACATGGCATGA
>CAZQIX010000007.1:0-72971 GCA_964593855.1 uncultured Desulfobacula sp. | reverse complement strand
TTGCTGCTGTTGCATAAAACCGACTACCTGACGGAAAAACAGTATGCTTCGTTAAAAGCGGATATGGAAACACTCTTGAAACTTCTGGTGTCCATCATAAAATCATCCAAAAAAAGGGGATCACAGTGAAACCATCTTCATCCTCCATCCTTCATTATCAATTCTCCATTATCAATTATCCATTCTCCATCCTTCTCGCTCTGCTTTTCCTTCTCTGCCCCCCGGCCCTCCACGCCCGGGACATCCGTCTCCATTTCCCCCATTTTGCCGGACACGCCTATGACTGGAAGATTTTCCAGGGGGAAAAAGAGATGGCCGTGGTTTCGGGCGAGATTCCTTTGGACGGCCGGGTGACCCTGGTCATGCCCGAGGCGTATCAGGACTACCGGGGCATGACCCGGTGGCTGCTCAAAAAAGGCGGGGGTCTGGACATGATTTACACGGGAAAGGGGTTTTCCGTGGAGTGTCTGTCCGAACAGCCGGGTCCCGACACCATCATCTATACCGACAACCCGGAAAACGATTTTCTCAAGGATCGGCACCAGCGGCAACAGGCCGTTCTGGACAGGCTGGGGGCCATCAACCACCTGCTCCAGGTTTACGCCCCGGAGGAGGACCTGCACAGGACAGGGGTCCAGGAGCAGGCCCGGTTGAGGGATGAATTTGCGCAGGTCCAGGCCGATCGGGCCAAAAGCCCTCTGTATGCGGCCCGGTTCGGTGAAATCGTGGACTTTACCCGGGGCGTGGCCGACCGGGTGTATGAGAACCCGGCCGACCACACCCGGTATTTCAACGAGTTTGTGACCCGGACCCTCCGGTTTGAGGACCTGTACACCAGCGGGCACTGGGATCAGGTTCTTCACCACTGGCTGATGATGAACATCCGATCCCCCAAAGACGATCAAGGCGGGGATGAAGACTTCAAGACCCGACTGGATGCGGTCATGGCACGGATGCAGCCGGATGACATCCTCGGCGCTTTTGTGGAAAAAGCCGTGCCCCTGCTGGTCCAGCAGGGCAAGGATGAGTTGCTGACCGGGATCGGGGCCTGTTTGGACCGTCGCCCCCGGGTCCGGGCGGCTCTTTCCGAACGTGCCGGGCACCTGATGGCGTCCGTTACAGTTCTGACCGGCCAAAAGGGTCCGGATCTGGTGTTTAAGGCCCCGGTTCGGACCCAGACCGGCCGGAGCGATACAGATATCACCCTGGAAACCGGGAACCTGGGTGCGGACCATACCATCCTGCTGTTCTACCAGGGGGAATGCCCGCTCTGCGAAGACGCCCTCATCGATCTGGCCAATCAATACAAACGCCTGGCGGAGCAGAAGGTCCGGGTGATCGCCCTGAGCGCGGACACGAGCGATCAGGGGTTTGAGAAGAAACGGGCCTATCATCAATGGCCGGACAATTACTGCGATTATTCCGGCATGGTGGGCGTGAATTTCCAGAACTACGGGGTTCTGGGCGTTCCCACCCTGTTCCTGCTGGATTCGAGCGGCAAGGTCCTGAAAAAAACGGCTTCGGCGGATGAGTTGATACGGATCGTGAACGACGCCTTGTGATGGTCTATGTGAAACGATTATGATTGTTCCGTGAGGCTCTTCATTGTGAGATCGTAATATGGTTTTGACATGTACATATTTTTGTGCATATAATTAGGTTGTCATGTTTGAATGGGATGAATCAAAGGCCAGATCCAACAAGATAAAGCACGGGGTGTCATTTGCCGATACCTTCGCCGTTTTTGAAGATCCGAATGCATTGACAATTGAGGATTTCCGGGAAGATGAGCCTCGACACCTCACAATAGGTATGGATGCGTTCGGGCGTATTCTGGTCGTGGTTTATACGTGGAGGCAGGACAATATTCGGATTATTTCCGCACGAAAAGCCGTGCGATATGAGGTGAAACAATATGAAGGCGAAATATGATTTCAGCCAGGGCAAGCGAGGTGCCGTCCTACCATCCGCCGGGAACAAGGTCAGGATAACGATTCGACTGGATCGAGATATCGTCGATTGGTTCCGATCCAAGGTAGAGGAACAAGGCGGAGGAAATTACCAGACCATGCTCAATGAAGCACTCCGGTCCCACATCGAAGATCAGAAACAGCCGATCGAGGACATCCTTCGAAGGGTTCTCAGGGAAGAATTGCAGGCCGCTCAATAAGATCCATCAGCGATGGTAAGGCGCCGGTCTTTTTTCGGCAGGCGACCGGCGCCCAGGTTTTTTTCAGTCTTCCTTGTCCAGCCCGAAGGCGGTGTGCAGGGTCCGGACGGCCAGTTCGGCGTATTTGGCCAGGATGACGCAGGAGATGCGGATTTCCGAGGTGCTGATGAGCCGGATGTTGATGTTTTCATCGGCCAGGGCCTTGAACATGGTGGCGGCGACGCCGGAATGGCTTTTCATGCCCAGCCCGATCACGGACACTTTGGCGATGTCCTGGCCGGTCACCACTTCGGTGGCGCCGATTTCCGCGGCCACCCGCTCCGAAATTTCCCGGGCCTTGGCAAAATCGTCCTTGGGCACGGTGAAGGTCAGGTCCGTGTCCCCGTTGGACTGGGTGTTCTGGATGATCATGTCCACACAGATTTCCGCTTCGGCCAGGGGGGTGAAGATTTTGGCCGAGGTGCCGGGCTGATCCGGGACGTTTTTCAGCGTGATCCGGGCTTCGTTCATATCGCAGGTGACGCCGGACACCACCACGCTCTCCATATCCGCACTTTCATTGACAACCATGGTTCCTTCCTCCTCATTAAACGATGACCGGACATGCACGGGCACATTGAATTTCTTGGCAAACTCGACGGAACGGATCTGGAGCACTTTGGCGCCCAGTATGGCCATTTCGAGCATTTCCTCATAGGAGATGCGGTTGATTTTTTTGGCCTTTCGGCAGATTCGCGGGTCCGTGGTATAAACCCCGTCCACATCCGTGAAGATTTCGCAGACATCGGCCTTGAGGGACGAGGCAATGGCCACGGCCGAAGTGTCCGATCCGCCTCGGCCCAGGGTGGTGATGTCGCCTTCGGCGTCCGCGCCCTGGAACCCGGCCACGACCGCGATGAACCCGGCGTCGATGGCCTTGAGGATGTTGGAGCCGTCAATGTCCAGGATTCTGGCCTTGCCCGAGGTCCGGTCCGTTCGGATGCCGGCCTGGAAACCCAGGAAGGATTTGGCCTTGTAGCCGCGTTCCTTGAGGATCATGGCCAGAAGGGATGCCGTGGTCTGCTCGCCGGTGGCCAAAAGCACATCCAGCTCTCTTTTGTCGGGATTTTTCGCTGCCTGCCGGGCCAGGGTGATCAGGCCGTCCGTGACGCCGGCCATGGCGGACAGTACCACCACCACCTTGTCGCCCTGGTCATGGGCCTTGGTGACCCGGTCGGCCACCCGGTTGATCCGTTCGATATCCGCAACCGAGGTGCCGCCGAATTTCTGAACTCGAATTGCCATAATGACTCCGTTTCATTCAGTGTGTTAAAATTATGAAAACATTCTGCTTAACAGATTTGCGGCCGGTTGTCCAGAGGGAAAAAAAGACAGGGTGCGGTTGGATCGGTCATCCAGATGGAAATGGATTTCCAGGTCAAAACCGAAGGCGGCTTCCTCCATGATTCCAGGCCATTCCACGGCAATCACGGCGGTGTCGGTCAGGATGTCATCCAGGCCGATATAATCCAGCTCGTCAACCGAGGACAGGCGGTAGAGGTCGAGATGATAGAGGGTCAGGGCATCGGTCGGATATTCGTTGACAATGCTGAAGGTGGGACTGGTCACGTAATAATCCGGGGACACCCCGAGGCCCCGGGCCAATCCCTGGACAAAGGTGGTCTTGCCCGCTCCCAGATTTCCTTTCAGGGCCATGGTCAGTCCCTGGTCGATGCATCTGCCCAGGGCTTCCCCCAGGGCCGCGGTCTGTTCGGCGGTGTCACATACAATGGGGTTTCATGAAAGCAGCCGGGAAAATGTCCGGGGTATGGATCGGACCATGTCCGAGGCCGTGAACCCAAAGGGGCCTGTGCGTTCGGCCAGCCGGTCCGCGCACAGCCCGTGGACGTAGACCCCGGCCCGGGCCGCGTCATGGGGGGCCAGGCCCTGGGCGCAGAGTCCGGCGATCATGCCGGTGAGCACATCGCCCATGCCGCCCGAGGCCATTCCCGGATTGGCGGTGGGAGTAATGAAAACAGTTCCGTCGGGAAGGGCGATGAGGGTCCGGGCCCCTTTCAGGACCAGGACGACCCCGTATTCGGCCGCGAACCTCCTGGCCGTGCCAAGCCGGTCCGCCTGTACGGACGGGGCGGAGATCCGGCAGAGCCGGGCCATTTCTCCGGGATGGGGGGTTAGGATGACGGGCCCGGCTTTTTCCTTGAGGATGTCCGGGTCATCGGCGATGCCGTTGAGGGCGTCCGCGTCCATGACCAGGGGAGAGGTGCAGGCTTTGATGAGTCCGCGGACCAGTTTCCGGGTTTCTTCCCGGGTGCCGATGCCCGGTCCCAGGGCCAGGGCCTGTCTGCCGGACAAAAGGGTCATAATTTGCCCGAGGCCGCTATGGCAGAGATATCCGGGATTGGTTTCCGGCAGGGGGTGGGTCATGGGTTCGACCACCAGGGGTTCCATCATCGGATTCAGGCTGTGAGCCACGCCCAGGGTGACCAGGCCGGTGCCGCACCGCATGGCCGCGTTGGCGCACAGGGCCGCGGCCCCGGTTTTGCCGGGAGATCCAGCCAGCACGAGAAGGTGGCCGTAATGCCCCTTGTGGCCGTCAAAGGCACGGGGCGCAAACAGGGCGGCAATGTCTTGCGTTTCCATCAGAGACAGGTTCAGACTTTCTTCATCCGCTAGGTATCCGGGGATGCCGATGTCGATCACCCGCAACGCCCCGGTGTGGTCATTGCCCGGAAACAGGATTTGTCCCGCCTTGGCAAAGGCAAAGGTGGCCGTGGCCGATGCCCGGACCGCGATCCCCATGGGCCGTCCCGTATCGGCGTTGAGCCCGGACGGCAGATCCACGGAGAAAACGGGTTTGCCCGAGGTGTTCAAAAATTCGATGGCCGCCCGGATCACCCCCCGGACATCTGAATTCAGACCCGTTCCCAGAAGGGCGTCGATAAACAGGTCCTGATGGCGGAGACGGGGAATTTGGGCCTGGAAGTCGGACTCGTTTTGGATGCACACCAGGGCTGATCCCGGGGACCGGGCAGAGAGTTTTTCAAACAGCGCCATATTGGATCCGGCATCTCCTAGGACGGCATCCGGGGACGCGAATAGATACACGGTGACGGTCAGACCTTTTTCCATCAGGTGCCGGGCCATGACGAATCCATCTCCGCCGTTGTTGCCCCGCCCGGCCAGGACGGCGATTTTTTTCAGGTTCAGGGATCCGAAGGTTTCCAGCAGAAAATCCACGGCCCCCCGGCCGGCGTTTTCCATTAGGACCCGGCCCGGGATTCCGAAATCGTAGATGGTTTTCCGGTCCATATCCTGCATCTGCTTTGCGGTTACCAGAAACATAGCGTCCTCCTCAAGCGATATCTGCCTTGAATTCGCCTCAATAGGGCAGTTTGATGATGAATTTGGTGCCCAGGCCTTTCCGGGATTCCACGGCCAGTTCACCCTTGTGATCCTTGACGATGATGAAATAGGACACGGACAGACCCAGGCCGGTGCCTTCTCCAACAGGCTTGGTGGTGTAAAAGGGCTCGAACATCCGTTTGCGCATGTCCTCATCCATTCCGGGGCCGTTGTCTTCAATTTCCATGCAGGCCATGCGATCCTGCCGGTAAATCCGCAGGGTAAAGCAGGGATGGTAGCCGTCCTGTTTTTTTTCGGCCATGGCCTCGGCCCCGTTTTTGAATATGTTCAGGATCACCTGCTGAAGTTTTCCGCTGTCGCACCGGACCGGCGCAATGGGGTCGAATTCCTCGACAACGTCGATGAGCTTGAAGTCATAGTGTTTTTTCAGGTTGTAATCGCTTCTGGCCAGGTCCAGGGTTTTACGGATCAGCTTCGCCAGGTCATGGGGCTCGATCACGGCGTCGCTTTTCCGGGCGAACCCCAGCATGTTCTTGATGATGACCGCGGCCCGGTTCCCGGTTTCATTGATCATTTCCAGTTTTCTGAGGATTTCGCGTCTCTCCATATAGGCCCGGATGTCTTTCATGGATATGCCGAGTTCCCGGGCCGCTTTTTTATTGTCCGGAAGGTCTTTGGCAATCCGGTTGTATATCACCTGAGCGTTTTGCATCATCCCGGCCAGGGGATTGTTGATCTCATGGGCCATGCCCGCGGCCAGGCCGCCGATGGACAGCATTTTTTCGGACTGGATCATCATTTCTTCCATGCGGACCTGATCCGTGATGTCATCCATGCGGATGACAACCCCTTCCACCCCGTTGGTGACGATGGGGTAGATGATGATATCCTCGTAGCGACGTTCTTTGCCGTTGAAATATTCCTGCTTCAAGCTGGTGCGGATCTTGTTGTGTTGGATGCTATCCATGATCTGACCCATGTTCAGGTTCAGGCGGGGAAAGACCCGGCCCAAAGGTTTTCCTACGGCGTCGGCGGCTTTGATGCCGGTCTCCAGCTCGGCCTGGGAATTCCATTGCGTGACCGTCCCTTTCCGGTCCAGACCGATGAGGATGGATGGCATGGAATTGATGATGTTGTATAGATAATTGCGAAGTGTTTCCAGCTCGTCCAGGGATTGCCTGCGCTCGATGGCCAGGGCGATCTGGTGGGAAACCGTGACCAGAACCTCCAGGTCTTTGCGGGTGAAATAGCCGGGGTCGTCGTAGCTTTGAACGGCCAGAACCCCGATGGGACCCTGCTGACGGTTCAGGGGTACGCCCAGCCAGATCCTGGGGATCGTCCCCATGATTTTCCCTTTTTCCGCCCGTTTCTTTATCCGGCTTTCGGTCAGAAACAGGGGTTTTTTCCTTTTCAGCACCTCGCCGGTCAGGGTGTTCTTTTCGGTGAAGCGGTCTTCATAATCTGAGTATTTGTCGAACTGATCCACGAAAAAGGGGATACGGATTTTGTTGGCTTCTTTTTCGTAGATGGCGATGAAAAAATTGGGCAGGCCCATGAGCCGGTCCAGAGACCGATAAATGGAAGCGTATAAGGCGTTCAGATCCGTGGTGGTGTTCACGGCTTCTGAAATATCGAACAGGGTCCGGGTGAGTTGCTCGGAAAAGGTTTTCTTGCGGGCCTGGGTCTCGAGTTCCTTGATCCGCTTTTGAAGTGCCTGATGGGTTGATTTTTTTTCCATTTATTCCATGAATAGTAGTAAATGCGCAAGATTTCAAGACTTTTTATGCCTTTTCACGAATGGATGACCTCCCGGTAGCGGAAACACGAGGTCAGATGGTCATTGACCATGCCCACGGCCTGCATGTGAGCGTAAATGATGGTGGATCCGGTGAACTTGAATCCCCGCTGAATCAGGTCCCTGGAAAAGGCGTCGGATTCCGGCGTGGTGGTCGGAACCTGATCGGGCCGGGCAAAAGCGTTGATTTTGGGCCGGCCGTCCACAAATCGCCAGGAATAGGCGTCAAAAGAGCCGAAGTCTTCCTGGATCCGGAGAAAGGCCCGGGCATTGGTGACGGCGGCCCGGATTTTGAGGCGGTTTCGGATGATGCCGGGGTTCTGTGCGAGCTGTTCGATTTTTTCCGGGGTGAACCGGGCCACCTGTTCCGGATCGAATCCGGCAAAGGCTTCACGATATCCGTCTCGCCGTTTCAGGATGGTCAGCCAGGACAGTCCGGCCTGGGCTCCTTCCAGAACGAGGAATTCAAACAGTTTTTGATCTTCGTGAACCGGGACCCCCCATTCCTGATCATGGTATCGGATATAAACCGGGTCCCGGGTGACCCAGGCGCATCGTTCCATTGCTTCCTCCTTATTTTTGAGTTGCGGGCACCTTTTTTGTATAGTATCTTGCCGCAGTTTTATCAAGGCTTGGAGATCCGGGCTGTTTTTCCCACCCTGACGCAGAGGTAAGATCATGGCTTTCAGAAAAGCGCTTCTGATTCAGCTTCCCGTTCCCAAACTCAATCTGGGGGTCAAAACCATGAACATTCCCCTGGGAGGCGCCTGTCTCCGGCAGGCCGGGGGCGGGGTTCCGGGATGGCGTCTGGATTTGGTTCCCGAAGAGGTTGCCTCCCATGCCGGCGATGCGGCCCTGATCCGGTGGATCCTCGGGGAGGCTCCGGATGTCCTGGGGTTTACGGTATTTTCGTGGAATCTGGAACGATCTCTGTATCTGGCTGAAAAAATCAAGGAAAAAATCACTGCCCGCATCGTTTTCGGCGGCCCCGAGATAACGCCGGACAATGTTCCGGCCCGATCTCCCTTCGTGGATTTTTATGTTTTCGGGGAAGGGGAGGGCATGATCCGATCCCTTTTGTCGTCGGAAACCGTCTGGGGGGAAAAAACCGGCCGGGATCTGTCGGACGCTGATTATCTGATCCTGGGAAGCCCCTACGTATCCGGCTGTCTGAAAACGGACCCGGACCATCCCATGCTGGTGGAAACCCAGAGAGGATGCCCTTACCGGTGCGGGTTCTGTTATTACAACAAGTCCCGGAAAAACCGCAGCACGGCAGACGATCGAATGGTTTTGGATGCCGTGGCGTTTGCTCTGGAAAGAGGCGTCGAAGAGATGTACCTGCTGGATCCGTCCCTCAATGTCCGGCCCGGACTGAAATCTCTGATGGAGCAGGTGGCCGGTTTGAACCGGACGGGGCAACTGTCTTTGATCAGCGAAATCCGGGCCGAGGCCGTGGACGAAGAAATGGCGGCGCTTTTCAGGCGGGCCGGCTTCAGGGGCTTTGAGGTGGGACTTCAGAGTACCAATCCGGCGGCCTGGGAAAAGATGAACCGGCCGACGGATCTCAAAGCTTTTCTCAGGGGGGTGAAAGCGCTTCAGAGAGTCGGGATCACCCCTACCGTGGACCTGATTTTCGGCCTGCCCGGCGATACGCTGGAAGGGTTCCTGCGCACCCTGGATTTTGTTTGCGCCCATCATCTGACGGATCATGTCCAGGTGTTTCCTCTCCTGGTTCTGCCCGGAACGCCGTTCCGGCTGAACAGCCGGAAGCTGGGCCTTTGTTTCGATCCCAGCCCGCCCTATTCCCTGATCAGCGCTCCGGGATTTTCCCCGGACGACATGAGTGCGGCCCTCGATGCGGCCGAAGAACGGCTGGACAGGCAGTTCTGCCTGTTTCCGGATCTGGACGCCGCCTTTGAAGGCGGGTTGGACGAGGATTTCCGGATCGATCTCGCAGGCAGGCCCCATGTTTCCAAACTGGTATTGAAAACCCCGAGGCCGATTAGCGACATTCAGGCCCTGGCCGACCAGATCGCTTCGCCTTTTCAGATATTTTTCGGTCCGGAGATTACGGATGCCGGATATCAGAAAGAGGTTCTGAAGGCCGTATCCATAGACAATCCCTTTGTGCCCCTGGAAGTGGTGTTTATCCAGCCCCGAACCCGGCCGGACACGACGGATCTGGTTGCGGCGGCGGCTGTGCGCCGACCTCATTTTCTGGATCAGGATTTAAGGCGGCTCTATCCGGAACCGGGAAACCGGACCGTGCTCTTCACAGTGGCGGCCAAGACCGACCAGCCTTTTTTCCAGGGCGAAATGGAGCGGCAGGTGTTTCTCTGGGACCGGCCGGACCTGCCGCAAACGACGGATTTGGCCCGTCTCTCCCATCTGGACGGGATCCTCCTGGGCAGTCGGTTGCCGGTCCGTGTCCCGGAAGACTGGCAGGACCGCATGGCCTCCCTGCATGAAGATGTCCTGCCGATCAGTTTCAGTGATATCCGGCTTCAGGTTCGATGGATGGCCCTCACCCTTGCCGATACCTATGATATTTCTCTGCTCGAAGGCCAGGTGCCCGGCCTGTAACGCGCCGACGGATGTTTCAGCCCGCCGGGATCGGATCAAATTCGAAGCTCAGTCAACGGCCGGATATTTTTCCGTAAACAGTTTTTCGGCTTCGGCCGTGCCGATGAGGACCAGCTCGTCGCCCGGAGCCAATCGGATGGTGGGATCCGGGTTGATCAAGGTGGCCTCTTTCCGTTTCACGGCCACCACGCTGCATCCCGTGGTTTCCCGAACGCGGACGCTCATCAGGGCCTGATGTTCCAGTCTGGGATGAAGACCCATCCGGAAAATATTCAACCCTTCGGACAGCATGAGCATTTTCTGGGGCTGGATGAGATTCATGATGGTGGTGGTCAGAAGGGAGCTGTAGGACATGACCAGATTGGCGCCGGCCCGGTGAAGGGTGTTGATGTTCCGGTCCAGGCTGGCCCGGCTGATGATCTGGACATCGGGCCGAAGGCGTCGGCAGTAGATGGTCAGATAGATATTGAGGTTGTCGTCATGGGTGGTGATGATGATGGAGGGCGTGTGGTCGATCCCGGCCTCGGTCAGCACATCCCGGTCTCCGGCGCTGCCCTGGATGAATTTGGGGTGTTTGTCGGCCAGCCCCGGCTTTTTTTCCACCACCCGGAAGTCAATGCCTCTGGCTTTCAGTGCCTCGGCCACGGCCAGCCCCACCCGGCCGCCGCCGAGAACCACCACCGGCCCGCCGATGTCCCCGGGTCGGCCCCCGGCAGAACCCATGGACCGGTCAAAGGCTTTGAGCTGATCTCGGGTGCCGGCCAGGACCAGCACTGTGGATTCCCGAATTTCCGTGTCCGGCGTGGGCATCACGAATCGGCCCTGTTCCCAGATCCCCACCACATTGACCCCCGTGACTTCCCGGAGTTTCGTCCGGGCCAGGGTTTTTCCCTGGAGCCAGGTTCCCATGGCGGGGGCTTCCGCAATGAGCAGTTCGTCGAACCTTCCGATGATGTTGGCGTTCATGTTGATTCCCAGAACCCTTCGGGAAAGGGCTTTGCCCAGCATCCGGGTGAACTGGAACACATGGGTGCTGCCGGCCAGCTGGAGGATATCCAGGGAATCGTCCATATCGGCGTTGGTGATGGTGGGCACCCGGTCGTTGATTTCCCGGATGGTATAGATGATGTTGGTGGAGGCGATATCGTCGTTCAGCACCACCACCAGGACGGCGTGGGCGATGCGAAGGCGGGTGTAGGTCTGCGGGTCGTCCAGCTCCCCGACCACCACATGGTAGCCCAGATCATGCAGATCCAGGGCTTTCTGGAGTTCCGGAGTGACGATCACGTAAGCCACTCCGTGCTGGTTGAATTTGTCCACCAGAGTGACGGCCACATCGTCAAACTGGGTCAGGATCACATGGCCGGAAAGGGTCTCTGGAACCGACCGGGGTGCCCGGGCCTTGTTCTGCGCTTCCAGCCATGGCGCATAAAAAAACTGGATAAAGGAAAACGGGAGCATGACCAGGAGCAGAACAATACCGCTGAGCAGGACCACAACGGAAAACAGACGCCCCGCATCGCTGTGAAAGGTTATATCGCCGAACCCCAGGGTGGACATGGTGGTCAGGGTCCAGTAAAACCCGGTGACCCAGGAATAATCACGCCCTTCATAGACCATGAGCACATGAAACAACACCGTGAACACCAGAAAAAGAAAGAAAAGAACGGCGGTGAATTTGACCAGAAACCAGATATTGGATTTCTGCCGTCCCCTGCTCAGCATAAGGGTCAACTGCGTACTCATGGTTTTCAGCATGGGTCTGCCTCAATTTTATCGTTCCCGGAAGACTTC
Organism: uncultured Desulfobacula sp.; assembly: GCA_964593855.1. GTDB lineage: Bacteria > Desulfobacterota > Desulfobacteria > Desulfobacterales > Desulfobacteraceae > Desulfobacula. Next base: position 61,263 of record CAZQIX010000007.1, on the reverse strand, counting down.
TCCAATATCAGATCCGGCATTTCCGGTCAAGCCGGCGCGACAGGTTCGGCTCGGGTCGGTTCAGGCATGTCGCCGGTATTCACGTTTTTCCTTGACAAAAAACAAGGCCCTGTCCTACATTTTGGCTCAATCCATTTTGCCGTGCGGTCGGCAATCGTTGTTTCGATCTCCGGAAATAATCGGTTTTCAACCTTCAACAGCGTCAGAGGAGAGGTTCCATGATCAAGAGAATTTTAGTCGGACTGGGGGGAACGCCCTTCACCGCCGCGGCCACCCGTTGGGCCACGGAGCTGGGAGATGTCCATCAGGCCCAATTGACAGGTGTGACTATCGTGGACACCGGAAAATTGGAAAATGTCGGTCCGGTGCCGGCCGGAGCTGATGCATATGCCCAGCGGATGCGCGAAAAAAAAATCAAGGTCACCCGGGAAGGGACCGAACACGCCATTTCCGTTTTCAAGGAGCACTGCGGCAGCCAGAATGTGGTCTGCCGCCGGATCCAGTACGAGCAGAGCGATCCCTTCGAGGCCATGATAGCTGAATCCCGTTTCAACGACCTGATTGTTTTCGGGCTTCGCAGCATTTTCGAATACGGGTTTGTCACCGATCCGGACCGGGCCATCCTCAAACTGCTGCGCCAGGGCGTTCGGCCCATTTTGGCCGTTTCCGAGACCTACCGCCCCATTCAAACGGTTCTCATTGCCATGAGCGGTTCCATGGAATCGGCCAAGACCACCCGGCATTTCCTCCAACTGAATCCCTGGCCCCAGGCCCGGCTCCGCATGGTTCACTTTCAATCAGGCAAGGAAGAGGACGCCTTTCTTCTGAACAAGGCGGCTGATTACTGCCAGGCCCATGGGTTCGAGGTGGTGACCGAACTGGTGGAAGGAAATCCCCGCTCGGAGCTCCTTGCCTATGCCAAAGCCCATGATGTGGATCTCATCGTCATGGGCAACAGCTCCCGGAGCATCATCAAACGGAGCCTGCTGGGCGACACGGTGCTGGAAACCATTCACTCGGCGGACATCCCGTTGTTTCTGTCCCAATGATTCGTGGGCGCCATGTTCAAAACCATTCCCCAGATCGATAAAGTTCCGGACTGCTGCCGGGGAGGAATGATTTCCAGTGTGTTTCCCCTTCTCCTGTTCATCGGCCTGTGCTTTGCCTGGCCGGATGTGGTCCGGGGAAGGGTGTTCCGGATCGAATGGGCCTGGGTCCCCAGTCTGGATCTGGCTCTTAAGTTCCGCCTGGATGGTCTGAGCCTGCTGTTCGCACTGATTATCACCATGGCCGGCTTTTTCGTCAGTCTGTACTCGTCGAGCTACATGAACGGCAAGGAGCATCTCGGCCGATTTTTCCTCTACCTGCACGCCTTCATGATTTCCATGCTGGGCATCGTGACATCCGACAACCTGATGCTTCTGTTCATTTTCTGGGAGGGAACCACTGTTCTGTCCTATCTGCTCATCGGGTTCGACCACGACAAGCCCGTTGTCCGGGGACATGCCCGACAGGCCATCCTGATCACAGGGGCCGGCGGACTGTTTTTGCTTGTGGGGATTCTTCTGCTGAAAACCGTGGACTGTCCCATGTCGATCAGCCAGTGGCCTCGAATCGGGGATGCCGTCCGGGATCATGCAATGTACCCCTTTATTTTTTTCTGCGTTTTAATGGGCGCCATGACCAAGTCGGCCCAGGTTCCTTTCCATTTCTGGCTTCCCAACGCCATGAGCGCCCCCACGCCCATCAGTGCGTTTCTGCATTCCGCCACCATGGTCAAGGCCGGAATCTATCTGCTCATGCGATTCCATCCTCTCATGGGCGGAACCTTTCTGTGGATGGGCACCCTGGTGGTGGTGGGCGGGGTCACGGCTGTTTGGGGAGCGGTCCAGTCCCTGGGTCCCTGCGATTTGAAACGGATCCTGGCTTACACGACCCTCATGGCCCTGGGTATTCTCACCCTGTTTCTGGGCGGACAGACCGTTCCGTCCCTGACGGCGGCCGCCACCTTTCTTCTGGTGCATGCCTTGTACAAGGCCTCACTCTTTCTGGCCGTGGGAAGTATCGACCATCAGACCGGGACCCGGGATTTGCGGATGCTCAGCGGACTCATGCCGGTCATGCCTCTGACGGCCGTGGCCGTGGCCGCCGCCACCTTTTCCATGGCCGGGTTCCCTTTGTTTTTCGGGTTCATCGGCAAGGAAATCATGTATGAAGGCGCACTGCTTGAAGATGTGTTTCCGGAATTCGCGACCTGTGCGGTTCTGTTTTCCAATGCCTTGATGACCGCCGTGGCCGCCGTAATACTGATCACGCCCTTTTTCGGCAGGCGGCCGCCCCACCTGGCCGGGGTTCGGGAGGTTCCCTGGACCATGCGGCTGGGACCGGCCATCATGGGAGCGCTGGGGATTTTGTTCGGCATGGCTCCGGAGTGGGTCTCGGCCCATTTGATCCAACCGGCCGTGTTCGCCTTTCATCCGGCCCGGGAGGAAATCAGGCTGGTGCTTTTTCATGGATTGAGCGCTCCCCTCCTGCTGAGTATCACCACCCTGGCGCTGGGCAGTTTGATTTACCGATTCCGTGTGTTTTTGCGGTTTCTGGTCAAGAAAACCCTGAGCCGTCTTTGGATCACGATGCCGGACCTGTATCAGATCCTGTTGGACGGGTTTGTCAAGTCCGCTGAGGGGTTTGCCGGGAAATGGCAGAACGGGTCTCTGCATTTTTATCTGAAGGTGATTCTGCTGACCCTTGTGGGGGTGACCGGATGGTCCTGGTTCATCCATATCCCTTCCGCCGTCGTGGTCCCGGATATCCGGGGAAACGGGATTGCCGCCGGACTCTGCGGTCTGATCGTGCTGGCCACGGGTGTGGTGCTGACGGCCCGTCACCGGCTGGGCGCCATCGGGGGCCTGGGCACCGTGGGGGCTGGAACGGCCCTTATCTTTCTGATTTTCGGGGCTCCGGACATTGCCCTGACCCAGCTTCTGGTGGAAACCCTGACAGTGATCATTGTGTCTCTGATCCTTTTCAGGTTGCCGCCCCTGGATGCGGTTCAGGAACGGAAACGATCCAGAAAAGCGATGGACGCGCTCCTTTCTTTGAGCATCGGTCTTCTCATGACCACCTGGCTCATGGGGCTGACCCGGATTCCCCTGGACCGGGGTCTGACCGCCTTTTTCGAGACCAAGAGCTATGTGGCGGCCCATGGTCGGAATATCGTCAACGTGATTCTGGTGGATTTCAGGAGCCTTGACACTCTGGGTGAAATCTGTGTAGTGGCCCTGGCCGCCTGGGCCGGCGTGGCCCTGATCCGCAAAACCGAGGAACGATAAATGACATCTCTGATCCTGAAAACAGCCACACGACTGATGGTCGGATTGATGCTGGTTTTTGCCCTGTATCTGCTACTGAGGGGCCATCATGAGCCGGGAGGGGGATTTGTGGCGGCCCTGGTAACCGGAACGGCTTTTGCCCTGTTTGCCATTACCGAAGGACCGGCGAGCCTGCGCCGGGCCATTCGGGTCCGTCCGGCCGTGATCGCCGTGACCGGCCTGGCCCTGGCCCTGGCATCCGGAATTGCGGCATTGTTCACGGGCCGGCCTTTTCTGACGGGAATCTGGTGGCATGGGGACGATTTTTCCCTGGGCACCCCGCTGATTTTCGACATAGGGGTTTTTCTGGCGGTTCTGGGTTCCATTCTGGCGGTCCTTCTGGTTCTGGAGGAAAATTGAGATGGAAGCGCTTTTGGCTGTGGTGGTGGGTTTGATGACGGCTGCGGCCGTATACCTGATGCTGTCAGGGGTCCTGGTGCGTTTCGTGTTCGGGTTCACCCTCATGGGCAACGCCATCAACCTGCTCATTTTCACGGCCGGTCGACTCACTCATCATGACCCGCCCCTGATCGCCCCGAATCAGTCCGTTCTGACGGGAGACGCGGCCAACGCCCTGCCCCAGGCCCTGATTCTGACCGCCATCGTCATCGGGTTTGCCATGGCCACTTTTCTTTTGATTCTGCTGCATCGGACCTATGAACAGACCCGTACCCTGGACGCGGACCAGGTCCCCTTTATCATCGAGACAACGGAAGAGGAACCGTCATGAACGCTCTTCCGGTTCTCCCCATTTTGCTGCCTTTGGTAACGGCCGTCTGCACCGTGTTATTCAGGCTGAACGAGCGGAAATCGGTGGTCGTTTCCATCACCGGGTGCCTGGTTCATGCAGGTGCCGCTTTGTGGCTGCTGTACACGGTTCTGGGGGAAAAGATCATGGTTCTGCGGGTGGGAAACTGGCCTGCTCCGGCCGGAATCTGCCTGGTGGCCGATTATCTGAGCGCCGTCATGGTGCTGATCACCTCGGTGATCCATCTCGCCGTGATGGTCTATGCAGTGAAGGACATTACCGCCCGTCAGATCAGGTCGGGCTTTCACCCTTTCATGCAGCTTCTCACAGCAGCCATCTGCGGGGCTTTTCTCACCGGTGATCTGTTCAACCTGTACGTCTGGTTCGAAGTCATGCTCATGGCTTCCTTCGGCATCATGGTCATGGGAAATCCGGGTCTCCGGATGGCCGGAGCCGTCAAATACGTTTCCATGAACCTTTTGTCCACCCTGTTATTGCTTATCGCCATCGGCCTGATCTACGGCCTCACAGGAACCTTGAATCTGGCCGATCTGGCCGTAAAGGCGGCCTGGACGGAAAACACGGCTCTGCTTACGTCCGCGGCTCTTCTGCTCATGACGGCCTTTGCCGTCAAATCCGCTCTTTTCCCGATGTTCTTCTGGCTGCCGGCCGCCTATCCCCTTCTGCCCGTGTCCGTAGCCGCGTTTTTTGCCGGCATGCTGACCAAGGTCGGGGTCTATGCCTTGATTCGAATCTTCACATTGGTTTTTGTGTCCCAGAGTAGCGTCACCCACGGCACCCTCATGGTTCTGGCCGTCCTGACCATGATCTCAGGAGTCGCGGCCGCCGCGTCCCAGACGGAGATCCGCCGTATTCTGTCTTTCCACATCGTCAGCCAAGTAGGGTATATGGTGCTCGGCCTTTCTTTGTTCACCCCCCTGGCCCTGACCGGAACCATTGTCTACCTGATCCATCACATCATTGTCAAAGCCAACCTGTTTCTGGTCTCCGGTCTCATCCGGAGGGCCTCCGGGACCTTTCACCTCAGCCGGATCGGAGGTCTGTACAAAACCCACGGCCTGCTGTCGCTGGGCTTTTTAATTCCGGCTTTTTCACTGGCCGGGTTTCCTCCCCTGTCCGGTTTCTGGGCAAAACTGATCATTATCTACGCCTGCCTGGAAAGCGGGCATTATGCTCTGGCCGCAACGGCCGCCGCGGTTGGACTGCTCACGGTGTTCTCCATGATCAAGATCTGGTCGGAGGCTTTCTGGAAACCGGCCCCCAAATCGGATGGGGTGCTTCATCGGTCTGATCGGCTGTCCGCCTGGATGCTGGCGCCGGTCCTCTGCCTGGCCCTTATTACCGTTCTTCTGGGTCTGTTCATGGAGCCTGTGATCGGACTGGCCCTGACGGCCGGGGAACAGTTGATGAACCCCCAGGCCTATGTGACGGCCGTTCTGGGAGAAAAATGATGGCGCTTTTCATTCTGAATATCGTTTTTGCCGCCGTGTTCACCCTGTTGCTGGACAGTGGCCGCATCGGGGTCTTTTTGGCCGGATTCATCCTGGGATACCTGATTTTGTGGATATCCTGCCCTTTGTATAAAGATACCCGCTATTTGCGGAAATTGCCCAAGACCCTGAATCTGGCCGCCTATTTCCTGAAAGAGCTGCTCATGTCAAATCTCAGGGTTCTGTGGGATGTGATCACCCCCTGGGATATCAACCGGCCGGGGATTATCGGAGTGCCGCTGACGGCCGAGACGGATCTTGAAATTTTCATGGTGGCCAATCTCCTTTCCCTGACGCCGGGCACTTTGAGCGTGGACCTGTCCGACGACCGGAAAACCCTTTTTGTCCATGTCATGTTCCTTGAAAATGCGGACAAGGCCCGGGCGGATATCAAGAACGGACTGGAAAAAAAAGTGCTGGAGGTGATGCGGCTATGACGACGGGTGAGGGATTTCTTCATGGGGCCGGTCTGGCGGCCATGGTCATGCTGCTGACCGGCATGATCCTTTTGCTGTATCGGATGGGCAGGGGTCCCACGGCCGCTGATCGGGTAATCGCCCTGGACCTTTTGTCCGTGCTGGTGGCGGCATTCCTGGTGGTTCTGTCCCTTCACGCACGGATAACAACGTATCTGGACGTGGCCATTGCCTATGCCTGCATCGCTTTTTTGGGGACCATCGCTCTGGCCCGGTTCATTCATCGCAGCGGTAATCGTAAATCCCCTAAAGACCGGGTTTCGGAAAACAGCCCCCCAAAAGGAGGCCCCTCTGATGATTGAATATCTGTCCGGTGTGCTGCTTTTGATCGGTGGTTTTTTCTGCCTCGTGGCTGCCCTGGGTGTCGTTCGCCTGCCCGACCCCCTGACCCGCATGCATGCCGCCACCAAGGCCGGATCGCTGGGAGCCGGTCTGCTGGTCCTGGCCCATGCGTTGTTTTATCAGGAACTGGGCATTTCCCTCCGGGCCGTGACCCTCGTCGCCCTGTTGCTGTTCACGGCACCGGTGGCGGCCCATCTGATCGCACAAGCCGCCTATCGGAGTGGAGATCCGCTGTCCGACCGAACCTGGGTGGACGAACTCAAAAACCGGTAAAGCCCCAACACCTCCTCATCCAGCCCGCCGAAAGGTTTTCACCCATCCAGGGCCCGGCGGACGGCGGGGGAAATCTCCTGAAGGGAAAAGGGTTTCTGGAGAAAGTGCACCCGCCGGTCCAAAATTCCTTTTCGCGGGTTCCGGCCATAATCGGTTTCCGCAGCGCTGAGGACGGGCGGATGGACTTCAGACGCGATGGTCGGGGCGAGGGGGAACCAAATCCCTGCCATGAGGCAGACACCCAGCCGGATGCACATCCGCATCCACCGACCCATGCGCCTTTGTCCATCAAGCCTTGAGGCCATACGGTCCATCCTTTACCGGCGGTTCGATCCGCCGAGAATCCCGCCCAGAACTCCTCTCAGAATCTGTCGTCCGATCCGGCTGCCGACGGTTCGGGCCGCCTGTTTGGCCATGGTTTCCACCATGCCCTGGCGGCGTTTGGTGCCCCAGAGAAAATCGCTGATTACCCCTCCGCTTTCAGATGCCTGCGGTTTTTCAGGTTTCTGTTTTTCGTCGACCTGGGCCATGGTTCTCCGACTCAGGATTTCATAGGCCGATTCCCGGTTCAGTGGGGTATCGTATCGGCCGCCGATCGGGCTGCCGGCCATCACCCGGGCGCGCTCTTCCGGTGAAATGGCGCCCATCCGGCAACGGGGCGGGCACATGATGACCTGTTGAACCGGCAGGGGCACCCCTTTTTCCTGGAGGGTGGAAACCAGCGCCTCGCCCACGCCCAGACGGGAAATGGCCTGGACCACGTCCAGCTCCGGGTTGCGGGCAAAGGTTTCCGCGGCCGTGCGCACGGCCTTCTGATCGCGGGGGGTGTAGGCTCTCAGGGCGTGCTGGATGCGATTTCCCAACTGGCCTAGAATTTCGCCGGGAACGTCGTCCGGAAACTGGGAGCAGAAATACACGCCCACGCCTTTGGAGCGGATGAGCCGGACCACCTGCTCCACGCGCCGGCGAAGGGCCGGCGGCGCATCGTGGAAAAGGAGGTGGGCCTCATCGAAAATGAACACCAGTCGGGGCTTGTCCAGGTCTCCGACTTCCGGCAGGGTTTCGAACAGCTCCGACAGCAGCCACAAAAGAAAGCTGGAATAGAGCCTGGGTTTGAGGATCAGGTCATTGGCGGCCAGAATGTGGATGATGCCCCGGCCGTTCAGGTCCGTGCGGAACAGGTCGGTGAGATCCAGGGCCGGTTCGCCGAATATCTCTTTTCCGCCTTCCCGTTCCAGGGCCAGCAGAGCCCTTTGGATGGCGCCGATGGAAGCGGTGCTGACCAGGCCGTACCGGGCCGAGATGTCTTTACGGTTTTCCGCCACATGGGCCAGAAGAGAGCGCAGGTCATCCATATCCAGCAGAAGGAGGCCCTGTTCGTCGGAGAATTGGAACACGATTTCCATCACCCCGGACTGGGTGTCGTTGAGTTCGAGAATCCGGGACAGAAGATGGGGGCCGATTTCACTGACGGTGACGCGGATCGGATGCCCCAGTTTGCCCATCAGGTCCCAGAACACCACGGGACTGCCTTCGACGGCAAATGAATCCATGCCCACCCGTTCGGCCCGCTCCAGCAGTTTGGGGCCGGGAGTTCCGGGAAAGGCCAGTCCGGCCACGTCGCCCTTGGCGTCCGCCATGAAGACGGGCACACCCAGCCTGGAGAAATTTTCCGCCAGAACCAGAAGGGAAACGGTCTTGCCTGTTCCGGTGGCGCCGGCGATCAGTCCGTGGCGATTTCCATACCGGGCCGGCAGATGAACGGGTTTGTCCCCTTTGCCGATGAGTATCTGTGTCATGGGCCTTCCTTTTCAAAGTTTGTGTGAGTGGTTTATTCTGTAAACCGGAGGGCTGAAAAATGCAAGTTGAAAACCGGACCGGCTTTTGGATCAAGGGCTTCGGGTCGTACGTTTTGGCCTTGAAATGCAAGGCGTTTGCCGTTAGTATGATAGCCTCATAAAAAAGGAGGGACAGGTTGGACTTTCACGTGTGTGGGGACATCATTGACAATATCGCCCGGGTGATCGTCGGCCGACGGGAACGGCTGAAGCTCATGCTCACGGCCCTTCTGGCCGAAGGCCACGTGCTTGTGGAAGACGTGCCGGGAGTGGGCAAAACCCTGCTGGCACGATCCCTGGCCGCGTCCATGGGTGGAATCTACAGGCGGATTCAGTTTACGCCGGACCTGCTTCCCTCGGACATCACCGGATACAATATCTACCATCAGAACGAAGGCCGGTTCAAATTTCAGGAAGGGCCGGTCATGGCCCATGTGCTGCTGGCCGACGAGATCAACCGGACCGTGCCCAGGACCCAGTCCAGCCTGCTGGAAAGCATGGAGGAGCGCCAGGTCACGGTGGACGGCCGGACGTACCGCCTGCCCGCCCCGTTTTTCGTCATCGCCACCCAGAACCCGGTGGAACTGGAAGGCACCTTCCCCCTGCCCGAAGCCCAGCTGGACCGGTTTCTATTGAAAATCGACATGGGATATCCGGACAAACAGGAAGAAATGGACATCCTGAAGCGCTTTCAGCAGAAAGACCCCTTTCCGGATCTCGGCCCCGTGGCTACGCCGGAGCAGATTCTTGCACTTCAGCGGGAACGCAGACAAATCATTGTGTCCGAACCGGTCAGAGAGTATATCACCGATCTGGTCCAGGCCACCCGTCATCACCCCATGATCCGCTATGGGGCCAGCCCCAGGGGTTCCATGGCCCTGATGCGCGCCGCCCAGGCCCGGGCCGCTCTGGATCAGCGGACCTTTACCCTTCCCGATGATGTCAAGGCCCTGGCGGGACCGGTTCTGACCCATCGGCTGGTACTCAGAGAAAGCGAGCGGATGCGGGGCGAGCGGCCGGAGCGGATTCTCTCCGATATTCTGGCCCACACCCCGATTCCGGACGGCGTTCCGGCATAAAGGCCATGAGCGTCCACCAGCCGGTTCACAACCATGTGACCACCATTTTCACCTCCCCTTTGATGGTCGTTCTGGGCCTTGCCTTCGGGTTGATCGCCCTTCTCACCGGACAGACCCGGATGGCTGTCCTGATCCTGCTCGTCCTGGGTCTTACGACATTGGCCCGGGTCTGGAGCCGATACGGATTGGCATCCATGACGATTGACGCGAAAACGGACCGAACCCGGGTTTTTCCCGGAGAATCCATCCGCACGGATATCCTGGTCCGGAACGACAAACTGCTGCCGGTCTGGCTGGAAGCCGGGCTGATCACCGACGGGCCGGGATTTGTTCCGGAAACCCCGGCCGTTGAAACCGGATTTCTTCTGTGGTTTCAGGAGATGCGGGTTTCCTTTGAGGTGACGGCGGCAAAAAGAGGCTGTTTCAACATGGGGCAAACCCAAATCGTGGTTTCCGATCTTTTTCGGTTTTTCCCCGGGAAAACCGTTCGGCATCATGATACGGACATCGTTGTCTTTCCCCGAATCCATCCCGTTCAGCCTTTGTCCTTGCCTGAACGGGGCTTCTTCGGTGTCCCCGGAGCCCGGAGCCCGGTACAGGATCCGGTATATGTGATGGGCATCCGCGATTATCAGAGTTTTACCCCGGCCCGTCATATTCTCTGGAAGGCCGGCGCCCGGTACGGAAAGCTCAAGGAAAAGGTGTGTGAACCGTCGGTGCAGGAAAAAATATGGATCGTGGTGGATGTGTCGTTGTTTTCAGTTCACGGGGCGGATGCGGCTTTTGAACGCATGCTGGAGGGGGCCGCGTCCATGGCGGTGTATTTCGCGGACCGGGGCAATGCCGTGGGGTTCATGACCAATGCCGAAATCAAGGGTGGCCGGCCCGGATGCATACCGGTGCGGCGCAGTGCCGAAACCCTTTCCCTGATCCTGGAAACCATTGCCCGGATGATCATGAAACCCGCCTCATCCCTGAAAATGGTGTTCGATCGCCATATGCCGGTATTGTGGGGCGCCAATTGCATTTTCTGCGCCCATGGCCCGGATCCGGCCGTTCAGGAAATAAAAGATTTCTATGCCGGAAAACGGATACCGGTTGTATGGTTTGTGTCCGATCCGGAACCGGGCGTTTCGGAATCATGGCCGGATGATATCCGTGTGATTGGTTCCGTATTTGCGTGAAACAAGAGAGGGCAATGACCCATATGCGCCATAGAGGACTGGTTGCCGCTTTTGCCGGTATGGAGATGGTCTGGCTCTGGGCCTGGGCCGATTTCATGATGACGGCCACAGCCGGGCGTCCGGCTCCGCTGATTCCCCTGATCGCGGTTTACTGGGCCTCTTACGGACTGACGGCCGGTTTCAGGGCTGTGCGGTTTCGATACCTCTGGATGACGGCTGCCCATGCGCTTCTGATCTGGGCAGCCGTGTCCTGGGCTGCGGCGGTTGCCGACTGCCGGATGCCGGTTCCCCGTGGCTCGGCTTTCCACTGGTATCAGTTCGGCTTGACCGCCCTCCTGACCGGGCTTTTCTGGTACAAGGGGCTGAAACTGACGGCCCGGCCCATGACCTATCCCTCCGTGTGCCATCATTTTGATCTGGGAATAGCGCTTTTTTTCGCCCTCTTCCTGGTCCAGCTCCTGATCTGGTACAAGACCGGGGAGAGCATGACCCATCATCCCCCGGTCATGTTTTGGGTGGCCGGATTTTTTTTTCTCGGTCTGTCCGCCCTGTTTTTATCCAACGTACCCACTATCCGGAAAAAACATTATATCGAAGGATTTCGCGGGATCGGGGTGCTCGTCGGGTTCTGTCTGGTGTTTTTGATCTGCGGCATGGGTCTGTCCATGATTTTGATGCCTCTGCTCATTTCGGCGGCTGAAACCGGATATGAGGCGGCCCGTCAGGCGGCACGGCCTTTCGGGCCCTATGCCGTGGCATTTCTGAAATGGGCCCTCACCTCTCCGGCAGGTCGATCGACGGAAACGTCCCCGGATTCGGGTTCGGCTCTCCAGGATCCTTTCAATGTCACTCTGCCGGAGGCGCCCGGCAGTCTGCCCGACTGGGCGTCCTGGTTCTTCTTTACGGTCATGGCCTCCGGCCTGGTGGTTTTCCTGGGAATCGCGATCCGGCAGTTGTTTGGGTTCCTTATGAAAAAACCAGGTTACAGAAAAGAATCGAAAGGAGCCAGGGGTTTTTGGCTGGATCTCCTGCTGATGGCGACACGCTTCAAAAAACGGATCAAAGATCTGGTATCATCCTGGTTTGTCCCCGTAAGAACCGCTGAAGACGGTTTCCGCCGGCTCACGGCCTGGGGCCGGAAAAGCGGGGTTCGCCGCCGACAAACAGAAACCGCGCATGAATACGCCGATCGCCTGTGTGAGGTGTTCGGCCTTCTGGAACCGGAAATCCGGACAGTGGTTTCCGCTTTCACACGGGAAACCTATGGCCTGGATCGATTGACCGCGCAGGACCGGTCCGGGATAATCACGGCTTTGAAAAAGATGGGTCGACCGGCTTTCTGGGGGCTGAGAATCAGGGCTTTCCGGACAACCCGTCAGCTGTTATAGATTTCTTCGGATACTGTCCATATTGCATTCATCGGGCTTGTCAAAACATTTTTCAATCTGGTTTTTCAGCACCGATCGGGCGTCGGCGTGACTTGCCACCAGCCAGTATCCGATGCTCATGGCAAAAACCAGGGCCGCGGTGGCAAAAATATACGCCGGGGAAATCACTTTGAAATCCAGAATGATGACTTTCCGGGCAATGGCCATAAGGGCCGTGGCCATGACGATTTTGACATGGATGACATCGTCCCGGAGATACACGGTGATGTTGATGAAGATTTCGATGGCGATCAAAACGGCCATGAAGGCCCCGAAGGTGGCCAGAATGTCACTGATGGTCATCAGCATGACAGGGGCGCCCCGCAGTTTCTGGTAAATTTCCCAGGCCACGTCCAGCACCCCGAAGAAAATCACCAGGGTCATCAGAACGGCCAGAGAGCGAACGCTGAAGCGGATGAGAATTCGCAGTTTTTGGATCAGGGGTTCATTGGGGTTGTCCATTTCATCCATGACTGATGTCTCCTTTGCGGGCATTCTTTCAAACGTCTGTAATCAATTTGTATATACTCCCGGGTCGGGAAACTCAACACAGATTTTGACTTTTCCTTTCGGCATGGATATATTACCTTTGTTTTTTGAATCCGTTGAACCCGCCGGAGGTGTCGGATCCTTGGCCTGGTCGGGTCGGCAGTGCCGGAGAAAGGCAAAAGGATGGATCATGGAAAGAGATGATGTCAAAATCGGGTCGGGTTACGATGTCCACCGGCTGGCGGCGGGCCGGCGACTGATTCTGGGAGGGGCGGACATTCCCTTTGACCGGGGTCTGGAGGGCCACTCCGATGCCGACGTGCTGGTCCACGCGGTTTGCGATGCCGTTCTGGGGGCTTTGGGATGCGGAGACATCGGGGAGCATTTCCCGGACACGGATCCGGCCTACAAAAACATATCCAGCCTGATTCTGCTGGAAAAATGCCGGGATCTCATGGTCGAAAATGGATATACCGTGGGCAACCTGGACGGCATCGTGATGGCCCAGAAACCGAAACTCGGCCCCTGGAAGCGGATTATGGAAGCCAACATCGCCCGGGCCCTGACAATGGATGCCGCCCGGGTCAATATCAAGGCCACCACCACGGAAGGACTCGGTTTTGTCGGAAAAGAAGAGGGAATAGCGGCTCAGTGCACGGTATTGCTGAAAGCCGTGCCGGGAATATGATACATTGAAACAGGAACCTTCAGGAACAGGAAACAAGAGAATGGGCTTGAAAGTCTACAACACACTCTGCGGCGGAAAAGAGGATTTCGCCCCTTTGATCGAGGGGCAGGTGAAAATGTATGTGTGCGGCCCCACGGTCTATGACACGAGCCATATCGGCCATGCAAGGTCCGTCGTTGTGTTTGACACCATTTACCGGTGGTTTGCGCGCTCGGGTTATCAGGTCACCTATGTCCGGAATTTTACGGACGTGGACGACAAGATCATCAGAAAATCCAATGAAACCGGGGAGGCGTGTTCGGCCATCACGGAAAAATACATCCGGGAATTCCATGCGGAAATGGACGCCCTCAACGTGCTGCGGCCCACCATGGAGCCCCGGGCCACCGATCATATCACCCATATCATCGAGTTCATCCGCATGCTCATCGACAAGGGAAAAGCCTACGCCGTTCCGGGCGGAGACGTGTATTTCTCCATCGACGCCTTTCCCGAATACGGACGCCTGTCCGGCCGGAACCCCGAGGACATGCGGGCCGGGGCCAGGATCGCCGTGGACGAAAAAAAGAAAAATCCCCTGGATTTCACCCTGTGGAAACCGGCCAAACCTGGAGAACCATTCTGGGACAGCCCCTGGGGCAAGGGGCGGCCCGGCTGGCACATCGAATGTTCGGCCATGAGCTATGAATACCTGGGAGAGGGGTTTGACATCCACGGCGGCGGAAAGGACCTGATCTTTCCCCACCACGAGAACGAGATCGCCCAGAGCGAGGCCCTGTTCGGTCGTCAGTTCGTCAAATACTGGATTCACAACGGGTTCGTGGACATCAACAATGAGAAAATGTCCAAATCCCTGGGCAATTTCACCATGATCAAGGAAGTGCTGGCCAAATACCCGGCCGAAGTCATCCGCATGTTCCTGCTGTCCAACCACTACCGCAGTCCCATCGACTACAGTGAGGACTCCATGCGGGAGGCGGGCCTGGGCCTGGACCGGGTCTACGCATTCTTGGAGCGCCTGGAGAAAGCCGGCATCCGGCCGGATGAAACCGGGGGCGGCGATCTGTGGGAAAGTTTTTCCGAGGCCATGAACGATGATTTCAATTCGGCCCGGGCCATTGCCTGCGTGTTCGAGGCCGTGAAAAAAGGCAACCGGATCATGGACGAGGCCGGGGACGCGCCGGATGAAGATCGTTCCGGAGAGCTGTCGGTCTTGTACGGCGATATCCGGTCCGCGGCCGGTATCCTGGGTATTTTCCTTTTGTCGCCGTCGGATTATTTTGCGGCCAAAAAGCAAAAGGGCGTGTCCGAGTCGGCCATCGACCCGTCAGATGTCGAATCCCTGATTCAAGAGAGGGCCCAAGCCCGTAAAAACAAGGATTTCAAGCGTGCCGACGAGATCCGTAACCGGCTCCAGGACATGAAGATCATCCTGGAAGACGGTCCCGGCGGCACCGCCTGGCGGTTCGAGTAGGGATTTGGGTTATTTCCCGGATGCCCTGGCCCAAGTGTCCTTGAGGGTGACCGTTCGGTTGAACACAGGCCGGTTTTCTGCGGCGTCCTTTGAATCCAGGCAGAAATACCCCATGCGCTCGAACTGAAAAACCTGCCCGGGTCGGGCCGCTGCCAGGCTATTTTCCAGACGGCAGTTGTCCAGCACCTCCAGGGAGGCGGGATTGAGGTTGTCGATGAAATTTTGGCCGCCCTGTTCCGGATTCTCGTCCCTGAACAGCCGGTCATAGAGGTTGACTGTTGCCCGGATGCCGTTTCGGGCGTCCACCCAGTGCAGGGTACCCTTGACCTTCCGGCCGTCGGGCGCGTTGCCGCCCCGGGTGGCCGGGTCATAGGTGCAGATCAGTTCCGTGATGCGGCCCGCATCGTCCTTGACCACCTCTTTGCAGGTGATCAGATAGGCGTAGCGCAATCTCACTTCCCGGCCCGGTCCCAGGCGGAAAAATTTTTTGGGCGGGTCTTCCATGAAATCATCCTGTTCGATGAAGATCTCCCGTGAAAAGGTGACGGGCCGTGTGCCCATGTCTTCTTTTTGCGGGTGGTTGAGGGCTTCCAGGGTTTCGGTCAGGTCCGGGGGATAATTTTCGATGGTGACCTTCAGGGGCCGAAGCACGGCCATGACCCTGGGAGCGTTCTCGTTGAGATCGTCCCTCAGACAGCTTTCCAGAAGGCCCATGTCGACCCGGCTTTCTTTTTTGGACACCCCGATGAGGTCGCAGAAGCGGCGGATGGACGCCGGTGTGTAGCCCCGCCGCCGTATGCCCTCCAGGGTGGGGAGCCGGGGATCGTCCCAGCCGTCCACGTGGCCTTCTTCCACCAGCCGCTGGAGTTTTCGTTTGCTCAGCACCGTGTAATTGATGTTCAGGCGGGCGAATTCGATCTGCTGCGGGTGGCAGGGGGTGTCCAGGTTGTCCAGGATCCAGTCGTACAAAGGTCGGTGGTCTTCGAATTCCAGACTGCAGAGGGAATGGGTGATGCCTTCCAGGGCGTCGGAAAGGCTGTGGGTGAAGTCGTACATGGGATAAATGCACCAAAGGTCTCCGGTCCGGGGATGGGGGGCTTTCTTGACCCGGTAGATGATGGGGTCCCGCAGGTTGATGTTGGGCGAGGTCATGTCGATTCTGGCCCTCAGGGTGTGCCGGCCTTCTTCGAATTCACCGCTTTTCATGCGCATGAACAGATCCAGGTTTTCCTCCACGGACCGGTCCCGGAAAGGGCTGTTTTTTCCCGGCTCGGTGAGGGTGCCCCGGTAGTCCCGGATTTCCTCCGGGCCCAGGCTGCACACATAGGCCTTGCCTTTTCGGATCAGCTCCAGGGCGAATGCATACAACCGGTCAAAATAGTCGGATGCGTAAAACGGCTTGCCGTAATCGAATCCCAGCCATTTGACCGTGGACTGGATGGAATCGATGTACACCTGTTTTTCCTTTTCCGGGTTGGAATCGTCGAAC
The DNA here is from genome assembly GCA_964593855.1 of uncultured Desulfobacula sp. GTDB lineage: Bacteria > Desulfobacterota > Desulfobacteria > Desulfobacterales > Desulfobacteraceae > Desulfobacula. The sequence goes on along the minus strand of CAZQIX010000007.1, from coordinate 44,874 downwards.
CGCAGGTTGCATCGGCCGTTGAATTTTTCGGCCATTCCGAAATTCAGACAGATGGACTTGGCATGCCCGATGTGAAGGTAGCCGTTGGGTTCGGGTGGAAAACGGGTGGCCACCCGGCCGTCGTTCTTGAGGGTACGGATGTCTTCCCTGATGATGGATTCAATGAAGTGTCCTTTGGTGATGTCTGGTTCCATGATGCTCCGGCTATTCTGGTGTCTGCGGGTTGATGGTGAATATAGATGCCCCTTTTACCACAGTTTTGAATTGAGAGGCAAATAGTAATGTGGTATCTTGGCCGCAAAATCCGGCAGGGCCCGGATGGGAAAAAAAGGGGAGAAATCGGCATGGGATACAGGGCAAGTATTCGGGACAAACTGATCGGCATCTTCATTTTGATCAAGGTCATCCCCTTGGTCGTTCTGGCATGGTTTGCCTGGCATGAGATCGCTTCTTTGTCCGGCAGCCTGGAAGAACATGTCAATGAAATGGCCCGGACCAGCGCCCAGACCACCGGACAGGTGGCCGATCTGGCCACGTCAAGCTCCATCAGGGCACTGGATCTCCGCTCCCGGGAAGCCATCGAGCGGCTCACGACGGATACGGCCCGAAGTGTGGCAGCGTTTCTGATGGACCGTGACGTGGATATCCGTGCGGCTTCCCTGCTCACACCGGATAAGGAGGTATACGGGAATTTTCTCCATGCGCATCAGCGGGCCGTCACCCGCCACGTGCCCTGGGTTCTGAATCCGGAAAAAGACGGATGGATGCCTTTGAATCCGCAGGTTGAGGATGAGCGGACCGTGACGGCGGACAATAGGGACAATGAACTGGATTTCCACTACCGGCCTCCCGAGCGGGCCGGTTTTCCCGAGACCATCCCTCTGTACCTGGAAATGAGCTTCGTCGACCTTTCCGGTCGGGAAACCTTTAAAGTCACGACATCGGACCTGATGCCCATAGAGCTTCGGGACGTTTCCCGGAAAGATCAGACTTTCTGCCGGGCCGAAACCTATTTCAAGGACCTTCAAGGCCTCAAACCGGGTGAGATCTATGTGTCCGAAGTCATCGGCGCTTATGTGAAGACCCATATCATCGGCACTTACGGTGAAAAACAAGCCATGGAAAAAGGAATCGCCTTCGCGCCCGAGGCCTCGGGTTACGCCGGCAAGGAAAATCCGGTGGGACGACGGTTCCGGGGGCTGGTCCGCTGGGCCATGCCCGTGACCCGTCAGGGGGCCGTTATCGGTTATGTCACCCTGGCTCTGGACCATACCCACATCATGGAGTTCACCGATCATATCGTTCCAACGGATGAGCGGTATGCGGGTATTTCCGACGCGGGTTCGGGCAATTATGCGTTTATCTGGGATTACAAGGGTCGCAGCATCTCCCATCCCAGGGATTATTCCATTGTCGGATACGATCCGGAAACCGGGGAACCTGTTGTCCCCTGGCTGGAGGAATCCGTTTACGAACAATACCGGAAGAGCGGTCTGGGGGTTGCCGAATTTTTACACGCCCTTCCCGAATACGATCATCAGGCCCTTTCGAAAATTCCATCCTGGGAACAGGCGGGGCTGGGGATGGTGGGTCTGGATTGCCGGTATCTGAACTTCGCGCCCCAGTGTGACGGATGGCAGAAATTGACCCGCTACGGCGGTTCCGGGTCTTTCATGATTGAATGGAGCGGTCTGAGAAAACTGACCACGGCCGCGGCCATTCCGTATTTCACGGGCCGTTACGGAGACAGTCCCAGGGGATTCGGATTCGTGGCCATCGGGGCCAACGTGGATGAATTTCACAAACCCGCCGTTACCACCGCCCTGAAAATCAGAGAAACGGAAAATCGCTTCATTGAAAGCATTGAACGGCAGAATGCGCAAAACAAGAGCGTCATCGAAAATTCCCTGCAAAGCACGGCCACCCGACTTACCATGTACACAGCGGTCATGGTGCTGGCGGTGATCGCGATTGCCGTACTCATGGCATCGGCCCTGACCGGGCGGATCACCGCCATGATCAAGGGGATTTCCAAATTCCGGCAGGGTGAGATGGGTTATCGTCTGGACATCCGGTCCTCCGACGAAATGGGCGCCCTGGCCCGTTCGTTCAACGACATGGCCGACAGGATTCAGCTGGTCATGACCGAGCTGGAGAAGTCCAGGATGACGGCCGAAGACTCCAATGTGTCCCTCAGGGCCATGCTGTCCAATATCATCGATTCCATGCCTTCCATCGTCATCGGCGTGGACACAGAGGCCCGGGTGATCCTGTGGAATATGGAAGCGCAAATGGTTACCGGCCTGACATTCGAAGAGGTTGATGGAAAAGAATTGTTCCAGGTGTTCCCGTTGCTGGGGCAAAAGGCCGATCTGGTATTTTCAGCTATCAGACAGAGCCGGATCAAAAAAGAGGAGCGTCTGGAAACCATCATCAACGGAGAGAGGTTCATTTATGACCTGGTGGCCTATCCCCTCATCGGCAGCCGCATCGATGGGGCCGTGGTCCGGATCGACAATGTCACCACCCGGGTTTACATGGAAGACATCGTGATCCAGACGGAAAAAATGCAATCCATCGGCGGACTGGCTGCGGGCATGGCCCATGAGATCAACAGCCCTCTGGCCGGGATCATTCAAAGCGCCCAGGTCATCCGGAACCGTCTCAAAACGGATATGCCGAAAAATATCAGCGCGGCCCGGGAAGTCGGCGTGGATCTGGACAAGGTCAATCTGTATTTCCAGAATCGTCAGATTCACGCCATGATTCAGTCCATACTGGACGCCGGCCGCCGGGCGGCGGATATCGTGGCGAATATGCTCAGCTTCAGCCGGAAAAGCGACAGCGCCTTCTCCCATCAGAACCTGGGCCGGCTGCTGGACCAGACCGTGGACATCATTATCCGTGATTTCGATCTGAAAAAGCAGCAGGATTTCAATAAGATCAGAATCATCCGGGAATATGACGGGACCCTGCCCGATATTCACTGTGACCGGGGAAAGATTCAGCAGGTGTTTTTCAATATCCTGAAAAACGGTGCCCAGGCCATGATGAATAATAACGCCGGAACTCAACCCGTGTTTCGGATTGTCATCCGCAAAGAGGCGGACGATGCCGTTGTGGAGATCGAAGACAACGGGCCCGGCATGGATGAAGACGTCAGATCCCGGATATTCGACCCGTTTTTCACCACAAAACCCGTGGGGCAAGGCACGGGCCTGGGTCTTTACATTTCCTGGTTCATCATTGTCGAAAACCATGGAGGGACCATGTCCGTGGCCTCGGAACCCGGTCGGGGGACCTGCTTCAGCATCCGGCTGCCCCTGGGTCGGAAAACGTGAGTGGAGCGTATTTTCAGGGGGCGGTGATCGGTTTGTCCGGTTTGCTTTTCAGGAAAAATAGTTTTTTCTTGTGCTCGATGGGAACGGGTTGGGTGTCGCTGAGGGGTGGCGGCAGGGGTTCAGGTGTCGGTTCCGGCTGCCGGTCTACAGACGGCATCAGCAGAGATGGGTCGGGATCGGCCGTTGGCGGGGGGTGGGACATTTCGTTCCTTGCACTTTCGCGTGCCGGATGGCCGGTATTCAGCGGCAGAAGAAAAAACAGGAGGACTGCGGCGACCAGAATCAACGTCAGGACGACCAGAGCGACGGCAACCGGTCGGAAATCGGATCGGGACCGGATGGCCGGTTCGGGGTCGGGCGGGGGTACGGGTATGGGTTCGCCGCCGATCCGGCCTCGAAGGAATTCCGGCTGATCCGGGTCCTTCAACGGCGGTTTCGCCTCCTCCGCCGGGAGTTCCAGAAAATATCCGGACAGCGCGTCCAGGGCCGCTATAACCGAAGGAACGGGGAGATCCGCGGCGGCCCGGTTCAATCTGTCCGCAGCGGTCTCGGACAAGCGGAGGTCTTTGTGGGGAGAAATTCCGGCCACCCAGGTTCTGAACACCCGGGCCCGGTCGCCGCAGCCAAGGGCATCGGCCACACAAGCCAGGTACAGAAACGGTTCCCATAATACCATCTGGCGACAGACGACCATGGCAACCACGCTTTTGATCCACCACTGAACCGCTTCCCTCAGATCCCCGCCGTCAAAACACAGAAATCCCAGACGCTCATACAGCAGGAATTTGGTCCGACCCCGGGTCAGACCTTCCCGGAGAAGTTTCCGTGCTTCGGTGGACTGACCGTTTTTCTGAAGGATAAAAGCCTTGAAGGCATAGATGAAATCCAAGTCCGGGTAAAGGGTATGGTATTTTTCCAGAATGTCCCGGGCCTGGTCGTAAAGACCCTGTTTGACGAGTCCGGGTACGTCCTTGAGTCCTTCCATGCGATAACCGATGCGGTCATCCGGAAACAGGGGCGAATCCAGTGTAAAACAGGCATCCGCCCATGCATTTCCCGTGGATGGCGGAGGCTGGTATGCAACAGGTGTCGATGGTTTCATAGTCAATTGCGATCAAGCATACGGATTTATCTCCTGGATTTCAATACCATATCCCGGGTGAATGGCAAGCCCTTTTCCGTGCGGATCGAGCATATATATGGTCATCACCTTGACAGGATCCGGAAAACAAATCTATATTTCAAATCATTCAAATCAATGGAAACATAGCCGGAAACCCTGAATAAAAGGAACCCTTCATGAATTTCACTCGCTTTCCCAGGCGGAAATATATTGCCGCCCCGACACCCATCGAACCCATGCCCAATCTGAGTCGGGCACTGGGAAAAGACCTTCATCTGTACATCAAACGCGATGACCTCCTGCCCGGAGCGGCCGGCGGCAACAAGACGCGGAAACTCGAATTCTGCATGGGCGAAGCCCTGGCCGGGGGAGCGGATACCGTGATCACCTGCGGGGCCATACAGTCCAACCATTGCCGCCTGACCCTGGCCTGGGCCGTCAAGGAGAATCTGGACTGCCATCTCATTCTGGAAGAGCGGGTCAAAGGAACCTATCGGCCCGATGCTGCGGGCAATAATTTCCTGTTTCAGCTCATGGGGGTGAAAAGCGTCGAGATCGTGCCCGGCGGGACGGATATGGCCGCAGCCATGGAACAGAAGGCGGTCTCCCTGAGAGCGTCGGGAAAAATCCCCTACATCATTCCCGGCGGGGCCTCCAACGCCGTGGGCGCACTGGGGTATGCGGCCTGCGCGGAAGAAATCATGAACCAGCTCAACGATATGCATCTGAGCGTGGATCATATCATTGTCCCTTCGGGATCCGCGGGGACCCATGCCGGCATGGTAGCCGGGCTCAAAGGGATTCACGCCGGGATTCCGGTGACCGGCATGAACGTGTCCCGTTCCAGGCAGGCCCAGGAAGAACTGGTTTTCCGTCTGGCCCGGGAAACATCGGACAAGCTGGGTGTCCGCAATGGGGTGCAGCCGGAGGACGTTGTCTGTCTGGATGATTATGTGGGACCGGGTTATTCCCTGCCCACCGAGGCCATGGCCGAGGCGGTCCGGATGTTTGCCCGGACCGAGGCTGTCCTTCTGGATCCCGTGTATTCGGGAAAGGCGGCCGCAGGACTGATCGACCTGGTGCGGCGGGACGCTTTTCCATCGGGTTCTACCGTGCTGTTTCTGCATACGGGCGGGTCTCCGGCCCTTTACGTGTATATGGACTTTCTGCGCCGGGAATCATGATCCGGGAAAAAACAGCGGGCATCATCGGCGGGATGGGGCCCGAGGCCACGGTGGATCTCATGCGGCGGATCATCCGCCATACACCGGCGATCGACGATGCGGACCACATCCGTTGCATCGTGGACAACAACCCCAAAATCCCGTCGCGGATCCAGGCCATTATTGAAGGGAGTGGAGAGGACCCGGGACCTTGCCTCGCGGACATGGCCAGACGACTGGAGGCATGGGGGGCGGATTTTCTGGCCATCGCCTGCAACACGGCCCATGTCTATCACGGGGTGGTGGCCGAAGCCGTTGGCATTCCCGTGCTTCACATGGTGGATGCGGTCATGGAGCATCCGGCCCTGAGTTTTCCCGGCTTGTCACGGATCGGTTTGCTGGGGTCGCCGGCCTTGAAAATCACCGGCCTGTATGAAAAACCCTTTCAGGCCGCAGGCAAGATCCTGGTCTATCCGGATTCGGAAGACCAGGATGAATTGTTCCGGGTGATCCGGCGGGTCAAGGCAGGGGACCTGGGGGGCGAGGTTCGGGATGTATATGGCCGGATATGCTTCAATCTTCAAGACAGGGGCGTATCCCTGGCCCTGGTCGCCTGCACGGAACTGAGCGCCCTGGGCCGGGTGGAGGGGCTGCCGATCTTGGACGCGGCTGATGTGCTGGCTCAACGGATCGTGTCCGAGGCCAAGGGCACCCGACTTGTTTAATGCGGTTTTTCGCTATGTTTTATTAACTTTTTGGGGTTTTTATTGACAAAAAAATCAATCCTGTCTAACTATAGCGCCGAGGTTTGAAAGGACCTTTTCATAATTCATTGAAGGACAAACAAATGATGAGCATACAGGATTATTATCGCCTTCTCAATGTCGACAGGAACGCGACCCAGGAAGATATCAAGAAAGCATATCGCAGACTGGCCATGGAACTCCATCCGGACGTGAATTCGGACAAAGATGCGGAAGAACGATTCAAAGCCGTCGGGGAGGCCTATGCCGTACTCGGCGATGCCGGAAAGCGTCGGATCTACGACCGGACCGGGACAGCGGCTTTCAGTGACGCATACGCGTCCATGCGGCGGGCCGCCACCCCCTGCATGGGCAAATGCAGCGGGCTGGACGCATTGTTCAGAAGAAGGCCCCGGCCTTCCAGACCAGTGGAAGCCCCCCGACAGAAAATCACGCCCTGATCGTCATGGCCCGATTCAACATCCTCATCTGCATTGCCATTGCAGTGGTGTTTTTCAGTTTCTGGTCCCTGATGAACCGGCCGGAAGTGGAGCCGTCCTGGCCCAATCGCATTCAGGGCTTTTCCTTTTCGCCCATGCGGGCCTGGAACAACCCTATTTACAACAAGCTGCCCACCGAGGCGGAGATCGAAGCGGATCTGGCTCTGCTGGCCGACAAGACCAATGCCGTCCGGACCTATTCCGTAGAAGGGGTCCAGGCCCGGATACCGGTCCTGGCCCGGAAACACGGGTTGAACGTGACCCTGGGGGCATGGCTGGAAAAAAATCACGAAAACAACGAGAAGCAGATTCAGACCGTCATCCATCTGGCCCGGGAAAATTACCGCAACGTCATCCGGGTCATTGTGGGCAACGAGACCATTTATCGGAACGATCTGACGGTCAAGCAACTGTGCGAATATGTTGGACGGGTGCGGAAATCTCTGAAAGTGCCGGTGAGCACGGCCGAACCCTGGCATGTTTGGATCAAGCACCCGGAACTGGCCGAGAGCGTGGACTTCATCGCCACCCACATGCTGCCTTACTGGGAAGGCATTCATGTGGACCGGGCCGTTGACTACGTGATTGAACACGTGAACCTGCTCCGGGACACTTTTCCGGAAAAACCCGTGGTGATCGCCGAGGTCGGGTGGCCCAGCAACGGGCGCACACGAAAGGATGCCGTGGCGTCCATGGCCAACGAAGCCACTTTTCTGCGCCGGTTCATCCACAAAGCCGAATCCCTCAACTATGTCTATTACGTCATGGAAGCCTTTGACCAGCCCTGGAAGAGAACCAATGAAGGGGCCGTGGGAGCTTACTGGGGGGTTTACGACGTGGCCCGCCAGCCCAAGTTTCCATTTACCTCGCCGATCGTGGATGTGCCTGAATGGCGGACCCTGGCCGGGATTTCCATATTCATCGCCATCATCACTTTTTTTCTGCTGCTCATGGACGGCACCACTCTTCAGAAGCGGGGCCGAAGCTTTCTGGCGTCCATCGCCTTTATCGCGGCCACGGGCGCGGTGTGGATCGTCTACAATTACAGCCGGCAGTATCTGACCGTTTCCACCATCATCATCGGGTTTCTCATGCTATTCGGCATCATCGGCGTGGTCATCGTTCTGCTCACCGAAGCCCATGAATGGGCCGAGGCCCTGTGGGCCACGGGCGGACGCAGGCCCCTGACCCCGTTTCAGGTGAACGAGGATCAACTGCCCATGGTGTCGGTGCATGTGCCGGCCTACAACGAGCCGCCGGACATGATGATCGAAACCCTGAACGCCCTGGCGGCCCTGGATTATCCCCGGTATGAGATCATCGTCATGGACAACAACACAAAAGACCCGGCCGTGTGGCGGCCGGTGAAAGAACATTGTGAACTCCTGGGGCCGAAGTTCCGGTTTTTTCACGAGGACGAGCTGAAAGGATTCAAGGCCGGAGCCCTGAATTACTGCCTGGAAAAAACCGATCCAGAGGCCGAAGTCGTGGCCGTCATCGACAGTGATTACATGGTCACACCCGACTGGCTCCGGGATCTGGTACCCCAGTTCCTCAAACCCTCCGTGGCCATTGTCCAGGCCCCCCAGGACTATCGGGACGACCGGGAAAGCCTTTTCAAGGCCATGTGCTACGCGGAATACCGGGGATTTTTTTACATCGGAATGGTCACCCGCAACGAGCGTAACGCCATTATCCAGCACGGAACCATGACCATGGTTCGCAAATCCGTTCTGGAAGAGGTGGGAGGCTGGGCTGAGTGGTGCATCACCGAAGACGCGGAACTGGGTCTGAAAATTTTCGAAAAAGGATATGAGGCTCTTTATACCTCCAACAGTTACGGCCGCGGGGTCATGCCCGATATTTTCGTCGATTTCAAGAAACAGCGGTTCCGATGGGCTTACGGCGCGGTTCAGATCATGCGCTACCATGCCGGATCCCTTCTCAGGAAAGGCAGAAGCCGGCTGACCTATGGCCAGCGGTACCATTTTATCGCGGGCTGGCTGCCGTGGATCGCGGACAGCATCAACCTGATCTTCGCGTTCGCGGCCCTGGGATGGTCCATGGCCATGATCTGGCAGCCCCGGAAATTCGACCCTCCCCTGATCATTCTCTCCGCAGTGCCCCTGGCCTTTTTTGTGTTCAAGATCGCCAAGATGTTCTATCTCTATCGAAATCGGGTGAAGGCGACCATTACCCAGACACTGGCTTCGGCCCTGGCCGGGCTGTCCCTGTCCCATACCATTGCCAAGGCCATAGTGTACGGGTTCATGACCCGGAATCTGCCTTTTTTCAGGACGCCCAAAATGGTGGAGGGAAAGGTTTTCTGGTACGCGCTTCAGTCGGCCCGGGAAGAAGGGCTGATTCTTCTGGCTTTTCTTTTGTCCGTGTATGGCATCGTCACGGTTCAGGGATCGGAAACCCCGGATGTGCTGGTATGGATCATGGTGCTTCTGGTTCAGTCCATCCCCTATCTGGCCGCGGTTCTGATGGCGTTGGTCAGTGCGTTTTCCCGGCTGTCCACCCGAAAGCTCATTCACACCATTGCGGCCGACGCATCCACGGTATCTTCCGATGGTTAGCCCTGAAAACAATGCCGCCATGCAAGGAGGGCAAGATGGGCCTTTTCAATCTGATATCCGAATTTTCACCGGCCGGTGACCAACCGGCCGCCATCGATTATCTGGCCCGGGGGGTGACGGATGGGGCCCCCCACCAGGTGCTGCTGGGGGTGACGGGTTCGGGCAAGACCTTTACCATGGCTAACGTCATCGCCCGGGTCGAGAAGCCGAGTCTCGTCATCGCTCCCAACAAGACCTTGGCGGCCCAGCTTTACAACGAGTTCAAGGTTCTCTTCCCGGACAACAGCGTGGAATATTTCGTTTCCTATTACGATTATTATCAGCCCGAGGCCTATATTCCTTCCAGCGACACGTATATTCAGAAGGATTCCTCCATCAACGAAGTCATCGACAAGATGCGTCATTCCGCCACCCGATCCGTCCTGGCCCGGCGGGACGTGATCGTTGTGGCCAGCGTTTCCTGCATCTACGGCCTGGGCGCGCCCGAAGACTACCTGGATCTCAGGGTGACCCTGATCAGGGACATGGAAATTTCCCGGGACCTGGTTCTGGAGAAATTCGTAGCCATCCAGTACACCCGCAACGATGTGGATTTCCACCGCGGGACCTTTCGGGTGAGAGGGGACCGGGTGGAAATCTTCCCGGCCTATGAAGAGGACCGGGCCGTTCGGATCGATTTTTTCGGAGATATGGTGGAGGACATTTCAGAGATCGATCCCCTGAAGGGCACGGTCCTGAAAAAAATGGACCAGGCCGTCATCTATCCGGCTTCCCATTACGTGACCCGCCAGCAGACCCGCAACAGGGCCGTGGACGGTATAAAGGCGGAACTCAGGGACCGGCTCGACTATTTTTACAGCCAAAACAAGCTGGTCGAGGCCCAGCGTCTGGATGAAAGGACCCGATACGATCTGGAAATGCTCAACGAGATCGGCTACTGCAACGGCATCGAAAATTATTCCAGACATCTCACAGGGCGAAGCCCCGGAGAACCGCCCCCCACCCTCCTGGATTACATGGCCGATGATTTCCTGCTGTTTTTCGATGAGAGCCATATTTCCGTGCCCCAGCTCGGAGCCATGTACCGGGGAGATCGATCCCGGAAGGAAACCCTGGTGGCGCACGGTTTCAGGCTGCCGTCGGCCCTGGACAACCGGCCGCTGCAATTTGAGGAATTTTCTCGGAAGGCGCCCCGGATCATCTATGTGTCGGCCACGCCCGCAGATTATGAGTTGGGAAAGGCCGGAGGCCGGGTAGCGGAGCAGATCGTCCGGCCTACGGGTCTCCTGGATCCCAGGGTGGAGGTCAGGGATGCCCGGATTCAGGTGGATGATCTGTACGAAGAGATCATGAAACGGATAGCGGCCCGGGAGCGGGTCCTGGTCACCACCCTGACCAAGCGCATGGCCGAAGATCTGACCGATTATTACGCCGACCTCGGCGTCAAGGTGAAATATCTGCATTCGGATATCGGCACCGTGGAGCGCATCGATATCATCCAGGATCTGCGAAAAGGGCTTTTCGACGTGCTCATCGGCATCAACCTGCTGCGGGAAGGCCTGGATATACCCGAAGTCTCCCTGGTGGCCATTCTGGACGCGGACAAGGAAGGGTTTCTTCGGTCATTCCGATCTTTCATCCAGATTTTCGGCCGGGCGGCCCGAAATGAGTTCGGACGGGTCATCATGTATGCGGAAACCGAAACCGGGTCCATGAAGCAGGCCATTTCAGAGACCCGGCGTCGACGGCGCATTCAGAAGGATTACAATGAGGCGCACCATATCGTTCCGGCCACCATTCGGAAAAATCTGAACCTGTTCGATTATTCCACCCATGACACCGAACCGGTGCAGGAAGGGTCGGTGAACGAAGACATTCTGGCTTATGAAGGCGATGAGCTCAACCTGGAAGATCTGATGGCGGACCTGACCTATCGGATGAAGCGGGCGGCGGAAACCCTCGAATTCGAAAAAGCGGCGGAATACCGGGACAAGATAAGGGAATTGAAGGCGATTAAGAAAGGTCCCGGGGTATGATCGCCGACGGCCTGGTGGAAAAATACCGGGAAACTCCTCATTCTCCGGGCGTTTACCTGATGAAGGACGCCGACGGCAGGATCATCTATGTGGGCAAGGCCAATGATCTCAAAAAGCGGCTGTCCGCATATTTTGTAAAAAAAAATCAGTCCGATCCCAAAACCTCGGCCCTTCTGGAAACCGTCCGGGATTTCGACATCATCCTGACCTCGTCCGGTCATGAGGCCTTTATCCTGGAATCCAACCTCATCAAGGAGCATGGGCCCCGGTACAATGTCATCCTTAAGGACGGCAAGAATTACCCCCTGTTGCGCATCGACATGGAGGAGGAGTACCCGGCCATTACCCGGGTCCGTAAAATCAAAAGCGATCACGCCCTTTACCTGGGGCCCTATTCGTCCAGCCGGAGCGTCAACCGGACCCTGTTTCAGATTCAGAGGCTCTTCAAACTGCGCAAGTGCAGGGACACCCAGTTCAGGAACCGGTCCCGGCCCTGCCTGAACTATCAGATCAAGACCTGCCTGGGGTTCTGCTGCCATCCGGTGCCGCCCGAAGAATACAAAAAGCGGGTTCAGGATGCGGTGCTGTTCCTCAAGGGAAGATCCCGCGAAGTCATGGCCGGGCTCAGACGGCAGATGATGGACCTGGCCCGGACCGAGGAATTCGAAAAAGCGGCTCAGATTCGGGACACTCTGGCCGCCATGCAGCAGATGATGGAAAAACAGGTGGTGGTCAGCCCGGATCTGAAAGACCGGGATATTGTCGCGGCCGCGCAATCTCAGGGCCGAATGGTTGTCACGGTCATGGTGGTCCGGTCCGGATATCTGATCGATACGGCCCATTATCCTCTGGATCTGGGTTTCAAGGAGCCGGATGAACTGCTCTCGGCTTTTCTGGACGATTATTATCGCTGCCCGACCTTTCTGCCCGCTTCAATTCTTCTGGACCGGTTCGTCGACAACAAGGAATTTACTGAAACCCGGCTTTCGGACAAAAAAGGGAGTCGGGTGGCCATCCATATCCCCGTCCGGGGTGAAAAAAAACGTCTGGTGGAGATGGCCCTTCTCAACGCTTCTCAGTTTCTTGAAAAACTGCTGCTCCGGGAAGAAGCGGAACGGTCGGCCCTTCTTATGCTCAAGGACCTGTTGGAAATGGATGAGGCGCCGGAACGGATCGAATGCTTTGACAATTCCAACCTGTCCGGCCGGGACCCGGTGGCCGCCATGGCCGTGTTCAGAGACGGACGCCCGTTCAGGGAGGGGTACCGGAAATACCGGATCAGGGATTTGGAGGTCCAGGATGATTATGCATATATGCACCAAGTCCTGAGCCGCCGCTTTTCCAAAGATCCGTCCGGATTGATCTGCCCGGATCTGCTGGTGGTGGACGGCGGCAAGGGGCAGCTCAACGTCGCCCTGGGGGTGCTGACGGACCTGGGCCTGGAAAACCGGTTCAAGGTCGTGGGTCTGGCGAAAAAAGACGAGGCCCGGGGAGAAACCGAGGACAAAATTTTTGTTCCCGGCCGACGGAATCCATTGAACACAGCCCGGGCCGTCAAGGCGTTGCATCTTCTCCAAATGGTCCGGGACGAGGCCCACCGCCTGGCTGTAACCTTTCAGCGGATCCGCCGGAAGAAAAGGGCCGGATTGTCGGTTCTGGACGCAATTCCCGGCATCGGTCCCCAAAAGAAAAAAATCCTGCTGACTCATTTCAAAGGCCTTTCAGGAATCAGAAAAGCGACCAGAGAGGATATCGCAGCCCTTCCCGGCATGACGCCGCGGCTGGCCGACATTCTGCTCAATGCTCTGGGCCGGGCGCCTGAATGATCTCCCATCGGGGATGGAAACAATCCACTGAAAAATTTTCCCCGTGATTGTTGAATTTTACAATAAACCTGATAGAGTCAGAATCTGTCAGGGCTGCTTCTATGGTTCAGATGGGCGTGTTTAGGGCGGGAAAGGTGAGAGTTCAGGAAAAATGAGGCGGGCAAATGTTTACCGGGCAGGGCTGGACGTCGGGTCCACCACTGCCAAGATGGCTCTCCTGGATCATTCAGGCGCCTTGGTCTGGTCCGATTACCGGCGCCATCACGCCCGGATTTACGAAACCCTCCATTCGTTTTTCAATCAGATTGTAAAACAGGTCGGAGACTGTCTCCTGGACATAAAACTGACGGGATCGGCTGCCCTCGGAGTGTCCAAGAGGCTGGGGTTGCCCTTTGTTCAGGAAGTGATTGCGGCCCACGAGGTCATTCGCGACCGTTATCCGGAGGTGCGAACCGCCATGGATATCGGCGGAGAAGACGCCAAGGTGATTTTTTTCACCCCCGGTCGTCCCCCGGATATCCGAATGAACGGAAGTTGTGCGGGCGGGACCGGCAGTTTCATCGATCAGATGGCCACCCTGCTCAATATCCCCCCGTCCGGTTTCAATGATCTGGCTCGGGCCCACGACCATATCTATCCGGTCGCCTCCCGGTGCGGCGTGTTTGCCAAGACTGACGTTCAGAACATGCTCAGCCGCGGGGTCCCCCATAAAGACATAGCCGCTTCGGTTTTCCGGGCCGTCGCGGTTCAGTGCATCAATTCCCTGGCCCGGGGCATCCCGATAAGACCAAAGATGCTGCTTTGCGGAGGCGTGTTCACTTTTCTTCCCGAGCTGGTCAAAACTTTTTCCAGGGTGTTGCACTTCTCGTCGTCGGATCTGATCGTGCCGGATAACGCCCAGCTCTTTCCGGCAGTGGGAGCCGCTCTGTATCAAAAGCACCGCGTCGATCCGGTCGGCACCGGCCGTCTCCTGGAGCGTCTGACCCGGCAATTGTCGGAAACGACTGAGAGTCGGGATCGCTTAGAGCCTTTGTTCCCCTCTGCTTCAGCGTTTGAGCAGTGGGAAAAGGCCACTGGAACCGTTCGGATACACACCTGCCCCATGAGCGCCTATCCGGATTCGGATTGCTTCCTGGGAATCGATTCAGGATCCACCACCACCAAAATCATCGTCATCGGTAAAAGCAAGGAGGTTTTGTTTTCCTGGTACGGCAATAACCATGGGACTCCGATCCGGACGGTGATTCAGGGTTTGTCGGAATTCAGGGAGCGCAGGGATCAGCAGAACCCCGGGTTGGAAATTTGTCGGTGCGCGGTCACCGGGTACGGCGAAGATCTGATCAAGGCGGCTTTGAACATGGATCTGGGCGTGGTCGAAACCATGGCCCATTATACGGCGGCCCGGTTCGTCGATCCGAAGGTGTCTTTTATCCTGGATATCGGCGGTCAGGATATGAAGGCGGTCTTCGTCGACCAGGGGGTGATCCATCGGATCGAACTCAACGAAGCCTGTTCTTCCGGATGCGGCTCATTTCTCGAAGCCCTGGCCGGATCTTTGAACCATTCGGTCCGGGGTTTTGCCCGACTGGCTTGTCAAGCAACGGCCCCCTGCGATTTGGGCACCCGCTGCACAGTGTTCATGAATTCCAAGATAAAACAGTCTCTGCGGGAAAATGCCGCCATCGAAGACATCAGTGCGGGATTGTCCTATGCCGTAATCCGGAACTGCCTGTTCAAAGTGCTCAAACTCCATTCCATGTCGGAAATGGGAGACCACATCGTTCTCCAGGGTGGAACGTTTAAAAATCCATCCATCGTTCGGGCTTTGGAGCTGCTTTCGAAAAAACGGGTGACGGTTTCAGACATGCCGGAACTCATGGGGGCCTTTGGCGCGGCCCTTCTGGCTCTGGAGGCGTTTCAAAAAAATCCCGGAGCCGGGACCGGATTCCCGGATTCGGCCGATATCGACCGGGTGCACACGGCAAGGACCCATCAGGTGACCTGCCGTGGATGTGAGAACGCCTGCCGGGTGACGCGGTTCGTGTTTCCCAACGGTCAGGTGTTTTTTTCCGGAAACAAATGCGAAAAATATTATTCAGCAAAAGGGGGAAGGGTTGATCCGGGATTTGATTTCACGGCTTATAAAAACGATCTGATGTTCAACCGGGTTCTCACGCCCCATGAGCATCCGGTGGCCACTCTGGGCATACCCCGGTGTTTGAATACCTTTGATCATTTTGTTTTCTGGCATACCCTGCTCACTGAATGTGGAATCAATATCGTCCTGTCGTCTCCTTCAACGGCCGGCATGGCTGAAAAAGGGATGGGAACAGTGATGTCGGACAATATCTGCTTTCCGGCCAAGCTGGTCCACAGCCATATCTGGGACCTGGCGGAAAAAAAACCGGACCGGATCTTCTACCCCGTTGTCATGTATGCGGAAAATTCCTTTGACAAAGCCTTGAACGCCTATAACTGTCCCATCGTATCCGGGTATGCCGATGTGATTGAAAGTTCGGTTCAGCCGGAAAAGCGCTTCGGCATCCCCCTGGACCGGCCGGTGATCACCTTCAGCGACAGGGGTTTGCTGAAAAACAACTGCCGGGCCTACCTCCGCCGATTCGCCATTGACGCCCGAACCGTCGACCGTTCCTTTGAAGCGGCCCTGGCCGAGCAGGAACGGTTTCGCAGACAGATTCGGATCAGGGCGGCCGACCTCATCGCCCATTCAAGGGAAAACCAATCTCTGCTCATCGTCCTGGCCGGCCGGCCCTATCATGCGGATGGGCTGGTCAACCACAAGATCCCGGAGATTTTGTCCGGTCTGGGGGTCGACGTCATCACCGAAGACGCGGTGCCTGTAAAGC
This sequence comes from uncultured Desulfobacula sp., assembly GCA_964593855.1. Lineage (GTDB taxonomy): Bacteria > Desulfobacterota > Desulfobacteria > Desulfobacterales > Desulfobacteraceae > Desulfobacula. Next base: position 28,693 of record CAZQIX010000007.1, on the reverse strand, counting down.
CGGACGCACTGGATGAAGTGCGGGTGGTGACCCAGTGGTCTTACCCGAACCGGATTTACAGCGCGGCCCGATGGGTGGCTGAAAGCCCCGGACATGTCCAGATGGTTCAGATCAATTCATTCGGATGCGGACCCGATGCCATCGTGGTCGATGAGGTTCGGGAAATTCTGAAAACCGGCCGCAAAAATCACACCCTCATCAGGGTCGACGAGATTTCCAGCCCGGGGTCGGTGCGGTTGAGGCTCCGCTCCATGGTGGCTTCCCTGAAACTGAAACAGCACGGGGAAAACCAGACGCCCATTGAACGGAAACCCTTTCCGCGGTTCCTGAAAGAAGATAGACGGCGGACCATTCTGGCCCCCTTTTTTTCCGAAGATTATTCCCCTTTTCTGCCGGCCCTGTTCAAACAGGCGGGATACCGGTTTCAGACACTGCCCAGACCCGACCGGGCTTCGGTTGACCTTGGGTTGCAGTATGCCAACAATGATATCTGTTATCCCGGCACCATCGTGATCGGGGATATTGTCAAGGCCCTGCAGAGCGACCGATACGACCAAAGCGAGATCGCCGTGGGAATCACCCAGACCGGGGGCCAGTGCCGGGCTTCCAATTACCTGGCCCTGATACGCAAGGCCATGATCAATGCCGGATATGAAGATGTTCCCCTGATTTCCGTGACCATGTCCCAGGGACTGGTGGATCAGCCCGGGTTTCAGATCAACTGGCTGCCCAGGCTTCGTTTCCTGCTGGTGGCCACCATGCTGGCCGACTGCATCGCCAAGATGTATTATGCAACCGCTCCCCGGGAGCAAAATCAAGGGCAGAGCCAGGCTGTTCGGCAACATTATATTGAAAAGGCCGTACCCATTGTGGAACGGCAGGATATCCAGGGTCTTTACCGGCTTCTGGAAAAGGCCGTGGCCGATTTCAACAGGGTTCCGGTGCGCTCCGGGGATTGTCCGCGGATGGGAATCGTGGGTGAGATCTACGCTAAATACAATTATTTCTGCAACCAGGACCTGGTGCACTGGCTGATCCGTCAGGGCATCGAACCGGTGATTCCGCCCATCATCGATTATTTTATCCAGGACCTGGTCAATTACAAGGAAAACATCAAGGCCGGAATCCGCAGACGAAAAGTAACCGATTTTCTGGGAGTTCCCATAGAATGGAGCCTCTCCGCCTGTCACGATAAAATCAACGGCTTGTTCAAACAATTCAGGCACGGCCTGCCTTTCGAGGATATACGGGACATCGCCCGCAAGGCCGGCAATATTCTGACCCTGACCCACCAGTTCGGCGAGGGCTGGCTTATCCCCGGTGAAATCGCGGGATTTGCGGAGCAGGGGATTCATCATGTCATCAGTGTTCAGCCTTTTGGCTGCATTGCGAATCACATTGTTTCAAAAGGCGTGGAAAACCGTATTCGATCCATTTATCCGGAACTGAACCTCTATTTTCTGGATTTCGATCCCGGTATGAGCGAAGCCAATATACGAAACCGTCTGCACTTCATGGTGGAACATCTCTGAACCGTTGTGCGGCGTATTTTTTTTGAAAAAAACCATTAAGCCTTGATTTTTTATATCCGAACGGCTCTAATGCTGATTTTAACACGCGGCCGGTCCGGACAAAGGACTTTCGCGGAAAAAACAGGTGTTCAGGAGAGTGAGAATGACGGATTCGATGGATGGCAATGGGTTTGAAGAAACCGAAGGCATGAGTTTTGCGGAGCTTTTTGAATCGTATGATGCCGGTTTGGGCAAAGAGCTGAATCAGGGTGACCTGGTGGACGGTCGGATTATCGCCATCGGCGCAACCAGCGTTTACATTGATACCGGAACCAAAAGCGACGGTGTGGTGGAAAAAGCCGAACTGCTGGACGAGAACGGGGAACTGCCGTATCGGGTGGGTGATCGTCTGAAACTGTACGTGGTATCCCTGAGTGAAAGTGAAATTGTTCTGTCCAAGGCATTGTCCGGGGTGGGAAAGGTTGAATTGCTCATTGACGCCCATCAGAGCCGCACCCCGGTGGAAGGAAAGGTCACCGGGGTGATCAAAGGCGGATTCAGTGTGGACATCATGGGAAAAAGGGCTTTTTGTCCGGTCAGCCAGATGGACGTGAAATATGTGGACAATCAGGAAGATTATGTGGGGCAGACCCATCGGTTCCGGATTACCCGGTACGAAGAGAGCGGGAAAAACATCGTGGTGTCCCGGAGGGATCTTCTGACCGAAGAGATCCGTGAAAGACGGGAGGCTTTCCTGAATACGGTCAAAGAAGGGGATACGCTGGACGGCCGAGTGATGCGGATCATGTCTTATGGGGCTTTTGTGGAATTGGTGCCCGGGGTCGAAGGCATGGTCCATGTGTCGGAAATGTCCTGGTCCCGGATCGAGAAACCCGAGGAAGTGATTCAGCCCGGTGATGTGGTGGCGGTCAAGCTGTTGAAAATGGAGCGATCCAAGGAATCCTCGGACATAAAGATCTCCCTGTCCATGAAGCAGGTCGGCGCCGATCCCTGGGATCGGATGGGGTCGGATTTTCATGTGGGGAGTCAGGTGCCGGGCAAGGTGGTGCGATTGACGTCTTTCGGCGCCTTTGTCGAAATTGCGCCGGGATTGGACGGGCTGGTACACATCAGTGAGATGAGCCATACCCGCAGAGTGCTCAGGCCGGAAGACGTTGTTCAGCCGGGGGAGCAGGTTCAGGTCGTGATTAAATCCATGGACAGGGAAGGCAAGCGTATTTCATTGAGCCTCAAGGATGCCCTGGGGGATCCCTGGACCGGAGCACTTGCCCGGTATGCGCCCGGATCCATTCACGAGGGAAGGGTGGAGAAAAGAGAAAAGTTCGGATTGTTCATCAACCTCGAACCCGGCGTCACGGGGCTGATGCCGTCATCCAACATCGGTCGGGCGGCCAGACCCGGGGATTATGAATCCCTGAAACCGGGCGACAGCGTATCCGTCATGATTCAGGAAGTGGATGAAGACGGCCGCAAAATAACCTTGACCTCGCCGGATCAGAAAGATCCGGATAACTGGAAACAATTTGCCCGCACCCAGCCGTCCGGAAAGGCGGGCACCATGGAAAGCCTGTTCCGGGAAGCCCTGGCAAAAAAGAAATAGCCCGGCCAAGGGGGGCCATCGAGAAAAGGGCCGGCTCAGGCATGGCGTCGAACAAAGCTCCCGATTCGCTGAATGGCCTCCCGGCCTTCGGACAGATATCTGGCAAAATACTGCCAGACATGGAACATATCCTCCCAGACGTCCAGTTCCACGATTGCGCCGGCTTCTTCGAGTTTTCGAGCCAGGGCTCCGGCGTCGTCCAGAAGCACTTCGCAAGTGCCGGCCTGGATCAGGATCGGGGTGATGCCGGTAAAATCGTTGTGCAGCGGAGAGACCAGAGGGTTGGACAGGGGCTGATCCGTGTAAAGGGCCGCTGTTTTTTTGAGTATGTCCGGGCCGAGCATGGGGTCCAGGTTTTTGTTCAGCTCATGCGATGCGCTTCGGCATGCCAGATCCAGCCATGGGGACATGAGAACGGTGCAGGCGGGGAGCCTCTTGCGGCTTTTCAGAAGGGTGGATGCAAGAGAGAGGGCCAGGTTGCCCCCGGCGGAATCCCCTGCCAGACAGACCGGCCGCTCAGGCCCGAATCGGTCCGTGATCCAGTCATATACCGTCATGACATCGGTCAGACCGGCTGGAAAGGGGTATTCAGGGGCCAGGCGGTAGTTGAAGATCAGCACGCCGGCATCACAGGCCAGCGCTATCCGGGATGCCAGATCTCCGTGGGAAGTCATGGATCCCGCAATAAATCCGCCTCCGTGGATGTACATCATGACGCGGGGGGTGTCCTCGGTCCCGGGATAGATCCAGCGGGCCTCAATCCCATGGATACGAAGGGGCTGGATGCGGATGGCCGGATCGGGTCTGAAAGCCAGAGCCCCTTTTTCCAGAAGGGCCCGGTAGCGGAGAACGCCCACCGCGTCCACGGAGGGAATCGTTTTTACATGCCGTAAAAGAGTGGCCAGTATGTGAGCGCTTGTCTTTCCCATAGGGTATTGAATTGCCGGTTGAAATGAAAAAGAGGTATCACAAGTCCGGACCAAAACCAAACAGTTTTTTAAAGGACCATCGGCCGATGAATAAACGAATGTTTGTGACCGACCTGGACGGGACATTGATGACGGATGCCAAAACCATATCGTCACGGGATCTGGCCAGTCTTACCCGACTCAGGCGGAACGGAATCGTGACCGTCCTGGCCACAGGCCGCTCGGACCATTCTCTTGAAAAAGCCCTGGCCCTCATTGGACTGGGAAACGGTCAGGGTGTCCTGCCGGTTGATTATGTGCTGTTTTCCACCGGTGCCGGGATTCTCAAATTCCCGGAAAGACGACTCGTTGAGAGTCAGTCGCTGATTCCCGAGGAGGTACGGGCCATCACGGCCTATCTGGATTTTGCCCGAATGGATTACATGGTTCATCAGGCCATCCCCCATACCCGGCGGTTTGTCTACCAGTGGCATGGGGAGCCCAATCCTGATTTCAAGGCTCGGCTGGCTCTTTACGCAGACTTCGGGAGACCTCTGGACCCGATAAGCCGACTGACGGAATCGGCCACGGAGATCCTGGTCATTCTTCCGGCGGGAACCGAAACCCGGGTGATTGAAACTCTCCGCAAGGACTTGTCGGATTTCAGCGTTATCCAGGCAACGTCTCCTCTGGATCATGCATCCGTATGGATGGAAATTTTTCCCAAAAAGGTATCCAAGTCCGGCACCGCAGCTTTTCTTTCGGAACAACTGGCTGTTCAGTCGGAGAATGTCATTGCGGTCGGTAACGACTACAATGACGAAGATCTCCTGGCCTGGTCCGGCAAAGGTTTTGTGGTGGACAACGCGCCGCCGGATCTCAGGAGCCGGTATGAAACCGTGGCTTCCAACAACGCCTCGGGTGTGAGTATGGCTGCGGAACGTTCCGGCTGGCTATGCTGATAGATCAGTCGTCCGCTTCGGGATTGCGCAGGTTGAATTCAGGATAGAGTTTTTCACAGCACTCCGGGCAGATGCCGTGAGAAAACTGGATATGGGAAAAATACGCTTCCACAGGTAGCCAGGTTTCATCATTGATACGGATGCTTTTGCATCCGGCGCAGATGGGAACCACTCCTTTTCCCCCGGGTCGCCCTTTTTGGAGATATTCCCGAAGCTGCTTCTTGAGCGCGCTGATCCGGGTGATGTCCCGGGCGATGGCAATGATTCCCTGATATTGACCGGATTCGTCGAAAACAGGTGTGCAGACCATTTCCGTGTGTACCCGGGTCTGATTCTGATGAATGAATTCAATTTCGTAACGGCCGATCATCTCGGATGGATTTGTCTGGAGCTGTGGGCGGATGGGTGAAAAATTTGTCTCCGTGGTCAGGTCCCGAAGGTGTTTGCCCAGTATTTCAGGTCCGGGGTGTCCGATCATGTCACCAAACGCCTGATTGACATAGGTGAACTTTTCATGGGCGTCCATGGTGAATACCCCCTCGGCAATATTTTCGGTAATGGTGCGGTATTTTTTTTCGTTTTTTTCCAGTTGAATGCGGTATTGTCTGTTTTCTTCGGTCAGCCGTCTGGTTTCGAGCGCCTGTCGAACCGTATGGCCGATCATGTCCAGATCGCTGACGGGTTTGGTAATATAATCCCTGGCGCCCATTCGAAGGGCGAGAATAATGTCATCCCTGTCCCCTGCCCCCGAAATCACGATCATGGGCAAATCGGGTCTGCGTCCATGGATGGCCTGCATGACCTCAAGGCCGTCCATTTCAGGCATTCTCAGGTCGGTCAGAACCAGATCGACGGGTTTCGCATCAATGACTGCCATCCCCTGTCGTCCATTTTCGGCGGTCAGAACCTGATACCCTTCGTCTTCGAAAAAAGCGCTCAGGCTGTCTCGAATGGACACATCGTCATCAATGATCAGAATCGTCTGCTGGGGCATGATGGATCCGGTAATTCCTGTCAATTCGGGGAAAGGATTTACGTGAACTATACTCTAGGGTTTCGCTTAAAGTCAAAGTGATAAAATCAATTGTTTCATATCTCTGACAGCCTGTTCCATCCCCGTGAGAACCGCCCTGGAAACGATGCTGTGCCCGATGCTGAATTCATGAATTTCAGGGAGACCTTTAAAGGCCTTGATGGTGCTGTAGCCGATGCCGTGTCCTGCATTGACTTCGAGTTTGAGTTTGGTTCCGATCTTGGCCGCATCCACGATCCGAACCATTTCTTTTTGTCGCTGGAGCCGGGTTTTGGCGTCACAGAAAGCCCCGGTATGAATTTCAATCATGTCCGCATCAATCTTGTGGGCGATTTTGATCTGGTCCAGATCCGGGTCAATAAAAATGCACACAGGCATGCCTGCATTTTTCAGGGTGGCGACCGCGTCGCGAATCAAATCCTGGTGGGTGATCAGATCCAGACCGCCTTCTGTGGTAATTTCTTCCCGCTTTTCCGGGACAAGGGTCACGCAGTCGGGTTTGATGTCCAGGGCGATACCCAGCATTTCGCTGGTGGCCGCCATTTCCAGAATGAGTTTCGTCTGGACGATATTTCTGAGCAATCGAACGTCTCTTTCCTTGATATGACGGCGATCTCCCCTCAAATGGACCACAATGCCTTCCGCGCCGGCGGTTTCCGCGGCCACGGCCGCCGCCACCGGTTCCGGATAAACGGCGCCGCGGGCCTCTCTCAGTGTGGCCACGTGATCTACGTTAACAGCCAGTTGTGCCATGTGTCGTCCTCCATCGATTAAAAATAGGATAAGGGTTTGCCCGGCTCCAGGATGCTCAACAGTTCCATGCTTTTCCGCGTCATTTCGGCCTCGTCGTCCCCGCCTCTGCTATGATCGAACCCGATCAGGTGAAGGATCCCGTGGATCAAAAGCTGGGACATCCGTTCGGAAAGGCTGATGCCCATGTCGACGGCTTCTTTTTCAGCGGTTTCAAGGGAAATGACCACATCGCCGAGAAGGCCGGGGGTGAGGTCTGCAAATTCGCCTTCCTGCATGGGGAAAGACAGCACGTTGGTCGGCCGGTCCATATTGCGATAGGTGCGGTTCAATTCCTGAACGCGGGTGTCGTCCGTGATCAGGATGGATATTTCTTGATCGTTACAGCCCAAGGCGTTTAAGATCTGTCTTGTCTTTAGGCGGGCTTTGTCCGTTGGGAACTTCTTTTTTTGCTGATTGTCGATCAGTATCTTTGGAGGTGCCATTTTTCTCTTTTTTCTTGTCCTGGGTTTTGTCCGGATATTCAATGCGGCTGTGATAAATACTGGTCAGAATATTGTTGAAACTTTTGGCGATCTGGTGGAGGTCTTTCAAAGTCAGTTCGCATTCTTCCAGCTGCCCGTCCGCGAAAATATCGTTGATCAGTTCCTTGACCCTGCCCTGAATACGGGCCGGAGTCGGCCTTTCCAGAGCCCGGACGGCCGCTTCGACTACATCGGCCAGCATGACGATGGCCGCTTCCCGGGTCTGGGGTTTGGGGCCCGGGTATCGGAAATCCTCTTCCTTGACCGTTTCGTTGCCGATGTTCAGGCTTTTCTGGTAGAAATACTTGATCAAGGAGGTTCCATGATGCTGGGTGATGCCTTCGATGACCTCGTTGCCCAGTTTGTACTGTCTGGCCAATTCGATCCCTTTTTTGACGTGCTGGATGAGAATCAGCGCGGACATGGAGGGTGACAGCTTGTCGTGCTTATTTTTTCCATCCGTCTGATTTTCTATGAAATACAGGGTCTTGTCCAGTTTGCCGATATCGTGGTAGTACCCCATGACCTTGGCCTTGAGGTTGTTGGCATTGATGGTGGCAGCTGCCGCTTCGGCCAGGGTGGCGACAATCACACTATGGTTGTAAGTGCCGGGTGCTTCTATCATGAGTTTTCGCATCAGAGGCTGATCCAGGTTTGAAAATTCAAGAAGTTTGGAGTCCGTCGAGTAGTCAAAGATGAGCTCGATCAAGGGCGTAAACCCTATGGTGAATATGGCTGAAAAAAGGCCTCCGCAAAAGGCCAGCACCATCTCCTTGGTCAGAATGGCGACATCGGGTTGGGAATGGGTGTAAAAAGACAGTGAAAGCGCCAGAATCATATTGAATACAGCCAGTTTGAACCCGGCGATAATGAAGTTTTTTCTTTTCTGTCGCTCTTTGATCCAGTAGGCGGCGGCCAGGCAGGATAAAAAGAAGAAAATGAAAACCGTGAAACTGCCTGAAAAAGTCAGACTGGTCATGATGGAAAGAACGAGGGTAAAAACTACCGCTATATCGAACCCGAGAAAAAGGCAGGTCAGCATGGCAGCCCCGGGCATGGGCAGAATCAGGAAAAAGGAGATGGATGATATGTCCCAGGACGGATCCGGATTGGCCGACTGTGCGATGTACGTGGCGAACCGGGCAAAAGTCATATACAATATGAGGCCCAGAGCCAGGAACAAGATGTGCTTGTTGTGATCAACCCGCAGCTTTTTATGATCTTTGAGGAAAAGGAAATATACCGTCAGGATACTGAAAAAAGTGATCAGGGCCAGACCGGTGCCGGTAATGAGGATGTCTTTTTCCTCTACCTGTTCCTGGAGCGCGTTGAGCTTCACCAGTTGGATCTTGTCCACGCGCTCGCCTTCCCTGAGAATCATCTCTCCGGCCACAATCTGATAGAGAATGGGTTTGATCAGATCTTCGGCTTCCTGGCTCCGGCGCTCGGTTTCATTTTTGTTGAGCGAGATATTGGGTTGGAGGAGCCGCTGGCAGATATCCACGATGAGGTTGGACAGGTTGTAGTTCAGGTCTTTGAGAATGGGCTGGCCTTCGATCCGGACCATGGCCTTGGCCTGATCCGGGCTGTAAAAGGTTTTGAGTACGTTGACGGTTCTTTCCTCTCCGGTGCCGATGGTGCGAAGGATGATCCCCTTGTTCTCTTCTTTGAGGAGGAGCTCTTTATTGGCCACCACTCCGTTGGTTAGGATTTTTTCCAGAATGGTTTTGATTTTCAGCGAGATGTCGGGGGAAAACTGCTGCCGGTAAAGGGTGGTATATGCGGCTTTACTGATTTCGATGCCCAGTTTTTCTTCAAAAACGGGTTTGGTTTCCATCACGATGGCCAAGGTGGGGGGAGCATCCTGGTCGTTGTCTTTTTTAAACAAATCCCGTGGAATTTTCATGGCGTTGTCGATATTGGCCGAAACCCTTTCCAGGTAACTGGCGTCGTAATCGTATACGGTTTTGACGGATTCCCGGACCTCGTTTTTTTTCTGGCTTGTGGCGGCCTTGTCTTCGACAAAAAAGTTTTTCGGGGCTTTGATGTCTCTTTTAGCTACGTCTCCAATGTTGTAAGAATAGGATGTGACGTTGTTTTCAGGCTGGTGGGTCAGGGTAAAGGCAAAGGTGATCATGAAAAGCATCATCCACAGAATGGCCGGAGACGTGAGAAAAAACTGTCTGGCCTGACCGATGCTATCGTTTTTGCTTTTTTTCATAGGCGTCAATGATGTTGGATACCAGCTTGTGCCGGACCACGTCATCCTTTGAGAAATAAATGAATGCAATGCCTTTGATGTGGGTGAGGATGTTTCTGGCTTCGATCAGACCCGATTTTTTTCTGGACGGCAGGTCAGTCTGGGTGATATCTCCGGTGACGATGGCTTTGGAGCCGTATCCAATACGGGTCAGAAACATTTTCATCTGCTCGGAGGTGGTATTCTGGGCCTCGTCTAAAATAATGAAGGCGTTATTCAGGGTCCTTCCCCGCATGAAGGCCAGGGGCGCGATTTCAATGACATCGTTTTCAATTAGAGACCTGGCTTTCTCAAACTCCATCATGTCATAGAGGGCATCGTACAAAGGACGCAGATAAGGGTTTATTTTCTGTAGCAGATCGCCGGGGAGAAATCCCAGCGCTTCTCCGGCTTCCACCGCCGGTCGCGTAAGAATGATTTTTTTCACTTCGCCTTTTGAGAATGCCGCCATGGCCAGCGCCATGGCCAGATAGGTCTTCCCTGTCCCGGCCGGTCCGATGGAAAAGAGAATGTCGTTTTTCAGCATCGCTTCCACATATTTCTGCTGGGCAGGATTTCTGGGAGTGATGGCCCGGTTCCGGACGGTTTTGAAAACCGTTGTCTGGAATATGTCCCGGATATGCGTATCATGGTTCTGTTTGACGGCATTGACGGCGGCGTCGAAATCCGCATCACAGAAGCGGAAATTGCTTTCAAGAAGTTCATAGAATTGGACCAGCATTTTTTCAGCCATATCCACGTTACGGGCCTCTCCGTCAATGAGTATGGCATTGCCTCTGGAATTGATCTGAACGTCAAACGCATCACGGATTTTTTCCAGATTGACATTGTGATGACCGAACAGATCCCGGGTCAGAGTGAGGTTTTGAAATTCAACGGTTTTCATGGCGTATAGGGTGCAATTTATTTCCTGAAAGGTCAATAAAAATCTTGACTTGAAAACGGGTTCGTTGGTATTGAAAAACGGCTGCTAACCCCACTGAAAAGAGAAATCATGAACGCTTTTGACATCGTTGTCCTGGTAATTGTGTCTTTTTGTCTCATACGTGGATTTTTCAAAGGGTTGATTGGTGAAATGTCCGGTATTATCGGGGTGGTGGCCGGTTTTTACGGCGCTTTTACCTACTATCCCCTGGTCGCCGTATATCTTGAACCATGGATTGAGAATCAGGGATTCCGTCATCTAACCGCTTTTTTTCTTATTTTTTGTGCGGTCCTGATTCTGGTCAGCCTGGTTTCCATCCTGATCCGTAAATTTTTGAACCTTGTGTTTCTGGGGTGGGTGGACCGAACCTTCGGCCTGGTTTTCGGCGGCGCCAAAGGGCTGTTGATCGTCTCGGTCCTGTTTATCATGATCACAACTTTTTTACCCAAAAGCGCCGGAATTATCCAGGAGTCCAGATTGTCTCCCTATGTGGCCGATGTGTCCAGGACCATGACCCTGTTCGTGTCCAGGACCATTCGGACGGATTTCCTCAAAAAATTGGAAGGAATACGCTAATTCATTGGAAACAACCCAGAAACTGTTCGACATCATCCGGACATTGAGAGGCGACAGAGGATGCGCCTGGGATCGCCGGCAAACACCTGAAACCATGTGGATCTGTCTGGCCGAGGAGGTGTATGAACTTCAGGAAGCCATTGTAAGTAAAGACACGGTCCATATCGCAGAAGAAATCGGTGATGTTCTTTTTCAGTTGCTGTTCATTGTCGAAATCCTGCAAGAGCGCAAAGGCTTGACGTTTGAGGATATTGTCCGGGACGTGGCCCGTAAAATGATCAGGCGCCACCCACATGTCTATGCGAACGCCGAAATTTCCGATGAGCGGGAATTGAACCGCCAATGGGAAGCCATCAAGGCTCTGGAAAAACAGGCGGACGGCCGCCGGGAAAAGCAATCTGCGATGGATGGTGTGCCTGCGGGGATGCCGGCCCTGACACGGGCCTTGAAAGTGTCACAGCGAGCCGTTGACCAGGGCTTCGACTGGGAGGACATTCACGGGGTTTTGGACACGGTCCGGGATGAGATCCGGGAATTTGAGGAAGCCATGCGTCAAGAGGCATTTCAGGATATGACCATGGAATGGGGGGATATTCTTTTTTCGATGGTGAATGTGGCCCGAATGGTTGGATTCCATCCTGAGACAGCTCTGGCAGGTTCCACAGCCAAGTTTGAAAGCCGTTTCAGGTTGATGGAAAAGGAACTGAGAAAAGATGGGGTGAACCTCCAACAGCTTTCCGCAGGGGAAAGGGAAGATTATTGGCAAAAGGCCAAGCGATTGGATCACACATAATCTCCCCGTTGAAATTTCAGATATTCCGTTTGTGCGGCCACAATGGTCCGGGTCGCGATGGTTTTCAGATCGGCGTCGGAATCAGACAGGAAGCGGGTCTCCTTGAGCAGACGGCCGGCATTGTCATGAATGGCTTTGAGGTCCGGAGCCAGCTGCCTCAGCGAAATGGCCGGATCGTTCAATTTTTCCGAATAAGCGTCCAGCAGATCCAGGAGTTCGACGGTTTTTCCGGAAACGGTGTCCGAGATCCGGGCTATGTTGATCTCTCTGGATGGAATTTCATTTAATGGTCGTGCATCGATTCCTGTCGAGCCCGCCTCTTCTGGTTTGTCAATGGCTTTGCTCAGAGCTGTTTTAAAAGAGTCTCCGTCTTCGGATCGAAAAGATTTCACCGTCGATGCCGAAAAGCCGGCTCCGGATTCATGAACGGGGGATATGATGGTCATGTGGGCCTCCTTTTTTATCTGACAGCCCCAAATAAAGCAAGAAAAATGCCATCCATAAATATTGATGGCATTTTATGAAATAACGATTAAAATCAATAGGTTGTTTTCTTGTTGAAACAGGAATGCAATAAACGGGAGAAAAAATTGCCGGGTCGTTTTTTTCTTATCCGAATTGGTTCATGAAAGCCCCGGCCATTTTTTCCGCCACGATTTCTGCATTGACCGTATATTGCTTATTTTCCACCTGTTGTTTGATGTCGGCCACATATTGTCCCCGATCCGCAGGTTCGCTTTCCATGGCTTTGCCTATTTTTTGCATCATCCGGGTCTGCTCGGACAGGCTGATGCTGTCGGATTGCGGTTCATCTCCCGATTTCAACGGTTTCTGGACCTGAGCGGCGTTCGTCCCCCCCTGACCGCCATAGGTCTGCGCAATGTAATGCGGTGTTGTGCTGGATATTTTCATGATGTACGCCCCCTCATAGTTCCATATTGCTGTCCGCCACCTGCCGCGCCAGTTCGGTCATTCGCCGCATGATTAATTTGGAATCCTCTACGGACAGGCTATGGGTTGTCTTCCGGTTGTTTTCATCGATCACCGTATAAGTGAATTGATTCCTATCTTTGGAGAAATTGATTTTTTTCCCTATCTCTTTTTCTATCTGAGAAGTGATCTGTTCGTCTTTCTCCTCCCGGGGCCCTTCGGTGATGATACGCTCCACGATATTGGCCGCTACCTTGTCGATGATGGCCTGCCGTTTGCCCTCTGAAGAGAGAGTCACGCTGTCCGCCGATGCCTTGTCCATGCCGCCGAATCGGTTCCGGCTGATGATTTTGCCCTGGCTCAACTGTCGTGAGTAGACTTTCAGGACGTTCTGTATCTGGTAGGACGGTATCTGCATATACTTTTCTCCTTGGTCTGTGTATCGGTCCAAGGTGAAAAAAACTTAAACTGTTTTTTCAGTCGTCGAAGTTTCCTTCCGGACCTTTGTCGGAACAGATGCTTGCAGCTTTCTCAACGATTTTTTGATGGGTCCAGTCCTGTTTGGATTCAATTTTTTCGGCTTTGGGTCCGGGGTCATGGGATTTTTTTCGCAGAATTTCTTCAACAACCAACGGAGCCGTATCCGATGCGTTGAACACATCGGTCAACAGCCCATAGACAAAATCTTCGACCGCCTTGGCCATTCGAATGCGTATGGGTTCCGGTTGGGCGAGAAGGCGGCTTTCAAAAGGAAGGTTGAGTTTTTTGAAATCCCCGGCCTTCAACCCTTTGTCTCTGGCAAAGGCCACCATCTGTTCCCACATCTCTTCCGACACGCCCTGATCTTTTTGTTTGATGAACTGGCCGTCGGCATTCAGGATGGCATTTCCGAAATCGTTCACCTCAAGACCCCAGGAAATCATCTGGAGCGCGGTGGCGACATTGGCTTTGGTTGTCCTTGTTTTTGAGGCGATGTCCCGAAGCCTGTCCGAGTTGTTGCCGGAAGTGCCGTGCTGGGCTCCGGAGACCCGGTAAGGGGAAAGTGTCTTGTGGATGCGTGCGGTCAGGTCCACGTCGATGCCGGCGTCACTGGCTTCGATGCCGTGGGTGGTACCGTTGTTCAGGGCGATCCAGTTGGGGAAGATGCCGTGGGCGTTCAGCCCCTGGATCAGAAAAAGTGCTTCCTCAGGTGTTGAAAGTCCTGATTTGCCTTTGATTTCACCCACTTCGGTTTCCAGACCGGCCCAGTCCGGGATAAAAGGAAAGAGCTCGATATTGGCCAGCAGGTTCATATCATCGGGCATGTGCGAGGCATCCACGGCAATGGAGGTGATGCCGGCGTCGAACAGGGACTGAATTTCCGTTTTGGCCGGTTCGATGTCCTCGGGTTTCTTGATGCCGAAATGGTCTGCGTGGATAGCCACCGGGATAGTGATGCCCATTTCATTCATGAGGGCGTCCGTGATGCGGGCGATATTCCACAGACTGACGGCGCAGTAGGCTTTGGTTCCGCCTTCGGATCGGGCTATTTCAATGATGATGGCGGCGTTGGCCCGTTGGGCGGCGGCCAGTGCGCCCCGGATGACAAAAGAATTTCGTCCGTTGGCGGCGATGGTCATGCATCCGCCTTTGGCCAGCATGGCCAAGTCTATGTATTTTCCGCTCACGATAAGGGCTCTGGAATTGGGAAACAGGCGCCGAACGTTCGGGGGTCGGCCTAAATCCAGTGCCTGGTGGAAAGATGCGGTATCAAACAATTTTGTCATGTTGCCCTCCCTGTTGTTGACGATGATCTGAAGTTGATTTTTAATAGGCATGAAACCGGTTTAAAATCAAGGAAGATATTATGGACTGAATTCATATTCATGCCTGAATACATGATTTCAGAATCGATATCCGATTTGTGAATGAATGAGTATTGAATTTATAACATTTTGTAAAATTTAATAAAAATTAATTGTTAAAGAATATTTTTCCATCCGCACGCAAGGGCTTGACACGGGGCTGAATCTTTTGTTAGATAATGAACCATTATTCATTATCGATAAATTGAGGGCAAACAGAGATTGCAGAAAAATAAATCGGAAAAATACCGGAACATATTGAACAGTGCCGGGGCGGTGTTTGCCGAGCACGGATTCTACAAGGCAACGATTTCCCAGATCGCGGCTCGGGCGGGTGTGGCCGACGGAACCCTGTATTTGTATTTCAAAAACAAGGATGACATTCTTTATCAGTTCATCCAATACAAGACGGAACTGGTGTTCAGGAAAATGCGTTCAGCCGTCGAAAAGGGGAAAAACGCCGAGGAAAAACTCAGGCTTCTGATCCGTTGTCATTTGGAAGAATTCCAGAACGACCGGCACATGGCCGTTATTTTTCAATCGGAGGTTCGCTATCTGAGAGATATCCAGTCCCAGATCAAGGATATCTCCAAGATGTATCTGGATTTATTGTCCGATATCATCGAACAGGGGCAGATTGAAGGCATCATGCGCCAGGATCTGTTTGTGGGTCTGGTCAAACGATTCATTCTCGGGGCCGTGGAAGGAGTCATCAACACCTGGGTCGGCGCGGAAAGCCGATATGATCTGGTCGCAATGGCGGACCCTCTGGTAGACCTGTATTTGAACGGCGTGAGGGGTGATAAACCGCATACAGTCGCTGAATCATATAATTTTGCTGAATGAAGCTTTTTGCTTGACGTGATCATGCATGTTTATTAAAGCTTTCTGAGTTTGTATTCATTAAGTCATAGAAATGTATTTGGAGGTATAAAAGGATGACATCAATCATCGGTCCCGCGGGTTATAAATTTTTCGGGATATTCCCCGCGGCTGTTTTATCGTTTATTTTGCCCATCATCGGTATCGGATTGTTCACGTATATCATGGCCAGGCGGATCGCGCCGCTGGTACGGGCCAATCCGGACTACCGTCTGGACCATATCGGGCAGAGACTCCGGAATCTCGTAGTGGTCTGGCTGGGACAGATCCGTCAACCGCGTTACATGCTGGCCGGGGTCCTTCATATCGTTATCTTTGCGGGATTTCTGATCCTGTCCATTCGCTCGATTTCCCTGGTTATCATCGGTTTGTCCGATGGTTTCGTGTTTCCCGGTCTCGGAGGGGGTCTGGGTCTGGTTTACAATTTCATCAAGGATTATGCCGCTACCTTTGTCCTGGTGGCCTGTATCATCGCGGCGATCCGAAGGGGTGTATACAAACCCAAACGGTATGCCGTACCTGAAAAATACGGAAAGGACCACACCGCAGAAGCCGTGTTCGTTCTGTGCGTGATTTCGACCCTCATGATTTCCGAAAGCCTTTTCGAAGCCACGGAAGCCGCCTACACACGTCAGGTTACCGGCGAGACCCATTTTCTGGCGCCTCTGAGCCTCGTCTGGATCTTCAGGGGTCTGTTGTCGTCGGTCTCGCTCCAAACCCTTCAGGGTCTGCATATTTTCATGTATTACGTCCATGATCTGGCCTTTTTCTTTTTTCTGTGTTTCCTGCCCCTTGGCAAACATTTCCACGTCATTACCTCTATTTTCAATGTGTTTTTCATGCGGACCCATAAAGGCCGTATCAAGCCCGTCAAATACGGCATCGACGAAAATAAACTGGACGACCTGGAATCCTTCGGCGTCAAAAAACTGGAAGATTTCACCTGGAAGCACATGCTGGATTTCTATTCCTGCGCAGACTGCGGCCGGTGTTCGGATCAGTGCCCGGCCAATGCGGTGGGACGGCCTTTGTCCCCCCGGTTCATCACCATCAAGGCCAGGGATCTGATCTTCAAAAATTACCCGCTGTCCGGTGAAATTTACGACAGCAAGCTGCTCGTGGAAGACATCTACACCGAAGATGAAATCTGGTCGTGCACCACCTGCGGGGCCTGCGAAGAAGAGTGCCCCCTGGGTATCGAATATATCGACAAGATCGTCGATTTGAGACGGGGCATGGTGGATGAAGGTCTGGTACCGCAGTCCCTGCAGAAACCCATGAAGGCGCTGGAAAAACGCGGCAACCCCTACGGCAAAATGGAAAAGAAACGGGCGGAATGGGCTGAGGACAAGGAATTCAAGGCTGTTTGCGAGGTAAAGGAACTGGATGGCGAAACCGTGGATACCCTTTATTTTGTCGACAGCATCACTTCCTATGACGACAATATCCAGAAAATCGCGCGCAAGACGTCCCTGATCCTCAAGAAAGCCGGCGTGGATTTCGGCATTCTGGGCAAGCTGGAAAAAGACAGCGGCAACGAAGTTCTTCGGTTTGGAGAAGAAATGCTGTATCAGGACCTCAAGGCCCAGAATACGGAAGCCATACTGGAATCCGGCGCCCGGCAGATCGTCACGGCCGATCCCCATGCTTTGAACGCGCTCAAAAACGATTACCGGAACCTTCCCCCGGTCAAACATATCAGCCAAGTGGTGGCCCAGAAAATCCAGACCGGAGAATTGGACCTGAAGCCCTGTCTGCACCCGGATAAGGTTTATGTGTATCACGACCCCTGCTATCTGGGTCGGCACAACGGTATTTATGAAGATCCTCGCCGGGCGATGGACGCCATTGAAGGACTCAGGCGGGTGGAATTGGAAAAAAGCCGTGACCGCTCCTTCTGTTGCGGCGGTGGCGGCCTGATGCTCTTTTACGAACCGGAAGAAGAGACCCGCATGGGCGTATTGAGGGTGAACATGGCGGCGGAAGCGGGCGCCAGCGTGATCGTGACCGCCTGTCCTTTCTGTCTGGTCAATATTCAGGACGCCATCAAGGTGGCGGGCAAGGAAGGGGAAATGGAGGCGCTCGATTTCACGGAATTGATAGAAGAACATCTTGTTTAATCAGGTTTGAAACAAACGGGTTAAGGCCCTTCAAGGAAGGCCCATAGCCGGAAATTGATTTAAAGGAGGCAACAATGGAAATTTTGGTATGTGTCAAGAGAGTGCCGGATACTGCTGAGAACGAATTCGAACTCAACAGCGCCGGAAATGATCTTGATCGTGACGATCTCGTGTATTCGGTGAATGAGTGGGATAACTATGCAGTGGAAGAAGCGATTCAAATTGTTGACAAAGTCGGCGGCAATGTGACCGTTGTGACGGTGGGCGACGATGAATCCGAAGAGGTTCTGAGACGTGAAATGGCCATGGGAGCCAACAACGGAGTTCTTCTGTCCGATGGCGCCTTCGAGGGGTCGGACGGAAAAGGAATCGCCACCATCCTCAAGGCGGAAATCGAAAAAGGCAAGTACGATCTCATCCTGACCGGGGCCCAGGCCGATGAAGGGGCCGGGCAGGTGGGCGGCATGCTGGCGGCAATGCTGGATCTGCCCTATGCATCACTGGTCAACAAGATCGAAGTGGCTGACGGCAGGATCAAGGTGGGCCGGGAAATCGAAGGCGGCAATCAGGAAATGAACGAAATGTCGCTCCCCTGTGTGCTGTCCATTCAGACCGGCATTAATGAACCGCGTTATGTCGGTATCCGGGGCATCCGCAAGGTAGCCGGCGTGGATATTCCTGTTAAGAGCGCCGGTGATCTGGGCATTGCCGCCGACAGCGTGGGAAAAGCGGCCGCCAAAACAAAGAGGGTGGATTATTTTGTGCCGGATCTGGGCGCGGGTGCTGAAATGCTTGAGGGTTCCACCGAGGAGATCATCGCCAAACTCATTGAGAAGCTGAAAGCAAAAGGAGGGCTCTAATCATGACACAGATTTTTGCATATATTCCATTTCAGAACGGGGCTGCCGAAGATGTGGCCCTGGAATTCCCGACAGCGGCCGCTCAGATTGATTCAGCCGCATCTCTGACGGCAGTGCTGACAGGCTCCGGAGCCGATCTGGACAAGGTGGCCCAGGACATGACCGGCCTGTTTAAAGAGGTCATCAAAATCAGCCATCCCGACCTGGCTTATCCCAATGCCGAGATCGTGCGCAAAGCCCTGGTCAACATTCTGCCCAAAGACGCCATCGTTCTTGCGCCGCACAATACCTTCGGCATGGACCTGGCGCCGGGTCTGTCCATAAAAATGGATTCAGCCTATGCCGCCGATATGGTCGGTTTCGAAGGCGTGGACGGGACGGTTTTGAAGGCGGTCCGGCAGGAGCTGGGCGGTGCCGTCAGCACCCATGTGACCGTTGATATCGGTTCCGGTGCCGTAATCACCATCCGCCCGGGCTCTTTCGCCCCTGTGGAAAACAAAGGCGCGGCAGGGACAGTGGTGGATAAATCCGGAGAAGCCGGGGATCTTTCGGCCAAACGAAAATTCCTCGAAGTGGTTCAGGCCGAGGTCGGTGATGTGGACATTACCAAATCCGATGTCCTCGTATCCATCGGTCGCGGTATCGAAGAGCAGGAAAATATAGAAATCGCTGAAGAACTGGCCAAGGCCATGAAGGCTGTCGTATCTTGTTCAAGACCCATCGTGGATGCCAAATGGCTTGAAAAATCAAGACAGGTGGGAACCTCCGGCAAGACCGTCAAACCCAAGGTGTACATGGCAATGGGTATTTCCGGATCTTTTCAGCATCTGGGCGGCGTCAAGGGCAACCCCTTTATCGTAGCTGTGAACAAGAACCCCAAAGCCCCGATTTTCCAGGTGGCGGATGTGGGCATCGTGGCCAATATTCTGGAATTCATGCCGGAACTGACCGAAGCCGTGAACGGGTTGTAAAAACGTATAGTAATAATTGAAAAATCGGATTGACCTGAGAGGGGCCGGACCGGAAACGGAAAGGCCCCTCATCTTTCAGGATTTGACCGAATTAAGATTTGACCGGGTCGGGGTTTGATCAGATCAGGCGTTAATCAGCGGAACGGTCAGTCCCCCGTCCATGAGAAAAAGAATTTCCGCATCCTTTCCCTTTTCCCTGAGGGCCTGGTCAAGGGCTTCCTGAAGCCCGGCAAAGGGCCGGATAAACAGCTTTGAAATTATATCCGGCGCAACATCCGTAACGGCCCAGATCCTGGCCCAGAGACCTATCTCCGCCATTTTGGCCGCCTTGTGGTACCCCAGCACATATTTTTTTTCAATGGTCTCCAGGGCCTCCGCCGGCGTGTCGCAGGAGCCCAGCAAATCGGCAAAGGCCTTGCCGCCGAGGCCGTGCCGGCATTTGGCCACCAGAATGAGAATCCCGTCCTGATTCAGGGCCAGTTTGGCGTTGTCGATCCCCTTCTGGGCCTGATAGAGATCGATATCCTGGGGGAACGTGACCACCGACACGACGATATCGGCCTTCTTTCGCAACGGGGCCGCGAACACCTCGTTGGCCCGGAGGGTGGCCGCGTGAAAAGAGCCGTGGATATGCCCGCAGCAGGTCGCATAAATCCGGTGGTGCTTGTCCAGCACGGTCATGATGGAAAAAATGTCCTGCTTCACGGTTTTAATGGCATCCATCATGTCCTCGTGGACCGGATTGCCTTCCAGGGCCAGAGCCCTTGCCCTGGGCGACAGGGCCAGTTTGTGATTCTGCTCGATGGTCCGGTACCCGGCTATACCGGGGAGAAAAGATTTACGGCCGCCGGTATACCCTGCGAAATAGTGGGGTTCAACCGATGAAAGGATGACGATCCGGTCCGCCTCCACGCCTGCCCGGTTGACATACATGGGGGTTTTGTTGGTGGAGGTCCCCAGAAAAACCAAGTCCTCATCGATCCGGGCATCATGAACAAGGATCCGGTCTCTGACGGCTTCGTAAAAAGATCCGAAGATCTGCACGAATTCTTCGTCGGTGGGACCCCGATGGACCCCGGTGGCAATGATGAAGCGATACTCCGTTGTTTTGAGGTCATCCAGAATCAGGGACAGGATTTTCGGTGTGGGGGTAGGGCGCGTGGCGTCGTTCACGATCACCAGCACCTTTTGTCCGCCCTTCAGAAAATCCCGGAACCCTTTGCTTTCGATGGGATTCTGGAGGGCATTCCGGATAATTTCATCTTCATCCCCGATACTCACGTCGTTGGCTTCCAGAAAGGTCACTCGGCTATTGTCGGGCAGGTGTGCGGACAAGGTCCCTTCCCGACCGTATGGAACTTGGATCTTCATGTCTGAACGTCCTTATCGAATGGGTCCCAGGGCCGTGACCCGATCCACGAACGTGTCGATTTCCATCTGGAATCGGTTTTTGTCCCCGGCCGGGATCTGGACCAGATGAATCCGTTCCGGATGAATTCGGATCCTCTCAAACACGGCTTGAAGGTTCTCAACCAGCTTTTTGGCGTTTTGATTGCCGTTGTGCTGGCATTTGTCATCCGGACAGACCGCCACCAGCACCCCCCAAGCGTTATGGAGAAACGGCGCCATCAGAAGCGGAGCCTCGAGGCGGCCCCCGCAAAGGTTTACCAGTATCTCATAACTTTTGTCTTTCATTTCGGTGTCCAGAAGCACCGAGGCCTGGAGATCGGGGTAATAGGACCAGTTGCAGGCAAAGACAATGGCCTTGGCCGAAGGATGGGTCGACATAAAAGTGTCGATCCGGTCCGCCAGGTCTTTCCGGCCGGTTCCGAAGCCATTTGGTATCAAGGCCGCCCCGGCCGGACACACCTCCACGCAGATGCCGCATCCCTGGCATTTGGCCGGGTCGGTGACAACTCCCCTGCGTTCATCATAGGAGCGGGCTTCATGGGGGCAGGCGCTGATGCAGGCCAGGCAGCGGGCGCAGTTCAACTGGGTAATGGAGGTGGTGCCCGGACCTTTGAACCCCATCTCCAGAAGGTCTTTTTTGGCATCCGTAAAGATTTCCGTGAGTTGGACTCCGGACGAGCAGGCGGCTTCGCAGCGCTTGCAGTAAAAACAGGAGAAGAGTTTATGAGCCACTGCCTCGGACGGCTTTATCTCTCCGGATAAAAGGCCGAAGGCGGTGACGATTTTGGCCCGGGGCGCGTCGGATTCCCAGCCCGTGTGTTTGAACAAGGGACAATGCTCGAAGCAGTATCCGCAACGGATGCAATTGGCCAGGGTTTTTTGCCATTTTTCGAGATGTTTGAATGGTCTGGTGTTTTCCATGGGCGTCACCTTTTTGGTTAGCTGTTCACTGAATATCTGAGAGGAGTTGCCGTTACCCAGTCTTCAGGGGCCTGCATGAGCTTTCCCGGATTCAGGATGTTGTTGGGATCGATGGCCTTTTTGATCAGGGCGAGCAGGTGAAGGGAATCGTTTTTTTCTATTTTGAAGGATTCCGCCTTGGACAGACCGATGCCGTGTTCGGCGCTGGTGGTGCCGTTTACGGACCGGACATAGTCGTATACCTCCGCAATGGCCTTTTTGGCTGATTCCCACTGGTCTTTGCGTTTGGTGTCCATGAGGATCTTGGTGTGCATGCAGCCGGATCCGCAGTGGCCGTAGGCGGTCATGACGATGTTGTGACGGGCCGCTATTTCATGAATTTTGCCGGCCATTTCTGCCATTTTGGAATAGGGCACGGCCATGTCGTCGGCCAGGGCGGTGGAAGCCAGGTTGTCGTCATATTTGGACAGGGCCGGGAATAGAGATTTTCGGCCCAGAAATATTTTATCCCGTTCCTTGGGGTCATAACTGGCGTAAATGTCTTCCCCATTGTGTCTGCGGCAGATGTCTTTCATTTTGTTGATTTCGTAATCGACCGCCTCCCGGACCATTCCGTCGGCTTCGAAAATCAGGGCCGCGGCCACTTCCTTCAATCCCAGGTTCATGGTCTTGTTCACGGCTTTGATGGCCACTGAATCCACCAGCTCCAGCATGGAAGGAATGGCGCCCGAGGCCATGATGGAGCCGATGGCTTCCCCCGCATCTTTAAGCGTGTTGAAGTTGGCCACGCCCATGCATCGGAATTCCGGAATGGGAACAAAACCGAGGGTGGCCTCCACCACGATGCCTAGTGTGCCTTCGGACCCGACCATGAGTTTGTGGAGCTGATACCCCGATGCTTCCACCCGTGTCCGGGCTCCCAGGGTCACAAGCTCGCCGTCGGGAAGGACCACCTTCATGCCGAGGACCGCGTCCCGGGTGGCCCCGTATTTGACCGACCGCACGCCGCTGGCGTTATTGGCGATTTCTCCGCCGATGGTGGCGATCCGGCTGGAGGCCGGGGTGGGGGGATAGAACACGCCGTAAGGCTTGAGGGCGAGGTTCAGGTCGTCGTCCACCACGCCCGGTTCCACCCGGCAATAAACGTCTTTCAGATTGATTTCAAGGATCCGGTTCATGGCTTTCATGTCCAGGATGATTCCGCCCATGACCGGAACGGTCTGGCCGCACATGCCCGATCCCCCGCCCCGGGCGATGACGGGAATCCTGTCGGCATTGGCGTACCGCATGATTTCCCGGACCTGTTCAATGGTCCCGGGCCGGACGACGGCCCAGGGCATGGCCTGGTGAACGGACGAGTCGGATCCGTAGACGTAAAGGTCCGAGGGATCGGTCTTGATGTTTGTCGGACCTACAATGCGACGTAAGCGTTCTTCATCGATGTGCTTCATTCGAACTCCCCCTTGGATGAGCCGGTTATATGTTTCAACTGAGAGAAACGCTTCATACTTCCACAAAGAGGGTAAAATTTCAATATGATATTCTTGGTTTGTTTCAGAATTATTTGAAGCGGTCACGGACTCTTGGCTTGCCAAACCATTGAGAGACGGTTTATAGTTTCGCAGCAGTGAAAAAATCTTGAAAAACATGACACATATCAACAGCAAAGGATTGGATCATGACATATACCGTAAAATTTTTACCCCATAACGTTCAAGTGACGGTCGGGCACGACGAAAGTCTGATCCGGGCGGCCATGGAAGCGGGCGTGCACATCAACGCCTCCTGCGGCGGCGGCGGGGTGTGTGGAAAATGCAGGGTTCTGATTGAAAAAGGCGCCGTGGACGGAGGCATATCGGAGCATCTGTCCGCGGAAGACCGGGAAAAAGGATATCGCCTGGCCTGTCTGGCCCGCGTGGCCTCGGATCTCGAGGTCCGGATCCCGGTGGAATCCCAGATCGATACCGGACGGCTGAATGTTCTGGCCAAGGGCCGCCATACGGCCAGGGCCGTGTATGCGGACGTGGACGGTCTGCGCCAGGGTGGGCTGTTCATCCCGCCGGTGGAAAAATTATACCTCGAATTGCCGCCGGCTGCCGTGGGAGACAACCAGGCCGATATGGAGCGTATCATCAACTATCTGCGATTCAAGCACGACGAACACCGACTGACCATGAATCTGGACCTGATCCGCAAGGTCCCGGACGTCATCCGCCAGGGAGATTTCAAGGTCACGGTCACCATTGTGAGACCGGTCCGGGAAGACGGGAAAAACGAAATCGTCAACGTCGAACCCCTGGACACCACGGCCCGGAATTTCGGCATTGCCGTGGATGTGGGGACCACCACGGTCTACGGTCAGCTTCTGGATCTTCACACAGGCGAAGCCCTGGCCCAGCATGGAGAGTTCAACAGTCAGATCAGTTACGGAGAGGATGTGATTTCGAGGATCATGTTTGCGGAGAAAAACGACGGACTGGATATCCTCCACAATAAAATCATCGATACCATCAACACCATCATCAGGGAAATCCTGGCCGAAGCCGGGGTGGGCAAGGACGAGGTCACCACCATCACCCTGGCCGGAAATTCAACCATGACCCAGCTTCTCTTGAAGATCAACCCGTCCTATATCCGGCGCGATCCCTACGTTCCGGCATCGATCATGTATCCGCCCTTCCGGGCCGGGGAAATCGGTCTCGATCTGGCCGATCACAGCATCGCCCTCATTTATCCGGGCGTGTCCAGCTATGTGGGCGGGGATATTATTTCCGGAATCATGGCCTCGGGCATGTACCGGAGAAGTGAACTCACTCTTTACATGGATATCGGGACCAACGCGGAAATCGCCATCGGCCACAAGGACTGGATGGTCTGCACCGCCGCCTCGGCCGGTCCAGCCTTTGAAGGCGGCGGGGTGAAATTCGGGATGCGGGCCACCAAAGGCGCCATCGAGGATTTTTCCATCAACCCTGAAACTTTTGAACCCATGATCATCACCGTGGGGAACAAAAAAGCCCGGGGCATCTGCGGATCCGGCCTGATCACCCTGGCGGCGAGACTTCTGGAGATCGGGGTCATCGATTCCAGGGGCAAGTTCAACCGGACCCTGAACACACAGAGGATCCGTCAGACGGACGATATCTGGGAATACGTACTGGTGTACCGGGAAAACACGGCCATCGACCGTGATATCACCATCACCGAGCCGGACCTGGACAACCTGATCCGGGCCAAGGGCGCCATGTACAGCGCGGCCCTCACACTGCTGGACGAGATCGGCATGTCCATCATGGACATCGAGCGCATCATTCTGGCCGGCGGGTTCGGCAGCTATGTGGATCTTCAGAGCGCGATCACCATCGGCCTGCTACCTGAAATCGATCCGGAAAAAGTGACCTATCTGGGCAACGGTTCCCTGCTCGGATGCAAGATCAACACCCTGACCAACGCACTGCGCCGGGATGTCCGGAATGTGGTCAATATGATGACCAATTTCGAGCTGGCCTCCACCCGGTCTTATATGGACCATTATATGGGGGCATTGTTCCTTCCCCACACGGAAATGAAATATTTCCCCAAAGTTCGGGAGCGCCTGGAGAAGCTTAGAAAATGATGGAGCATAAGGGATTTGTCCGGCGGGTCCGTGTCGAGGCCCCCTGCCTGAGCAACAATACGGCCGATGCGCAGCGCCTGGAAAAAAGCCTGATGAAAGAGCTCGAGGCAGATGGTGTTCGCCTTCCGCTGTCTCTTATCCGGAACCTGCCGTCCCGGTTGCGGTCCTGGGATCTTGAAGCCAGGGCCGTGGTGTTTAAGGACCGGGGGGCGTGGGAGTTGCTGGATCTTCTGCCTCCCCGTTCATCATCACCGATTCTGGGCGCGGCCATGGACATCGGCACCACCCGGATCGAAATCAGTCTGATTCATCTGGAGAACGGTGAGGAAATCGGCCGCCTGGGGTTTGACAACCCCCAGACCGCCATCGGACCCGACGTGCTGACCCGGATCCATTATTCGGCCCGGCCGGAAGGGCTCGAAGACCTGAGCCGCCGGATCGTCGAAGGGGTGAACCACCATCTGGCGCAATTGTGTCAAATCCACGGGTATGACCCAAAGGATATCTACCTTGTCGCAGGAGCCGGAAACACGGCCATGACCCATTTGTTTCTGGGCATCGAAGCCTTTGCCCTCATCCGGGAGCCCTATATCCCCTGCACCAATATTCCGGGTTCCATTCCGGCCCGAAGCCTTGGCCTGGATATTCATGAAAACGGCCGGCTTTACCTGTTTCCCAATATCGGCTCCTATTTCGGCGGTGACCTGCTGGCCGGGATTTTGTTCGCGGATCTGGATCAGAAAGAAGACCCCTGTATACTGGTGGACGTGGGCACCAATGCAGAAATCGTCATCGGCAACCGGGATTTTCTCATCGCCTGCGCGGGCGCGGCCGGTCCGGCACTGGAGGGGGGAATCAGCAGAATGGGAATGACGGCCGGGCCCGGGGTCATCGACCGGGTCTGGGCGGCCCCGGATTCCCTTAGCATTGGATACCATGCCATCGGGGATCAGAAACCCGTTGGAATCTGCGGATCGGGCATGATCGACCTGGCCGCGGCCCTTTTCCTGTCCGGCCGCATGGACATCCGGGGGCGATTGGTGGATGATTGCCGAGGCCGCGACCTGGTGGACCTGGACGGAATTCCCGCCTTTGTCCTGGTGGATGGGGCCGATTCCGGAACCGGAGAGCCCATTTACCTGAGTCAGGTGGATCTGAATTCCCTGACCAGCTCCAAGGCCGCCATGTACACCATTTTGGAGGTCATTGTGAGGCAGACGGCCGGCCTCGAATTTTCAGATCTCAAGACCTTTTATGTGGCCGGAACCTTCGGATCATTCATCGATCCGTTATCGGCCATTTCCATCGGCATGCTTCCGGACATTCCCCTGTCGACGTTCCAGGTGCTGGGCAACAGTTCTCTGGAGGGCGCGAAAATCCTTCTGACCCAACCCGAGGCCGTGGACCGGGTTCTCAAGATCCGGCAGTCCATCACCTATTTGGAGCTGAATGTCAATCAGGCATTCATGAACCTGTTTTCCGGGGCCAAGTTTTATCCCCATACGGACGCCTCCCGTTTTCCTTCGGTTCAGAGGATGTCTTCAAAAGGAAGGGAATATGAAAAAAATTGTTGAATGTGTGCCCAATTTCAGTGAGGGCCGAAATCGGGAAATCGTCGACGCGATCGGGAAAGCCATCCGGAAAACCGAAGGTTGTCGGCTTTTGGACGTGGACCCGGGATATTCCACCCATCGAACGGTCTGCACCTTTGTGGGCGACCCGGAATCTGTGGTGGAAGGGGCGCTTGCCGCGGCACGGGTGGCCCGGCAGACCATCGACATGCGACATCATTTCGGAGAGCACCCCCGCATGGGCGCCCTGGATGTCTGTCCGTTCATTCCCGTGGCCCATGTGACCATGGACGAGTGCGTGACCCTGTCCCGGATTTTCGGGCAGCGCCTGGCCGAAGAGCTCGGGGTGCCGGTCTTTCTGTACGAGGCCTCCGCCTCTCTGGACTACCGCAGAACCCTGGACCAGATCCGGGAAGGTGAATACGAGGGACTGAGCCGGAAAATCACCCGAAAGGAATGGAAACCGGACTTCGGCCCCGCCGAATTCGTTCCCGAATGGGGAGCCACCGTCACCGGCGCCAGGCATTTTCTCATCGCCTATAACGTCAACCTGCTGGCAACACCCAACCAGGCCCACCGCATCGCCCTCAACCTGAGGGAAGCGGGGCGAGGCCCGGACGAGCCGGGACGGCTGAAGGCGGTCAAAGGCATGGGATGGCATGTCCGGGAACACAACCTGGCCCAGGTAACGGTGAACCTGACCGATTATCGTCAGACCCCGCCCCATGTTCTGTTCGAGCAAGTGAAAAAAGAGGCGGGCGAACTGAAGGTAGCCGTGACCGGGTCCGAGATCGTAGGCGTGGTGCCTTTGGAAGCCGTTCTTATGGCCGCCGACCATTACATTGAAAAAGAAGATCTGTTCATTCTGGAGGAAGATCAGAAAATACGGCTAGTGATCGATCGACTGGGCCTTCATTCGGTGGCTCCGTTTGACCCGGAAAAAAAGATCATTGAATACAGGGTCGCCGAGGAGACGGTGGAACCCCTGGCCGGCATGACGGTTCGATCCTTCATCAACGAAGTGGCGGCACGTACAACCGCTCCGGGGGGCGGTTCGGTCTCTGCGGCCATGGCCGCGATGGGGGTCGGCCTTGGATCCATGGCCGCCAAACTTACCCAGGGGGTTCGCAAATTCGAGCACCTGGAAACCCGGATGCGTCAGATCATCCCTGATCTTCATCACACCTCCGAAACTTTGATCGCCCTGATTGACGCCGATACCGGCGCCTATCAGGATTATGTGGCGGCCCTTCGCCTTCCCGAAGACACGCAGGCCGAAAAACAGGAAAAACAGATGCGCCTGGAAGCGGGCCTGAAAAAAGCCATCGAAGTGCCGCTGTCCATGATGGCTCTGGCCGACAAGGCGTGGGACGCCATGATCGAGGCGGCCCGATATGCCAATATCGCCTCCAGATCCGATATCGAGGTGGGGGCCAGAGCATTGGAAGCCGGTATCTGGGGGGCCTATCGGAATGTTCTCATCAATGTGGCCGGCATCGGGGATCCGAACTATCGGCAGAGCGCTCAGGATCAGGCCGACCTCTTGCAGCAGAAGGCCAGACAGCAATGCCTGGATATCCTGAAAATCCTTGAAGACCGTGAGCGGTAAAGGTCCGTTCCGGACAAAGAAGCCGGAAAAATCGGACAAACGAGCCATTCTGTCGGGCCTGGGGGCGATCTTTCTCTGGTGCTGGAGCGGGATCTG